>NZ_CP056087.1:634579-1269159 GCF_001839655.2 Pseudomonas argentinensis
CTGCGTGACCACGCCGTCGCCTGGCAGGCGCGCACCCAGGTGGGTCGCCCGGCGCGGCCGACGCCGCTGCTGCGCTCGCGCATCACCCACCTGACGCTCAACCCGACCTGGACCATTCCGCCGACCATCCTGAAGGAGGACAAGCTGCCCGAGCTGCGCCGTGACGCCGCCGGCTACCTGGCCGCCAACCATATGCAGGTGATCGACTACGACGGCAACCCGGTAGACCCGCGCGGCGTCGACTGGGAGCGCCCCGGCCGGGTGATGGTGCGCCAGTCGGCGGGGGCCCACAGCCCGCTGGGCAAGGTGGCGATCCGCTTCCCCAATCCGTTCTCGGTTTACCTGCACGACACGCCGAGCCAGCGCCTGTTCGACAACCTGCCACGACTGTTCAGTTCGGGCTGCGTGCGCATCGAGCGGGTTACCGAACTGGTCGATCAGCTGCTCGCCGGGGCCTCGCCCAGCGAGCGGGCGCGGATCACCAGGCAGTGGGACAGCGGCCGCACCCTGCGCGCCGACCTGCCGCAGCCGGTACCGATCCTGATGGCCTACTGGACGGCTCAGGTCGGGGCCGACGGGCAGGTGCAGTTTCGCCCGGACATCTACGGCCATGACGCCCGCCTGCTCAAGGCGCTGGAGGCGTCGAACCAGATTTAAAGTCGGAGCAGCTGCGTTTTTGGGAGCGCGCCATGCGCGCGAATCGCGGGCATGGACTAGGCGTCCGCGCCCGACCCCGCAAGCATGAGTCCGTCTTCCGGACTGCCGACTCACCGCCGCCCTGGCAAATGCTCGAATAGGCTGCGGCATACGCCGGTGATGTGCTGCTCGAGCAGCGCCGCTGCGCGTTCCACGTCCCGGGCCCGGCAGGCGGCGATGATCTCGCGGTGTTCCAAGTCGGCGCGATCCTTGCCCTCGGACAGGCTCATCTGCAGGCGCAGGTAGCGCTCCAGCTTGTCGTGGATCGAGCGGATCAGGTTGATCAGATAAGGCCGCTGTGCCGGCTCGTAGAGGCAGGCGTGCAGCGCCCAGTTGAGCTCGGCCCAGCGGCCGATGTCGTGCTCACCGATGAATTCCGCGCAGATGCCTTCGGCCTGGGCGAAGGTCGCGATGGTCATATTGGGGATCGCCAGGCGCAGCGCCTTGTCCTCGAGCAGGATGCGCACCTCGAACATCTGCGCCAGGTCCGGCTCGGAGATGCGCGTGACCACCGCGCCCTTGTTACGCTGAAACACCACCAGCCCTTCGGCCTCCAGGCGTTTGAGCGCTTCGCGCACAGGGATCTTGCTGACATTGAACAGCTTGGCGATATCGTCCTGACGCACTGGCTCGTCTTCGCCGAAGTGCCCGGAAACGATGGCATCACGCAGATGCTTGGTGATCACCTCGGAGGCTGACGGTGTAATGCCCAGGTTTGGGGCGTTAAGAAGGGACAATGGCACGCGGGTGCACCTGCTAAGAGCGGCTTTTGAATAGGATATACGAAATCATTACAGCGAATTCCCCACGCCACTGAACTGCGCGGCCAGCGCGCCGATCTGCTTGCGCTGGTCGCGCACGAAGTTGAAGAACGCCTGGGCCACTGGCGACAGGTATTTGCCACGGGGGTGCATCACGCACCAGCTGCGCAGCAGCGGCAGTTCGGCCACCGGCAACTCGCGCAACAGGCCCAATTGCAGCTCACGGCGCACCGCATGGCGCGGGATAAGCGCCAGGCCCAGGCCGGCCAGCACGCCTTCACGCTGGCCCTCCAACGAGCCGACCTCCTGGATCTGGGCGAAGTGCGCGCGCTTCTGGTGGCAGTACTCCTCGCAGGCGCGGCGGGTGCCCGAGCCCGGCTCGCGTACCAGCAGCGGCCACTCGCACAGGTCCTGCAATTGCAAGGCCTCGGCCTGGCTGAGCGGATGATCCACCGGCGCCACCGCGATGATCGGGTTATTGAGAAAGGGCAGAAATTCCAGGGCCATGTCCGACGGCACCTGGGACATGATCAGCAGGTCATCGCGGTTGGCGCTCAGCCGCCGAACCGCCTGGGTGTGGTTGACCACCGTGAGCTGCAGGCTGACTTCCGGGTGTTCGCGGCGAAAGGCGGCGAACAGGTGGGGAACGAAGTACTTGGCGCTGGATTCGATGGCCAAGCTCAGTTGCCCCTGCAGCGAGCCCTTGAGGTCGGCCAGCTGCATGTCGAGGCTCTCCAGGCGCCCGAAGATATCCTCGCTGGCCCGCTGCAGCGCTTCGGCGGCTTCGGTCAGGTAGAGCTTCTTGCCCACGTAGTCGAACAGCGGCTGGCCGAGCAGCTCTTCGAGCTGGCGAATCTGCAGGCTCACCGCCGGTTGGGTCAGGGCCATTTCCTCGGCCGCGCGGCTGTAGGAGCGCTGATCGCACACCGAGCGAAACACCTGAAGCTGGCGAAAGGTCATGCGTAACAATGACTTGCGAATTCTGTTCACCACTCGGGTGGTTTGTTGTCTGCAGAGCATAAGTTTTTACTTATGCAGAACCCAACAAATATTGATTTTGGTTAATTGTTACAGCGGCGTAGGGTTGATCACAAGATCGGGCGGACATATCCGGTCATATCTCGACCCTCTTTGGGTTGCCTGTTCACGTGATCGAGGATGCTGGCTCGTGATCAAGAAAATCCTGATTGCCAACCGTGGCGAGATTGCGGTGCGCATCGTGCGGGCCTGTGCCGAAATGAACATCCGGTCGGTGGCCATCTATTCGGATGCCGACCGTCAGGCGCTGCACGTCAAGCGTGCCGATGAGGCGTACGGCATCGGTGACGACCCCCTGGCCGGTTACCTCAACCCGCGCAAGCTGGTGAACCTGGCCGTGGAAACCGGCTGCGACGCCCTGCACCCCGGCTATGGCTTTCTCTCCGAGAATGCCGAGCTGGCGGAAATCTGCGCCGAGCGTGGCATCAAGTTCATCGGCCCGAGCGCCGAGGTCATCCGCCGCATGGGCGACAAGACCGAAGCGCGGCGCAGCATGATCAAGGCCGGCGTACCGGTGACGCCGGGTACCGAAGGCAACGTGGCGGATATCGCCGAGGCGCTGCGCGAAGGCGACCGCATCGGCTACCCGGTGATGCTCAAGGCTACCTCCGGTGGCGGCGGCCGCGGCATTCGCCGCTGCAACAGTCGCGCGGAACTGGAGCAGGCATTCCCGCGGGTGATTTCCGAGGCCACCAAGGCCTTCGGCTCGGCCGAGGTGTTCCTGGAGAAGTGCATCGTCAACCCCAAGCATATCGAGGCCCAGGTGCTGGCCGACAGCTTCGGCAATACCGTGCACCTGTACGAGCGTGACTGCTCGATCCAGCGCCGCAACCAGAAGCTCATCGAAATCGCCCCGAGCCCGCAGCTCACCCCCGAACAGCGCGCCTATATCGGTGATCTGGCGGTGCGCGCCGCCCAGGCCGTGGGCTACGAGAACGCCGGCACCGTGGAGTTCCTGCTCGCCGAGGGCGAGGTGTACTTCATGGAGATGAACACCCGGGTGCAGGTGGAGCACACCATCACCGAGGAAATCACCGGCATCGACATCGTCCGCGAGCAGATCCGCATCGCCTCGGGCCTGCCGCTGTCGATCAAGCAGGAAGATATCCAGTACCGCGGCTTTGCCCTGCAGTTCCGCATCAATGCCGAGGACCCGCGCAACAACTTCCTGCCCTCGTTCGGCAAGATCACCCGTTACTACGCCCCCGGCGGCCCCGGCGTGCGCACCGACACGGCGATCTACACCGGCTACACCATTCCGCCGTACTACGACTCCATGTGCCTGAAGCTGATCGTCTGGGCGCTGACCTGGGAAGAGGCCCTGGCCCGCGGTTCCCGTGCGCTGGACGACATGCGTGTGCAGGGCGTGAAGACAACCGCCACCTACTACCAGCAGATTCTCGCCAACGACGAGTTCCGCAGTGGGCGCTTCAACACCAGCTTCGTCGACAACCACCCAGAGCTGTTGAACTACTCGATCAAACGCAAGCCGGGCGAACTGGCCCTGGCCATCGCCGCCGCCATCGCCGCCCACGCCGGCCTATGAATGCAGCGTCAAGCTGCGAGCTACAAGCGGCAAGTAGAAGCGGATCGGCTTTGACTTGAGCTTGAGGCTTGGAGCTTGCAGCTCTGAAGGAGAAACCTGATGAACAAGAAGATCACCGTCACTGACACCATCCTGCGCGACGCCCACCAGTCCCTGCTGGCCACCCGCATGCGTACCGAAGACATGCTGCCGATCTGCGACAAGCTCGACAAGGTCGGCTACTGGTCGCTGGAAGTCTGGGGCGGCGCGACCTTCGACGCCTGCGTGCGCTTCCTCAAGGAAGACCCCTGGGAGCGTCTGCGTCAGCTGCGTGCCGCATTGCCCAATACCCGCCTGCAGATGCTCCTGCGCGGCCAGAACCTGCTCGGCTACCGCCACTACAGCGATGACGTGGTGCGCGCCTTCGTCGCCAAGGCGGCAGAGAGCGGCATCGACGTGTTCCGCATCTTCGACGCCATGAATGACGTGCGTAACCTGCAGGTGGCCATCGAGGCGGTGAAGGCCAGCGGCAAGCACGCCCAGGGCACCATCGCCTACACCACCAGCCCGGTGCACACCGTGGCGGCCTTCGTGGCCCAGGGCAAGGCCATGCAGGCCATGGGCATCGACTCCATCGCCATCAAGGACATGGCCGGGCTGCTCACGCCTTATGCCACGGCCGATCTGGTCAAGGCGTTGAAGGCCGAGATCGACCTGCCGGTATTTATCCACAGCCACGACACCGCGGGCCTGGGTTCGATGTGCCAGCTCAAGGCCATCGAGGCCGGCGCCGACCATATTGACACGGCCATCTCCAGCTTCGCCTGGGGCACCAGCCACCCCGGCACCGAGTCGATGGTCGCCGCGCTCAAGGGCAGCGAATACGATACCGGCCTGGACCTGTCGCTGATCCAGGAGATCGGCATGTACTTCCACGCGGTGCGCAAGAAGTACCACCAGTTCGAAAGCGAATTCACCGCCGTGGACACCCGCGTGCAGGTCAACCAGGTGCCGGGCGGGATGATTTCCAACCTGGCCAACCAGCTCAAGGAGCAGGGCGCGCTGAACCGCATGAACGAAGTGCTGGCGGAGATCCCGCGGGTGCGTGAAGACCTCGGCTTTCCGCCACTGGTCACGCCGACCTCGCAGATCGTCGGCACCCAGGCGTTCTTCAACGTGCTGGCCGGCGAGCGCTACAAGACCATCACCAACGAGGTGAAGCTCTACCTGCAGGGCGGCTACGGCCAGGCGCCGGGCAAGGTCAACGAGAGACTGCGCAAGCAGGCCATCGGCAGCGAAGAAGTCATCGACGTTCGCCCGGCCGACCTGCTCAAGCCGGAGATGGACAAGCTGCGGGGGCAGATCGGCGAGCTGGCCAAGTCCGAAGAGGACGTGCTGACCTTCGCCATGTTCCCGGACATCGGCCGCAAGTTCCTCGAAGAGCGTGAAGCGGGCACCCTGCAACCGGAAGTGCTGCTGCCGATCCCCGATGGCACTGGCGTGGCGGCAGCCGGCGGCGCGGGCGTGCCCACCGAGTTCATCATCGACGTGCACGGCGAAAGCTACCGCGTGGACATCACCGGCGTCGGCGTCAAGGGCGAGGGCAAGCGGCACTTCTACCTGTCCATCGACGGCATGCCCGAGGAAGTGGTGTTCGAGGCGCTCAACGACTACGTGGCCGGCGGCACCGGCAGCAAGCGCCGCAGCGCCAGCGCACCGGGTGACGTGAGCACCAGCATGCCGGGCAATATCGTCGATGTGCTGGTCAAGGAGGGCGACACCGTCAAGGCCGGCCAGGCGGTGCTGATCACCGAGGCGATGAAGATGGAAACCGAAGTGCAGGCGCCGATCGCCGGCACCGTCAAGGCCGTGCACGTGGCCAAGGGCGACCGCGTCAACCCGGGCGAAGTGCTGATCGAAGTCGAAGCCTGACCGTCATCGATTAACCTCTGGGGGCCGCAAGGCCCCTTTTTTTGTCAGTCGGCCCTGATATCGTGGGGCGGGCGGGGAGGCCGAATCTCCTCGAACCCGTGGGAGCGGGCGGGGACGCCCATTCCATGCCCGCGAAGCCTTCGGGCGCATGGCGCCCTCCCACAAGGACTTGGGTGTACATCGGCTGGCCGCCATTGCTTGCAATGGTGCCGAGGCTCTAGCACCATGCCTGGGCTTCAAGTGGCATAATGCAATCACTCGGATTCTGGCGATTGCCGCTCTGCCTGCCGGCGCCTGCAATGCGCCGGCTCGACCTCTTTATAAGGACATTCCATGCTGCGTCGTTGCGTTCTACTCATCCTGCTGTTCAGCCTGGCCGCCTGTTCCAATGGCCGCAAGATCGACTATTCCCAGGCCTACCCCGCGGTGCCGCAAACCTTCACCAAGGCCGTTGAGGTGCAGGTGATCGATGAGCGTCCCTACGTGGTTTCCGGCAACAAGAAGGGGCATTTCGTTGGTCTGATCCGCGGCAGCTACTACATCCCCTATGACGTCAACACGCGCTCCGGCGAGCCGCTGGCTCAGGAGCTGCAGAAGTCGCTGCTCGGAGGCTTGCAGCGCAAGGGCGTCGCCGCCCGCGGTGTGGATGGCACGGTGCGCCAGGCGTCTTCTGCCGACGCCATGCTGCTGTCGGTTCGCGTGCGTGAATGGAAGAGCGAAAGCTTCATGGGCGTGGTGCTGACCCATGCGCTGACTGCCGACGTGTTCGATAGCCGCGGCCAGCGCCTGGCGTCGGTGCCGCTGCAGGGTTCATCGAGCGTCTATGACTTTACCGACTCGGGCAAGGCCATCCTGTCCGGCGTGCTGACCCAGCAGTACGTGGAGAAGGCGCTAAATGGCGAACAGGTCGAGGTGGTCGAGGCGGCCGAGATCGAAGAGGGTTCGGTGCGTCGTGATCCTGCCGGATTGTTCACGCCACCGATTGCCCGTGACGGCGTGTTCTGAAGGCTGCCGCTTGCTGGCATAACCTTTTCAGCAATCGTTCTAAGCATCCCCATGCCGGGGCATCCGCGACGGGCTAGAATAGCCGACCGTTTCAATTGGTTATTCGAAGGTCTATATGAGTTTGTCGATTCCCGCTGCTACGCCGGCCAACCGCTCGGGTACGCCGCTGGTGGCCGTGGCGCTGCTGCTGGCTGGCGCCCTGGCCCTCACCTTTGCGGTCAGCGGTCGCCAGGCGTTGTTGTTCATCGTCGGTGGCGCGCTGGGCCTGGTGCTCTATCACGCCGCATTCGGCTTCACTTCGGCCTGGCGCGTGCTGCTCAACGAGCGCCGCGGCGCCGGCCTGCGGGCACAGATGCTGATGCTGGCCATCGCCGTGCTGCTGTTCTTCCCGGCGTTGTCGGCCGGCACGCTGTTCGGCGAGCCGGTCAGGGGCCTGGTGGCGCCAGCAGGCACCTCGGTGATCGTCGGCGCGTTCATCTTTGGCATCGGCATGCAGCTGGGCGGTGGTTGTGCGTCCGGCACGCTGTTCACCGTGGGTGGCGGCAACGCGCGGATGCTGGTGACGTTGCTGTTCTTCATCATCGGCGGGGTGATCGCCACTCACCATCTGCAATGGTGGTCGGCGTTGCCGAGCCTGCCGCCGACCTCCATCGTCAGCAGCCTGGGCCTGGTGCCGGCACTGATCGTCAGCCTGGCCCTGTTCGCCGCCATCGCCGCCCTGAGCGCGCGCCTCGAGCTGCGCCGCCATGGCAGCCTGGAACGCGCGGCGCCAGGTGAGCACCAGGGCTGGCAGCGTTTTCTGCGTGGCCCCTGGCCGCTGATCTGGGGTGCGGTGCTGCTGGCGCTGCTCAACTTCGCCACCCTGGCCCTGGCCGGTCGCCCCTGGGGCATCACCTCGGCGTTCGCGCTGTGGGGTGCCAAGGTGCTGCAGGGCACCGGCGTCGACGTGTCGTCCTGGGCGTTCTGGCAGCAGCCGGGCAATGCCCAGGCGCTGGCCGCGCCGCTGTGGGAAGACATCACCACGGTGATGGATATCGGCATCGTCATCGGCGCGCTGCTGGCCGCCGGGCTGGCCGGGCGCTTCGCGCCGAATCTGAACATCCCGTTGCGTTCGCTGGTGGCGGCGGTGATCGGTGGCCTGCTGCTTGGCTACGGCTCGCGCCTGGCCTATGGCTGCAACATCGGCGCCTACTTCAGCGGTATCGCCTCCGGCAGCCTGCACGGCTGGTTGTGGCTGGTCGCTGCATTCGTGGGTAACGGTGTGGGTGTGCGCCTGCGGCCGTTTTTCTTTCCCGGTGAACGCCGCGAGGCGAAGCTGACCGGATGCTGATCATCCGCCCTGCAAGGCCGCCAGTGCTGCTTCTCGGCGCGCTGCTGGCCCTTGCCTTGGGCGGCTGCCAGTCACCGCAACAGCGGCTGGGCGAACTGGCTGGCCAGCATCATCAGCAGCTGCAGACCCTGGATGCCAAGCCGTTGCCACTGCTGTCGGGCGCACCGAACCTGCAATCGGGTGTACCGCGCTTGCGTATCTATCTCGAGGGCGATGGCCATGCCTGGGCCACGCCCTCGCAGCCCAGCCTCGACCCGTCGCCCCGTGATCTGCTGGTAGCGCGCCTGGCGTTCAGCGACCCGACGCCGAGCCTGTATCTGGCGCGGCCCTGCCAGTTCGTCAGCGCACCTGGTTGCAGCCCCCGCCTGTGGACGAATCAGCGTTTCAGCGCCGATGTGCTGCGCAGCCTCGACCAGGGCCTGGATCTGATCAAGGCGCGCTACGGCAACCACGACTTCGAGCTGATCGGCTATTCCGGTGGCGCCGCGCTGGCGTTGCTGCTGGCCGCACAGCGCGACGATGTCGCCAGCGTGCAGACCCTGGCGGGCAACCTGAGCCCCCGTCAATGGGCGAGAATGCAACACCTGAGCCCCCTCGATGGCTCCCTCGAACCCCTGGAATACCGCCAGCGACTGGCGCAGATCCCTCAGCGGCATCTGACGGGCGCAGCCGACACGGTGGTGCCGGCGGCTGTCGTGCATCATTACCTCGGTGAGCTCGGCGCGGCGCCGTGCGTGGAAACCGTCAGCCTGGCCGGGGTAACCCATGACGCAGGCTGGGAAACGGCCTGGGCACAGTGGCGACAAGCGCCCTTGAAATGCGCCCTGAGCCCCGACCCTGATAGCCGGAAAGCTGCCATCGAGCATGGCTAATGCCTGTTTCACCGAGGGCCGTTAGTGAATTCGCCTGTTTTTTTGACGCCTCTTGGGGGCAAGTTGTTATAGCCTTGGCGCCTTGGCAACAATCGCTGTGCTTTGCAATTGATTGATCCGCCAGCTGTTTTCCAGAAATCGTGTTCATGACGATTCCCCGCTCGGCGGATACTCCGGCGCCACCGCGCCATGCCGATCCTGGCGGCCACAAGCCGTAATGGACATAACAAAAAGGATAACTACCCCATGGATTCATTCCTCGCTCTACTGTCGAGCATCAACAGCTTCGTGTGGGGCCCGTTCCTGCTGATCCCGCTGCTGCTGCTGACGGGCCTGTACCTGACCATTCGCCTGCGCGGCCTGCAATTTCGCGTGCTCGGCCATGCCTTCTGGCTGGCCTTCGTGAAACGCTCGGAAAAGGGTAACGTGCCGGGCGACGTGTCCCACTATCAGGCGCTGGCCACGGCGCTGGCGGCGACCGTCGGGGTGGGCAACATCGCCGGCGTGGCGACGGCCATCGGTATCGGCGGCCCGGGCGCGCTGTTCTGGATGTGGATGACCGGCCTGCTGGGCATGGCGACCAAGTATTCCGAGGCGCTTCTGGGCGTCAAATATCGGGTGACCGATGCCAAGGGCGAGCAGAGCGGTGGTCCGATGTACTACCTCACCAACGGCGTTGGCGGCTGGTTCGGCAAGAGCCTGGGAATCGCCTTCGCGATCTTCGGCGTGCTGGCCTCGTTCGGCATCGGCAACATGGTGCAGTCCAACACCGCGGCCCATCAGCTGTACGACACCTGGGGCGTATCGCCGGTGGTCAGCGGGCTGTGCCTGGCGCTGGTCACCGCGGTGGTGATCATCGGTGGCATCAAGAGCATCGGCCGCTTCGCTGCGGCCGTGGTGCCGTTGATGATCGTGCTGTATATCGCCTGCATCATCGCCGTGCTGGTGGTCTTCGCCGACCGCCTGCCGGGCGCCATCGCGCTGATCTTCACCGATGCCTTCAGCGGCTCGGCGGCGGCTGGTGGCTTCCTCGGCTCCAGCGTGATCCTCGCTGTGCAGATGGGTGTGGCACGCGGCATCTTCTCCAATGAGTCGGGCCTGGGCACCGGCGCCATCGCCGCGGCCGCGGCCAAGACCGACAAGCCGGTCCGTCAGGCCATGGTCTCGATGACCCAGACCTTCCTCGATACCCTGGTGGTGGTGACCTTCACGGCCCTGGCGATCATCGTCACCGGCGCCTGGATGCAGGAAGGCCTCAAGGGCGCGCCGATGACCGCATGGGCGCTGGAGCAGGGCATGGGTGGCGGCTGGGGCCTGTACACCGTGGCCATCAGCGTGATGGTCTACGCCTTCACCACCATCCTTGGCTGGTCGTACTACGGCGAGCGTTGCATGGAGCGCCTGATGGGCCGCGTGGCGGTGATGCCGTACCGGCTGGTCTTCTCGGTGATGGTGTTCGTCGGCGCGGTGACCTCCCTGGAAGTGGTATGGACCTTCTCCGATATCGCCAACGGGCTGATGGCGTTGCCCAACCTGATCGGCCTGCTGCTGCTCTCCGGTATCGTGGTCAAGGAAACCCGCGACTACATGAGCCGCAAGAACTGGAAGAGCGAGGAATGATCAGCGGCCGCTGCTGGCTTTCCGCGACTCAGTGTGGGCGCGCGCCATGCGCGCGAATCGCGGGCATGGACTAGGTGTCCCCGCCCGCTCCACAGTCTGTAGGGTGGATCACGCTTCATCGATCCACCGTTGCGGTGGACGCGAAAAGCGACGTCCACCCTACGAGGCTGGAAGACCTGATACCTCGCTCGCCAATGAAAACGCCCCGCACTAGCGGGGCGTTTTCGTTCTGCGGCTCAGGTTTACAACCCGCAGACGCTACCGTCGCTACGTGGATCGGCAGCGCCTTCCAACACGCCGTTGGGATGGCGCAGCAGCGCGCCGGCATGGCCCATGGTGTCGCTGAAGGCTTCGTCCAGCTGCTCGACAATATGCCCCGCTCTACGCAGCTCTTCGACCAGTTCGCTCGGGAAACGGCTCTCCAGCTTGAGCGTGGTACTGAGGCCGCCCCAGGTGCGGCCGAGCAGCCAGCGCGGCGCGCTGACCGCAGCCTGCAGGTCGCTGCCCAGGCGGTAGCGGCTGAGAATCGCCGCCTGGGTCTGCGGCTGGCCTTCGCCGCCCATGGTGCCGTAGCTCAGGGTGCGGCCATCGTCGAACAGCGCCAGGGCCGGGTTGAGGGTATGGAACGGCTTGCGCCCCGGCTCCAGGGCCTGCAGCGCGGTCGGGTCCAGAGAGAAACTGATCCCGCGGTTCTGCCAGGCCACGCCAGTGGACGGCAGCACCACGCCGGAGCCGAATTCCCAGTACACGCTCTGGATAAAGCTGACGGCGCGGCCCTGATCGTCGATGCAGCCCATCCAGATGGTGTCGCCCGGCTGCGCCGGTCGCGGCCAGGCCAGTGCCCGTTGCGGATCGATGGCGGCGGCCAGGCGCTGCAGGTTGGCGTCGGTCAGCAGGCTTTGCGGGTCCTCCGGGACGCGGCCGGGGTCGGTCACCAGGCGGTCACGGATCAGAAAGGCCTGCTTGGTCGCTTCCACCAGCCCGTGCACATGGGCGAAGTCTTCGGCCTGCTGGACGTCGAGCTTGTCGAAGATGCCGAGGATCAGCAGCGAGGCCAGGCCCTGGGTCGGCGGCGGCATGTTGTAGAGGGTGGCGTCGTGCAGGCGCACGCTCAGCGGTGCGACGGCGCGGGCCCGGTAGCCCTGCAGGTCGGCCAGGCGCAGCGGGCTGCCCAGGCGTTCGAGGTCGGCGGCCATGCGTTCGGCCAGCTCACCGCGGTAGAAGTCATCCAGGCCGGCGTCGGCCAGGCGCTGCAGGGTGCCGGCCAGGGCGGGTTGGCGCAGCAGATCGCCTTCGCGTGGCGGCTGACCACCCGGCAGATAAACCTCGGCGAAGCCCGGCACATCCTGCAGTTCCGCCAGTTTGGCGCGGGTCAGCTGCGCCTGGCTGCGACTGACCACGACGCCACGGCGGGCATGGCCGATGGCATCGGCGAGCAGCTCCGGCAGGGCCTTTTGCGGCTGCCAGTGAGCGGTCTGCGTCAGGGCCTCGGCCCAGCCACCGACGGTACCGGCCACGGTCAGCGCGGCCAGGGGGCCGCGGCTGGGAATCTGCGTATGGCCGGCGTAGAAATCGCGGTTGGCCAGCGCCGCACTGCTGCCGCAGGCATCGATGGCGATGGGCCGCTTGCCCGGCTCGTGGATCAGCCAGAAGCCGTCGCCGCCAATGGCGTTCATGTGCGGGTAGACCACGGCGATGGTGGCCGCCGCGGCGACCATCGCTTCCGCGGCGCTGCCGCCGGCCTTGAGCACGTCGCGCCCGGCCTGGGCGGCAAGATGGTGGGGAGCGACGAACAGGCCGCCGGTGGCGTGGGTGCTCTTGAGCATGGGTGCGAACTCCTTGTTGTTGTCAGGCCGCGATCATAGCCGGCGCGGCCCGGGTTCGATGTACTACCAACCGATGGCCTCGGGCAGCCAGGTTGCCAGTTGCGGGAAGCAGAACACCACCGCCACTGCGAGCATCTGCAGGAACACGTAAGGCAGCGCGCCGATGTAGATGTCCTTGGTGGTGATCCCCGGCGGCGCCACGCCCTTGAGAAAGAACAGCGCCCAGCCGAAGGGCGGAGTGAGAAAGGACATCTGCAGGTTCAGGGCGACCAGAATGCCCAGCCACACCAGGTCGGTGTCGTAGGCGATGAACACCGGCAGGAACATCGGCAGGGCGATATAGGAAATCTCGATCCACTCGAGGAAGAAGCCGAGCACGAACAGCACCGCCATCAGGAACAGGATCGCCCCCAGCTCGCCACCCGGTAGCAGGGTGAACAGCTCGTGCACCAGGGCTTCGCCACCCAGGCCACGGAAGGCCAGGGAGAAGGGCTGCGAGCAGAGCAGGATCAGGAAGATCATCGCGCTGATGGTCAGGGTGCCGTGCAGCGTGGCCTTGAGCGTCGGCCAGCTCAGCCGGCCCGAAAGCGCGGCGATCAGCAGGGCGCCGAGGGCACCCATGGAGGCCGCCTCGGTGGGCGCGGCGACGCCGCCGATGATCGAGCCGAGCACCGCCATCACCAGCAGCAGCGGTGGCAGCACGCTGCGTGCCATATCCTTGAGCAATTGCTTGCGGCTGGTCAGGGCGCGTTCCTCGGCGGGAATCGCCGGCACCCAATCCGGGCGCAGCCAGCCGAGCAGCAGCATGTAGGCGACGTAGATCAGCGCCAGCACCAGGCTGGGAATGAAGGCCGCAGCGAAGATCGAGCCCACCGACTGGCCGAGGATGTCGGCCAGCAGGATCAGCACCAGGCTCGGCGGAATGATCTGCCCCAGGGTGCCGGAGGCACAGATGGTGCCGCAGGCCAGGGTCTTGTTGTAGCCACGGCGCAGCAGCGTGGGCAGGGTCAGCAAACCGATGGTCACCACGGTGGCGCCGACGATACCGGTGGAGGCGCCGAGCAGTACGCCGACCAGAATGATCGCCAGGCCCATGCCGCCATTCAGGCCGCCCATGGCCCGGCCGATGGTGTCGAGCATGTCCTCGGCGACCCGGGATTTCTCCAGCATCACCCCCATGAAGGTGAACAGCGGTATCGCCAGCAGCGTGTAGTTGCTGACCACCCCGAACATGCGCGCCGGCAGCAGGGCGAAGAGCATCGGGCCGAAGCCGACCATGCCGGCGACGAAGCCGGACACGGCCAGGGAAATGGCCACCGGCACCCCCGCCATCATCATGGCGAAGAAGCCGAACACCATGGCGATGGCCAGCCATTCGTTGGGGCTCATGGGCGCACCTCCCGAGCGGAGGCGGGCTGCAGCAGCACGCACGACGCGCGCAGGCTATCGGCCACCCCCTGCAAACCGAACAGGCCGAAACCCAGGGGCAGGAAAGCCTTGACCAGAAAGCGATAGGGCAGGCCGCCCGGGTCAGGCGAGCCTTCACCCATGCGGTAGGACTGCATCGTGTACTTGAACGCCAGGTGGGCGATGTAGAAACCGATGGCCGCGGTGGCGATGCCGCTGAACAGGTCGACGGCAGCCTTGGTCTTCACGCTGAATTTCTCGTAGAGAAAATCCACGCGCACGTCCTGGCGGTGCTTGAGGGTGTAGGCGATGCCGAGCAGGGCGATGGGCGAGATCAGGTACCACTCCAGTTCCTGCAAGGCGATGGGGCTGAGGTCGAACAGGTAGCGCATCAGCACGTCGAACGACACCAGCAGTACCAGCAGCAGCACGCAGGCCCGGGCCATGCAGCCCAGTGCCTCGACCAGCCCTTCGATACGAGTGACGAGGGCCATCATGACGCGTCCATCCCGATGTCCATGAACGCCTTCTCGCCTACCGAGGCCCAGGACAGGTACTGCTTGCGGAAGGCGAAGAAGTGCTCGTAGACCTTCCGGGTCGCCGGATCGCCCGCCGCCATGCTCGACAGGGTGTCGCGGGTGGCCTCATGCAGACGCTTGATGAGGTCGCCTGGCAGCGGCCGGGCGATCACCCCCTGGTTGCCCACCAGGTCCTGCATGGCCTCGGCGTTGACCGTATCGCACCACGACCAGCTGTCGGTGTTGCAGGCCTGGGCGCAGACCCGCACGATGGCCTGCAGGTCGGCGGGCAGGCTGTCCCAGGCCTGCTTGTTGATGATCAGCTCGGTGACGTTGGTCGGCTCGTGCCAGCCGGTGGTGTAGTAGTTCCTGGCCGCCTTGTGCAGGCCCATGCGGCGATCCTGATAGGGGCCGACGAACTCGGCGGCGTCGATCACGCCGCGCTCCAGCGCCGGGAAGATCTCGCCGCCGGGCAGCAGGCGCACGGCCACGCCCAGCTCGCTGTAGACCTTGCCGGCCAGGCCGGCGATGCGCATCTTCAGGCCCTTGAGGCTGTCGACGTTCTCCAGGGGCTGGCGGAACCAGCCGGTCATCTGCGTGCCGGTGTTGCCCATGGGCATCGGCACCAGGCCATGGGGTTCGTAGAGTTCTTCCCAGAGCGTGAGGCCGCCACCGTTGTACAGCCAGGCGTTCATGCCCTGGGTGTTCATGCCGAACGGCACGGCGGTGAAGAACTGTGCGGCGGGAATCTTGCCGGCCCAGAAGAAGGCATTGGCGGCGTTCATTTCCACCATGCCGCTGGCCACTGCGTCGAAGCCTTCCAGCGCCGGGATCAGCTCGCCGGCCGCGAAGTGCTGGATCTTCAGGCGGCCGCCGGACATGTCCTCGACGCGCTTGCAGAAGTCGGTGGGGCTGCCCCGGCCCTGCACGTAGAAGGGCGAACCCGGCGCGTAGGCGTTGGTCATCTTCCAGTTGAAGGTCTTGCTGCTCACCGCGGCACCGGCCACGCCGCTGCCACCCAGTGCCAGGCCCGCGCCGGCTGCGAGGGCGCCGGCGCCAATGAAATTGCGTCGATTGAGGCTCATGGGATTCTCCTGTCGTTCTGGCCATGGCGGCGGGCCTGCGCCTGCCGGATGTAAAGTCGCTGCCAGATGCCTTGAGCAACTGCCATGCCAGGAGAAATCATTTTTAACTCATTGATTCTTAATGTATTTATTCAGGATTTGGGTTTTCGTCCAGATGGCTCGGCGCACAAAAAACAAGCGTGACTGTGGCTGCGAAGCTGACGAAACGGCAACCAGAACCCTGATTACTGAACATCTGACAGGTCGCGGCGGTTGCTCAGGTCCATAGCGGTAAGCCGGGGCGCGGTGAGCGGCCGAATGTCAGTTGTGCACCAAAACGCGTCGCCGGCACGCTTTTAACGCAGCCTTCGCCGCTGACGATGGCTACCATCGCTGCCGCGACGGGCATCGAGCGCGCCATGCGTGAGAAATCGCGGGCACGGCCTAGGCGTTCCTGCCCGCTCCCATGGGTTCGATGAACGACGGCCTCCGGCTTACAGGCGTGCACCGCCACGGCGGTGCTTGACCCGGGTCATCAGCGCCTTGCAATCCACCGTGAGGATCTCCGGGTGGTTGAAGATGTGCTGGCGCACGAAGGCATCGAAGGTTTCGTAGCTGTCGGTCAGGGTGTGGATATGCAGGCTTTTCAGGTCGCTCATGATGTACAGGCTGACCACTTCGCGGGTGGCCGAGAGCCGTTCGGCGACGGCCTCGATGGCGTAAGGGGCGACGGTCAGGTCGACGAAGGTGGAGATGCCCTTGCCGAGTTTTTCCGGGTTGACCACCGCCGTGAATTTCTCGATCACTCCGGTCTCCACCAGCGCCTGCACCCGGGTACGGGCGTGGGCGCGGGAGATGTTCAGCTGGCGGGCGATATCGGCGAAGGAGGTGCGTGAATCCTTGATCAGGATATTCAGCAGGGCGTTGTCGAGTTTGTTCATGGCTCGCTCTGTCGGTGGTTGAGCCGACAGAGATGCGGATTGTGTGCCAGCCGCCGCTTAGAGCAGCTTGCGGTACTGCTCGAAGCCCGAGCGTTCGCCGATGCGCTCGTAGAGCAGCTTGGCCTTGGCGTTGGTTTCGTGGGTAAGCCAGTGCACCCGTGAGCAGCCGGCTTGTGCGGCCTCGGCGTAGACGTGTTCGATCAGCTGGCGGCCGATGCCGTTGCCGCGCACGTCCTTGCCGATAAACAGGTCCTGCAGGTAGCAATAGTCGCCGGTGGTCCAGCAGGAGCGGTGGTAGATCCAGTGCACCAGGCCGATGGCCTCGCCGCCCCGCCAAGCCAGGGCAGCGAACATCGGTTCGGCGGGGTCGAGGAAGCGTTGCCAGGTCAGGTCGCTGGTGGCCGCATCGATTTCGGTCATGTAGAAGCGCTGGTAGCCCTGCCAGAGCGGCAGCCAGGCGGCGTGATCGGCAGCGCAGACGGGGCGGATTTCCACGGGAATGCGGACGGTCATGGGCGGCTCTCCTGAAAGTCGGTCGACCGCCATCCTGCGATGCCAGGACCTGCATCGCAAGCGACAGATCCTAGCGTCCGTTCAGGTAGGCCTTGCCATAGTGCCGCTCCAGGCGCGCCTGGATCAGCTCCAGGCCGATCGACAGCAGCCAGTAGATCACCGCCGCGGTGGTCAGCATCTCGATATAGCGGTACGACGAGCGGCCGTAGGACTGGGCCAGGAACATCACCTCCCAGACGCCCATCACCGAGATCAGCGATGAGTCCTTGAGCATCGAGATGAACTGGCTGGTGGTCGGCGGGATGATGGTGCGCATGGCCTGGGGCAGGGTCACCCGCCAGAAGATCACCACCGGCTTGAGGCCCAGGGCCAGGGACGCCTCGCGCTGGCCGGGCGGCACGCCGAGCAGGCCGGCGCGGAAGATCTCGCTCAGGTAGGCGCCGTAGTTCAGCGACAGGGCGATGATCCCGGCGGTGATTGCGCCGGGTACCAGGCCCAGCTGCGGCAGGCCCAGGTAGATCAGCAGGATCTGGATCAGCAGCGGCGTGCCGCGAAAGAACGAGGCGTAGAAGCTGGCGATGCCGAACGCCACGGCGCTCTTCGACAGGCGCGCCAGGGCGGTGACGAAGCCCAGCGCCAGGGACGCCCAGATCGAGCAGAAGCACAGCAACAGGGTCAGCGCCGCGCCCTGCAGAAAGCCGTTCGGTGCCAGGCTGGTGCCCAGCAGGTTGGGCAGCTTGTCGAGGATGATCGAGAACTTCAGCTCGAAGCTCAGGAAGAACGTCACGCACAGGGCGAACAGGGTCGCCCAGGTAAGGTACAGGCGAGTGCGAAAGCCGAACAGGCGCTGCAGCAACGACTCGCCCGCCAGGGGCGGCGGGCGAGGGGTTTCAGGTGGCGGCGTCATTGGCTGATATCGGAACCGATCCACTTCCTGGAGATGGCCGCCAGGGTACCGTCCTGGCGCAGCTCGGCGAACACGCGCTCGACCTTGGCGCGCCACTGGGGGTCGTCCTTCTCGATGGCCACGGCGTTCGGCTCGGCGTACAGCGCCTCGCCGGCCAGCTTGAAGCGCTTGTCCTGGTCGATCCGCGGCTGGGCGGTCACCAGGTTGGTGAGGATGGCGTCCAGGCGTACGCCGGCGCCCAGGGCCAGGTCATGGAAGGCCACGGTATCGTTGTCGTAGGGCGCGACCTGCACGGCGTCGAAGGGGTACTGCAGCGGCTTGTCTTCGGCGCCTTCGATGACCAGGTCCTTGTTCAGGTAACCCTCGTAGGAGGAGGCGCTGGTGACGCCGACCTTGAGGCCGGACAGGTCCTTGGCCGAGTGCATGCGCTCATCGCTGGCGTTGACCACGATCACCGCCGGGGAGGCGTAGTAGGTTACCGGGAAGTCGAACACCTGAGCGCGCGCCTGGCTGGGCGTCATCGAGCAGATGCAGATGTCGTAGCGGCCGTTCCAGCGGCCCGCGGCGATCACGTCCCAGGACGGCGTTTCCAGGCGCAGCTTGACGCCCAGCTTGTCGGCCACGGCCTTGGCGACATCGACGTCGAAGCCGTCGAGCTGGTTCTGCTCGTTGAGGAAGGAGAACGGCGGGTAGTTCTCCATCAGCACGTTGACCAGCTCGCCGTTCTTCTCGATACGCTCGAGGGTGGGGCCGGCCAGGGCCAGGTTGCAGACGGCGGCGAGGGTCAGGCCGAGGGCGGCGAGCAGGGTGGCTTTCACGGAAATCCTTGGGCGCGAAAAAGGTTGAGAGGGGCAATTGGATGTATTAAATAGTTATAAACATCGGCATCCAAATGAATTGAATGCATATAGATATGACTGGAGCTTATATGAGCGAGCGATCTCTGATTCTGCTGGACGGCGGTATGGGCCGGGAACTGCAGCGCCGCGGCGCGCCGTTTCGCCAGCCGGAATGGTCGGCCCTGGCCCTGACCGAGGCGCCGGAGCAGGTGGAAGCCGTGCACGCCGCCTATATCGCCAGCGGCAGCCAGGTGATCACCAGCAACAGCTACGCCCTGGTGCCCTTTCATATCGGTGAGCAGCGTTTCGCCGCCGAAGGCCGCGCCCTGGCCGAGCGTGCCGGCCAACTGGCCCGCAGTGCGGCGGACAAGGCCGGCAGTGGCGTTCGGGTCGCCGGCTCGTTGCCACCGCTGTTCGGCTCCTACCGCCCGGACCTGTTCCAGCCCGCGCGAGTGACCGAAGTGCTGACCCCGCTGCTCGGGGGCCTGGCGCCCTATGTCGACCTGTGGCTGGCGGAAACCCAGAGCGCCATCGCCGAAGCGCGGGCCATTCACGCCCAGCTGCCAAGGGACGGCAAGCCGTTCTGGCTGTCGTTCACCCTGCGCGACGAAGATGTCGACGAGGTGCCGCGTCTGCGTTCCGGCGAGCCGGTGGCCGAGGCAGCCCGCGCGGCCGCCGAGCTGGGTGTCGAGGTGCTGCTGTTCAACTGCAGCCAGCCGGAGGTGATCGGCGCGGCCATCGACGCGGCGCGTGACACCTTCGCCAGCCTGGGCGTGAATGTGGCCATCGGCGCCTACGCCAACGCCTTCCCGCCGCAACCGCAAGAAGCCACCGCCAACGATGGCCTCGACCCACTGCGCGAAGACCTCGACCCGCCGGGCTATCTGCGTTGGGTCGCCGACTGGCGCGCGCGAGGGGCCAGCCACCTGGGCGGTTGCTGCGGCATCGGCCCGGAGCATATCGCGGTTCTGGCACAGCGCCTCTGAACGTCGCTGTGCTTTGCGGGTCAGTCGTGGCGTCTATGGCTGATTGAGCCCGGCAGCCGCCGGGCCGGATTGCGAGCGTGTCCATGCAAGCGTTGCTGAATGAAATCCTCGACCAGGTTCGCCCGCTGATTGGTCAGGGCAAGGTCGCCAGCTACATCCCGGCGCTGGCCGAGTTCTCGGCGAACCAGCTGGGTATCGCCGTCTATGGTAACGACGGTGAGCTGTTCACCGCCGGCGATGCCCATACGCCGTTCTCGATCCAGAGCATTTCCAAGGTGTTCAGCCTGGTGCAGGCCATCCAGCATTCCGGCGAGAGCATCTGGGAGCGCCTGGGCCACGAGCCGTCGGGCCAGCCGTTCAATTCCCTGCTGCAGTTGGAGCTGGAAAACGGCCGGCCGCGCAACCCCTTCATCAATGCCGGCGCCCTGGTGATCAGCGACATCAACCAGTCGCGCTTCGCCGCCCCGGCGCTGTCGATGCGCGACTTCGTGCGGCGCCTGTCGGGCAACCCCCATGTGCTGATCGACCGGCATATCGCCGACTCCGAATACCAGCACCGCGCGCGCAACGCGGCCATGGCCTACCTGATGCAGTCGTTCGGCAACTTTCACAACGACGTCGAGATGGTGTTGCGCAATTACTTCAGCTACTGCGCCCTGAGCATGAGCTGCGTGGACCTGGTCAAGGCCTTCTGCTTCCTGGCCCGCGACGGTTTCTGCAAGCACAGCGGCGAGCAGATCCTCAGCGCGCGGCAGACCCAGCAGGTCAACTCGATCATGGCCACCAGCGGGCTGTACGACGAGGCCGGCAACTTCGCCTACCGCGTGGGCCTGCCGGGCAAGAGCGGCGTCGGTGGCGGCATCGTCGCCATCGTGCCGGGGCAGTACACGATTTGCGTGTGGTCGCCGGAGCTCAACAAGGCGGGCAACTCCCTGGCCGGCATGGCGGCCCTGGAAGTGCTCAGCGAGCGGATCGGCTGGTCGGTATTCTGAGGGAGCGGGATCGAAGCGCGGTTCGATCCCGGCAGGCGTGGGCTGCCCGAGCGGCAGCCGCGCGGTTACTCGGCGTCGCGTTGGGCTTTGCGCAGCATCTTAAGGTCCTGGTCGCTGCAGGTGCCGGCCACCGGGGCGGTCAGGTCATAGCATGGATGACGGAAACCCATCGGCCAGTAAATGATGCTGTACGGCGGCCAGAAGATCGATACGACGCGAAAACGCGTGCTCAGTTTGCCTTCGGAGATCGGCTGGCCGGTGGAGGTGTTGGTCAGACGGTACGGCACGCCACCGGCGCGGTTCCAGAAGAATGGGCGAATCTTGACCAGGCCCTGAGGGTGCTGCTCGGCACGCTCGTTGATGGCAACGGTGCTGTTTTCCGGCAGTTTGAAGAAGGCTTTGGTCGAGCAGCCGGTAATAGCCAGGGCGATCAGAAGGAATACGCTGGAGCGAAGCAAAGGCATGGGACATCCTTGTAAGTGAGTGTTAAAAACAGGCTGGCTTCCGTCAGCCGGGCGCGACTATACCGACTTTTCGCGCACTAGGGTCTGTTCTCGTTTCACGCACGGCCGCGCCGGAGCCAATTTTTACGCGAGGCAAGGCACGAGATGCCAAGGTTGGCGGGCCAGATGAGCCATGGAGTAACCCGCATCGCGCAAAAACTGGCCCGGCCCTTCGGGTGGGACGCCTAGGTTGCGCGGGAAACGGCCTCCGCTGTCGTTGCAGGACTTGGCAAGGGAGCGACTAACCGGAGGCCATTTCTCCCAGCAACGCGGCTCGCGCTGAAACGGGAACAGCCCCTCCCATGCCTTACTCCACGCGCTCGCCACACAGGTCGAGGCTGAACAGGCGCTCCACCTCGTCCTGCGCCAGGCCCGCCCCGAGCAGGGCGAACAGCTTGCCCAGGGCTGACTCGCGGGTCATGCCGCCCGCCGAGATCAGGCCCGCCGAGGCCAGCTGGCTCCCCGCCGCGTATACGCCGAACTCCACATGCCCGTGCGCGCACTGGCTGATCGCCGCCAGCACCACGCCGCGGGCATGGGCCGCGCGCAGCACGCCGAGCAGCTCGGCGTTGTCCGACGGCCCGGTGCCGCTGCCGTAGCATTCCAGCACCAGGCCCTGCACGCCGCTGTCCAGCAGGGCGCGCAGGTGGCTGGCGCGCAGGCCGGGCACCAGCGGCAGGCTGAGCAGGTTGACCGGCTGGCGCGACTGGCGGAAGTCGATGTGCGCGGGCACTTCGCCCAGGCGCTCGCCCTGGCGCAGGCGCGGCACCACCTGGAAGGCGTCGAGGGCCTCGCTGCTCAGCTTGCTGACCCGGGCGCCGTGCATCAGCGCGCCGTTGAAGTACAGGTGCACGCCCAGCGGCACGCCGTGGTGCAGGGCCTGCATGGCGCCGAACAGGTTGGGCCAGGCGTCGCTGTTCTCGGCACCCGCCGGCAGCATCGAGCCGGTCAGCACCACCGGCACCGGCAGGCCCAGCAATAGGAAGCTCAGGGCGGCGGCGCTGTACGCCAGGGTGTCGGTGCCGTGCAGCACCAGCACGCCGTCGCAGCCGTCCTGGGTGCCCTGGCGGATCGCCGCGACCATGGCCAGCCAGTTGGCCTGGCTCATGTTGGCACTGTCGATCGGTGGCAGCAGCTCGCGAAAGGTCCAGGCTGGCAAGCGCTCGGCCTGCCGGGCTTGCTGCGCACGCACGCGCGTCTCGAAACCGGATGCAGGAGCCAGACCGCTGGCGCTGGCCTGCATGCCGATGGTGCCACCGGTATAGAGCACGAGAATATGGGATGAAGTCATGGATCACCTGAGGGGTGGTCTTGGCGCGGGGCCGTCATCGAGATACTGCACCGTTGCGCACAGCTGATGCGGCCCGCTGATCAGGGGTAGAGCCATGGCGGGCATGGCTCTGTTTCGCGAGGGCTCAGCGCTGCTGAGTGTCCTGGGCAGCTGGCTGCGGCGGCAGGGCCGGCCAGGAGGTCTTGTCCAGTCTCAGGTCGGCGAACTTGGCAGGGTCGAAGACCGGGGTCTTCACGCCTGCCTTGATCTGCGCGTCGTAGTCGTTCATCAGGCGCAGGCCGGTCTTGAACAGCAGGGCCATGGCGATCAGGTTGACGATGGCCAGCAGGCCCATGGTCAGGTCGGCGAAACCGAAGACGGTGCCCAGATCCTGGGTCGAACCCCACATCACCAGCACGATCACCAGCACGCGGTAGAACTGCAGCATCGCGCGGCTCTTGCTGAAGAAGCCCAGGGCGTTTTCACCCAGGTAGTAGTTGTAGATCAGGGTGGTGAACACGAACAGGCTCAGTGCCACGCTGATGAACACGCGGCCCCACTCGCCGACAATGGCGGCCAGAGCACTCTGGGTGAGGATCACGCCGCCCACTTCGCTACCCGGCGAGTAGGTGCCCGACAGCAGGATGATCATGGCGGTGCAGGTGCAGATGATCAGGGTGTCGATGAACACGCTCAGCGACTGCACCACGCCCTGGGCGGCCGGGTGCGGCACTTCGGCCACGGCAGCCACGTTCGGGGCGCTGCCCAGGCCGGCTTCGTTGGAGAACAGGCCGCGCTTGACGCCCATGATGATCGCCGCACCGATGCCGCCGGCGAAGGCTGGCTCGAGGCCAAAGGCGCTGCGGACGATGAGCATGAAGGTTTCCGGCACCTGGCTGATGTTGCTGCCGATCACGAACAGGGCGATGGCGATGTAGGAACCGGCCATGACCGGAACCAGAACATCGGCGAACTTGGCGATGCGCTTGATGCCGCCAAAGATGATCAGGCCGATGATGCACACCAGCACGATACCGCTGACCCACACCGGGATACCGAAGGTGTCATGCATGGAGCTGGCGACGGTGAACGACTGCAGGGCATTGAAGCCGAAGCCGAAGGTGACCAGCAGCAGGATCGAGAAGACGATGGCCATCCAGCGCTGGCCAAGGCCATGCAGGATGTAGAAGGCCGGGCCGCCACGGTAGGTGCCGTCGCCTTCGTTCTGCTTGTACAGCTGCGCCAGGGAGCACTCGAAATAGCTGGTGGCCATGCCGACCAGCGCAACCAGCCACATCCAGAACACCGCGCCTGGGCCGCCCAGGGTAATGGCCACGGCCACACCGGCGATGTTACCGGCGCCAACCCGGCCGGCCACGCTGAGCATCAGTGCCTGGAACGAGCTGAGCTGACCCGGCTTGCGTTGCAACGCCTGGCCGAAGATCTGGAACATGCTGGTGAAATAACGGAATTGCACGAAGCGAGAACGGATGCTGAAGTAGAGCCCGAGGCCAACCAGCATGACGATCAGCACTTTGCTCCAGATAAGGTCGTTCAATAAATCGAGCATGACACTCTTCCTGTTGTTATTAGGGGTGTAGGTATGAACCGCGCGCTCGCCAGGCGCCCGGCATGGCGCTACCCGGGCGATGTTCATCGAGTAGACGGCGGACGCGGGTTTACTGGCCGCCATGGTTGGTCAAAGGCATCGGAGCGGCAATTTCGCGGGTCGATCCTATGTGACGCGACCTGATGCTACAATCACGTCACTCGCATCATCTGAGCCGCTCATGTCCAGTTACCTTGGGGAAAATCTCCGCCTGTTGTGCAGCCACTACCGTTCCATTGCGGAGGTGTGCCGCAAGGTGGGCATCAATCGCGCGCAGTTCAACAAGTACCTGTCTGGAGAGAGCCAGCCCACGGCCTACAACCTCAAGCGAATCGGCGATTTCTTCGGCGTCGAGGGCTATGAGCTGGGCTTGCCCGGCGACCAGTTCGCACGCTTGATCGGTGCACGCGGCGCGCAGATCGGCGCACCAGCCGAGCAGGACCCGTTACACGCAATGTTACAGCCGCTGCGTGAACAGTCCGGCGACCTGACCCGGTACTGCGGTTACTACTTCGAATACGCCAACTGCATGTCGGTGCCAGGCACCATCCTGCTGTCACTGGTGCATATGCGCGAGGAGGGCGGCGCCTTCCTGTTCGAGCGCCAGGAACGTCAGGTGCTCTCCACCGGCGGGCCGGCCGAGGAGTCGGCGCGCTGCCGCTACCTGGGCGCCGCGTTCCAGCTGCAGGATCGCCTGTTTCTCATCGATTACGAGTCGCTGACGGTCAACGAGATGAGCCAGACCATCCTGATCCCCAGCTTCAAGAGTCGTATCACCCGCCTCAACGGCCTGAAGACCGGCGTGTCCAGCGGTGACCGCCGTACGCCGGCCTGCACCCGGGTGGTCTGGGAGTTTCTCGGGACCGAGATCAACCGCATCAGCACCTACCGCCAGGTGATGCTCTACCAGCCGGACGATCCGCGCATCGACGAGGACATCCGCCAGCGCCTGGCCCAGGCGCCGGTTCGTGAGGGGTTGTTCGAGGTGGAGTGAGTGGGGGCTGGCGAAGTGCCGAGCGGCTGTTTCGTGGCGGGAGCGGCCGGTCGGGCGCTTTGCCTTTTTGATGCTCCTCATGCCACAAAATTAGCAGGCGACACCAATCGCCCCTTCAGGAGGCCGAGCGGAATCGTTGTGGAAAGGGCCGGGCGGGTAGCCTTGAGCGACATGGATGTCGCGAGAGGCTAGGCGCCCCCACCGGATGGGCCAAGGATGGCCCTTCGTGGGAAGCCGCCTAGGCCCGGCCCTCGGAACAATGATGAAGCGAGGGTACCCCAGCGAAGCTGGGGCCGGATGTCGGGGCTGGACCTTTTGGTTTCTTTTGGCGGGGCCGGCCATCCGGGCGATGCCAAAAGAAACCCGCTCGTCAGAGCGGAACCGAACGGACGAACAACGCGATAACTCTGGCAAACCACAGCTCACGTAAAGGATGCGGAGCGACCAGGCCTAGAAACCTCGCGGCTAAAGCCGCTCCCACAAGGTTGCTGAAAGCCAGCTTCTGCCTTTATCTGTAAAGGCATGGCCGTACTGCCGCTATCAGCACAGCTCCGGGTGTTTGCTGCAGGTGCCGTAGCCTTCGGCCTTCATCTGCTCCAGCGCCTGTTGCAGGCGGTCGACCACTTCGTCCGGCGTTTCCAGGTTGAGCGCCAGGTACATGTCCGAGCGGTCGACGATCAGCACCGTGCGCAGCCCGCTTACGCCGGCCTGGTTGGCGTGATAACGCCATACCGGGTCGGTGGTGGCCCACAGGTCGATCTTGCCGCCGGTGAGTTTGGCGATGTTTTCCTGGTCACGCAGGGCGTTGCTCGGTTGCAGACCCGCCCGCTCCAGGGCCTGGCTGACCGCGCCGTCCTTGTAGCTACCGATGCGGTACTGGCGCGCCTGATCGAGGCTCGCCAGGTTGGTGATCTTCGGGTCGGCTGCCACCAGCACGCCCTCTACCTTGGCGATCGGGCCGACCCACTTGAACAGTGGCCGGCGCGCCTCGCTCATGGACGTGGAGAACAGGCCGTAGTTGGCATGGGCCAGGGTATCGTCGTACACGCGGCTCCATGGGAAGCGCAGGGTCATGGTGTAGGCAATGCCGGCGCGCTTGAACATCTCGCGCACGATGGTGGTGCTGACGCCATGGATATTGGCGTCGCGGGCGAAATTCTTGTTCTGCTCGGCCATGTTGAAGGGCGGGAAGTTTTCGGTCTGCAGCACCACCTTGTAGTCAGGCGGCAACTCGGCCTGGGCAGGCAGGACGAATAGGCTGGAAACGGCAAGCAGGCCGGCAAACCATGCGGCGTTGACACTCATTGGAACGACTCCTTGTTAGGCCGCTGCCCTTTTAGCGTGCCGCCGCGTAAACGGCAATGAGTCGTGATGAGCAGAGCCCCAGACTGTGAACCGGTCTGGGGCTTTTGATCGATGCCGGGCGCCGGCCGTTGCGGCGGCGCGTCGCCGTCAACACAGCTCCGGGTGCTTGTTGCAGGTACCGTAGCCCTCGGTCTTCATCTGGTCCAGCGCCTGTTGCAGGCGCGAGACGACTTCGTCCGGCGTATCGAGGTTGAGCGCCAGGTAGAGGTCGGCGCGGTCGAAGGTCAGTACGTTGCGCAGGCCGGTGACGCCCGCCTGGCGAGCCTGGTAGCGCCACACCGGGTCGGTGGTGCCCCACAGGTCGATCTTGCCACCGGTGAGCTTGGCGATGTTCTCCTGGTCGCGCAGGGTGTTGTTCGGCTGCAGCCCGGCCTTTTCCAGGGCCTGGGCAGCGGCGCTGTCCTTGTAGCTGCCGATGCGGTACTGGCGCGCCTGCTCCAGGCTCGTCAGGTTGGGAATGGCGGAGCCAGGCGCGGCCAGCAGCACCCGCTCGACCTTGGCGATCGGGCCGACCCACTTGAACAGCGGGCGCCGCGCCTCGTTCATCGAGGTGGAGAACAGGCCATGGTTGGCATTGGTCAGGGTGGCATCGTAGACCCGGCTCCAGGGGAAGCGCAGGGTCAGGGTGTAGTCGATGCCGGCGCGCTTGAACATCTCGCGCACTATGGTGGTGCTGACGCCCTGAATGTTGGCGTCACGGGCGAAGTTCTTGTCGTTGTCGGCCATGTTGAACGGCGGAAAGTTTTCCGTTTGTAACACGACCTGGTAGCCAGACGGCAATTCGGCCTGGGCGGGGAGTGCGACAGCGCCTGATAGGGACAGCAAGCACAGCAGCCATGCAGTTTTGACGGTCATGGGGCGACTTCTCTTTATAAGGACTGTTGCCCTTTTAGCCTGCGCGCAGGCAAACGGCAATCGGTCCTTGAATAAAGCGAAGCCCCGCAGCGCTGAGCGGTACGGGGCTTCGGGTCGAGCGGTGCTTAACGCTGCTGCTCGACCGCCTCTCTGACCGGCGGGGTCAGGGGCTTGAGCTGGTGCGGGGCGATCATGTTTTCCGGGCGCAGGATCTCGGCCAGGGTGCTGTCGTCGAGCAGCTGCTCTTCACGTACCAGCTCCAGTACGCCGCGGCCGCTGACCAGAGCGTCCTTGGCGATACGGGTGGAGTTCTCGTAGCCGATATAGGGGTTGAGCGCGGTGATCAGGCCGATGGAGTTTTCCATCAGCGCGCGGCAGTGGGCTTCGTTGGCGGTGATGCCGTTGATGCAATGCTCGCGCAGCATGTCCATGGCGCGCTGCAGCAGGCGGATCGAGTCGAAGATCTTGTAGGCGATCAGCGGCTCCATCACGTTGAGCTGCAGCTGGCCGCCTTCGGCTGCCATGGTCAGCGCCAGGTCGTTGCCGATGATCTCGAAGGCTACCTGGTTGACCGCTTCCGGGATCACCGGGTTGACCTTGCCGGGCATGATCGAGCTGCCCGGCTGGCGCGCCGGCAGGTTGATCTCGTTGATGCCGGTGCGCGGGCCGCTGGACAGCAGACGCAGGTCGTTGCAGATCTTCGACAGCTTGACCGCGGTGCGCTTGAGCATGCCGGAGAACAGCACGAAGGCGCCCATGTCGGAAGTCGCTTCGATCAGGTCGGCGGCCGGTACCAGCGGCTGGCCGCTGATCAGGGCCAGGCGTTGTACGGCCAGGTGCTGGTAGCCGGGGTCGGCGTTGATGCCGGTGCCGATGGCGGTGCCGCCCAGGTTCACTTCGGTCAGCAGTTCCGGTGCCAGGCTGCGCAGGCGCGCCAGGTCTTCACCGAGGGTGGTGGCGAAGGCGCGGAATTCCTGGCCGAGGGTCATCGGTACGGCGTCCTGCAGCTGGGTGCGGCCCATCTTCAGTACGTGGGCGAATTCTTCGCCCTTGGCCGCGAACGACTGGATCAGGCTGTCGAGGCTGGCCAGCAGGGTGTCGTGGCCGAGCAGCAGCCCCAGGCGGATGGCGGTCGGGTAGGCGTCGTTGGTCGACTGCGCCATGTTCACGTCGTTGTTCGGGTGCAGGTGCTTGTATTCACCCTTGGCATGGCCCATGGCTTCCAGGGCGATGTTGGCGATCACCTCGTTGGCGTTCATGTTGGTCGAGGTGCCGGCACCGCCCTGAATCATGTCCACCACGAACTGCTCGTGGAAATCGCCGCGGATGATGCGCGCACAGGCTTCGCTGATCGCCGCGTGTTTTTCAGCGGGCAGGTGGCCCAGCTCACGGTTGGCGTCGGCGGCGGCCTGCTTGACCATCGCCAGGGCCACCACCAGTTTCGGGTAGTGGGCCAATGGCACGCCGGACAGGCGGAAGTTGTTCAGCGCACGCAGGGTCTGAATGCCGTAATAGGCTTCTGCCGGGACTTCGAGGGTGCCGAGCAGGTCTTTTTCGACGCGGAACGATGCAGCAGCGGACATGATGTCTAGATTCTCGTAAAGGCGCGGAAGATGCCGCGATGGGCCAAAGAATAAGGCTTGAGCGCTGGTGGCGGCCAATGCTGTTGTTTGCTGACCTATGCATAATCGGCATAATGTGGCTGTGACCTTTTTGGGTCTGTTGACGTTTCAGCACGACCCTTCAGGTTGCACGGGAAATCTCGCCATGCGTTGGAGGACTTGAAGAGGGAGCACCATTTCCTGCGTCCTCCGCCTCGCCTGGCGAGATTTCTCGCAGCAACGCGGCTTGCGCTGAAACGTCAACAGACCCTAATGCACCAAACGTGTGCGCAGGCCTGCAGGAGTGGAGAGCGCCGATGAACCTGGAAACCAAATGGCTGGAAGACTTCGTTACCCTGGCCGCCACCCGCAGCTTTTCGGCCGCGGCGCAAAAGCGCTTCGTGACCCAGCCGGCGTTCAGCCGCCGCATTCAGAGTCTGGAGGCGGTGCTTGGCCTGACCTTGGTCAACCGCTCGCGCACACCAATCGAGCTGACCGAGTCCGGCCAGCTGTTCCTGCTCACCGCGCGCAGCATGGTCGAGCAGCTGGGGGAGGTGGTGCGCCACCTGCATCATCTCGAGGGGCAGCAGGGCGAGGCCCTGCAGATTGCTGCCGCCCACTCCCTGGTATTCGGCTTCTTCCCGCAATGGATCGCCCGCCTGCGCCGAGACGGCCTGCCGCTGACCACCCGGCTGGTGGCGACCAACGTCGGTGAGGCGGTGCACTCGCTGCGCGAAGGCACCTGCGACCTGATCCTCGCCTACCACGATCAGGACGCCGCCGTGCAGCTGGCCCCCGATCTGTTCCCGTCACTGCCCTTGGGCGTCAGCGAGATGCTGCCGGTCTGCGCCGTGGATGAGCAGGGCACGCCGCTCTTCGACCTGGACGCCGGTCAGAGCGTACCGCTGCTGGCCTACAGCGCCGGCACCTACCTGGGCCGCTCGGTGAACCTGCTGCTGCGCCAGCGCGCCCTGCGTTCCACCACCGTACATGAAACGGCCATGGCCGACAGCCTCAAGGCCATGGCCCTGCAAGGCCTGGGCGTGGCCTGGGTGCCGCGGCTGTCGATGAACGCCGAGCTGGCGCGGGGCGAGCTGGTGGTGTGCGGCAAGGAGCACTGGCATATCCCGCTGGAAATCCGCCTGTACCGCTGGAGCATGTCGCGCAAGGCGGCGGTGCGCCTGTTGTGGCGCAAGCTGGAAGGAGGGGTGGGGCGGTAGAGCAGCTTCAAGCTGCAAGCCACAAGCCTCAAGTAAGAGCAAAAGCTTGATCGCGATCTTGAGGCGCACGCCATGCTAGCTTGCAGCTTGCAGCTTGCAGCTTGCAGCTTGCAGCTTGCAGCTTGCAGCTTAAAGCCCGTACTTCTTCACCTTGTCGAACAGCGTGGTCTTGGCCATGCCAAGAGCCTGGGCGGCCTGGCTGAGATTGCCGGCGTGCTGTTCGAGGGCGTCGACCAGCAGGTTGCGTTCGAAGGCTTCCACGGCTTCGGCAAAGGTGGCGGGGTTGCCTTCGTTGGCGCCGCTCTTCTTGAAGGCCGGCAGGCCGAGGGCGAAGCGTTCGGCGACATTGCGCAGTTCGCGCACGTTGCCAGGCCAGTCATGGGCCAGCAGGGCGGCCAGGGTATGGCGGTCCAGTTCGGGCGCGGCGCGGTCGAAGCGCAGGGCCGAGAGCTGCAGGAAGTGCTCGAACAGCAGGGCGATATCCTCGCGGCGCTCGCGCAGTGGCGGCAGCTCCAGGGTCACCACGTTGAGGCGATAGTAGAGGTCGCTGCGAAACTGGCCGTTCCTGCCGGCCTCGTCGAGGTCGGCCTTGGTGGCGGCGATCACCCGGCAATCGACGGCGATCGGCTGGTTCGAGCCCAGGCGCTCCAGGCTGTGTTCCTGCAGCACGCGCAATAGCTTGATCTGCAGGTTGAGCGGCATGCTTTCGATCTCGTCTAGAAACAGGCTGCCGCCATTGGCGTGCTCGATCTTGCCGATGCGCCGTTTGCCAGCGCCGGTAAAGGCATGGGCCTCATGGCCGAAGATCTCGCTCTCGAACAGGTTTTCCGGCAGGCCGCCGCAGTTCAGCGCCACGAAGGCCTTGCTCTGCCGGCGGCTGAAGTCGTGCAGGCAGCGGGCGACCAGCTCCTTGCCAGTGCCGGTCTCGCCTTCGATCAGCACGTTGGCGGAGGTGTCGGCGACGTTGGCGATCAGCTCGCGCAGTTGCTGCATGGCCGGCGAGCGGCCGATCAGACGGTGCTCCAAGGCCTGCTTGCCAGCCAGTTGGCGGCGCAGCGACGACACCTCGCGGGCCAGGCTACGTTGCTCCAGGGCGCGGCGGGCGACGTCCACCAGGCGCTCCGGGGAAAAGGGTTTCTCCATGAAGTCGTAGGCGCCGTCGCGCATGGCGCCTACCGCCATGCCGATGTCACCGTGACCGGTGATCAGCACCACCGGCAGGCTGGGATCGCGGCGCTTGAGCTCGCCGAGCAGTTGCAGGCCATCCATGCCGGGCAGGCGGATATCGCTGATGACGATGCCGGCGAAATCCGCATCGATGCGCCGCAGGGCGTCTTCGGCGCTGCCCACGCCTTCGCAGGGGATGTCCTCCAGTGCCAGGGCCTGCTGGCAGCCGAGCAGCACGTGGGGGTCGTCCTCGACGATCAGCACGGTGAGGTCATCATTCATCGGGTGTCTCCATGACAACGGCAACCTGGGGCAGGTTGAGTTCGAAAGCGGTGCCGCCCTGGGGCGGATGGTCGGCGCTGAGGCTGCCGCCGGCGGCTGCGGCGAGGCTGGCCGATAGCGTCAGGCCGAGCCCCAGGCCCTGCTCGCCGGGCTTGGTGGTGAAGAAGGGTTCGAACAGGTGGGTACGGTCTTCGGGAGCGATGCCGGGGCCGTTGTCCTGCACGCGCAGGCGGTAGCGCTCGCCCTCGGCGCTGCCCTGCAGCCACAGGTGGCGATCGGCCTGGGTGCTCATCGCGTCGGCGGCATTGGCGATCAGGTTGACCAGGATCTGCTCCAGGCGGGTCTGGTTGATCGCCAGCCGGGCGTCCTCGAACTGGTGATGGATGTTCAGCGGCGTGCGCTCCAGACGCGGCTGCACCACCTGCAGGGCGGCGTCCACGGCCTTGCTCAGGCTGGCTTCGCCACCGTCGTTGGAGCGGCGGGCGAAGGCGCGCAGGCTGCCGGTGATCTTGCCCATGCGGTCGACCAGTTCGTTGATGGTCTGCAGGTTGGTGGTGGCCACGTCGTAGGCACCGCGGGACAGGAAGCGCACGGTGTTGCCGGACAGCGTGCGCAGCGCCGCCAGCGGCTGGTTGAGTTCGTGGGCGATGCTGGTGGACATCTGCCCGATGACCGCCAACTTGCCGGCCTGCACCAGTTCGTCCTGGGCCAGGCGCAGGGTCTCCTCGGCCTGGCGGCGCTCGCGAATCTGCGCCTTGAGGCGGTCGTTGCTGGCGCGCAGGTCGGCGGTGCGCTCGGTGATCTTGCGCTCCAGCTCGCTGTTGGCCAGCTGCAGGGCCTCACGAGCGGCCAGGCGGGTGGCAATCACCTTGCGCCGCTCGTTCCAGGCGATCAGCAGAAAGGCCAGCAGGGCGAAGCCGGCGGCGGCCAGCATGCCGTGGCTGACCGCTTCGCGGCGCAGGTCCTGCAGTGGGCTGAGCAGGGTCAGGTGCCAGGGTGTGTCTTCCAGGGGGCGGCTCTGGGCGAGGTAGTGGGTGACCTCGCTGGCATCCTGCGCATTGTGACCGGCGAAGCTGACCTGCTCGACCCCGGTGTCCAGCGCCTGGCGCGCCAGGGGGATCAACTCGTCGAGCGACGACCAGTGATACTGCAGGCTGCGCGCCAGGCGCTCCTTGGTTTCGGCCACCAGCGGACGTACCGCCTTGAGACGCCGCGCCGGATCGCTGGAAAGAATGATGATGCCGTTTTCGTCGCTGACGTAGGCCTCGAGGCGCGCCCGTTGCCAGCGCTGCTCGAGCGGGTCGAGGCGTACCTTGACCACCGCCACGCCGATGATCCGGCCGTTGGCCTTGAGACCGTGAGACAGGTAGTAGCCGGGCTCGCCGGTGGTGCTGCCGATCCCGTAGAAGCGGCCCTGCTCGCCTTCCAGGGCGTCCTGGAAATAGGCGCGGAACGAGAGATCCTCGCCCAGGTAGCTGTCGGCCTGGCGCCAGTTGCTGGTGGCCAGCACGCGGCCGTCGGTGTCCATCACGTAGATGGCCAGGCTGCCGCTGCGCTGGTTGAGGCCTTCAAGGTAGTCGTTGACGCGCTGGCGCCGGTAGGCGTCGGGGGTCAGCAGCAGACGGCTGACGTTGGATTCGAGCTCCAGCAAGCTGGGCAGGTAGGTGTACTTGTTGATCTCGCTTTCCACCGCCCGGGCATTGAGCTCGAGCTGGCGCTCACCGCTTTCGACCAGACTGCGGATGCCCGATTTTTCGCTCAGGTAGTAGCCGGCGTAGCCGCAGGCGGCCACCAGTGCCAGCATCAGCAGGGTCAGCGACAGGTGGCGGACGTAGCGCGGTTTGGCGGCCAAGGCGGGCGGCACCCGAGGTGGACTGATGGACGCGCATTGCATCACAGTCACCGTGACCGAACCAGCCCGCGCAGGGGCGCGGGTGGCGGCTCACCGCCGCGGGTGCGGCAGTGCCGTGGGGGGCGGCTCATGACACGGGACTCAGGGTTCCACCACCAGGCCGACGCCGCGCCCACGCGGGTCGGAGGCGGTTTCCAGACGGCGCCCGTCGACGCGGATGGCCTGGATGTCTCCCATGTTCCAGCCCTGATCCTCGAGCACGTAGCCCATGGCTTTCAACTCGTCGGCGACCTTGCCGGTGAGCGGTGCGTGGGCGTCGTAGTAGAGGGTGTCCTTGGGCAGTAGCTGGTGATGGACGCGCTGGGCGGCCACGGCCTTTTCCAGGGGCAGCTTGAAGTCGTAGACGTTGTTGAGCACCTGGAAGATCGAGGTGAAGATCCGCGAGCCGCCGGGCGTGCCCAGCACCAGGCTGACCTTGCCGTCGCGGGTGACGATGCTCGGGCTCATCGACGACAGCATGCGCTTGCCCGGCTCGATGGCGTTGGCATCGCTGCCCACCACACCGAAGGCGTTGGCGACGCCGGGCTTGGCACTGAAGTCGTCCATCTCGTCGTTGAGCAGGAAGCCGGCGCCTTCGACCACCACGCCGCTGCCGAAGTCCCAGTTCAGGGTGTAGGTGTTGCTGACCGCGTTGCCGTCGGCATCGACGATGGAGAAGTGCGTGGTCTGGTGCGGTTCCAGGCCTGGGCGCACCTGCTCGGTCGGCGAGATGGCGGTCGGATTGACCTCGGCGGCGCGGCGCTTGAGGTACGCGGCGTCGATCAGCTTGGCGACCGGCACCTGGGAGAAGTCCGGGTCGCCCAGGTAGTCGGCGCGGTCGGCGAACACGCGCTTCTCGATCTCGGCCAGCAGGTGGATATAGCGCGCCGAGTTCAGCTCGACGCCCTTGAAGTCGGCGGCGCGCTGCTCCTTGATGCCGATCAGCTGGGCCAGGGCGATGCCGCCGGAGCTGGGCAGGGGCGCGGTATACAGGCTGTTGCCCTGCCAGTCGACGCGCATCGGCTCACGCCATTTGACCCGGTAGTCGGCCAGATCCTGTTTGCTGATCAACCCGCCATCACGCTGCATCTGGGCGACCAGCAGATCGGCGGTCTGGCCCTTGTAGAATTCGTCCGGGCCATTGGCGGCGATGCGCTCCAGGGTCTCTGCCATCAGCGGCTGCTTGAACACCTCGCCCGGGCGCATGCTGCCGAAGTGCGCGGTGAAGTTGGTCTTGCCGTTGAACAGGCCGATGGCGTCCTCGCGGTACTGGAACTGCTGGTCGGCGACCTTGAAGCCGCTGTTGGCATAGCCGATGGCGGGTGTCAGCAGCTCGCTCCACGACAGCTTGCCGAAGCGCTTGTGGGCTTCCCACAGGCCCAGCACCGTGCCGGGTACGCCGGCTGCCTTGGCGCCAACCAGGCTGAGGTTCTCGATCACCTCACCCTTTTCGTCCAGGTACATGGTCTTGGTCGCGGCCTTTGGCGCGGTTTCCCGGTAGTCGAGGAAGTAGGGCTTGCCGTCCATGAACAGGGTCATGAAGCCGCCGCCGCCGATGTTGCCGGCCTCGGGGTAGGTGATGGCCAGGGTAAAGGCGGTGGCGACGGCGGCGTCCACCGCGTTGCCGCCCTTCTTGAGTACGTCGGCGGCCACCTTGGCGGCGTACCCGTCAGGAGCGGCGACCGCAGCGCCGTCGAGAGGGGCCGCCAGCAGCGCATGGCTGCTGGCGGCGATGGCAACGCTGAGGGTCAGGGTCTTGAAGTGCAGTAGGCGCATGATGGGTCTCGATCATTGTTGTACTTGTCGAGTCTAGGCCCATCATCGCTGCGATGGTGGGCCTGGTGCATCAATGCTGGAGGATCTTGGCGAGGAACTGCTGGGCGCGGTCGGAGCGGGCGCTGATATCGCCGAAGAACTCTTCCTTGGGGCAGTCTTCGACGATCTTGCCGGCGTCCATGAAGATCACCCGGTCGGCGACCTTGCGGGCGAAGCCCATCTCGTGGGTCACGCACATCATGGTCATGCCTTCGTGGGCCAGCTGCACCATCACGTCGAGCACTTCGTTGACCATTTCCGGGTCCAGCGCCGAGGTCGGTTCGTCGAACAGCATGACGATCGGGTCCATGGCCAGGGCGCGGGCAATCGCCACCCGCTGCTGCTGGCCGCCGGAGAGCTGGCCCGGGTGCTTGTGGGCGTGCTCCGAGAGGCCGACGCGGTCGAGCAGCTGCAGGCCTTTGTTGGTGGCCTCTTCCTTGCTGCGGCCCAGCACCTTGATCTGCGCGATGGTCAGGTTTTCGGTGATGGTCAGGTGCGGGAACAGCTCGAAGTGCTGGAACACCATGCCGACGCGCGAGCGCAGCTTGGGCAGGTTGGTCTTCTTGTCGGCAATCGAGGTGCCATCGACCACGATGTCGCCCTTCTGGAAGGGCTCCAGGGCGTTGACGCACTTGATCAGGGTCGACTTGCCCGAGCCGGACGGCCCGCAGACCACGACCACTTCGCCTTTCTTGACGTCCGTGGTGCAGTCGGTCAGCACCTGGAAGTCCCCATACCACTTGTTGACGTTCTTGATGGAAATCATACGGCTAACCTTTTTTGCAGGAGCTTGACCAGCTGCGAGGCCGCGAAGCTGATGGTGAAGTAGACCAGGCCGGCGAAGATCAGGAATTCATGGGGCTGACCCAGAATGTCGCCGCGCGAGCGGGCAGCATTGAGGAAGTCCATCAGGCCGACGGTGTAGACCAGCGAGGTGTCCTGGAACAGGATGATGCTCTGCTGCAGCAGCAGCGGGGTCATCTTGCGAAATGCCTGGGGCAGGATGATCAGGCGCATGGTCTGGCCGTAGCTCATGCCCAGTGCCTGGGCAGCGCCCATCTGGCCCTTGGGTATGGACTGGATGCCGGCACGGACGATTTCGCAGAAGTACGCCGCCTCGAACATGATGAAGGCCACCAGGCAGGACGCGAACGCGCCCACGGGGGTGTCCTCGCCGGTGATCCAGCGCAGGATGAACGGCACCGCGAAGTAGAACCAGGTGATCACCAGCAGCAGCGGGATCGAGCGGAAGTAGTTGACGTAGGTGGCTGCCACCTTGGACAACAGCACGTTGCTCGACAGGCGCATCAGCGCCAGCAGGGTGCCGAGAATCACACCACCGATGACGCCCATGACCATAAGTTGCAGGGTCATGGCCATGCCTTCCCAGAGGCCTGGCAGAGCGGGGATGATCTGACTGAAGTCCATCATTTACCTCCCACGGAGATCAGGCCCGGCACGGCGACCTTACGCTCGACCATGCGCATGATCATCATCAGGCTCATGTTCAGGGTGAAGTAGATCAGCGTCGCCAGGGTGAAGGCTTCGAACAGGTTGGCGCTGAATTCGGCGGTCTGCTTGGTCTGCGCGAGCAGCTCCATGAGGCCGATCAGCGAGGCCACCGAGGAGTTCTTGAAGATGTTCAGGAACTCACTGGTTAATGGCGGAATGATGATCCGGTAGGCCTGGGGCAGCAGCACGTTGCGGTAGATCTGCGGCAGGCGAAAGCCCATGGCGTAGGCCGCGGCAGTCTGGCCCTTGGGCAGTGCCTGAATGCCGGTGCGCACCTGCTCGCATACCCGTGCGGCAGTGAACAAGCCGAGGCAGACCACGACCGACAGATAGGCCGAGGTAGCCGGGTTGAGGTCCTGCTTGAACCATAACTCCAGCGGTTCGGGCAGCAGGTCCGGCACCAGGAAGTACCAGAGGAACAGCTGCACCAGCAGCGGCACGTTTCGGAAGATCTCCACGTAGGCGGTGGCGATCCCGGAGATCAGGCGGTTCGGCACGGTGCGCATCACACCGAGCAGCGAGCCGAGCGACAGGGCGATCAACCAGCCGACCAGGGCGATGGCGATGGTCCAGCCCAGGCCGGTGATGAACCACTCCAGGTAGATTTCATCGCCAATGCCGGTGGACTTGAAGAATATGCCCCAGTCCCAGTTGTAGTTCATTCGGGTTTCCCCTCAGGTGAGTTGACGTGGCGAAGCCAGGTGGCGGGCAACAGTCCCCCGCATCCGCGTGAGCGAACGGTGTTCGGCTTCGTCAGGAAATGGATGGAGCGGCCGGCGGCCCCTCCGGATCCCCGCTACGCCCCCTTCTCGTGAAAGGGGCGCGGCATCACACCGTCAGATCTGCTCGGCAGACTTGTCGGTGGGATTGGCGATCAGCTTCTTCAGCTCTTCGCTCATGGGGAAGTTGAGGTTCAGGCCTTTTGGCGGAACAGGCTGCTGGAACCACTTGTTGTAGAGGTCGTTGATCTCGCCCGATGCGAAGGTGTCGGCAATGGCCTTGTCGACCACCTTCTTGAAGCCTTCGTCGCCCTTGCGAACCATGCAGCCGTAGATTTCGAAGGACTGCGGGGTGCCGACCACGTGCCAGTCGTCCGGCTGCTTGGCCTTGGCCATTTCGCCGGCCAGCAGGGCGTCATCCATCATGAAGGCCACTGCGCGGTTGGACTCGAGCATCAGGAAGGATTCGCCGTGATCCTTGGCGGAAATCACGTTCATGCCCATCTTCTTCTCGGCGTTCATGGCCTTGAGCAGGCGCTCGGACGTGGTGCCGGCGGTGGTCACCACGTTCTTGCCCCTGAGGTCCTCGAAGTCGTTCACGCCGCTGCTTTTCTTGGTCAGCAGGCGGGTGCCCACTTCGAAGATGCCGACGGAGAAGTCGACCTGGCGCTGGCGCTCGACGTTGTTGGTGGTGGAGCCGCACTCCAGGTCCACGGTGCCGTTCTGTACCAGCGGGATGCGGGTCTGGGAGGTCACCAGGTTGTAGCGCACCTTCAGGTCAGGCAGCTCCAGTTCCTTTTTCAGCTCTTCGACGACCTTCAGTTGCAGGTCATGGGAGTAGCCAACCGGCTGCTTGGAAGTGTCGCCGTAGTAGGAGAAGGGGATGGACGAGTCGCGGTGGCCCAGGGTGATGGTGCCCGAGTCCTTGATCTTCTTCAGGGTGCCGGTCAGTTCGGCAGCGAAAACCGGGCTGGACATCAGGGTGGCGGCAACGGCTACAGCCAGTACGCGGGGGACGAGACGCATGAGGAATCCTCGGTGTTGTTGTTATTGAGGACGTACTTCTAGGTACGTGCCTGCTGATGGAAGGGCTATCGCTTTTCCTGTCCTGTAGGGGAGCAGGATGTGTGCCAGGCCTCGATAGCTCCGTTTCCATTGCGCAACTGCATGAATATTAAGGCTATTTACTTTCAGTTCTGGCGCTGGGAAAAGGCGTGATGGTCGGATGTTCGGTTTTTCGACCGTCCGGCGTTCGGATTTCCGAACGAAAGAAGGGCGGCCTGGATGGCCGCCCGGGGAGTCGCTGCTTAGCGATTACGCAGAAAGGCGTTGATGAAGTCGCCCTGGTTGGCGGCGTCACGCTCGGTGGTGAACTGGATGCGATTGTCCTGTTCGCGAATCTTCATTTCCTTGCCGAAGCTGCACTCGACGCTGTTCAGCTTGGCAGCCTGCTCCTTGAATGCCGGCGAGCTGCTGCACAGGCTGTTCATCTGGTTGACCACCTCGCCGCAGTAGCCGGACACGCTCAGTTCCTTGAGCAGTTGGTCATCCATGGCCTGCCAGTCGATGTCGGTCTTCAGGGTGGTGCCGCAGCTGGTCGAGGCCTCGGCGTCCATCTGTTGCAGGCGCTCGACGTGGTACTGCTGACGCTTCTCGCGGTCGAAACGGGCGAGCTTCTCCTGCACGCCGTCCTTGTGCTGCTTTTCATAGAGGGCGAGCAGTTCGGCCGGCTTGACCGCCTTGCTGGCCTTGTCGTCGAAGCTCAGGTACAGCGGGTCGCGGTTGTTCGGCAGGTACAGCTGATAGGACTCGCCGCCCCATTCCTGGCGCTGGCCGAGCAGCACGTAGCTGCTGCCATCGAGGGTGGTGGCGTAGTCGCTTTCGTCCTGGCTGCGCGGCTCGACCTTGGTCAGCAGCACCACTTCATCCAGCGGATGGTTGATACCGCTGATCTGCACCAGGGCCTGTTTCTCGTCGCTGCTGGGGGCGACCACGACGCTGATGCCCTTGTCAGCGGCGAACGCCTTGGGATATTTCGCCAGTTCCAGGGCGCTGGCGTTGAAGGTCAGGAAGGTTGAGGCGATAAGCAGCGACAGCCGTGTCATGGCAGGATCCCTTGGTGGTTGATGGGTGCGAGTCTAACGGCGTCTGACAGCGGGCACTGTGCGCCCGTTCCCGCTGGCAAACGCTCTGCTCAGAACTGCATCACCACCCGGCCTTCGATCTGCCCGGCGCGCATCTGCTCGAGCACGCCGTTGACGTTGTCCAGCCGGTCACGGTGGATGGTCGCCTTGACCAGGCCTTCGCCGGCGAAGTCCAGGGCCTCCTGCAGATCCGCGCGGGTGCCGACGATGGACCCGGTGATGCTTATGGCCTTGAGCACCACGTCGAAGATCGGTGTCGGGAAGTCGCCCGGTGGCAGGCCGACCAGGGCCACGGTGCCGCCGCGCCGGGCCATGCCGATGGCCTGGCCAAAGGCGCTGTTCGATACCGCGGTGACCAGCACGCCATGGGCGCCGCCGATGTCGCGCTGAATGACCTCGGCCGGGTTTTCATGGCGGGCATTGATGGTCAGGCTGGCGCCGAGCTTTCTGGCCAGCGTCAGCTTGGCATCGTCCACGTCGATGGCCGCCACGTGCAGGCCCATGGCGCGGGCGTACTGCACGGCCACGTGACCCAGGCCGCCGATGCCGGAAATCGCCACCCACTGGCCGGGGCGGGCGCCGGTCACTTTCAGGCCTTTGTAGACGGTGACGCCGGCGCAGAGGATCGGCGCGATCTCGGCGAACTCGACGCGCTTGGGCAGGATACCCACGTAATCGGGGTCGGCCAGCACGTACTCGGCGTAGCTGCCGTTGACCGAGTAACCGGTGTTCTGCTGCTCGGCGCACAGGGTTTCCCAGCCGGTCAGGCAGTGTTCGCAGCAACCGCAGGCGGTGTACAGCCAGGGCACGCCGACCCGGTCGTCTTCGCGCACACGGGTGACGCCGGCGCCTACCGCGGCGACGTAGCCAACGCCCTCATGGCCGGGAATGAACGGCAGGCTGGGCTTTACCGGCCAGTCGCCGTCGGCGGCGTGCAGGTCGGTGTGGCAAACGCCCGCTGCCTCGATCTTCACCAGTATCTGCCCGGGGCCAGGCAGGGGCACTTTCACCTCTTCGAGCCGCAGGGGCTCGCCGAAGGCATGGACGACGGCGGCTTTCATGGTCTTCTGCATGGCGCGATCCTCCTCGATAGGAACCCCAGTATGGAAGGCCCGGCGGGGCGGACATTGCTCCAGGACAAATTCCGGTGCCCATGGCGGCACCGGCCGACAGGCGGTCAGTTATCGATTTGTGCGCGACTGCAGTATAATTACCGGTTTACGCAAACCACGCCTCCCGCGTGGTTTGTTGTTTCTGCCGCGGCGCCAAGCGCCCGATCAATCGACATGGCGCCCTGCGCCCGAGACGTAGAGAGGCACGACGATGAGCGCACTGGTTGGCGTGATCATGGGTTCCAAATCCGACTGGAGCACCCTGAGCCATACCGTCGAGATGCTCGACAAGCTGGGCATTCCCAACGAGGTGAAGGTGGTGTCCGCCCACCGCACGCCGGATCTGCTGTTCCAGTACGCCGAACAAGCCGAGGGCCGTGGCATCCAGGTCATCATCGCCGGTGCCGGTGGCGCCGCCCACCTGCCGGGCATGTGTGCTGCCAAGACCCACCTGCCGGTGCTTGGCGTGCCGGTGCAGTCGTCCATGCTCTCGGGCGTCGACTCGCTGCTGTCCATCGTGCAGATGCCGGCCGGTATCCCGGTCGCCACCCTAGCCATCGGCAAGGCCGGCGCCATCAACGCTGCGCTGCTGGCGGCGAGCATCCTGGGTCACCAGCACCCGCAGTTCCACGCGGCGCTCAAGCAGTTCCGCGACGAGCAGACCAACGCCGTGCTGGAAAACCCGGACCCGAGGGCGCAGTGATGAAGATCGGCGTGATCGGTGGCGGCCAGCTCGGTCGCATGTTGGCCCTGGCGGGTACTCCGCTGGGCATGAGTTTCGCGTTTCTCGACCCGGCGCCGGATGCCTGTGCGCAAGCCCTGGGCGAGCATATCCGCGCTGATTACGGTGACCAGGATCACCTGCGCCAGCTGGCCGATGAAGTCGATCTGGTAACCTTCGAGTTCGAGAGCGTGCCGGCGGAAACCGTCGCCTTCCTGTCGCAGTTCGTGCCGGTCTATCCGAACGCCGAGTCGCTGCGCATCGCCCGGGATCGCTGGTTCGAGAAGTCGATGTTCAAGGACCTCGGCATTCCCACGCCGGCGTTCGCCGATATCCAGTCCCAGGCCGACCTGGATGCGGCGGTGGCCAGCATCGGCCTGCCGGCGGTGATGAAGACCCGCACCCTGGGCTATGACGGCAAGGGCCAGAAGGTGCTGCGCAAGCCCGAAGACGTCACCGGCGCCTTTGCCGAGCTGGGCAGCGTACCCTGCATCCTCGAAGGCTTCGTGCCCTTTACCGGGGAAGTATCGCTGGTCGCCGTGCGTGGCCGTGATGGCGAAACGCGCTTCTACCCGCTGGTGCACAACACCCACGACAGCGGCATTCTCAGCCTGTCGATCGCCAGCACCGCGCACCCACTGCAGGCACTGGCCGAAGATTACGTCGGCCGTGTGCTGGAGCAACTCGATTACGTCGGTGTATTGGCCTTCGAGTTCTTCGAGGTCGACGGTGGCCTGAAGGCCAACGAGATCGCGCCGCGGGTGCACAACTCCGGGCACTGGACCATCGAAGGCGCCGAGTGCAGCCAGTTCGAGAACCACCTGCGTGCCGTCGCCGGCCTGCCGCTGGGCTCGACCGCCAAGGTCGGCGAGAGCGCCATGCTCAACTTCATCGGCAGCGTACCGGCTGTGGATAAGGTCACCGCCATCGACGAATGCCACCTGCATCACTACGGCAAGGCCTTCAAGGCCGGTCGCAAGGTCGGCCACGCCACCCTGCGCTGCGCGGACCGGGCGACCCTGGACAGCCGCATCGCCCAGGTGCAGGCGCTGATTCCAGGCTAGATAGGCGCGGGCGAGGCAGGTTGAACCTCTGCGCCGTCGCTCTCGTCAGATGAAAGGCGCCGCAGCAGTGCGGCGCCTTTTTCAATTCTGGAGGGCATCATGGGTATTATCGGCACTATTCTAATCGGCCTGATCGTGGGTTTGATTGCCCGTTTCCTCAAGCCTGGCGACGACAGCATGGGCTGGATCATGACCATCCTGCTGGGTATCGGTGGCTCCATCGCCGCGACCTATGGTGGCCAGGCCCTGGGCATCTACCAGGCAGGTGAAGGCGCTGGTTTCATCGGCGCGGTGGTTGGTGCGATCATCCTGCTGGTGATCTACGGCATGATCACCAAGAAGCGCTAAACCGGTAGCCTGACGCATCGACGCCTGGCTGCTCCCTGTTGGCCATTACCACCGCGAGTCCCGTCGATGCGTTACCTGTTGTTGGTCCTGCTGCTGCTGAGCGGCTTCGCCCGCGCCGAACTCCCCGAAACCGACTGGCTGGAGCTGATGCCCGAAGAGGATCAGCGCGCCCTTGAGCGGATGCCGGAAATCGTTCACAACGGCCCTGAGGGCGCCGGCACCTTCGACAGCAAGGGCGGTTTGAAACAGCAGGAAAAAGGCCTGCCCGCCGTCATGTATTCGGCCAAGACCGTGCCGGCCATGAACGGCAGGAAGATCCGCCTCGGGGGCTATCCGGTGCCGCTGGAAACCGACAACGCCGGGCGCAGCACGCTGTTCTTTCTGGTGCCTTACCCAGGCGCCTGCATCCACGTCCCGCCACCGCCGCCCAACCAACTGGTGCTGGTGCGCTACCCCAAGGGCATCGCCCTCAACGATATCTACGAGCCGCTATGGGTCAATGGCACGCTGAAGATCGAAGCGGTCAGCAATGACCTGGCGGACGCCGCCTATGCGCTGGATGCCAACAGTGCGCGGATGGTCGAGGAAAGCGACCTGTGATGTGAAAACGGCGCCTTGAGGGCGCCGTTTTTCTTTTCGGCTCAGGAGCGTATGACCAGGTGCATGGCCTGACGGGCCATATCGACGACCGCCCTGGCGAGCAGATCGAGTACCCAGCGCAGGAAGAACGTGGTCACTTCAATGGTCGCGGGCACTGCACGGCCCAGGAACTTGAAGATTTTCACGATCAGGGCGCGGACGGAATCGCTGATGTCTTTGCAGATCTGGGCACCTTGCACCAGGATCCCGGCAATCTGATCCAGCACCGTGACGCCGATGGTGATCGCGCTGCCGATGACGATATTGGCGGCCTTCTTGAGCAGGTACTGCATGGCCTTGGAGATCATCCACAACGTTGCCGCGGAAAACAGGGTCGGACCGTAGCTGGCGCTTTCCAGCCAGATATCGATTTCCCGATCCAGAGGCGGCTCCGGATTGCGGTAGAGCCCCCTCCAGCTGGCATCGCCAATCGATGGCAGGTAGGAGGTCATGCGGTGAGCGTCAGGGCTGATCTGCGCGCCCTTCCAGGGGATCATGCAGACATTGCCGGTAACCGGCACATGGCTGAACGGGAAGATCGGCACCATGCTCACCGGATCGGCGCTGTGGTAGACCCGGTGGATGTTGCTGGCGCCGAGCTTGCCGCTCAGGTGGCGTGCGAAGCCAGCCACCCCGGTGCGTGGTGAACCAAAGGTATAGAGCTTGATGCCGGCTACACCGAGTTCGCTCAGGTGATCGGCCGCCAGCGTGGCGAGGGCGCCGCCCAGGCTATGGCCAACGCAGTGCACGGTGCTGGGGTTGCGGCCGCGCATGAAGTTATCGATATCGCCACGCAGCGATTTGAACGTTTCGTTGAAGCCTGCGTGAACCGGCCAGGTGCTCGGCCCACGTTGCAGGCCGGCGTTCGCATCGGTCAGAGCGTCGGCAATGCTGTCGGTGCCGCGAAATGCCAGCAGCATCTCCCCTTGGCGGCCGCCCACGCCCTGCACGGCGTAGGCGAATCCGGTACGCGTACGGAAAATCGCGCCGCTGGTTCCACTGGCCATTTGCAGATTGGAAAAGTCGAACGAGTTGCTCAGCCCGAGACGGGCGGCTTCATCCGCTATACCTCCCATCGGTGACACGGCGGCGTCTTTGACCGTGTAGACGTGAGTGGCGATTTGCGCGGATTGTTTGGGGCTCAGGGGGTTCACAGCCGAATCCTTCTGGTCTGGTGAGAGAGGGCGCTATTGGATAACGCAGATACCAAAGGTCTCTGTTTCAGGGTACGCGACGGGCTCGCTATTGAGCTCACAGATGAACTTCAATGGCCGATTCTTTACTTCGCCCAGGTTGTCGTAGTTGTGCTTGGTGAAGACCCAGCCTTTGTGGTCCTTGCCTTGGTAACGAAGCGTCAGACGCTGGCCGATCACCGGTTCATGGGGCATGAAGCCGGCGGTCAGTGACTTGGCCGTCACGGCCGGAAAATGGAAGCGACCCTGTGCATCGCTTTTCACCGAGTTCTTGCGGTGCTCGTTCTTCCAGTGCCAGTGATACTCCTGCTCGATCTCCACGCCTTGCGCGGGCTTGCCATCGAGCAACACGGTGCCCTCGACCTCGGAGAACAGATAAAGCGTCTTGGAAAAAGCCATGGCGTAACCCTGTGTGAGTAGTCCGATAAGCAGCAATGTGCAGCAGGAAAGTGTTTTGCGGTTCAAGGTCGTTCCCTCGCCGAGTGGCTGAGCGTTCCGGGACGTGCCGCAGGTTGATTGCTGCGGCGGAGCGAAATCAGCGGCGCTATGCGCAGACTGACGGAGTGGTCGTGCTTGTCAGCAGGCGGTTTCTTCGAGCGGGATTTCTGCCCATGGCTGGCGCTGCAGTATAGCGACGAGGCCAGCTGGGATTTCTTGAGCATGTTCGCACTCTCCTTGTGTCGTTGATCGCCTGGGCTCAGCAGCCCAGCAATCGCTTTTGCCGGCGTGCCGGCGCATCCGTTGCAAACAGCATGCTGGTCGGCTGGTAGCGCGCCAGCAAGCTGGCCGCTGCACGTCTCTGCCGCTGTGTACCGCTGCGCAGCACGGCCATGCACTGTCTCTCGCTGAACGGCTGGCCCAGCAGATACCCGGTGCCTGGCTGCAAGCTGTGCTGCTGGCCTTGCCACCATTGCTCCACCTGCTGCGGATCGGGCCAGGGCAGATCGATGTCCGGATCCATGGCGACGTTGGCGTCGGACGGATCATCGGTAGGGCCTTCGTCGTAGTCGGGATAGACGTCTAATTCCAGGTCGAGTTCCGCGAGGTCGGCGCCGGTGATCAGGCTGAAGGCTTCACCCGCCGCGCGGGCTGTGGGCAGTTCGTGCATCTGCCGGATCAGCCAGGGAACGGTCTGCGGGTCGCCGAGCAGGCCGATGGCCTGGATCGCCATATGGCGGTGCGCCGCGCTCTGCATCAGGCCGCGCAGCCAGGCGATGCTGGCCTCCCGGGGTTGCCAGGCAAGCAGTACCTCGAGCGCGGGCCGGCGCCGTTCACCCGGCTGTTCGGCGAACAGGCGCAGGTTGCCGAGCGCTTCCTGATCACCCATCTGGGCGCTGGCCCAGTTGCTCCAGAAACGTACGTCGTCGTCGCCATGCAGGCGGTGCTGACGCAGCGGTTGCAGCAGGTCGCGACGCCGCAGGGTGCCAGCCAGCCGGGCCGCGGCAGCCAGTACGCTGGCATCACCGTGGCCAAGGGCCGAGAGCAGCGCCGGGCCGGGATCCCTGCCGTGCAGGGTAAGGATAGCCAGGGCGATCCGGCGGCGCTGCGCGTCCGTGGCATGCAGGTCGGCCTCGACCCGTACCGAGACCTCGTGCCACTCCAGCCAACCCAGTGCGGCGACAAGAAACGGCTCGCCCTCGGGGTTGGTATGCAGATGCTGGTAAAGCGTTTCCAAGGCGCTGTCGTTGCTCAGCCGCAGTGCCAACGCAGCCGTAGCGAATACTTCGCCCTGGGCGTATGGGTTCAGTTGCTCCAGCAACAGGTGAAGCCCCTTGAGGCCGGCGATCTGCAGGCCATCGAGATGGGCCTCGATCCGCTCGTCCAGGTCGCCGAGATGGGCCAGGTCATAATGCGGCGCGCCGACGGCGTAGCTGCGCAGGCCGGCGAGGAAGGCGGCTTCTTCGGTGTGCTGGTCGAGGATGGTGGCGATCATTACTCGACTCGGGCCCACGAAGTACCGTCGAAGGCCAGGATGTCATTTTCCCCGATGGACCAGAGCAGCCCATCTGCACTACTCAAGCTGTGGCAACTATTGGGGATCAAATCACCGAAGTCGACCAGTTCGAGCTGGTCTCCGTTGAGCCAGTACAGTGCGTGGAGTGTAGAGATATAAAGCTTGCCCGCGAACCACTCGAGATCCCATAGATCCGAATCGGTTGCCTCATGATCGATGGTTTCCCATTGATCGTTTTTACCCTTCAAAAGAATGCCATGCATGCCGCAGGCATAAACCCAGCCATCGTCGGCACAGCACACCCGAGTGAGGTTTATGTTGGTAGGGCTGGCGCAGTTCTTCCAGGTTTTACCGTCGAAATGCCAGATTTCGCCATACCAGCCGACGGCGTAGATATCTTGCTCGCTGTAGCCATGAATGGATTCGAAGCCGAAAACCATGTCCTTGGCTGGCTGGTCAGGCATGTCGCCGTGTAGGACGATCCAATTGCCCGGGCTTTCGCGCTTGAATACCTGACGATCCATGCCACAGACATAGGCGAACCCGCCGATATTGCGTATCTCTCGCATGATACTGAGCGTTACGCCCGGACAGGCTATCTGCTCATCGTAATCGTCGTTGTTGCCCATCACGCGAATATTGCCGTGCTCGCCTAGCGCCATGGCTTGGTCTTTTGGGGTTTGAGTAACGCAGATCGAATGAGCGTTCCAGCGGCCTATCTCATACATGCCCCATCCGCCATTGTCCCAGGCATAAAAAGAGGTATGTGGTAAGCCGTCTGACGCGAGATCAGGGTCAATGCACAAGACATAAGCGAGGTCGCCGTAGCGCACAGCCCCGCTGCGGTAACGGTAACCAACATCCTTGAACATCATCGTGTGATACTCCCTGGGTTATCTATTGATCGTTTGCCCTTGTCGTATTGCTGCCAAGCTTTCTCGGCAACCTTGCTTTCGGTTCTACCACTGGGTGACGAGGGTATTTTCGTGTCTGGTTTCACGCCCACTTCTGGGCTGGAGTGGTAGGCATTGAGTTGTGACTCCAGGCACTTCTGATCGCACCCGCCCTGAAAGACCATATTCACTGACGCGGCCCCGCATTCGGTGGCCTGGCGCAAGGTCCATGTACCGTCAGGAGCCAGTTTCTTTGCCCTGACGCCTTGGTAGGTATGCATCAAACCGTGGGTCGCGGTCGTATTGTCAGGGCCTTCCGCGCATACGCAGGGTGCTCGATCAAGGTCATATTTCGAGTTCTTGAACTGTGCCCGCAAGGAGCCACCTTCTTTGCGGGTACCTGGCTCAAGGAACGCCGAAGCCTCTATGAGGTGGTGGCCCGTTTGGCCAGGGCAACAGCCCGGCTGGCGGGTTTTGCCGCGGCCTTTGGGTTTGTAGGGCGTTAGCATGCAGCGCCGAGCCTGCAGGCATTTGTTGGCTCGATTCTTACTAGCGAGTTGCTCGTAGGCGCTCTTGAGCGATGCATTGGCCTGGGTTCTGGCCGCAGAGCCCTTGGCGGTAAGCGCCCGCGCTTTTTGGGCTTTCACCAGTTCCGTGGTAGGCGGGCATGGGTCCCCATCCCCATGAGGGGTGTATTCCTTACAGGCATCCTTCTCTTTCTTGATGTCTTCCTTGCATGGCCCTTCACCCTTGCTTACCGCCATCTGATCCAGATACGGCCAGGTCGGTGTATTCCCTGGAAACGACCCATGGTTATGGGTCGTCAAATCCATATGCCGCACCACGTTCTTGCCTTCGAACTTGACGTCCATCGACCAGGAGGTGAAGTACACCTTGCCCTTGATCTTGCCCGTGATGATGCCTTTCTTCGGCGCGCGGCCGGGTTCGTCGCCGTAGCTGGTCTTGTAGTAGCTCTTGTTCTTGAGCATCACTTCCTTGCGGGTGATGCGGATGGTGCGGGTGCCCTTGGTGGTGTCCTTGGACAGCCCGGTGTTGGGGTACGGGATCGGAATGCCCAGGGGCATGGGCGGCGTCTGCGGTGGGGTGAAGCAGACGTCGGGAAAGGCGGCGATGGACTTGCCGCTGGCCGCCTTGCAGGAAATCTCCCGGTTGTTGGCATAGACCTCGTTGGCCATCAGGCGGCTCCTACCCGTTGATAACGTAGCAACGCCACGGCGCGTTCGCCGGCGTCGTTGCCCAGTTTATAGACGATGTTCGGGCCCAGGCTGTAGCCCTTGCGCGATGCGGCCAGAGCCACCGCCAGCATGGCCGGGCCGATGGCGGCGCCGCATTCGCCGATGCAGTCGGCGGGGTGCCAGATGTCGAACTCTTCCTTGACCACCCGCAGCGTGCGGCTCAGTGCCAGGGCGGCTTCCTTGAAGTAGTACTGCTCGCCGGAATTGTCGGTCAGGCGGTAGTCCATCTGCTCCATACGGCAGTTGCCATCCTTGAGCGCCTCCTGGGTGGCCTGCACCAGGCCGTCGGCGCGCAGCGGCATGTCGTCGGCTTCCACGGTGGCCTTCTCGACGCCAAAGCCCAGCCCGAAGCAGATCAGCTGTTCGGCATCCTGGCGCACCGGCGCACCGACGACCACCGCCGCTGCGCCTTCGCCCGGAATGAAACCGTTGGAGTGGCGGCTGGTCAGCAGCCGCTGGCGCTGTTCGAAGGCGGACAGGGTGGCGGCGTTGAGAAAGGAGTCGACCCCGGCGATCAGCACGTGGCGATGGCCGCCTTCGTGGATCAGCCGGCGCGCATTGAGCAACGCCACCCCGGCACTGACCCGACCCCGCGGGATCAGCGTGGAGGCGTCATGAAAGCGCACGCCCAGCTCGCGCTCGATATCGCGCAGCAGGCTGTTGTCCAGGCCGTCGCAACGCCCTGGGCGCTCCAGTTCAGCAACGCCGAGCAGCAGCGGCGTGGCGGCGCAATCGATGCCCGGCACGGCCGCCAGGCTTTCGGCGATGGCACGGGCCGCCATCTTCATCAGCTTGGCTCGGCCGCGCCACGGCTCTTCCAGCGGCACGCTGGCTGCCACCTGCCACTCGCCGCCGCCATCGATGAAGCGGGTTTCCTGGAAATTGTCGAGGGCGCAGCGGATTGCCGCGCAACTGGCCGGCGCGCTCAGGCCCACGGCGCTGAGCATGCCGCTGGAGAGGATGCTGAGGGCGCTCATGACAGGTCATCCTCAGTCGAGCGGCTGCGGCTCAGGGCGGCCAGCGACGGGTAGTAGTCCTTGCCCAGTTCGCGGGCGCGCCACCAGCCCCGGGACTTCTCACCCACCAGCACCTGGGCGATCTCGAACAGGCTGCGCTTGAGCGGGCGGCGCGTGCGCCAGGTGATTTCCACCTGGTTGGCGTCGGTGTCGATCAGCAGGGTGTCGATCACCGCCAGCGCCGTTTCATGGCCGCCGGCGCTGAGAAAATAGGTCACCGGCATGGGCATGCTGGGCACCCGGAAGCCGGCGCGCTCGGTGGGCAGCAGGCCGAGCAGGAAGACCTCTTCGCCACCTTTGAGGTGGTCGGTCTGCTGATCGGCCGGGGCCGCCTGGAAGTAGCGCTCGTCGAAGTCCCGGGGCAGGAAGGGAAACTGTTCGTCCTGCCAGGCCTGATCGTAGGTGCCGGCGAAGCCGACGCGCGCCTGCCAGTGCTTGCCCAGCGGGCCCAGGGCCATGGGTTCGAAATCACCATGGGGTGCATCCACGGGCTGGCCGAGCTTTTCGGTGCTGGGCATCGGCATGCCGACCACGGTACCGCCGCTCAGGCTGCGCGGGTACCAGCCCTGGCCGGCCGGGTTGCGCAGGTTGCACAGCAGCTGCTCGGGGTTGCCCGGCGCCGGGTGGCTGCCGCCGAAGGCGCTGGCGTAGGAAATATCCTGGCGCACGAAGGGCTGTGGCGCGCCGGCGCTGGTACCCAGGGCGCCGGGCTGCCAGTGGCGTGGGCCGAACACGCTGAACGCCTTGCTGACCCGGCCGACGCGGATGCCCACGGTCAACTGGCTGACCGGACGCCCGCCCGGTGCGTGGGCGCTACCACTGACCAGCACGTCGCAGTAAGGCTTGAACGGCGCGAAGTCGAACTCGCGCAGTGGCGCCGAGAGTGCCGGGTCACCGACGAAGGTGTCGCTCATCAGCAGCGGCTGCTGCTCATCGAGCAGGCGCGCCACGCTGCCGTCCACCGGCAGGCTGAAGGTGCCCTTGACGATGACCACCAGGTATTCGCGGCCATCGGCGTCCAGGCCCTGGTTGTAGGCGGCCACCATCCGGGTGGCATTGAGCAGTTCCATGGGGCGGCTTCTTAGTTGATTTGCACCGAACCGCCCTTGATGCGGTTCACGCCGCTGGAGCGGCTGGACAGGTAGGCGCCCTTGACCAGCACCTTGCCTTCGCGAGTCAGGGTGATGCTGGCCTTGCCGCAGCGCAGCACGATCTCGCGCTCGGCGCTGAATTCCAGGCGTTCGCCGTCCATATGTGCCACGGCCGCTGGAGCAGTGACCGGCGCCTGTGGCAGGCGCTGGATGCGGCCGATCACCAGGGGCTGGCTCGGGTCGCCGCCGACGAACATCAGGGCCACCTGAGCGCCGATGTCCTCGCGGCTGAGGGCCGTGGTGGTGGTCGCGGCGATGCCGGTCTCCGACGGGCAGCCGGGGAAGGCCACCACCGGGCTTGCGGCCTGCGGCACATCGAGCAGTACGCCGATGACCACGCCGTCCAGGCGAGTGGCGGCGGGAGTGTGGTGCTGGACAGTCATGGGAGCTCCTGGCGGTGATCGCTGCCTAGTTCTGCAGGATTTTCTGGCCTTTCATCACGATGTTCTTGGCGGCCTTGACGTTGATCGCCCCGGAGCCGTCGATGCTGATGTTCTTGCCACGAATGGCGATGGTGCCGTCCTTCTTCATGGTGATGCTGGCGGCGCCGGTCTGCAGGGTGATCGAATCGCCGGCCTTGAGCACGAAGTGTTTGCCGACGTTGAGGGTGTCGTCCTTGCCGATACGGGTGTTGCGTTCGCCGCGCACGTAGCGCGACTCGCTGCCGCCGACGGCGGTGGTCTGGTTGGCGCCGATGAACACGCTCTCGTTGGCGGTGACCAGCTCGGTGCGATCGGCGCCGATGGTGATGCGCTCGTTGTTGCCCACGCTTTCGGTACGGTTGGCGCCGATGCTGATGGTTTCGTTGCTGCCCACGCTCTCGGTGCGGTTGGCGCCGATGCTGATGGTCTCGTTGCTGCCCACGCTCTCGGTACGGTTGGCACCAATGCGGATCGATTCGTTGCTGCCGACTTTCTCGGTGCGGTTCACGCCGATGGTGATGGACTCGTTGTTGCCGACCTGTTCGGTACGGTCGACGCCGATGGTGATGGTCTCGTTGTTGTCCACCGTCTCGGTGCGATCATGTTTGACGTGCACCCTCTCGTCGTTGTCAATGGTCTTGCTGCGGTCGTGGCCGACCCAGTGGGTCTCGTCGTTCTCGACCTCGATGTCCTGGTTCTTCTCGGCATGGATGAACAGTTGCTCTTCGCCCTTCTTGTCCTCCATGCGGATCTCGTTGAAGTTCGCCGGCGTGCCGCCCTTGCTCGAACGGCTCTTGGTGCCGCTCTGGGTGGCATTGGCGGGCAGGTCGTAGGGCACCGTCTGCTCGGCGTTGTAGACGCGACCGGTGATGATCGGCCGGTCGGGGTCGCCTTCCAGGAAGCTGACGATGACCTCCTGGCCAATACGCGGGATCTGGATAGAGCCCCAGTTCTTGCCGGCCCAGTTCTGCGACACGCGAATCCAGCAGGAGCTGTTCTCGTTGGACTGGTCGTGGCGGTCCCAGTAGAAGTGCACCTTCACGCGGCCGTACTGATCGGTCCAGATTTCCTCGCCCTTGGGGCCGACCACCATGGCCGTCTGCGGGCCCTGTACGATGGGCTGCACGGTCCGCGGCAGCGGGCGGAACACCTGGCTGGCATCGATGCAGGTCAGGCTACTGTCGAACTGGAAGCTCTCGCTGCCGCGGCCGCTCTCGTAGAGGTCCTGGGTGATGGTGTATTCGGCGTCGACGATCAGGTATTCGCGGTTCTGGTCGTCGCGCGGGTAATCGGTGAGGCTGAACAGGTGGCCGCTGCCCAGGCCGCGGGCATTGCCCTTGAGGCGGATCTGCTCGTACTGCGCCTGAATCGCCTCGATGCGATTGCGCGCGTACTGCTCGCCGTCCTTGCTCTGCACGTATTCGCCCGGGTAGTCGTACAGCGGATAGTCGGCGTTGGCGTGCTCGCGGGCGATGCTGGAGCGTACTTCCAGGCGCGCGCTGGGGCGCTGGAAGTCGTAATCGTTGAGCGCCAGGGAGCCAGGCTGCACTTCGTGGGCCAGGTGCCAGTCGTGAATGTGGTCGCGCTCGCGCATCTGGTCGTCGAGCGGGTAGAAGGGCACGCGCCCGTAACCGGGCGCCGTGCTGTGGGCGCCGTAGGCGTCGCAGAGCACCAGCACGTGGCGCTCCTGCTCGTGGCGAAAGTAGTAATAGATGCCTTCCTGCTCCATCAGCCGGCTGACGAAATCGAAGCTGGTCTCGCGGTACTGCACGCAGTAGTCCCACTCGCGGTAGGAGCGGGTGAGGGCGTCCTCGAAGTCGGAGAAACCCAGGTCGCGGAACACCTGCTTGACGATGTCCGGCACCGTCTTGCCCTGGAAGATGCGGCAATCGGAAGTGCGCGACAGCAACCACAGCCAGGGCTTGAGGGTGACCTGGTAGCTGGCGAACTGGCCACGGTGGGCGGTCTGGCTGCAGCGCGCGACGATGCCGTGGAAGTAGCGGTCGCTGCCGTCGGCCAATTGCACCGCCAGGCCCATGGGTTTGCCGAGCAGGGCATTGAGTTTCAGCGAGGAGTTTTCCGAGGCCAGGCTCAGCTCGTAGTGGAACAGGCGGCCCAGGGACTCGCTGCCGGCCAGGCGCTCCATCACCAGCGCATTGTCGCCGAGCGGGCTATTGACCTTGGCCATGCGCGACTGTTGTGTGATTGCCATGTGCGTATCCCTGCGATGCCATCCTGTGCCAAAGATAACCGGGAACAGGGTTACCTGCTGAGACGCCGTTTGGAATGTGCGCTCAAATAGGCGGGTCTGTCGAAAATCTCGATGGGCCGAGACGACCGTGGCGTGCCGCCAGGCTGCTCGGCGAAGCTGCCAAAGGTGGCGCAAGCCCTATGAGGTTGTCCAGTAATGGCAAGGCGCCACATCCCATCGCGCGGCTTGCGGGCGCTGGCGCCTGGCCCTAAGGTGCGCCTTTCGCACCTGGCGCCCTGTCGATGAATCTGGACTGCTTTGCCCCCTACGCCGAGCTTGCCGGTGAGCTGCTCTCGCGTTGCGCACCGTCGAGCGACGACGGCGCCCATGACCTGTCGCACCTGCGGCGGGTATGGGTCAACGCTCGGCAGCTACAGCGTGAGGAGGGCGGCGACCTCGAGCTGTTGCTGGCGGCCGTGCTGCTGCATGATTGCGTGGCGGTGGAAAAGGATTCGCCCCTGCGTTCCAGCGCTTCGCGGCTGTCCGCCGCTCATGCCGGCGAGGTGCTCGCTGGCCTCGGTTGGCAGGCTGAACGTATCGCCACCGTGTGCCACGCCATCGAGGCGCACAGTTTTTCCGCCGCCATCACGCCGACCAGCCTGGAGGCGCGCATCCTGCAGGACGCCGACCGCCTGGATGCCATCGGCCTGATCGGCGTGGCGCGCTGTTTTCATGTGTCCGGGCGGCTGGGCAGCGCGCTCTACGACGCCGAGGATATCGATGCCCGGCAGCGCCCGCTGGATGATCAGCGCTTCGCCCTGGATCATTTCCACACCAAGCTGCTGGGTCTGGCGTCTGGCTTTCAGACTGCGGCTGGCGCGCGTCTGGCGCGGCAGCGGCATGGGCGAATGGTCGCCTTCCTCGACGCCTTTCGCGACGAAACCCAGTCCTTCGAGCAGTAGAGAACCCCATGCACCATGACGTAATCGTGATCGGCCTGGGCGCCATGGGCGCCGCCACCCTCTATCAGCTGGCCAGGCGCGGTGTGCGCGTGGTCGGCGTGGACCGTTACGCGCCGCCCCATGACCAGGGCTCCAGCCATGGCGACACGCGCATCACCCGCCAGGCGGTGGGCGAGGGCGCCGCCTATGTGCCGCTGGCGCTCAACTCCCAGCGTATCTGGCGTGAACTGGAGGCGCAGAGCGGCGAAGCGCTGTTCGAGGCCTGCGGCATGCTGATGCTCAGTAGCAGCCAGGAGCCGACCCGCGGCCATGGCACGGCGGACTTTGGCGGCGAAACGGCGGCCCTGGCCGCGCACTTTGGCATCCAGCACAGCCTGTTGGATGCCGCCGCCATCCGCCAGCGTTTCCCGCAGTTCGGCGGCTTTGGCGACCAGGCCACCGGCTATTACGAGCCGGGCGCCGGTTACGTACGCCCCGAGCGGGCCATCGAGGTCCAGCTGAGGCTGGCCGAGGCGCGGGGCGCGGTCTTGCACACCGACACGCCGGTCGAGGCTATCGAGTCGGATGCCGGAGGTGTTCGGGTGCGCACGGGCAGCGGCACGCTCACGGCGGACAAGGCCATCGTCTGCGCCGGCATGTGGACGGGCAAGCTGCTCGGTGCGTCGCTCGACGGTTTGCTCAAGGTCTGTCGCCAGCAACTGGTGTGGTTCGAACTCGACGAACCCGGGCGCTTTGCCGCCGACTCGCCGGTGTACATCCTGCTGCACGGCGCGGCCGATACCGACAGCTGCTACGGTTTCCCGCCGCTGCCGGGCGAGAACGCGATCAAGATCGCCACCGAGCAATATCTTGAAGGCTGTGATCCGGATGCCGTGGACCGCCACGTAAGCCAGGCCGATATCGACGCCCTGTACGACGCCCATGTGGCCGGCCGGCTGCTCGGCGTTTCCCGGCGGGTACTGAAGTCCAAGGTGTGCACCTACACCATCACCCCGGACTTCAACTTCATCATCGACGCCCATCCGCAGATGGCCAACGTGACCCTGGTGTCGGCCTGCTCGGGGCATGGCTTCAAGCATTCCGCCGGCATCGGCGAAGCGCTGGCCATGCACCACTGCAATGAGACCGGCGCGGCTGGCCTGTCGGCGTTTTCGCTGGCGCGCTTCAGATCGTAGCCTGCTCGGGAGCTACTGACGAATAGGCGGAAGCAAGGCAAGAGCGGACATTGAGCTTCAAGCCGCAAGCCTCAAGCTGCAAGAAGAAGCTGGAGCAATGCGGACTGCTTTTAACTTGTAGCTTGGGGCTTGCAGCTTGCGGCTGCTCCCGCCACTTTGCGGCCACCGCTGCCCATGTGTCGGCTAAAGATCATTGGCATTCAGCCAGGCCGTAGGGTGGATCGGGGCGCGTAGCCGACGCTCTTTTCATCCACCATGGCGATTGCAGAGGTGGACGGATGAAGCGCCGTCCACCCTACAGGAGCGGCGTCAGTCATTCAGCCAGCGATACATCACATGGCAATCCACCAGGCTCAGGGTGCGGTGGCGATACGCCTTGGGCAGGGTGCCGACGATGGTGAAGCCATGCTTCTGCCACAGCGCCACGGCGACCGTGTTGCTGGCCACCACGGAGTTGAACTGCATGGCCTTGAAGCCCAGTTCCCGGGCAACCTGCAGCGAGTGCTGGCACAGCGCGCTTGCCACGCCCTTGCCGCGAGCCGCGGGAGAGGTCATGTAGCCGCAGTTGCACACGTGATCGCCCGGCCCTGCGGCGTTGGCCTTGATGTAATAGGTGCCGAGGATCTGCCCGTCTTCTTCGGCCACGAAGGTGGCGCGGGGCAGCTCGACCCAGGTTTTCCAGGCCGTCTCGCGGTCCATGGCCGGATCATAGGCGTAGGTTTCCTGGCCCTGGACAACATCGCGGATGATGGGCCAGACCTGATCGAAATCGGTTTCGCTGATGGGGCGGATATTCACTGGGTTTCCGGATTGATCACGCCTTGAACATGCGTGGGTCGTAGGTGAAGTCGTAGGTGTCGACGACGCGGATACGGCTGACGGCGGGGTGCGACGGGTTAACCACCAGGTTGCGCTCCAGCGGCAGCACCGCTGACGGCACGATCAGGCCGAGGTGGCTGACCGCGCGTAGCCAGGCGCTGCCGAACTCCATGCTCGGGCGATCCACCGGCAGCGCGTTCCAGCCTGCAGGCAGCTCGCCGGCAGCAGGCTCCCAGTAGAGATCTTCGTCTTCCGGCAGCTCGAAACAGGTGATCTTCATCGGCATCGCCGGCGGGCCTTCGGCGTGGACAAAGGTTTCCAGGCAGCAGATGCCAGGGCTGAGGCCCATGTATACGGCAGCGATGTCCTGCTCGTTCCAGCGTCCGCCTTCGATGGCGGCGCCTCGCCCGGACAGGTCGGTCGCCCGCTTGGCCTTGGCCACGCGCCAGGCACGCATCAGGCCGCGCCACCCCAGTCGAGGGCGTTGAGCACCCGGCGTACCTGCTTGGCGCCAATCTCCGTTTCGCAGAGCATGACCGGCGCCTGGCCGCCAAGCGAGCGATTGCCGCGGGACATCCACTCGGCGGCCGCCTGGCGGCTCTCGAACACCTCTTCGGCCAGCTGGCAGACCATGGCGATCCGATCCAGGCGCTCCGAGGCCACCGGGTCGAGTACCTTGCGCTCGCGGCGGCGGCGTTCGAGGGTCGAGATCGACGCGTTGAGGAGAATTTCCAGGCTGCGCTCGGGCAGGGTGAAGGTCGCCTTTACGGCTTGCACCAGGTCGGCGGCGAAGCCGTCGCGAATCTGCTGCAGGCGCTCGGCTTCACTGAGCTTTTCCCGGCCGGCGCTGAACTCCCAGAAGGCGGCGACCACGGGCGAGTGGTCGTCCTTGCCCTGTTTGGCCTGACGCATTGCGGTAACGGTCATGCTGCCTCCTTCATTTGAATGAAAATAAACGTCAAATGAAGGCTACTCCTTTTCACTCGTGCTTGCACGTCCGATTGGCGGATGGTGGCTAGCGGTCGTAGCCCTCGGCAATGTGCTGATCCTTGAGCTTCACGTAGTTGCCGGCGGTGTAGCTGAAGAAGTTGCGTTCCTTGTCGGTCAGCGGTCGCGCCTGCTTCGCCGGGCTGCCGACGTACAGGAAGCCGCTCTCCAGCACCTTGCCCGGCGGCACCAGGCTGCCGGCGCCGATGATCACGTCGTCCTCGACCACCGCGCCGTCCATCACCGTGCTGCCCATGCCGACCAGGATGCGGCTGCCCAGGGTGCAGCCGTGCAGCATCACCTTGTGGCCGATGGTCACTTCGTCGCCGATGATCAGCGGAAAACCGTCCGGGTTGAACGGCCCGGCGTGGGTGATGTGCAGCACGCTGCCGTCCTGCACGCTGGTGCGCTTGCCGATGCGGATGCGGTGCATGTCGCCGCGAATCACCGTCAGCGGCCACACCGAACTGTCCTCGCCGATCTGCACGTCGCCGATGACCACCGCCGAGCTGTCGACGAACACTCGATCACCGAGCGTCGGCTTGGTGCCCTTATAAGTACGAATCGCCACGATAGAACCTCTTCAGCTGCGCTGGGGGTTGATTGTAATTAAGATGACCGCCATATCACTGGTCAGTGTTCTTAATTCATTCCACCACAGGTACCCGACGTGAGTGCGAACAATCCCCTGCTGCAAGATTTCGACCTGCCGCCGTATTCGACCATTCTGCCCGAGCATGTAAAGCCGGCGGTGGATGTCATTCTCGCCGAGAGCCGCAGCGTGGTGGCCAAGGTGTTGGCCAGCCAGGGCGATGCACCGCGCTGGGAAACCCTGATCGACGCGCTCGACGAGCAGGGCGCCAAGCTGGGCGGCGCCTGGAGCCCGGTCAGCCACCTCAACGCCGTGCGCAACAACCCCGAGCTGCGCGCCGCCTACGAGGCCTGCCTGCCGAAACTGTCGCAATACTGGACGGAAATGGGCCAGAACCGCGCCCTGTTCCAGGCCTACGAGGCGCTGGCCGCCAGCCCCGAAGCGGCCAAATTCGACGTTGCGCAAAAGACCATTCTCGAACAGGCCCTGCGTGACTTCCGCCTGTCCGGTATCGACCTGCCGCCCGAGCAGCAGAAGCGCTACGGCGAGATCCAGATGAAGCTGTCCGAGCTGGGCAGCCGCTTCTCCAACCAGTTGCTGGATGCCACCCAAGCGTGGACCAAGCACATCGAGGACGAAAGCCTGTTGGCCGGCATCACCGAGTCGGCCAAGGCGCAGATGCAGCAGGCCGCCGAAGCCAAGAACCTGTCGGGCTGGCTGATCACCCTGGAATTCCCCAGCTACTACGCGGTGATGACCTATGCGGACAATCGCGCGCTGCGCGAAGAGCTGTACGCCGCCTACTGCACCCGCGCCTCGGACCAGGGGCCGAATGCCGGGCAGCACGACAACGGCCCGGTGATGGCCGAGATTCTCGAGCTGCGCCAGGAGCTGGCGCGCCTGCTCGGTTTCGGCAACTACGCCGAGCTCAGCCTGGCCAGCAAGATGGCCGAGTCCAGCGAGCAGGTGCTGAGCTTCCTGCGCGACCTGGCGGTGCGCAGCAAACCGTTCGCCGAGCAGGACCTGAGCGAGCTGCGCGCCTTTGCCGCCGAGCAGGGCTGTAGCGACCTGCAAAGCTGGGACCTGGGCTACTACAGCGAGAAGCTGCGCGAGCAGCGCTACAGCATTTCCCAGGAGATCCTGCGTGCCCACTTTCCGATCGACAAGGTGCTGAGCGGCCTGTTCGCCATCGTCGAGAAGCTCTACGGCATCCAGATCAAGGAACTGCACGACTTCGATACCTGGCACCCGGACGTGCGCCTGTTCGAGATCACCGAGAATGGCGGGCACGTCGGGCGCTTCTTCTTCGACCTCTACGCCCGCGCCAACAAGCGCGGCGGTGCCTGGATGGATGGCGCCCGCGACAAGCGCCGCGCGCTGAGTGGCGAGCTGGTCAGCCCGGTCGCCAACCTGGTGTGCAACTTCACGCCTGCTTCGGCGGGCAAGCCGGCGCTGCTGACCCATGACGAGGTCACCACGCTGTTCCACGAATTCGGCCATGGCCTGCACCACCTGCTGACCCGCGTCGAGCATGTCGGTGTGTCCGGCATCAACGGCGTGGCCTGGGACGCCGTGGAGCTGCCGAGCCAGTTCATGGAGAACTGGTGCTGGGAGCCCGAGGGCCTGGCGCTGATCTCCGGCCATTACCAGACCGGCGAGCCGCTGCCCCAGGACCTGCTCGACAAGATGCTCGCCGCCAAGAACTTCCAGTCCGGCCTGATGATGGTGCGCCAGCTGGAGTTCTCGCTGTTCGACTTCGAGCTGCACGTCACCCACGGTGACGGCCGCAGCGTGCTGGAAGTGCTCGAGGGCATCCGCGACGAGGTCTCGGTGCTGCGTCCGCCGGCCTACAACCGCTTCCCCAACAGCTTCGCGCACATCTTCGCCGGCGGTTACGCGGCCGGTTACTACAGCTACAAGTGGGCCGAAGTGCTTTCCGCCGACGCCTTCTCGAAGTTCGAAGAGGAGGGCGTGCTCAACCCGCAGACCGGCCGCGCCTTCCGCGAGGCGATCCTGGCGCGTGGTGGTTCCCAGGCGCCAATGGTGCTGTTCGTCGATTTCCGCGGCCGTGAGCCGAGCATCGACGCGCTGCTGCGCCATCTGGGCCTGAGTGCGGAGGCGGCATGAGCGAGGCCCCTGTGGAAGTCACGCCCAAGCGTTTCATCGCCGGTGCCGTGTGCCCGGCGTGCAGCGAGATGGACAGCATCAAGATGTGGAACGTCGACGGCGTGCCGCACCGTGAATGCGTGCAGTGCGGTTATGCCGACACCCTGGACGAGCGCGGTAACTCGGTGGCCAGAGAGCTGCCGACCCGCGTCAACGTCAGCGCCCTGACGCCGAAGAAACCGGCCGATCCCAAGGTCAAGGCCGTGCAGTTCTTCCCCAATCCGAAGCTGAAGAAAAGCGACGACTGAACGCGTCGCACCCATGAAAAACGCCGCTTCAATTGGAGCGGCGTTTTTCATTTCAGGCGGCGTGATCAGGTACGCAGTATTTCGTTGATCGCGCTGGGCTTGGGGCGCAGAGCGCTGAACACCTGCCAGAGCACGAATACCAGGGCCAAGCCCAGGAAAGTGCCGGCGATGGGGTTGGTGAAGAACGCCGTGAAGTTGCCATCGGACAGCATCAGGCCACGGCGCAGGTCGGTTTCCGCCATCGGCCCGAGGATGAATCCGATGATGAACGGCGCCGCCGGCATGCCCGCCTTGACGAAGCCATAGCCGAGCAGGCCGAACAGCAGGATCGACCAGACATCGAACAGGCGGCTGGACAGACCGAAGGCGCCGACTACGCACAGCACCAGGATGATCGGCAGCAGGATGTGCTTGGGCACGTCGAGCAGCTTGATGAACAGGCGCAGGCCGTAGAACTCCATGAACAGCATCATCACCGTGGCGACGATCAGCGCGGCGAAGATGGTGTACACCAGCGGACCCTGGCTGATGAACAGCAGCGGGCCGGGCTGGATGCCGTGGATCAGGAAGCCGCCGAGCATGATCGCGGTGACGGTGTCGCCGGGAATGCCCAGGGTCATCAGCGGCATCATGGCGCCACCGATACCGGCGTTGTTGGCCGTCTCACTGGCCACCACGCCGCCGATGTTGCCCTTGCCGTAGGTGTCTCCGTCCTTGGCGCGCTTCTTGGCAATGATGTAGGACACCAGATTGGAAGTGCCCGCACCGATGCCCGGGAGGATGCCGATACCCAGACCGATAAGGCCGGAACGGCCGGCGTTGGGCAGCTGCTCGCGGAATTCCTTGAGCGAGAAGCCGAAGCCCTTGATGTTCTTCATGCTCACCGACTTGGCCTTGCCCTGTACGGCATGGCGGCCAGTTTCGGCGAGCTTGATGATCTCGGCGACGGCGAACATGCCGATCATCACGGTCAGCATCGAGAAGCCGCCGTTAAGCTCGCTGAAGCCGAAGGTGAAGCGGCGAACGGCTTCTACCGGGGCAATGCCCACGGTGGACACGGCGATGCCCAGGGCGCCGGCGAACAGCCCCTTGACCATGGAGCCGGCCGACAGGGTGGCGATCAGGGTCAGGGAGAACACGGCGATGGCGAAGTATTCATGGGGCCCGAAGCTCAGAGCCACCTTGGCCAGCTGCGGAGCGATGAACATCAGCGCGGCGATGCTGAAGATGGTGCCCAGGAACGAGAACACGATGCCGACGCCCAGCGCCTTGACGCCGTGGCCCTGCTCCATCAGCGGGCCGCCATCGAACACCGTGGCGATCGAAGAGGGCGTTCCGGGAATCTTCAAAAGAATCGCCGAGATCAGGCCGCCGGACGTGGCGCCGATGAACAGCGCTACCAGCAGTGACAAGCCTGCTTGCGGGCCCATGGTGAAGGTCAGCGGCAGGCACAGCGCCACGGCCATGGTGGCGGACAGACCCGGCACGGCGCCGAATACGATGCCCATGGCCACGCCAACGGCCATCAGCATCATGATGTTCAATGAGAAGACGGCACCGAAGCCTTGCTGCAGTAAGTCGAGCATGGTCGATCCTCAGATGAAATTGTTCAGCGGGCCGGCGGGCAGCATCAGGTCGAAGGCCTCGCGGAACAGCAGGAAGATGACGGCCGAGCAGATCACCGCAGTCAGCAGGTAGGCCACATGCCGGGGTTTCTGCGTGACGGGCGTCAGCACCAGGAACTGCAGGTACAGGTAGACCACCGTCATGATCGGAAAACCGACCGGGCCGAGCAGCGCCATATAGCCGAGGATCAGGCCCAGGGTCAGCACGACGGTTTTCGGTTCGATGACATCTGCTGGCACTTCGTCCTTGGGCACCTCGGGCAAGTCGCTGGCGGTGGTCACCGGGACTTTGCCGGCGGGCGCCTTGTTCGGCAGTGCACTGAGCAGTTGGAACACGCCCAGCAGGGTCAGGAAACCGGCCAGCAGCACAGGGAGGGTGCCGGCATCGATGCCATCATGCCCGGGGAGTCGATAGGCCATCACCATGTAGGCGAGGCTGACACCGATCATGATGACGCCGATGATCAGCTCTTTCTTTTTCGCGGTGGTGCTCATGTGAAACCTCGAAGAACGAATACACGGCGCCGGCCCGCTCATCGAGCCGGCGCTGCGTCATGACTCACTTGGCCTGGCGCAGTTGATCCTTGAACTGCATGAAGTCTTCGCGGGTCTTGGCCAGAATCTGCTTGGCCTCATCGGTGCCGTAGAACGCGACAGGCTGCTTGAATTTCTTCAGGTCCTCGGCGTACTCGGGTTTCTCGGAGATCTGCTTCATGATGTCGGACATTTTCTTGATGATCGCCGGGTCGGTGCCGTTCGGGAAGGCGACCACGTAAGGCTTGTCCATGGTGATATCCAGGCCTTGCTCTTTCAGGGTCGGTACGTCGCCCAGCAGCTCGTTACGCTCGGCGTTCGGCTGGCCGAGAGCAACCATCTGGCCGCCGTTGACGTAGTCCTGTACCGAGCCGTAGGTGATGGCGCCCAGGTCGAGACGGCCGCCCAGCATGCCCACCACGCGGTCGGATACGGTGCCGCCGTCGACCATCTTCAGCTTGGCGCCGGTGAGTTTTTCCAGCATCAGGCCCTGCAGGTGGGAGAAGCTGCCCATCTCGGTGCCATAGGTGATGGTGCCCGGCTTGGCTTTGGCCTTCTCGACCAGGTCCTGCATGCTGGTCACGCCCGATTGCTTGGAGGCGACGAACACGGTGCTCTTGTCGACGCCGGCGATGCACGCCACGTCGAAGGTCTCGTAGCTGTCTTCGGTCAGGCCGGCCACTTCGTTGACGATCAGCTGGCCCGGGTGGGTGAACAGGATGGTATTACCGTCAGCCGCGGCGCCTTTGACCTGCTCAGCGGCCAGGGTGCCACCGCCACCGGCGACGTTGGTCACCACCATGCTCTTGCCGGTGATCTCGTTGAAGTACTTGGCCATCATGCGGGCGTTGAAGTCAGTGTCTCCGCCCGGGTTGGCGATCACCACGACCTGCACGGGGCGGGTCGGCCATTTGACGTCATCGGCGATGGCCGCTGACTGGGCACCGATGGCACCCATGCCGACGACGGCAGAAAGAAGAGAGGCGCGGAATATTTTTTTCATTGGAAGCTCCGTGGTGGTGTGGTGCCGTCAGTTCATGACGGTAAATCAGGAACGGCGCATTGCTGCCGTGCCGCAAGACGCGAGAGGAAAAGGCGTGATTCAGGTGCGGCAGCGCGGCGATGGCAGAAACCGTCGCGACCGACAGATGGGCAGGCAGGAGAGGCGTGATCAGGCACAGGCATGGGCGCTTGACCGGGGCAAGGCGAGCAGGGGTGTCAGGGTACCCGGGTAGGCAATTGTGGTCGTGGACATGACCGTTAGCCTCTCTTGTTATAGGTTGTCGTATGACTTGACGAATTAGTATCAAGCTCGCTCGACACTGTCAACGAACCCTTGCTCTTGATGCGGTTTTGAGACACGTACCAAAACACCGTGAGGCTCCCTAGAAGTGGCGGTATGTGGAGGAGGGATGATCTTTCAAATCGTTGTACGATAACGTATAACAAGAATCGTGCTTGGGGCTGTATCCTCGGTTTCCATCAGCCCGCACGCTTCTGGCGCCGCCATAACAACAAACAAGGCCTCTGATGATCAGCATCCCCTGCAGATCCCCACATCCGCTGTGAACCCTGACCCCGGCCCTTATCCGTGTCGTGTTTCACCGCAAGGATCACCCATGTCTGCCACTAGAACCGGGCGTGTGCGCTTCAGCATCGTGGCGATGCTGTTCATGGTCACCGCGGTGACCTTTGCCGACCGCTCCAGCATGTCCATCGCCGGGGCCGCCCTGCAGGCCGATCTGGGCATCGACGCCCTGACCCTCGGCTATATCTTCTCGGCGTTCGGCTGGGCCTACGTCGTCGCGCAGATCCCCGGTGGTTGGCTATTCGACCGTTTCGACGTCAAGCGCGTGTACGGCATTGCCCTGCTGTGCTGGTCGGCGCTCACATTCGCCCAGGGGTTCGTCGGCTTCCTGCCGGTGGCCTGGACGGTGGCCTGCCTGTTTCTGCTGCGTGTGGCGGTAGGCCTCGCAGCGGCCCCCTGCTTTCCGGGCAATGCGCGGATCATCGCCGCCTGGTTCCCGAGCAGCGAGCGCGCCACCGCCACTGCGGTGTCCGGGTCGGCGCAATATTGCTCCACGGCGCTGTTCGCACCGCTGATGGGCTGGGTGGTGCAAGCCTTCGGCTGGCAACAGGTGTTCATCGTGCTGGGCTGCTTCGGTTTCGCGCTGTGCTTTCTCTGGGCGCGAACCATCCACAGCCCGCGTCTGCACCCGCGCATCGGCGCCGCAGAGTTCGCCCACATCGAGCGCGGCGGCGGGCTGCTCGACCTGACGCCGCTGCCGGCGACCGGCAAGCCCCAGCAGCGCGGTCACCTGTGGCAGCTGCTGAGCCAGCGCACCCTGCTGGGCATATACGCCGGCCAGTATCTGAGCAACGCCACCACCTACTTTCTGCTCACCTGGTTTCCGGTGTACCTGGTGCAGGAGCGCGGCATGACCTTGATGGCGGCCGGTTTCGCTACGGTGGTGCCAGCCATCAGCGGGTTCGCCGGCAGCCTGAGCGGCGGCATGCTATCCGACCGCCTGGTGCGCCACGGCCACTCGCTGACCCTGGCACGCAAGCTGCCCATCGTCACCGGCATGTGCCTGTCGGCCTGTATCGGTCTGTGCGTGTTCGTCGACAGCGACGCCGCAGTGCTGGCGCTGATGGGCCTGGCGTTCTTTGGCAAGGGCTTCGGCACCCTGGGCTGGACCCTGGTGGCCGACACCTCGCCGCGGCAGATCGTCGGGCTCAGCGGCGGCCTGTTCAATAGCTTCGGCAACCTGGCGGCGATCACCACGCCGATCATCGTCGGTTACCTGGTCAGCCGCAGCGGTTCGTTCGACCTGGCCCTGGGCTTTGTTGCGGCCAATTCGCTGCTGGCGGTGCTCTGCTACCTGCTAGTGGTCGGCCGTATCCAGCGCATCGAATTGAAAGATTGAAACCCGCCGACGGAGGAGGAGAGACCATGAGCATGCTTGATCAGCGTCTGCTGCAGGCCCTGGAACAGGTGGTCGGCGAAGCCGGGCTGGTGCGCGATGAACAGCGCCTGCAAAGCTACCTGAGCGACTGGCGCAATGCTTACCGCGGACGGGCAGCGCTGGTGGTGCGCCCGGCCAGCACTGAGCAGGTGGCGGCCGTGGTGCGGCTGTGCAGCGCGGCGGGTGTAACGCTGGTGCCCCAGGGCGGCAATACCGGGTTGTGCGGCGGTTCGATTCCGGACGACTCCGGCACCCAGGTGGTGCTGTCTCTGACGCGCATGACGCAGATCCGCGACGTGGACGCCGGCAACGAAACCATCACCGTGGAAGCCGGGGTGCTGCTGCAGCGCCTGCAGGAGGCGGCGGCCGAGGTGGGCAGGCTGTTTCCGCTGTCCCTGGGCGCCGAAGGCAGCTGTACCGTCGGCGGCAACCTGGCGACCAACGCCGGCGGCACCGCCGTGCTGCGCTACGGCAATATGCGCGACCTGACGCTGGGCCTGGAAGTGGTGCTACCTGACGGGCGCATCTGGAACGGCCTGCGCGGCCTGCGCAAGGACAACACCGGGTACGACCTCAAGCACCTGTTCATCGGCTCGGAAGGCACCCTGGGCGTCATCACCGCGGCGGTGCTCAAGCTGTATCCCGCAGTGCGCAGCCGCACCACCGCCTGGGTCGCATTGCCAAGCCCACAGGCGGCGGTCGACCTGATCGGGCGCATGCGCACGTTGTGCGGTGATCGCCTCACCGGCTTCGAGCTGATGTCGCGGCAGAGCGTGGAGTTCGTGCTTAGCCATGTGGCCGGGTGCAACGACCCGTTCGCCGAGGCTCACCCCTGGTACGTGCTGATCGAGCTGAGCGACACGCTGGTCGATGCGCCATTGGCCGAGATGCTGGAAAACGGCCTGGGCGCAGCATTCGAGCAGGGCGAAGCGCTGGACGCCGTGGTGGCCGGTAACGAAACCCAGGTCGCCGCGCTGTGGAAGATGCGCGAGGGCATTTCCGAAGCGCAGAACCATGAGGGGCCGAGCCTCAAGCATGACATCAGCGTGCCGGTCAGCAGCATCCCCGCCTTTATCGAGGCGGCTGATCAGCAACTGCAAGCAGCGTTTCCCGGGGTGCGGATCGTCGCCTACGGCCATGTCGGTGACGGCAACCTGCACTACAACATCAGCAAGCCGGTGGGCAGCGAGGACGCGCCGTTCAAGGCCCAGGCCGAGGCCATCATGCACGTCATCTACGACGTCACCCGGGCGTTCGCCGGCAGCATCAGCGCCGAGCACGGCCTCGGCCAGGCCAAGCGCGAGGCGGCGCGGCGCTACAAGGACCCGCTGGAACTGGAGCTGATGCGCAGCCTCAAGCGGACGCTGGATCCCGCCGGGCTGATGAACCCTGGCAAGCTGCTCTGATCCGGCGTCTGGAGTTCGCGGTGGGCGTGGCGGATACTGCCGGCCTCCCGTGACAGGAATAAGGACGTTTTCGTGCGCTTGCTGCTACTGCCCCTGCTTGCCATCGCCCTGCCGACGCTGGCCGATGTACGTATCGATGCTCTCACCGCCAAGCGCAGCGATTGGGAGACCTACCGCTTCCCGCTGCTGGTCGGCGACAGCCCTGCCATTGCCCGTATCAACACCTTCCTGCATGCGCGCGAGCTGCAGGCGTTGCCGGGGCGCTTCGCCATATCGCCGTTCGAGAAGGTGCAGCCCAAGGAGAGGGAAATCTGGGGTGTGAACAACCTCGATTACCGGGTTCTCGGTCAAGGCCCGGGGTTTCTGTCGCTCGCCATCGACGGCGAGTACACCGGCGCCTACACCAGCCAGGGCACGCGCAGCTACAACTTCGACCTGGCCAGCGGCCGGCCCATTGGTTTGCCGCAATTGCTCAACCCTGAGGGACTGCTGCGTCTGCAGGGCGAGCTGCAGGCGCAGCGGGTCAAGCGCCTGGAGGACTTTCTCAAGGCCATGCCGCCGAGCAATCCGGCGGATTACGACAAGCTGAGCGACGACGAGCAGTGGCTGGAAGGCCAGCGCGCGATGTACACCGAATGCCTCAACTCGCGCCGTGAAGCCAGCCTCGACTACGACCGCCTGCAACTGGGCACAGACAACCTGACCGTGATTGGCGATACCTGCGCCAACCATGCCAGCCGCGCGCTGGACGACCTCGGTGAGTTCTCCAATAGTGTCAGCTACGCGTCCCTGAGCGCCGATCTGAGCCCCTATGGTCGCTGCCTGCTGCTGGAAAAACGCAGCGATTGTGCCTTACCGGCGAACAGCACGGCCCAAGGCGTATACCGCGGCACCCTCGGCCGCTACCCGATCACTCTGGTGATCGAGCAGCCCTATGCCGATCACAGCCTGTCCGCCAGCTACTTCTACGACAAGCACGCCACGCAGATCGAACTGGGCGGCGAGTTTCAGCAGGATCACCTCACCCTTCACGAAAACGGCGAACCGCCGGCCCGCTTCGAACTCGAATTCCAGACCGATGGCAGCCTGACGGGCACCTGGCAGCAGGGCAACAAGCCCGAGCTTGCCGTGAAACTCACTCCGTAAAGCTCGACAAGGAGGATTTATGTGGCATCTGGTCTGTGGTGACAATGCCGTCGCCGGCGTCAGCCATGTGATCGGCCAGCAGGCGGCCGAGGCCGGTTTGCGCGTACTGCGCGACGACCTGGCCGTCGGCCCGCTGGGCGATGTCGACACCGTGCCCTGTGCGGCGCGCGTGGCGTTCTGGGGCGCGGTGTGGCCGGCGAGCGTGACGCCGGTGCCGGATTTCGCAGAGGACTTGCCCGCCGATGCCCAGTGGCTCGCCGGCCTGGCGCTGCAGGAGCGGCCGGTTACCGTCTGGCATGGCGACAGTGCCAGCGAGCAACTGCTGCTGGCGCGGGTCGCCCATGCCCTCGAGGGCAGCGGCGTGGCCCTGATCGAGGTGGCCTGCGGCACCGGCAACAGCTGGGTGCAGAGCCGCAAGGCCGTTGCCATGCATGCACCGCAGGCGCTGCTGGAACTGGCCAACCCGCAGCCAGTGGAGGCCGACCGGCTGGCCGCACTGGCAGCGCAATGGCGTGGCGCAGTGGCCGATGGCGGGCTGATTCACCGCTGGCAGGCGGGGCAGTTCGCTGGTGAGGATTACCAGGCCATCGACGCGGCGCTGCTGCGCCACGCTCGCGCCGAGCCGCAACCCTTGGCACGGGTCATGGCCGAGGTGATGGCGCGCTGCGACGGCTTCTTCGCCACTGATTACTTTCTGTTCTGGCGTGCCCGCGAGCTGGCTGCAGGCGGACAACTGGTGCTCGCGGGCGAGCCGGGCGAGCACGGTTACTCGGGCTTGCAGGTGCGCCGCGGCAGCTGATTCAGCCGCTGAAGAACTCGCCGGGCGTGGCACCGAACTGCTGGCGAAACGCGGCGATAAAGGCCGAGGTGGAGTCGTAGCCACAGAGCAGGGCAACGTCGGTGACCCGTTCGCCGCGCTCCAGCGGCATCAGCGCGCCGAGCAGGCGCAGGCGTTGCCGCCAGGCGCGAAAGGTCAGGCCAGTATCGCGCAGGAACAGGCGGCTGAGGGTCTTTTCCGACACGCCGAGGCCTTCGCCCCAGGCGGCCAGGGTGCGGTCGTCGTCCGGTTTCTTCTGCAGCCTGCTGCATAACGTGCGCAGGCGTGCATCGCCTGGCCAGGGCAGGGATAGATGCACCTCGGGCGCCACGTGCAGGCGGTCGAGCAGCACTGCGGCGAGGCGCCCGTCCGGCCCGCTCTCGTCGTACTCCACCGGCAGTTCGCAGAAGCTGCGGATCAGCTCGCGGGTCAGGGCATCCACGCCCAGCACCCGGCAGCTCTGCGCTGCGCTCTCGGGGGTCTGGTCCTGCAGGTAGAGGCTGCGCATCTCGGTGTTAGGCGAACTCAGCACCTCGTGCTCCAGGCCGGCGGGAATCCAGATCGCCCGTTGCGGCGGTGCGACGAAACTGCCGGCCGCGGTGCGCACGTGCAGCACCCCCTGGATCGCATAGGTCAGCTGCACCCAGGCATGGCTGTGGCGCGGCGTACCGGTCTGGTGTGGCAGCGATTCGTTGCGTGCATAGAGCGGCCGGGGCAGGCGTGCCAGCTGGGGAATGCTGCGCTCGGCGATGGCTTGTCCGTTAGGCGACATGATCTGGCTTTATGGCGTTAGTCGGCAATTGCCGCTCAGGGTAGAGTGGCCGCCTTTCTGTGGCAACTGTCTGCCATCGCCTGCCCGGAGTCCTGCCCATGGCCCGTTCCCGATTACTGCCCGACAACTTCACCCTGACGCTGATCGCCGTCGTGCTTACCGCCACCTTTGTGCCCGTCAGCGGCCAGGCAGCCGTGGCGTTCGGCTGGATCACCAACCTGGCCATCGCCCTGTTGTTCTTCCTGCACGGCGCCAAGCTGTCCCGTGAGGCGATCCTCGCCGGCGCCGGCCACTGGCGCCTGCACCTGCTGGTGTTCAGCTGCACCTTTATCCTCTTTCCGCTGCTGGGGCTGGCCCTCAAGCCGCTCCTGTCGCCGCTGATCGGCACCGAGCTGTACCTGGGCATGGTCTACCTGTGCGCCCTGCCGGCCACGGTGCAGTCGGCCATCGCCTTCACCTCGCTGGCGCGCGGCAACATCCCCGCCGCGATCTGCAGCGCGGCGGCGTCCAGCCTGTTTGGCATCTTCCTCACCCCGCTGCTGGTGGCGCTGTTGATGGACGTGCACGGCAGCGGCGGCTCGCTGCTCGACGCCATTGGCAAGATCACCCTGCAGCTGCTGGTGCCGTTCATTCTCGGCCAGATCGCCCGGCGCTGGATCGGCGCCTGGGTCGGCCGCAACAAGAACTGGCTCAAGTACGTCGACCAGAGCTCGATCCTGCTGGTGGTCTACACCGCGTTCAGCGCGGCGGTGGTCGACGGCCTGTGGAACCAGGTGTCGTGGCCGACGCTCGGCCTGCTGATCTTCTCCTGCTGCCTGTTGCTGGCCCTGGCCCTGGGCATCACCGCGTTGCTTGGCAAGGTGTGCGGGTTCAATCAGGAAGACCGCATCACCATCCTGTTCTGCGGCTCGAAAAAGAGCCTGGCCACCGGCGTGCCGATGGCCCAGGTGCTGTTCGCCGGTAGCAGCATCGGCCTGATGATCCTGCCGATGATGCTGTTCCACCAGATCCAGCTGATGGTCTGCGCGGTACTCGCCCAGCGCTACGCCCGCCGCCCGGAAACCGCGGTCGAGTCCCAGAACGCCCAGCCGGCGCCGGTCGCCAAGGCGCCCTGATGGATTCCGCGCGGGGGCTTAGCAGGCTGTTGGAAAACTACCTGCGTTGCCGCCGCGTCGTTGCAGTTTTCGCGGGCATGGACTGGGCGTCCCCGCCCGCTCCCACAGATTTTGCATCCGACACCGAATTGGCAGCGCCTACACATCCCCCTGTGGGAACGCGCCATGCGCGCGAATGGATATCGAGCACTACACTGGCATCACTGAATCAACACGGAGGTCGATTCATGCCGATGCCATCCAGACCAGGCTATCGCGCCCTGCGCAGAGGCCGCGCGTCCTGTCCGGGCGCGGCCTATCTGATCACCACGGTCACCCGTGACCGCATACCGGTGTTCAGCCATTTTCCTGCGGGCTGCGCGGCGGCTCGCTGCTTCGAAACTCCAACGCTTCTGCGCGACAGCCATATGCTGGCCTGGGTGCTGATGCCGGATCATGCCCATTGGTTGATTCGGCTGGGCGAAGTGGACAGCCTGGCTGCTTTGATGAATCGGCTGAAGTCATCCAGCAGTCGGGTGGCGGAAAATGTGCGGGCATCGAGAGGGGCATCTGGGTGGCGGGCTTTCATGATCACGGCTTGCGCGCCGAAGAGGATTTGCTCGGTGTGGCGCGCTATATCGTGGCCAATCCACTACGGGCTGGATTGGTCAGGCGGGTGGGTGACTATCCGTTCTGGAATGCGGTCTGGCTTTAGGTGTGAGTCGACTGCTGGATTTTTCGCGGGCATGGCCCGCTCCCACGGGATCTGACACACCTCCAGACCTGTGGGAGCGGGCCATGCCCGCGAAGGGCCTATTGAGCAGCGTCGATCTTACTGACAGCGTGCGATAGGTCATTCACTTCACGCCGGCGCATCCTCCCGCTCCTCTTCAGAAGGCTCCTCGATGCGATACCAGGCCACATACAGCGCCGGCAGGAACAGCAGGGTCAGCAGGGTGGCGCTGAAGATGCCGCCGATCATGGCGTAGGCCATCGGCCCCCAGAACACTTCGCGGGCGATGGGGATCATGCCCAGGCTGGCGGCGGCGGCGGTCAGCAGGATGGGGCGGCGACGGTGCTGGGTGGCGTCGATCACCGCTTGCCAGGGCGAGTCGCCGGCGCGCTCGAACTCGTCGATCTGGGTCACCAGGATCACCGAGTTGCGGATGATGATGCCGATCAGCGCCAGCACACCGAGAATCGCCACGAAGCCCAGAGGCGTGCCGGTCGGCACCAGGGCCAGCACCACGCCGATCAGGCCTAGCGGCGCCACGCTGAACACCAGGAAGGTCTTGGCCACGCTGTGCAGCTGGATCATCAGGAAGGTGGCCATCAGGAACAGCATCAGCGGCAGCACGCTGGCGATCGGGCCCTGGGCCTTGCCGCTTTCCTCCACGGTGCCGCCGGTGGCGACGCTGTAGCCGTTGGGCAACGCGTCGGAGAACTTCTGGATGTCCGGCGCCAGGTCCGCCACCAGGTCGGTGGGCTGGATATCGCTGACCACCGCGGCCTTGAGGGTGATGGTTGGCTTGCGGTCGCGGCGCCACACCAGTGGCTGTTCCAGTTCGTAGCCGACGGTGGCGAAGGCGCGCAGCGGGATGGCCACGCCGTTCGGGTTGACGATCTGCAGGTTCTCCAGGGTCTGCGGCGAGCTGCGTTCGCTGTCTTCGGCGCGGCCGATCACGTCGATCAGGTAGATGTCGTCCTTCACCTGGGTCACCGTGGTGCCGCTGACGATGCCGTTGAGCAGGTTGGCGACGTCTTCGGAGGACAGCCCGAACTGCCGCGCCTTGTCCTGGGCGACGTCGATGCGCAGCACCTTGCCGGGCTCGTTCCAGTCGTAAACCATCTCGCCGATGTCCGGGTTCTTGTCCAGCAGGGTGGCCAGCTCCAGGGCGTGCTTGCGCACCTGGTCGACGTCCGCGCCGCTGATCCGGTACTGGATCGGCCGGCCCACCGGCGGGCCCATTTCCAGGGGCTGCACGAAGGTGCCGATGCCGACGAAGTCCTCGCGCAGGCGCTTGTCGAGCTTGGCCACCAGGCGGTCGCGGGCATCGATGTCCTGGGCAACGATCACCAGCTGGGCATAGAAGGGGTTCTGCAGTTGCTGGTCGAGCGGCAGGTAGAAGCGCAGGGCGCCCTGGCCGATGTAGGTGCTCCAGCGGGCGATGTCCTGGTCGCCCTGCAGGCTGGCTTCGAGGCGGTCGACCTGGGCGCGGGTCTCGTTGATCGAGGCGTTCTGCGGCAGGTTGAGGTCGACGAGAATTTCCGGGCGATCCGAGGCCGGGAAGAACTGGCTCTGCACCATCGTCATGCCGGCCAGGGAGGCGACGAACAGGGCGATGGTCAGGCCGATGGTCCACCAGCGGTGCCGCATGGCCAGCAGCAGGCCCTTGTCGAAGGCGCGGGCGATGCGGCCCGGGCCGCTCTCCTTGGCCTTCATGCGCTTGGGCAGGATATGCACGGCGATCACCGGGGCGAACACCACGGCCACCAACCAGGACAACGACAGCGCCACGGCGATCACCGCGAACAGGGTGAAGGTGTACTCGCCCGCCGAGCTGGCATTCAGGCCGATGGGCACGAAGCCGGCCACCGTCACCAGGGTGCCGGTAAGCATCGGAAAGGCCGTGGAGGTGTAGGCGAAGGTGCCGGCGTCGTGCAGCGAATCGCCTTTTTCCAGTCGGGTGACCATCACCTCGACGGTGATCATCGCATCGTCGACCATCAAGCCGAGGGCGATGATCAATGCGCCCAGGGAGATGCGCTGCATGGTGATGCCGCTGTACTCCATGAACATGAACACCATGGCCAGCACCAACGGGATCGAGCAGGCGACCACCAGGCCGGCGCGAATGCCGAGGCTGACGAAGCTCACCAGCATGACGATCAGCACCGCCTCGAACAGCGCGCGGGTGAAGCCGCTGACGGCTTCCTCGACCACCTCGGCCTGGTCGGAGACCACGTGCACGCCCACGCCCACCGGCAGCTCGGCGGTCAACTGGTCCATGCGCCCGTGCAGGGCCTTGCCGAAGGTCTGGATATTGCCGCCGTCACGCATGGCGATGGCCAGGCCGATGGCCGGCTTGCCGTTGTAGCGGAACAGGGCCTGGGGCGGGTCGACGTAACCGCGGCTGATCTCGGCGATATCGGTCAGGCGGTAGAAGCGGTCGTCCAGGCGCAGATTGACGTTGCGCAGGTCGGCTTCGGAAGCGAACTGGCCGCTGGTGCGCACGGAAATCCGCTCCGGCCCGGCCTCGATCACCCCGGAGGGCGTCACCGCGTTCTGCGCCTGCAGGCTCTGGATCACCTGGCGCTGGTCGATGCCCAGGGCGGCCAGTTTGCGGGTCGAGAAGTTGAGGTAGAACACCTCGTTCTGCTGGCCGACCATCTGCACCTTGCCCAGGTCCGGCACGCTGCGGATCTCGGCGCGCACCTGCTCCACATAGTCGCGCAGCTGGCGCATGCTCAGGCCGTCGCCGGTGAAGGCGTAGATGGAGCCGAACACGTCGCCGAATTCGTCGTTGAACGACGGCCCTTGCAGCCCCTGGGGAAACTCGCCGCGGATGTCGTCGATCTTCTTGCGCACCTGGTACCAGATGCCGTCGATATCGTCGGCCTTGGTGGTGTCGCGCAGGAACACCATCACGGTCGATTCGCCGGGGCGTGTGTAACTCTTCACGTAGTCCAGCGAGTCCAGTTCCTCGAGCTTCTTCTCGATGCGGTCGGTGACCTGGCTGAGGGTTTCGTCGACCGTGGCGCCGGGCCAGCGGGTCTGGATGACCATGGTCTTGATGGTGAACGCCGGGTCTTCCTCGCGGCCCAGGTTCATGTAGGAAATCACGCCCATCAGCAGCGACACGAACATCAGGTACCAGACGAACGACTGGTGGCGCAGCGCCCAGTCCGAAAGGTTGAAGCCGTCCTTGCGCGGCGCCTGCTGGGTCATGGTGCAACGCCCTCATCGATGCGGATCTGCTGGCCGTCCCTGAGCTCGCTCAGGCCGGCGCTGACTACCTTGTCGCCGGCCGAGAGGCCTTCGACGCTGATCTGTTCACCTTCGCGGCCGACCACTTTCACGCTGCGCGGGTGCACGGTCTTGGCCCGGGTGTCGATCACCCATACCCGGCTCTGGCCGTCGATTTCCTGCACGGCGGCGGCCGGCAGCAGGCTGCGTGGCGTCTGCGCGCGGGTCAGGCTGATGGCCACGGCGGTGCCCAGGCGCAGGCCGGGCGGCGTGTCTTCCAGGGTCAGGCGGGCGCGGCGGGTGCGGGTGGCGGCATCGGCGCGCGGCTCCAGCTCGCGCAGCCGGCCGTGGGTGGCGATGCTCGGGTCGAGCTGCGAGGCGACGTTGAACTGCACCTGATCGTCGAGCCCGTCAGCCAGCTCCACGGGCAGGTCGAACACCGCTTCGCGCACGTCCGGGCGGGCCAGGGTGACCACCTCCTGGCCGGCGCCGACCACCTGGCCGGCCTCGACGTGCCAGGCGGTGACCACCGCATCGAAATCGCTGCTCAGGGTGCCGTAGGCCAGTCGATCACGGGCCTGTCGGGTGGCGGCCTCGGCCTGCTCGCGGTTGCTGCGGGCGTTGCTCAGCTCGGTCTGGGCCTGCTCCAGGTTGGCCTTGGCACCGACGCCACGGTCGAACAGTTCCTGCTGGCGCCGGGCATTGGCCTGGGCGTTGATCCACTGCGCTTCGCTGCGCGCCTGATCGCCTTCGCTGGCACGCAGGGCGTTCTGCTGGTCGGTGGGGTCGAGGGTGGCCAGGGTGGTTCCAGCCTTCACTTCGGCACCAGCATCCACCAGGCGCTGGGCGACGCGGCCGCCGACCCGGAAGCCCAGGGTGCTCTGCACCCGCGCCTCAATGGTGCCGGCGAAGCGGCCGAGCACCTCCTGGCCTTGCTGCTGCACCTCGGTGTACAGCACCGGGCGGATCGGCTCGGGTTTGTCGTCCTCGGCGCAGCCTGCGAGCAGCGCGGCGATCAGCGCGAACGGGATAGCACGGTTCATGGCTGCTGCTCCTGTCGCTGCTTCTGCTCGCGGGCCTCGGCGATTTCCACCTTCTGACCCGGGTGCAGCAACTGCCCGCCGGCCACCACTACGCGGTCGCCATCGTCCAGGCCGGCGCGGATGATGACCTTGTCGGTCAGGTAGCGGCCGACCTGCACCGGGTGCAGCTGCACCACATCGCCGTCACCCAGGCGCCACACCGCTGGCTCACGCTCGGCCTTGGTCAGGGCCGACCAGGGCAGCTCGACGCTGCGCACCGCCGGGTTGCTGACATGGGCGCTGACGGTGGAACCCAGGGTCATAGCCGCCGGCACCTGCTCCAGGCCAACCTTGACCTGCACCGTACCGCTCTGCGCCGACACCTGGGGGTTGACCTCGCGTACCGTGCCGCTGGCGCTCACCTCGGGATTGTCCAGCAGGCTGACGCGCAGCGGCTGGCCGGGCTCGACCAGCAGCGCTTCGAAGACGTTGAATACCGCATCGCGCTCGCCCTCGCGGGCCAGGCCGAAGATCGGCGTGGCGGCCTGTACCACCTGGCCGACCTCAGCCTGGCGGGCGGTGATCACCCCGTCGCTGTCGGCGCGCAGTTCGGTATAGCCGGCCTGCTCGCGGGCATCGGCCAATTGCGCCTGGGCGGCAGCCAGGCTGTTGCGCGCGCCGCGGTCACTGGCCAGGGCGCTGTCGTATTCGCTGCGGCTGGTGTAGCCCTTGGGTAGCAATTGCTGCTGGCGCCACAGGTTGGCGGCGCTGAGCCTGGCCTGGGCCTGGGCCGCCTCGACCGCCGCCTCGGCGGAGCGCACCGCGTTGCGCTGGTCCTGCGGGTCAAGGCGGGCCAGTACCTGGCCGGCCTTTACCCTATCGCCGACATCCACCAGGCGTTCGGTGATCTTGCCGCCCACGCGAAACGACAGGTCGGTCTGCACCCGCGCCTGGATATCGCCGGTGATGGTGGCATCCGCCGCGTAATCGACCTGACTGACCGTGGCCACCTTCACTCGCGGGTTCTTCGGCGCGGGCGGCGGCTCGTCGGCGCAGCCAGCCAGCAGCGCGAAAGCCAGCAAGGCCGCGGCGAGGCGAGGCAGAGCAGAGGTCGATACGGGCGGCATGCGGGCTCCGGCACGGCAGGGATGCAAAGGGGTGTGCAGATGCGACCGCGCGAGGCGACGAACGGTTCAGGCTACTGCGCGACGAGCGTGGCTTGTACTGCGCACGCAATCCAACTACTGTATTTATATACAGTTACCGGGCCTGCATCATGAATTCGACTTCAGCGCCGCGCGGGCGCGGCACCGCCAGCAAACCGCATAACCGCTTCGCGCCTACCAGCAGCGAGGCCGAAGACGACGGCTGGTATCAGGAGCAGACGCCGCTGACCTTCGTCACCGAGGTGCGCCATGAACGGGCGAAGACGGTGATCAGCCGCAACAGCTCGCCGGACGTGGGCTTCGACCGCTCGGTGAACCCCTACCGGGGCTGCGAGCATGGCTGCATCTACTGTTTCGCCCGACCGAGCCATGCCTACTGGGATCTGTCGCCGGGCATCGATTTCGAAACCAAGCTGATCGCCAAGACCAACCTCGCCGAGCGCCTCGAGGAGCAACTGAGCAAGCCGGGCTACGTGCCGGCTCCCATCGCCCTGGGCATCAACACCGACGGCTACCAGCCCATCGAGCGTGAACACCAACTGACCCGCCAGGCCCTGGAGATCCTGCTGCGTTACCGCCACCCGGTAAGCATCATCACCAAGAGCGCGCTGATTCTGCGTGACCTGGATCTGCTCGAAGAGCTGGCCAGCCTCAACCTGGTGAGCATCGCGTTCAGCATCACCACCCTGGACGACGAGCTCAAACGCATCATGGAGCCGCGCACCGCCGCGCCCAAGGCCCGGTTGCGGGCGATGAAAACCCTGCACGAGCACGGTGTGCCGGTCGGTTTGATGGCGGCGCCAATGATCCCGATGATCAACGACATGGAGCTCGAGCGCCTGCTCGAAGCCGGGCGCGAGGCCGGGGCCAGTTCGGCCGGCTACGTGCTGCTGCGTTTGCCGCTGGAGATCGCCGGGTTGTTCGAGGAGTGGCTGCAGAACCATTTCCCCGACCGCGCCGAGCACGTGATGAGCCTGATCCGCCAGTCCCGTGGCGGGCAGAACTACGACAGCCGCTTTGGCGCACGCATGAAGGGCGAGGGCCACTTCGCCGAATTGCTGGCCCAGCGCTTTCGCCTGGCGCGCCGTCGCTATGGCTACGACGGCAGCAAGCGGGCGGTGCTGGATTGTTCACAGTTTGCGCCGCCGGGGCAGCAAATGGGGTTGTTCTGACCGCTGCTTGATCAGCGGTTCCCGGGTGTCGCTGCGCTCGACCCGGGCTACGGGGTTGCGTAGCCTGGCGTTGAGCGCCGCGATACCCAGGAGATTCGCGTCCTTCAGGCTCGAAACCGCAGCCCATCGGCACCCTGACCGATCCGCGAGCGGCCGTCTGACAGAGATTTATCGCGCCAACGTGTCTCGAAGGGTTTTGCCACAGTCCAATCCTCCGATCTCTTGCCGGCAGCCCTGCCGGCTGGGAAGCTGTGCGCTGTCGCACGCTTGGTCTTCCATTCGTTAACGAGGTAACGCTATGCCTGGTAATCGTCGTCCTGCCGATAGCAAAACCAAGAACGCGGCCTCGGCCGCCGAGGCGCTGGATCATCTGGTCGAGGGCTTTCTGCGCTTTCGCCAGGATGTGTTTCCTCAGCAACAGGCGCTGTTCAAGAAGCTGGCCCATGCCCAGTCGCCGCGCGCCATGTTCATCACCTGCGCCGATTCGCGCATCGTGCCCGAGCTGATCACCCAGAGCGAGCCGGGCGACCTGTTCGTGACCCGCAACGTCGGCAACGTGGTGCCGCCCTACGGCCAGATGAACGGCGGCGTATCCACCGCCATCGAATACGCGGTCGCCGCCCTGGGCGTGCAGCACATCATCGTCTGCGGGCACTCCGACTGCGGCGCGATGAAGGCCGTGCTCGACCCGGAAACCCTGGAGCGTATGCCCACGGTCAAGGCCTGGCTGCGCCATGCCGAAGTGGCCAAGACGGTGGTCGCCGACAACTGCGGCTGCGCCGATCACACCACCCTGGGGGTGCTTACCGAGGAAAACGTGGTGGCCCAACTCGACCACCTGCGCACCCATCCGTCGGTGGCGTCGCGCCTGGCCGCTGGTCAGCTGTTCATCCACGGTTGGGTGTACGACATCGAAAGCAGCGAGATCAAGGCCTACGATGCCGAAACCGGCGAGTTCCGCCAGATCGGCGACGGCCCGCTGCCGATGGCGACGCCGCGTCCGCGTTATCCACAGGGCTGATCCGTAAAGCGGTTCGCAGGCGCAACGTCTGCGAACCACCCGAGCTGTACTAGCTGATTCGGGTGGATTGGGGCGCATAGCCGACGCTCTTCTCCTTCGCCTTTACTGCCGGATGGGTAAGGCGTCGTCCAACCGGTGGGAGCGCGCCATGCGTGCGGACGAATCACGGGCATGGCCCGTTCCCACAACAGCAGGCCACTGGTCGCTCCCTCCCTGATCGGGCGCACAGTCGTGATCCCGCTCTCACGGCTTCAGTTTGTGACCCGCATCGCCACCTAAGGTGAGCCAGCGAACCCGCCGCACTGTGCTAGGGTCTTTAGTCGGTCGGTGAGTTGCGTGGCAAGCGCGGCCCACCGGCAATCACCGACAAGAACAAGACGATGCCGGCCCGCCATGTCCCGATCGCAGAGAACGCTCGACCCGTCCTATGAGCTGATGGATGACCACGAGGGTCATTCGCTGATCTATCGCCAGCACGGCTTTCCCAGCCCGCTGGTGCGCTGGCATTTCCACAAGGAATACGAGCTGCACCTGATCGTCGCCAGTGCCGGCAAGGTCTTCATTGGCGACTACATCGGCAATTTCTCCCCCGATACCCTGTTTCTCACCGGCCCCAACCTGCCGCACAACTGGATCAGCCAGATGGCGCCGGGCGAGGCGGTGGCCGAGCGCGACATGCTGGTCAACTTCACCGACGAGGTGCTGGAAAGCGGCACCGCGGCGTTCGCCGAACTCAAGGATCTGCAGCCGCTGCTGGCCCGCGCCCAGTACGGCATCGAGTTCCGTTGCCCGCACACCATCGCCGAGGCGCGCCAGCTGCTGCAGCGCATCGCCCATTCCCAGGGCATGACCCGTCTGGGGCATTTCTTCATCCTCATGGAGCTGCTGGCCGGCTGCGAGGCGTACCAGCTGCTCTCGGACCGTACCGCTGCGCAGCTGGCCGACGAGCACCACGTCGACCGCATCAACCGCGCCGTGGACTACATCTTCCAGCGCTACGCCCAGGAGCTGAGCCAGGAAGAGGTGGCCGAATACCTGGGCATGACGCCCACCTATTTCTCGCGCTTCTTCAAGCAGGCCACCGGGCGCGGCTTCGTCGAGTTCGTCAATCGCCTGCGGGTGAGCAAATCCTGCGAGCTGCTGACCCAGAGCGACAAGCCGGTGACCGAGGTGTGTTTCGAGTCCGGCTTCAACAACATTTCCAACTTCAACCGGCGCTTCCAGCAGCTCAAGGGCATGACGCCCAGCGGCTACCGACGGCTGGTTACCCAGCGCATCACCGCGCAAAACCTGTACTGATTCCGTCACCCCGATCCGTCGGGAAATAGCCGAAAACGGCGTGCTTGACGCGTCGAGTGCTTTCGTTGAAGCGGCAGTGCCTTGGCCGATCAGTGCAAAAAAGTATCGGTTGCAGTGCAGTCGAGGCGTTGTTCGCGTTCGGCGCTAGGGGTGTAATCCGGGTCGGCCCACAAAAACAATAATGTCTCCCGAGGTTCACCGAGGGAGAGGAGTTCAAGACCATGAACCATACGCTCAAAGTATTCGTAGCCGCTTCATGCCTTTCCCTCACCGTCGGCGCCCAGGCTGCCGAGACCGTGACCATCGCCACGGTCAACAACAGCGACATGATTCGCATGCAGCGCCTGGCCAAGACCTTCGAAGAACAGCACCCGGACATCAAGCTCAAGTGGGTGGTGCTCGAAGAGAACGTGCTGCGCCAGCGCCTGACCACCGATATCGCCACCCAGGGCGGCCAGTTCGACGTGCTGACCATCGGCATGTACGAAGCGGCGCTATGGGGCGAGAAGGGCTGGCTGGAACCGATGAAGGACCTGCCCGCCGATTACGCCCTCGATGACGTGTTCCCCTCCGTGCGTGAAGGTCTGTCGGCCAAGGGCCAGCTCTATGCGCTGCCGTTCTACGCCGAAGCCTCGATCACCTACTACCGCAAGGACCTGTTCGAGCAGGCCGGGCTGGAGATGCCCGAGCAGCCGACCTGGGAGCAGATGGCCGAGTTCGCCGGCAAGCTGCACCAGCCCGACAAGGGCCAGTACGGCATCTGCCTGCGCGGCAAGGCCGGCTGGGGCGAGAACATGGCGCTGATCACCACCGTGGCCAACGCCTACGGCGCGCGCTGGTTCGATGAGCAGTGGAAGCCGGAATTCACCGGCAACGAGTGGAAGAACGCGCTGAACTTCTACGTCGACACCATGAAGAAATACGGGCCGCCGGGTGCCTCCAGCAACGGCTTCAACGAGAACCTGGCGCTGTTCAACAGCGGCAAGTGCGCCATGTGGGTCGATGCCAGCGTGGCCGGCTCGTTCGTCACCGACAAGTCCCAGAGCAAGGTGGCCGACTCGGTGGGCTTCACCTTCGCGCCGACCCAGGTCACCGACAAGGGCGCCTCGTGGCTGTATTCCTGGGCGCTGGCGATCCCCACCAGTTCCAAGTCCAAGGACGCCGCCAAGACCTTCAGCGCCTGGGCCACGTCCAAGGCCTACGGTGAACTGGTCGCCGAGAAGGATGGCGTTGCCAACGTACCGCCAGGCACCCGCGCCTCGACCTACAGCGACGCCTACATGAAGGCCGCGCCGTTCGCCAAGGTGACCCTCGACTCGCTGAAGAAGGCCAACCCGGCCGACCCGAGTGCCAAGCCGGTGCCATACGTGGGCATCCAGCTGGTGACCATTCCCGAGTTCCAGGCCATCGGTACCGCCGTCGGCAAGCTGTTCGCCGCGGCGCTTACCGGGCAGATGCAGCCCGAGCAGGCGCTGCAGGCCGCGCAGCAGAGCACCGAACGGGAAATGAAGCGCGCCGGGTATCCGAAGTAAGCACGCCCGATGGTGGGCCGCCGTGCAGCGGCCCATCGCGGGTGATCAGACAACGCCTGGGTCACTCGGCCCGATCCGTCATACACAACCGCTCATTGCGGAGCCCCCATGGATAACACAACCCTCGACTCCCGCTCGCCAGCGGCAGGCGAAGCCGTCGCCACGCGGCGCAAGCGTCTGGCGCCCGGCTGGTTCCTGGTCAGCCCCTCGGTGGTTCTGCTGCTGATCTGGATGATCGTGCCCCTGGGCATGACCATCTACTTCTCGCTGATCCGCTACAACCTGCTGTACCCCGGCGAGAACGACTTCGTCGGCCTGGAAAACTTCGAATATTTCGTCACCGATGCCGCCTTCCTGTCCGGTGCCGGCAACACCCTGCTGCTGGTCGGCAGCGTACTGTTGATCAGCGTGGTGTTCGGCGTGCTGATCTCCGCGCTGCTGGAGGCCAGCGAGTTCTTTGGTCGCGGCATCGTGCGGGTGCTGCTGATCTCGCCGTTCTTCATCATGCCCACGGTCAGCGCGCTGCTGTGGAAGAATCTGATCTTCCATCCGGTCTCGGGGATTCTCGCCGCCGTATGGCAGTTCTTCGGCGCCCAGCCGGTGGACTGGCTGGCGCACCACCCGCTGTTCTCGATCATCCTTATCGTGTCGTGGCAGTGGCTGCCGTTCGCCATCCTGATCCTGATGACCGCCATGCAGTCGCTGGATCAGGAGCAGAAGGAGGCCGCGCGCCTCGACGGTGCCGGCCCGCTGGCGATCTTCTGGCACCTGACCCTGCCGCACCTGGCACGGCCGATCGCCGTGGTGGTGATGATCGAAACCATCTTCCTGCTCTCGGTATTCGCCGAGATCTACACCACCACCAGCGGCGGCCCGGGTTACGAGTCGACCAACCTGGCCTACCTGATCTACACCCAGGCGCTGCTGCAGTTCGACGTGGGCATGGCCTCCGCCGGCGGGCTGATCGCCGTGGTCATCGCCAATATCGCCGCCATCGTGCTGATCCGCATGATCGGCAAGAACCTGACCGACCGGCAGTAGGAGCAGAGCATGCTGACGCTAAAACAATCCCGTCGCCTGCAGAGCGTGCTGGTCGGCACGCTGGCCTGGGCCGTGGCCGCGCTGATCTTCTTCCCGATCTTCTGGATGGTGCTGACCAGCCTGAAGACCGAGCTGGATGCCTTCGCCACGCCACCGCAGTTCATCTTCACCCCGACCCTGGAGAACTACCTGCACATCAACGAGCGCAGCGATTACTTCGCCTATGCCTGGAACTCGGTGCTGATCTCCTTCTCGGCGACCCTGCTGTGCATGCTCATCGCGGTGCCGGCGGCCTACTCGATGGCGTTCTTCGAGACCAAGCGCACCAAGGGCACGCTGCTGTGGATGCTGTCCACCAAGATGCTGCCGCCGGTGGGCGTGCTGGTGCCGATTTATCTCTTGGCCAAGCAGTTCGGCCTGCTCGATTCGCGCATTGCGCTGATCGTCATCTACACCCTGATCAACCTGCCGATCGTGGTGTGGATGGTGTACACCTACTTCAAGGACATCCCCGGCGAGATCCTCGAAGCAGCGCGCCTCGATGGCGCCACCACCTGGCAGGAAATCGTTCGCGTGCTGCTGCCCATCGCCCGCGGTGGCCTGGCCTCGACCATGCTGCTGTCGCTGATCCTGTGCTGGAACGAGGCGTTCTGGTCGCTCAACCTGACCAGCTCCGCCGCCGCGCCGCTGACCGCGCTGGTGGCCTCCTACTCCAGTCCCGAAGGCCTGTTCTGGGCCAAGCTTTCCGCCGTTTCGACCCTCGCCTGCGCGCCCATCCTGATCTTCGGCTGGATCAGCCAGAAGCAGCTGGTGCGTGGTCTGTCGTTCGGCGCTGTGAAATAACAAGAAGGATCAAGAGCCATGGCTGATTTGAAAATCCGCAACCTGAAAAAAGGCTTCGACGGCACGGCGATCATCAAGGGCATCGACCTGGATATCGAGAACCGTGAGTTCGTGGTGTTCGTCGGCCCGTCCGGCTGTGGCAAGTCCACGCTGCTGCGCCTGATCGCCGGGCTGGAGGAGGTCTCCAGCGGCACCATCACCCTCGATGGCGTCGACATCACCGACACCGCGCCGGCCAAGCGCGACCTGGCGATGGTCTTCCAGACCTACGCCCTGTACCCGCACATGACGGTGCGCAAGAACCTGTCCTTCGCCCTGGACCTGGCCCGGGTCGGCAAGGGGGAGGTCGAGGAGAAGGTCGCCAATGCCGCGCGCATCCTCGAACTGGGCGCGCTGCTGGAGCGCAAGCCCAAGCAGCTCTCCGGCGGCCAGCGCCAGCGCGTCGCTATCGGCCGCGCCATCGTGCGCAACCCGAAGATCTTCCTGTTCGACGAGCCGCTGTCCAACCTCGATGCCGCCCTGCGTGTGCAGACCCGCCTGGAACTGGCTCGCCTGCACAAGGAGCTCAAGGCGACGATGATCTACGTGACCCACGACCAGGTCGAGGCCATGACCCTGGCCGACAAGGTGGTGGTGCTCAATGGTGGTCGCGTCGAGCAGGTCGGCTCGCCGCTGGAACTCTACAACCACCCGGTCAACCTGTTCGTCGCCGGCTTTCTCGGCACGCCGAAGATGGGCTTCCTGCGCGGCCAGGTGGAGGGCGTCGACGGCGGCCGCTGTCAGCTGCGCCTGAGCTGCGGCGCCGCGCTGGACCTGCCGCTGGCCGGCACCGGCCTGCGCAACGGCGACCCGGTCACCCTGGGCATCCGCCCCGAACACCTCAACGTGGTGCCGGCCGGGCAGGGCCGTTTGCAGGCCACCGCCGATGTCAGCGAGCGCCTGGGCAGCGACACCTTCTGCCACGTGCGCGTCGGCGAGGAAGACCTCACCGTGCGGGTGCGCGGCGACTTCTCGCCGGCCTACGGCGAAGCCCTGGCGCTGGATTTCGACCCGGCCCACTGCCACGTCTTCAACGCCGATGGCCTGGCCATCGACAAACGCATCCAGGCCGGCCAGGCCGCCTGACGCGCAGGAATCGCCCCATGAAACTGAATCGCAAGAATCTCGCTGCACTGGCCCCGGAAGTCGAAGTACCGGTTTATGACCCCTCGACCGTGCGTCAGGGCGTCGCCCATATCGGCGTCGGCGGCTTCCACCGCGCCCACCAGGCGATCTACACCGAAGCGCTGCTCAACCGCGGTGAAGCCCGCGAGTGGGGCATCTGCGGCGTCGGCCTGCGCCGCGAAGACCGCGCCATGCAGCAGGCGCTGGCCGAGCAGGATCACCTCTACACCATGTTCGTGCTGGGCGACGAGCCGGGCCTGGAAGTGCGGGTGGTCGGCGCCATCAACGGCATGCTGCTGGCCGAGGATTCACCGGCTGCGCTGATCGACAAGCTGGCCGACCCGGCGGTCCGCATCGTTTCGCTGACCATTACCGAAGGTGGTTACTGCATCGACGACAGCACCGGCGAGTTCATGGCCCACCTGCCGGACATCCAGCACGACCTGGCGCACCCGCAAGCGCCGCGCAGCGCGTTCGGCTTCCTCTGTGCGGCCCTGGCCAAGCGCCGCGCCGCCGGCACCCCGGCGTTCACCCTGATGTCCTGCGATAACCTGCCACACAACGGCGCGGTGACCCGCAAGGCGCTGCTGGCCTTCGCCCACCTGGCCGACCACGAGCTGGCGACCTGGATCGACGGCCACGTGAGCTTCCCCAATGCCATGGTCGACCGCATCACGCCGATGACCAGCGATGCCCACCGCGCCCAGCTGGCCGAGCGCCATGGCATCGAAGATGCCTGGCCGGTGGTCTGCGAGCCCTTCCTGCAGTGGGTGCTGGAAGACAAGTTCGTCAACGGCCGGCCTGCCTGGGAAAAGGTCGGCGTGCAGTTCACCGACGACGTCACCCCCTACGAGGAGATGAAGATCAAGCTGCTCAACGGCAGCCACCTGGCGCTGACCTATCTGGGTTTTCTCAAGGGCTACCGCTACGTTCACGAGGCCATGAACGACCCGTTGTTCCGCCGCTACGTGCGCACCTTCATGGACCTGGACGTGACCCCGCAGCTGGCGCCGGTGCCGGGCATCGACCTGGACCTTTACAAGGACACCCTGATCGAACGCTTCTCCAACCAGGCCATCGCCGACCAGCTCGAGCGCGTCTGCTCGGACGGCTCGTCGAAGTTTCCCAAGTTCATCGTGCCGACCCTCAACCGCCTGATCGAGGACGGTCGCCCGCTGGAGCGCGCGGCCTTGGTGGTCGCAGCCTGGGCGCTGTACCTCAAGGGCGTCGACGAAACCGGCACCACGTACCGCATACCCGACCCGCGCGCCGCGTTCTGCCAGGCGCTGGTGGCCGATGACGACAAGGTGCGCGAGCGGGTGCTGGGCGTCGAGGTGATCTTCGGCACCGCCATCCCGCAGTCGGCGGCCTTCGTCACTGCCTTCGAGCTGTGCTACGACAGCCTGCGCAAGCTGGGCGTGACGCGCACCCTGCAGACCCTGCTGGGTGACTGAGCCATGTACCTCGGCATCGATTGCGGCACCCAGGGCACCAAGGCGCTGATTCTGGACATCCACAGCGGCAAGGTGCTCGGTGAGGGTAGCGCGGCGCACCGGTTGATCAGCGGCCCCAACGGCCGTCGCGAGCAGGATCCGGCCGACTGGCTGCTGGCCTTCGAGCAGGCCACCGCCCAGGCCCTGCAGCAGGCCGGGGTGGCGGGCAGCGAGATACTCGGTATCGGCGTGTCCGGCCAGCAGCACGGCCTGGTGCTGCTCGATGCCAGGGGCGGGGTGCTGCGCCCGGCCAAGCTGTGGTGCGACACCGAGTCGACCGCGGAGAACGCCCACCTGCTGGATTTTCTCGGTGGCGACAGCGGCTCCCTGGAGCGCCTGGGCGTGGCCATCGCGCCGGGCTACACGGTGTCGAAACTGCTGTGGACCCGTGACCATCATCCCGAGGTGTTCGCCCGTATTGCCCATATCCTGCTGCCCCATGACTACCTCAACTACTGGCTGACCGGGCGCGCCTGCGCCGAGTACGGCGATGCCTCCGGCACCGGCTATTTCAACGTGCGCACGCGCGCCTGGGACACCGAACTGCTGGAACTGATCGACCCGCAGGGCGCCCTGGTGCGGGCCCTGCCGGAGCTGATCGAGTCCGACCGTTGCGTCGGTTCGATTCGCCCGGAAATCGCCGAGCGCCTGGGCCTGAACCCCTGGGCGTTGGTTGCCAGCGGCGGTGGCGACAACATGATGGGCGCCATCGGCACCGGCAACATCGCCCCAGGCGCCATCACCATGAGCCTCGGCACCTCGGGCACGGTGTACGCCCATGCCGAACAGCCGCTGGTCAGCCCGCACCCGCAGGTGGCGACCTTCTGCTCGTCATCCGGCGGCTGGCTGCCGCTGATCTGCACCATGAACCTGACCAACGCCAGCGGCGCGATCCGCGACCTGCTGGGCCTGGATGTCGAGACCTTCGGTGCCCTGGTCGGCGAGGCGCCCATCGGCGCCGGGGGCGTGCTGATGCTGCCGTTCCTCAACGGCGAGCGGGTGCCGGCGCTGCCCCTGGCCACCGCCAGCCTGCATGGCCTGACGGCGGACAACCTGACCCGCGCCAACCTCTGCCGCGCGGTGGTGGAAGGCACCACCTTCGGCCTGCGCTACGGCCTCGACCTGCTGCGCGACAGCGGCATCCGCAGCGACAGCATCCGCCTGATCGGTGGCGGCGCGAAAAGCGCGACCTGGCGACAGATCGTCGCCGACATCATGGGCGCGCCGGTGACCTGCCCGCAGCACACCGAGGCGGCGGCGCTCGGCGCGGCGATTCAGGCGGCCTGGTGCGTGAGCCGACAGCACGGCGAGGCGTCGAGCCTGCAAAGCCTCTGCGAGCGCTGCGTGAGTCTCGATGGCAGTCGCAGCGCCGAGCCCGACGAGCTGCGCATCCGCGCCTACGAAGGCGTTTACCAGCGCTACCGCGAGCAGGTGCGCGCGCTGCAATAATCCACGCCGGTGGCGCTGCCGCCGGCCCTTTCCCTGGGCGAATACGCCTGTTCCGTGACGCGGAGATCCCATGTACCTGGTATGCGGCGAAGCCCTGTTCGATTTCTTCTGCAACCCCGGCGAGCGCAGCAGCGAGCTGAATTTCAAGGCCCTGGCCGGCGGCTCGCCGTTCAACGTGGCGGTCGGCCTGCGCCGCCTCGGCGTCGACTCGGCGCTGCTGGGCGGTATCTCCAGCGACTACCTTGGCCAGCGTTTGCGCCAGGTGCTGGCAGAGGAGGGCGTCAGCGATCGCTACCTGGTTGCCAGCGACGCGCCGACCACCATGGCCATGGTCGCCCTGGATGCCCAGGGCTCGCCGCAGTACATGTTCCGCGGCGAAGGCTGCGCCGATCGCCAGCTGCTGGCCGGGCACCTGCCGGCGCTCGACGAGACGGTCAGCGGCCTGCACGTCGGTTCCTATTCGCTGGTGGTGGCGCCGGTTGGCGACACCCTGCTGGCGCTGGTCGAGCGCGAGAGCGAGCGGCGGCTGATCAGCCTGGACCCCAACGTGCGCCTCAATCCGGCACCCGATATCGAGCGCTGGCGGCAGCGAATTGAATCTTTTGCCGCCCACGCGCATCTGATCAAGGTCAGCGAGGAGGACCTGGAGTTGCTGTATCCCGGTGTCCCCCCGTCGACGAGCATCGAGCGCTGGCTGGCCGGGCGCTGCCAGGTGGTGTTCCTGACCCGCGGCAGCGCCGGCGCAAGCGTGTTCAGCCGGCAGCATGGGCACTGGTCGGTGCCGGCCCGCCAGGTGGTCACCCGTGACACCGTGGGCGCCGGCGATACCTTCCAGGCGGCGATCATCGCCTACCTGGTGCAGCACGGGCTGGACAGCCCGGCTGGCCTGGCGGCATTGTCGCGTGAGGCGCTCGTTGCGATGCTCGATTTCGCCGTGCAGGCGGCGGCGCTGACCTGTTCACGGGTTGGCCCGCAGTTGCCGTATCGCCATGAGTTGGAGTGTTGACAGGCCGTTGAGGGACATGAGGCGCAGTAGGCAATTTTCAATGCAGTATTGCCAACGCCTGGCGCTCGACGGCATGTATTTGAATTCGCGAGGTCAGCCTGGCTGGCCCGAACCAAGGAGTCTTCATGCCGTATCTTTCTTCATCGCTGGATGTCACCCAACTGCCGAGCTGGCAGGCCCTGGTCGCCCACCGCGAGCGCCTCGCCAGCTTCAGCATGCGCCAGGCCTTCGCCGCTGATCCCAAGCGTTTCGAGACCTTCAGCCTGAGCGGCTGCGGGCTGTTCCTGGATTACTCGAAGAACCTGATCAACACCGAGACCCGCGAGCTGCTGGTCAACCTGGCCCGCGAAGTCGGCCTGGAGAAGGCCATCCGCGCGCTGTTCGACGGTGAACTGCTGAACAACACCGAGAAACGCCCGGCCCTGCACACCGCCCTGCGCCGCCCGCTGGGCGACAAGGTGGAAGTCGATGGCGTGGACGTCATCCCCGAGGTGCAGCGCGTGCTGCAGCAGATGACCGAGCTGGTCGGGCGCATCCACAACGGCCTGTGGCGTGGCTATACCGAGAAGCCGATCACCGACGTGGTGAACATCGGCATCGGCGGCTCCTTCCTCGGCCCGCAACTGGTCTCCGAGGCGCTGCTGCCGTTCGCCCAGCGCGGTGTGCGCTGCCATTACCTGGCCAATATCGATGGCAGCGAGTTCCACGAACTGGCCGCCAAGCTGCGCGCCGAGACCACTCTGTTCATCGTCTCGTCGAAATCCTTCGGCACCCTGGAAACTCTCAAGAACGCCCAGGCCGCACGGGGCTGGTACCTGGCCCAGGGCGGTTCGGAGTCCGAGCTGTATCGCCACTTCATCGCCGTGTCGAGCAACCGCGAGGCAGCCGTGAGCTTTGGCATCCGCGAGGAAAACATCTTCCCGATGTGGGATTGGGTCGGCGGCCGTTATTCGCTGTGGTCGGCCATCGGCTTGCCGATCGCCCTGTCGATCGGCATGTCCAACTTCAAGGAGCTGCTGTCCGGTGCCTACCGCATGGACGAGCACTTCAAGACCGCGCCGTTCGAGGAGAACATGCCGGTGCTGCTGGCCCTGCTGGGCGTGTGGTACGGCAACTTCTGGAACGCCCAGAGCCACGCCATCCTGCCCTACGACCACTACCTGCGTAACATCACCAAGCACCTGCAGCAGCTGGACATGGAGTCCAACGGCAAGAGCGTGCGCGGCGACGGCCAGCCGGTCAGCGTGGCTACCGGCCCGGTGATCTGGGGCGGTGTGGGCTGCAACGGCCAGCACGCCTATCACCAGTTGCTGCACCAGGGCACCCAGCTGATTCCGGCGGACTTCATCGTGCCGGTGAGCAGCTACAACCCGGTGGCCGACCACCATCAGTGGCTGTACGCCAATTGCCTGTCCCAGAGCCAGGCACTGATGCTCGGCAAGTCCCGCGAAGAGGCGGAAGCCGAACTGCGTGCCAAGGGCATGGGCGAGGACGACGTGCAGCGCCTGGCGCCGCACAAGGTGATCCCCGGCAACCGGCCGAGCAACACCCTGGTGATGGAGCGCGTCAGCCCCCGTCGCCTGGGTGCGCTGATCGCCATGTACGAGCACAAGGTGTTCGTGCAAAGCGTCATCTGGGGCAACAACGCCTTCGACCAGTGGGGCGTGGAACTCGGCAAGGAGCTGGGCAAGGGCGTGTACTCGCGCATGGTCGGCAGTGATGAGCCAGCGGCCGAGGATGGCTCCACCCAGGGCCTGATCGACTTCTTCCGCGGTCGCCATCGCGGCTGATCGCGGCAACGCGGCTCGCGTTGAAACGGCAACAGACCCTAGATAGCTCGCACCGGCGTGTGCGGGCTATCGTTCCTCCCTTCGGTACCTATCATCTCGTGTCTGACTCCTGATGGACGGCACGGCGCTGTAACACGTGAGACATCTGCGCGTTTTTAGATGGGGCGTCATCGAGCCCAATCTAGAGCAGTTGCTTGCTGCATGGCCGAAGCTGGCTGGCGTGGCATGCGGTTACAAATGCGCTTCCGACAGCAACCGCATCTCTTGCGATTAAGGTTGGTTTAAGCCTTTATGGTTAAGTTCGTCTTCGATGTGACTGAATGGTCACGAAGCAAACTGCCACTAGATGGCAAGTCAATATCACGACCGAAAACCAGGAGGCACCATGAGCGAGCGCATTCGTTCCATCCGATCCGCCACACCCACCGCAGCCGGCAAGCAGAGCGCAGACGAGGCCCTGCAAACCCTGCTTGATGGCTTCCAGCGTTTTCGCAACGATGTCTTCCCCGAGCAGCGCGAGCTGTTCAGCAAGCTGGCCCGCCAGCAGAGCCCCCAGGCCATGTTCATCACCTGCGCGGATTCGCGCATCGTCCCCGAGCTGATCACCCAGAGCGACCCCGGCTCGCTGTTCGTGACCCGTAACGTCGGCAACGTGGTGCCGCCCTATGGCCAGATGAACGGCGGCGTTTCCACCGCCATCGAATACGCGGTGATGGGCCTGGGCGTGCAACACATCATCATCTGCGGCCATTCCGACTGCGGCGCCATGAAGGCGGTGCTCAACCCGCAGAGCATCGAACGCATGCCGACGGTCAAGGCCTGGCTGCGCCACGCCGAGGTCGCCAAGACCGTTACCCAGCAGAGCTGCGGCTGCGCCGAGCACCAGGAACTCGGCGTGTTGACCGAAGAGAACGTGGTCGCCCAGCTCGATCACCTACGCACCCATCCCTCCGTCGCCGCACGCCTGGCCAGCGGCCAACTGTTCATTCATGGCTGGGTCTACGACATCGAGAACTGCACCATCAAGGCGTACGACGCCGAGCGTGGCGAGTTCCTGCCCCTCGATGGCGAAACCACCCCCAGTGCCAGCCCACGAGCCCGTTACCTGGCCTCGTAAACACTTATGACAGGACGTCACCCGGTGGCCATGAATCGACCCGCGGATTAACCGCCCACAATCGACAGCCGTTTTCGGGCTTGTTGCCTGGCCCCTGGCAACAAGCCTCTTGGGTTCTGACTGCCTTACACCTGCTGACGGAGAGCTGCGGCTTTCCATCATGACCTTACGTGCGCCGGATCTGCAGGAGACCGCACCATGACCCTCGCTTCATTCAAATCCGCTCTGCCCCGCGATGCCCTGGCATCCATCGTGGTCTTTCTCGTCGCCCTGCCGCTGTGCATGGGCATTGCCATCGCCTCCGGCATGCCGCCGGCCAAGGGCCTGATCACCGGCATCATCGGTGGTCTGGTGGTCGGCTGGCTGGCCGGCTCGCCCCTGCAGGTCAGCGGCCCGGCGGCCGGCCTGGCCGTGTTGGTGTTCGAACTGGTGCGCACCCACGGCATCGCCATGCTCGGGCCGATCCTGCTGCTCGCCGGCCTGCTGCAGCTGGTTGCCGGGCGCCTGCGCCTGGGTTGCTGGTTTCGCGTCACCGCACCGGCGGTGGTGTACGGCATGCTCGCCGGTATCGGCATTCTCATCGTGCTTTCGCAGTTCCACGTGATGTTCGACGTCAAGCCCCAGGCCTCCGGCCTGGACAATCTGCTGGCATTCCCCGCCACCCTGCGTCAGGCCATCCCCGGCCTCGGCGGCGGCAGTGCCCTGGCGGCGGCGTTGCTGGGTTTCGGCACCATCAGCTGCATGTTCCTGTGGGACAAGCTGCGCCCCCAGAGCCTGCGCTTTCTGCCTGGCGCGCTGATCGGCGTGACGCTGATGACCGGCATCAGCCTGTGGCTGGGCCTGGGTGTGGCGCGGGTCGAGGTGCCGGCAAACCTGAGCGATGCCATCGACTGGATACAGCCGGCCGACCTGTTCAACCTGGCCAACCCGCAGATCATCCTGGCCGCGGTGGTGGTGGCCTTTATCGCCAGCGCGGAAACCCTGTTGTCGGCCGCGGCGGTGGATCGCATGCACAACGGCCCGCGTTCCAACCTGGACCGTGAGCTGTCCGCCCAGGGCATCGGCAACATGCTTTGCGGCGTACTAGGCGCGCTGCCGATGACCGGGGTGATAGTGCGCAGCTCGGCCAACGTCCAGGCCGGCGCCCGCACCCGCCTGTCGACCATCTTCCACGGTGCCTGGCTGCTGGCCTTCGTCATGCTGCTGCCGACAGTGCTGCAGAGCATTCCGGTCGCCTGCCTGGGCGGCGTACTGGTCTACACCGGCTTCAAGCTGGTCGACATCAAGGCCATTCGCAGTTTGGGCCGCTATGGCCGCGCCCCGGTATTCATCTATGCGGCCACCGCCCTGGGCATCGTCGCCGTCGACCTGCTGACCGGCGTGCTGATCGGTTTCGCTCTGACCCTGGTCAAGCTGGCCGGCAAGGCCTCGCGCCTGAAGGTCAGCCTCAGCGAGATCGGCCCCGGCGAAGCGGAGCTGCGCCTGACCGGCTCGGCCACCTTCCTCAAGGTGCCCCACCTGGCCAGCGTGCTGGAGGGCATTGCGCCGACCACCCGCCTGCACGTGCCCCTCGACAACCTCAGCTACGTCGACCATGCCTGCATGGAACTGCTCGACGACTGGGGCCGCGCCGCCGAGCAGCAGGGTGGAGCGCTGTTGATCGAACGCCACGGCCTGACCCGCCGCCTCGAGGGCCGTGCGCTGAGCATGCGCCGCGCAGCGGCCTGAGGCAGGCCTGCGGCGGCTGTCGGCGTGACAGCCCGCCGCAGGCGTTAACGGCCCACCTGACGCTGCGTATCTGGTACCTTTTCCCGCTGCGCATCGCCAGATGGCCGATTCCTGTGCCGCCCAGGCGCACCTCTCCCGCCAGGTCGGGGAATCGGGTCATACGGGGCGATACCCTTCACCCTGACCAGCGTGGCCGCCATGACTCGCAAGCACCTCATCGTATTCGTCCTTATCGCCGCCGTGGCCCTGGTGCTCGGCCTGATCGTCAACCAGGCCCTGCGCGGCAAGTCCAACGACGCCGCGGCGCTGCTCGACGCCGGCATCGTCATGCTGCCCCAGCAGCGCCAGGTTCCCGCCCTGGATTTCCTCGACCAGGACGGCCAGACCTTTTCCACCGGCCAGCTCAAGAATCAATGGAGCCTGCTGTTCTTCGGCTATACCTTCTGCCCGGACATCTGCCCGGCGACCCTGGCGCAGCTGCGCCAACTGCGTACGCAGATCCCGGAAGACGCGTGGAACAACCTGCGCATCGTGCTGGTGAGCGTCGACCCGGCCCGTGACACGCCGGAGCAGATGAAGAAGTACCTGGGTTACTTCAATGCCGGCTTCATGGGCCTGAGCGGCGAGCCGGACACCATCCAGAAACTCTCCAGCGCGGTGAGCATTCCCTATATTCCGGCCGATACCAGCAAGGAAAACTACACCGTCGACCACAGCGGCAACCTCGCCGTCATCGGCCCGGACGGCACCCAGCGCGGCTTCATCCGTGCGCCCATCGATATCGACAAGCTGGCTGCGCAGCTGCCGGGGCTGGTCGGCAGCGAATAAGCAATGGGGCCATCGGGTCCCATTTCCAGGAACGTCTCTAGCGCTCTGGTCGATTTGCTCCTTGGGTATCGTATCGCTTGGCGCCCGGCTACCTATTCGGGATGTGGCTTATGCTATGGGCTCGAGCAAGCGAGGGCCTGACGATGAACAAGGATATCGGCGAGATCAACGGTGCCTGCCACTGCGGCGGGGTGCGCTTTCACGTGACGCTCAGCGAGGGCCTGCACAGCGCACGGCGCTGCAACTGCTCTTATTGCCGGATGCGCGGTGCCGTGGCGGTTTCGGCCGAGCTGGCCGACTTTCGTATTCTGCAGGGTGCAGAGCTGCTGACGACCTATCGCTTCAATACCAGAAGCGCCGAGCACTTCTTCTGCTCGCGCTGTGGCATCTACACCCATCATCAACGCCGCTCCAATCCCCGGCAGTACGGCGTCAACGTGGCCTGCCTGGAGGGCATCAGCCCGTTCGACTTCGACGAAGTGCCGGTCAGCGATGGCATCGCCCATCCCAAGGACGACCCCAGCGGCGCCGGGTCGCGGCAGGCCGGGATGCTGCGCTTTATTCCCGCCGACTGAGAACCTGTCCACGATCTGCTACGCGTCGGCCCTACTGCGTTAAAAACAGGCTCGGAATGCTCATTTACAGCTCGTAAACTCCGCTTCCTCGCCTGTTTTCGCCTTGTATGGCTCTAGCTCGCGAGATCGTGAACAGGCTCTGAGAAACCAGGGCTGCAGAAATGAAAATGCCGCGTGGCCCGGAGGCGACGCGGCATTGGTTGCAGCGGTTGCGTAGCGGCGATCAGAACGCCGGAAGCACCGCGCCCTGGTATTTTTCCAGGATGAAGGCTTTCACCTCATCGCTGTGCAGGGCCTTGACCAGCTTCTGCACGGCCGGGCTGTCCTGGTTATCTTCGCGGGTCACCAGGATGTTCACGTACGGCGAGTCGCTGCCTTCAATGGCCAGGGCGTCCTCGGTCGGGTTCAGCTTGGCTTCCAGGGCGTAGTTGGTGTTGATCAGTGCCAGGTCCACCTGGGTCAGCACGCGCGGCAGGGTCGCCGCTTCCAGTTCACGCACCTTGATGCCCTTCGGGTTCTCGGCGATGTCCTTCGGGGTGGAGAGGATGTTGCTCGGATCCTTCAGGGTGATCACGCCAGCCTTCTGCAGCAGCAGCAGGGCGCGGCCGCCGTTGGTGGCGTCGTTGGGGATTACCACGTTGGCGCCTTGCGGCAGCTCTTTGAGGTCCTTGATCTTGCTGGAGTAGGCGCCGAACGGCTCGACGTGCACGCCACCGACGCTGACCAGGCTGGTGCCACGGCTCTTGTTGAACTCGTCCAGGTACGGCTGGTGCTGGAAGAAGTTGGCGTCCAGGCGCTTCTCGGCGACCTGTACGTTGGGCTGCACGTAGTCGGTGAAGACCTTGACGTCCAGTTCCACGCCTTCCTTGGCCAGGGCCGGTTTGACGAAATTCAGGATCTCGGCGTGCGGCACGGCGGAGGCGGCGACGCGCAGGGCTTCGGCCTGGGCGGCGCTGGAGAAGGCTGCGACGACAGCCAGGGCAGTGAGCAGTTTTTTCATCGTTGACTCCTTGAAGTGAGATGGCGTGGCGGCACGCTGCCGCTGGCCCTTCCAGCTGTTTTATTTACGGGAAAAATGCACCACCAGGCGGTCGCCGATGGTTTGCAAGATCTGTACGAGCACCACCAGCAGGGCGACGGTCACGAACATCACGTCCGGCTGGTAACGCTGGTAGCCGTAACGCACCGCCAGGTCGCCCAGGCCGCCGCCGCCGATCAGGCCGCTCATCGCGGTGTAGGACACCAGGGTGATGGCGGTCACGGTGATGGCCGCGAGGATGCCCGGCAGGGCTTCGGGCAGCAGGGCGTTGAAGATGATCTGCCGGGTGCTGGCGCCCATCGCCTGGGTCGCCTCGATGATGCCGCGATCGACCTCGCGCAGGGCGGTTTCCACCAGGCGCGCGAAGAACGGCGTGGCGCCGACCACCAGTGGCGGAATGGCCCCGGCGACGCCCAGGGAGGTGCCGGTGATCACCACCGTGACCGGGATCAGCAGGATCAGCAGGATCACGAACGGTACCGAACGCAGCACGTTCACCACCAGGGAGATCACCGCGTACAGGCCCTTCTGTTCGAACATCTGCCGTGGGCCGGTAAGGAACAGCAGCACGCCCAGGGGCAGGCCGAACAGCACGGTGAACAGCATCGAGCCGCCGAGCATGTTCAGGGTATCGAGACTGGCCTGCCAGATTTCCAGCCAGTCGACGTTGGGAAGCAAGGTTTCCATCAGCGCAGGACCTCCAGGTGCACGTCAGCCGCTTCGAAGCGGGCCAGGGCGGCGTCGATGTCGCCGCCGGTCAGCGCCAGGGTCAGCTGGCCGTAGGGCGTGTCCTTGATACGGTCGATACGCCCGGCAAGGATGCTGTAGTCGATGCCGGTTTCCCGGGCCACCTGGCCGAGAACCGGCGAATAGGTGGACTCGCCGATGAAGGTCAGGCGCAGGATGCGCCCCTGCACGTGGGCGAAGTCATCGCGCTGGTCGTTCTCGTCGACATGCTCGGCTTCCTGCACAAAACGCCTGGTGGTGGCGTGCTGCGGGTGCAGGAATACCTCGGCCACCGGGCCCTGTTCGACGATCACCCCGGCATCCATGACCGCCACGCGGTCGCAGACCCGGCGGATCACGTCCATCTCATGGGTGATCAGCACGATGGTCAGGCCCAGCTCGCGGTTGATCTCGGCCAGCAGTTGCAGCACCGAGGCGGTGGTCTGCGGGTCGAGGGCGCTGGTGGCTTCGTCGCAGAGCAGAATCTTCGGCCGGGTGGCCAGGGCGCGGGCGATGCCGACGCGCTGCTTCTGGCCGCCGGAGAGCTGCGCCGGGTACTTGCTGGCGTGCTCCTTGAGGCCGACGCGCTCGAGCAGCGCGGCAACGCGCTGGTCGATTTCCCGGGCCGGCACGCCGGCCAGCTTCAGCGGCATGCCGACGTTGGCGGCCACGGTCTTGGAGGACAGCAGGTTGAAGTGCTGGAAGATCATGCCCACCTGCTGGCGGAACTTGCGCAGGCCGTCGGCGCCCAGGGCGGTGACGTCCACGCCGTCGATGTCGATGCGCCCGCCGGAGGGCTCCTCGAGGCGGTTGATCAGGCGCAGCAGGGTGCTCTTGCCGGCACCGGAATGACCGATGATGCCGAACACTTCGCCGCGTTCGATATGCAGGTCGCAGGGTTGCAGGGCGGGGATATCGCGGCCACTGACGCGGTACGCCTTGTGAACCTGATGAAAGTCGATCACGCGTTAAACCTTTTGGGTTCTTCGTTGTGCCGGGTAGGCATAAGCATAAAGGGGGGCCAGTTTACCCGGCGCTGCTTAGGCCTCAAAAATCTTTGTAGGCCTATGTTTATATCTAAAAAGCTGGTTTTCAGCCTGGCTCGGGGGCTTTATTGGCCCCGGGCACGCAAGACCATATGCGGCACCTGAACCGGTTTGACGGCATGACTGAGCGCAAGTTTGAACCTTGGGTCGAGCTTCATCACTCGCGCTTCGAGCAGGGCCGTCACGCGGCGCAGGTCCTCGGCGCTGCGCACCTGGATATGCACGCTGCGGTCGAAGGCCACCACATCCGCGGCCACGGCATCCAGGCGCTCGAACAGCGCCGCCTCGTCACGGCTGTCGAGCATCGCCAGGCTGATTTCGCTGCGCTTGGCTGCAGGGTCGATCAGTTGTGCCGGCATTGGCGCCGGCGCGCCGACGGCCGCACGGCTGGCGGCGGCTTGGGCTTCGGTGGCCTGGCGCAGCAGGCGCAGTTGCTCCTGGCGCGCTGCCTGGGCCTGCTCACCAGCCTGGCGGGCCTGCTCGACGGCGCTCAGCTCGGCTTGGCGGGCCTTGCCGATGGCGCCATCCAGGCCGGTGGTCAGGGCTGGCGCCTTGGGCATCAGGGTGCGCGCGTGGGCCAGGGATTTGGCGGCCTGATCCAGGTCGCCGGCTTCCAGGGCCTTCTGGCCTGCCTGCAGGTAGGCTTCGGAGAGCTGGCGCTGGGCCTGCAGCAGGACAGCGGGCTCGCCGTCCGCCTGCAGAACCTGAAGCTGGGCTTCAGCCTCGGCCAGCTGGCCGGCGGCCAGGTGCGCGTCGAACAGCTCCTGGGCGGCCGGCGCCACTGCGACGACAGCTGGCGCTGGCTCGGCTGCCTGCTGGCTCTGGCAGCCAACGATCAGCAGGGCCAACGCGGCCAGGGCAGCGCAGCGTAAAGGGAACGATGTCATGACTGCGGGTCTCGGTTTGTGCAAAAAATACGCAATTCTACACGGCGGTCGGCGGGCCACCAAATGTGCCATCACGGTGGGTGGTTCAGGCCCTGCGGCGCGGCAGCAGAAAGCTCAGCAGGAACAGGCTGGCCGCGGCAACGACTATCGACGGGCCGGCCGGCGTGTCCTTGAACCAGGACAGGCTCAGGCCGCAACACACCGCCACGATGCCCAGCAGGCTGGCGCCAAAGGCCATCTGCTCGGGCGTGCGGGCATGGCGCTGGGCAGCGGCCGCGGGGATGATCAGCAGCGAGGTGATCAGCAGCACGCCGACGATCTTCATGGCCACGGCGATGACAATGGCGATCAGCAGCATCAGGCCCAGGCGGATCGCCGCCACCGGCAGGCCTTCGACCCGGGCCAGCTCCTCGTGCACGGTGATCGCCAGCAGCGGGCGCCACATCAGCACCAGCAGCACCAGCACCAGGGCGCTGCCGGCGAGGATCCAGGCGAGATCCGTGGGGCTCACCGCCAGCAGGTCGCCGAACAGGTAGCCCATCAGGTCGATGCGCACATCGCGCATGAAACTCAGCACCACCAGGCCCAGGGACAGGGTGCTGTGGGCGAGGATGCCGAGCAGGGTGTCGCTGGCCAGGGGCTGGCGGGTCTGCAGGGTGACCAGCAGGACTGCCAGCAGCACGCAGCCGACGGTCACCGCGAAGGTCGGGTTGACGTCCAGCATCAGGCCCAGCGCCACGCCCAGCAGGGCGGCGTGGGACAGGGTGTCGCCGAAGTAGGCCATGCGCCGCCACACCACGAAGGACCCAAGGGGGCCGGCGACCAGGGCCAGGGCAAGGCCGGCGAGCAGGGCGTTGAGCAGAAAATCAGCCATGCTTGCAGCCGTCTCCATGTACATGAGGACGAACCGGACCATGGATGGTCAGGCCCGGTTTGTCGCTGACCACGCTGCCATGCAGGTCGTGTTCGTGGTCATGGTGGTGGTGATAGACGGCCAGGCTCTGGGCGTCGCGGCCGAACAGCTCGACGAAGGCCGGGTCGAAGCTGACCTGCTCCGGATGGCCCGAGCAGCATACGTGGCGGTTCAGGCAGACCACCTGGTCGGTGGTACTCATTACCAGGTGCAGGTCGTGGGACACCATCAGCACGCCGCAGCCATGGCGGTCGCGCAGGCGGGTGATCAGCCGGTACAGCTCGGCCTGGCCGGCCACGTCGACGCCTTGCACCGGCTCGTCGAGCACCAGCAGCTGGGGCTCGCGCAGCAGCGCCCGGGCCAGCAGCACACGCTGCAGCTCGCCGCCGGAAATGCCCTGCAGCGGGCTGTCGAGCACCTGGCTGGCGCCCACTTCGGCCAGGGCGGCCTGGGCGCGGGGGCGATCCACGCCCGGCACCAGGCGCAGGAAGCGCAGCACGCTGAGCGGCAGGGTCGGGTCGACATGCAGCTTCTGCGGCATATAGCCGATGCGCAGCTTCGGCTTGCGCCATACGCGGCCGCTGTCCGGGGTGAGCAGGCCGAGCACGGCGCGCACCAGAGTGGTCTTGCCGGCGCCATTGGGGCCGATCAGGGTAACGATCTCGCCGGGCAGGATGGTCAGCTCGACCTTGTCGAGCACGGTCTGCCCGGTGAACCCGACGGTCACGCCATCGAGGCGTATCAGCGCGTCGCTCATTGCTTGCCTTGGCAGCCTGCGCACAGGCCGACGACTTCCACGGTCTGGCTTTCCACCGCGAAGCCGACGCCCCTGGCGCCGCGCACGATGGCGTCACTGATGGTGGTCTGCTCCAGTTCGACGGCGGCATTGCAGCTGCGGCAGATCAGGAACTGGCTCTGGTGTGCATGGGCCGGGTGGCTGCAGCCGACGAAGGCGTTGAGCGAGGCGATGCGATGCACCAGGCCGTTTTCCAGCAGGAAGTCCAGGGCGCGGTAGACCGTGGGCGGCGCGGCACGGCGGCCATCTTCCTCGCTGAGCACGCCGAGAATGTCGTAGGCGCCCAGCGGCTTGTGGCTGGCCCAGACCAACTCCAGCACGCGCTTGCGCAAGGCGGTCAGGCGCAGACCCTGGCGTACGCAGATGGTCTCGGCCTCGGCCAGCGCCTGGCTGACGCAATGGGAGTGATCATGGGGGCGCGATGCCAGTGGCGGCACGACGCTGGCGGGTTTGTACATGGCGTGGGCCTCGAAACGTAGGACGTTATTCTATTACGCATTGACCGCCCGGCGCCACGCATCGGCCCGCCTGCCCGTCAGTGCGCTTCGACGGGAGGTAGAAAGAGATGTTATTGTATTACTTCCATTCGCTCGTGATCGATCTTCCCGCCTATGTTGCCGCGCCTGCTTTCCCCGTTTTCGTTGCTGTTCGCCTTCCTGCTGTTCGCTGCAGGCGCCGCCCAGGCCGAGGTGCGTGTGCTGACCAGCATCAAGCCCCTGCAACTGATCGCCGCCGCGGTGCAGGACGGCGTGGGCGAGCCGCAGGTGCTGTTGCCGCCGGGTGCGTCGCCGCACCATTACGCGCTGCGCCCCTCCGACATGCGGCGGGTGCAGGAGGTGGACCTGCTGTACTGGATCGGCCCGGACATGGAGAGCTTCATGCCCCGTGTGCTGGCGACCCGCGAGAAGCCCAGCGTGGCCGTGCAGAGCCTGCCGGACATGACGCTGCGGCACTTCGGCGAGGAGCATGTTCACGACCACGACCACGACCACGGGGCTGGGCAGGCTCAGGCAGCGCCTGACGAGCACGACCATGACCATCGCCCCGGCAGCCTGGACGCTCACCTGTGGCTGTCGTCGGCCAATGCCCGGGTGATCGCCGCGCGCATGGCGGCGGATCTCGCCAAGGCCGACCCGGCCAACGCGGCGCGTTACCAGGCCAACCTGGCATCCTTCGGCAAGCGCCTGGATGCCCTGGAGCCGCGCCTGCAGGCCCAGCTGGCGCCGCTGACGGACAAGCCGTACTTCGTGTTCCACGAAGCCTTCGATTATTTCGAAGCCGCGTACGGCCTCAAACATGTCGGCGTGTTCAGCGTCGCCAGCGAAGTGCAGCCGGGCGCCCGTCATGTGGCGGCCATGCGCGAGCGCTTGCAGGAAGTCGGCCCGAGTTGCGTATTCAGCGAGCCGCCGCTGCGCCCGCGCCTGGCCGAAACGCTGACCGCCGGGCTGCCGGCGACGCTGGCCGAACTGGACGCCATGGGCACCACCGCGCCCGTCGATGCCGAGGGTTACCAGACCATGCTGCAGACCCTGGCCGATGGCTTCAGCGCCTGCCTCGGCAAGCTCTAGAGGGTCCCTTGCCGGTTGCGCCGGCGCCACAGGTAGATCGCCAAGCCGGCCGCGGCCAGCACGGCGAGCGCTACGGCGCCGCTGCCCAGGTCATGATCGAGCAGCGATTCGCCGAGTACCACGAAGGCTACGGCGTAGATCCCGGTGATCAGCCCCGAGACCCCGAAGTAGATCCAGAAGGGTACGCCGGCCATACCCAGCAGGTAGTGCTTGATGAAGATCGGCACGCCCGGGGCCAGCTTGACCAGCAGCGCGAAACGCAGCGCGCCCTGATCCTTTTCGAAATCCGGAATGTCGTAGCGCGTGCGCGCCAGCAGCCGGGCGAGCCAGGGGCGCAGGCCACTGCGGGCGATCCAGTAGCAGAGCACCAGGTTGGTGGACAGGGCGACGGCGCTGCCGGCAAGGCCCACGTAGGTGCCGAAGGTCGCCCCGGCGACGATAAAGAATGGCGTGATCGGCACGCCCAGGGCAGGCAGCAGCGCCATGGCCAGAAAGAAGGGCACCACCCCGGCCTCTTCGCGCCAGGCGATGAAGGCCTGGTAATCCCAGGCATTCCAGATCAGCACGGCGAGCACCAGCAAGGTGACCGCGCCCAGTGCACGTCGTGCCCAGGTGGCGGGCGTCGAGCGCCGAGTGTGCTTGGACGAGGGTGATGGCATGGCGGCCCTTGTCGTGCAACTGACCCGACCTCTGGACGAGCCGATGATGACGGCCTCTCGCAGGCGCGATGCACGCCCCTGCGAGAGGCGATTGAGAGTCGCAGCATAGGGGCAAGGGTTCGAAGGGGACAAGGGTGACGCCGAGCAAGGCGCCACCATTTCGTCACATCCTGCGTCTACAGCGCGAACGGCAGGGCCAGGCTGACCTGCTGGCGTGCCGCCAGGCGGCGCTGGAACTCACCGGGGTCGTGGATCAGTACGTCCTGGCCGGCAAAGGCCTCGGCAGCGATCAGCCGTGACAGCCAGAAACGCACGCAGGCGATACGCAGCATGGCTGGCCAGCTCTCGGCTTCCGCGGCGGTAAACGGGCGCAAGGCGCCATAGGCGCCCAGCAGCGCGCGGGCGCGCCCTTCATCCAGGCGGCCCTGTTCGTCCGAGCACCAGTCGTTCACGGTGATCGCCAGGTCATAGAGCATCGGCCCCGAGCAGGCGTTGTAGAAGTCGATCACCCCGCTCAGGTGGGTGCCTTCGAACATGCAGTTGTCGCGAAACAGGTCGGCATGCAGATTGGCGCGCGGCAGCTTGCGCACCTGATCCTGCCGGGCAGCGATTTCGGCCAGGGCGTCATTGAGCAGCGTCGTCGCGTCCGGCGCCTGATGGGTGGCCAGCACCTTGCCCTCACGCAGCATCCACTCCAGGCCACGGTCGCTCTTGCGCTGCAGCGGGTGGTCGCGGGTCGCCAGGTGAATGCGCGCCAGCAGCTCGCCCACCTCGTGGCAATGCTGGGCATTGACGTCGCGCACGTGCTTGCCGCTCAGGCGCGGTTGCAGCAGCGCCGGCTTGCCGGCCAGGGTGCGCAGTGCTTCGTCGTTGTCGGTACGCAGCGCGTAGGGCACCGGCAGCCCGGCGTCATGGAGAATGTCGAGCAGCTCGATAAAGAACGGCAGATCCTCGCTGGGCCCGCGCTCGACCAGCGTCAGCACGAACTCGCCCTGTTCCAGGCTGACGAAGAAATTGCTGTTCTCGCTACCGGCCTCGATGCCCTGGAAGTCGAGCAGGCGGCCGAGCCCGTAGGGCGCGAGAAAGGTTTCCAGTTGCGGACGTTGCAGCGGGGTGAACACCGACATGAATTGACTGCCTTACCAGCTGAAGATTTCCCAGGCCGGAATCAACATATCCGGCGAATCGGAACGCACGAAATTGCCGTCGCTGCCGTCGGCCCGTACCAGGAAATAGGGTTTGCCACCCTTGGGGGTGACCTTGATGGCGTAGAGGAAGCCGTTGACCCGGTATTCCTCCACGGTGCGGTCGCCGTCCTGGCGAATGGTTACGTCGGGCTCCGCAGACGGCGCATCGCTGGCCTGCGCGGCGAACGGCACGGCTGCCAGCACGGCAAGCAGGATCAGGCGATTGAATGGTCCCATGGTAACCTTGTCCCTTTGATATCAACGGTGCTTGTATTCTAGCGCCACGCCCGCCGAAAAGGTTGATTGCCCTCATGAGCCAAGCTCCCCTCGTCCTGGTCGACGGTTCTTCTTATCTGTACCGCGCCTTCCATGCCCTGCCGCCCCTGACCAACTCCAAAGGCCTGCCCACCGGCGCCGTGAAGGGTGTGCTGAACATGCTGCGCAGCCTGCGCCGGCAGTACCCGGAAAGCCCCTTCGCGGTGGTCTTCGATGCCAAGGGCGGCACCTTCCGCGACGAGCTGTTCGCCGACTACAAGGCCAACCGCCCGCCCATGCCCGACGAGCTGCGCCTGCAGGTCGAGCCGCTGCATGCCAGTGTGCGGGCGCTGGGCCTGCCGTTGCTGTGTGTGGAGGGCGTGGAGGCCGACGACGTGATCGGCACCCTGGCCCGGCAGGCCGCCGCCGAGGGCTGCGACGTGGTGATCTCCACCGGCGACAAGGACATGGCGCAGCTGGTCTGCCAGCACGTCACCCTGGTCAACACCATGACCGGCAGCGTCTACGACATCGAAGGCGTAAGGGAGAAGTTCGGCGTCGGCCCCGAGCTGATCATCGATTACCTGGCGCTGATGGGCGACAAGATCGACAACATTCCCGGCGTACCGGGCGTCGGCGAAAAGACCGCCCTGGGCCTGCTGGTCGGCGTCGGCGGCGGCCTCGACGTGATCTACGCCAACCTCGACAAGGTGCCGGGCCTGCCGATCCGCGGTGCCAAGAGCCTGCCGGCCAAGCTCGAGGAACACCGCGAGATGGCCTACCTCTCCTACCAGTTGGCGACCATCAAGCTGGATGTACCGCTGGATCTGGATTACGCCAGGCTGCACCCTGGCGAACCGGATGTCGATACCCTGACCGCCCTCTACGAGCAGCTGGAGTTCAAGGGCTGGCTCGACGAACTGCTGCGCCAGAACAAGGGCGCGACACCCAAGACCAAGGCGGCAGCCCGCTCCGAACTGACGCCGCCTTCGGATGACTTGTTCAGTGCGGCGGCCAGTGCGGCGGTGGGCGAGGTGCCGGCGGTCCAGGCCGCCGCAACGCCTGCGGTTGCCGAAGACCAGCCGTCGGTGGTGGCGGGCGAGTACCGCACCATTCTCGACCAGGGCGAGTTCGACACCCTGCTGGAGGAACTCCAACAGGCCGAGCTGATCGCCTTCGACACCGAAACCACCAGCATCGACGCCCAGCAGGCGCAACTGGTCGGTCTGTCCTTCGCGATCAAGGCCGGTGAGGCGGTGTACGTGCCGGTGGCGCACAGCTACATGGGCGTGCCGCAGCAGCTGGATCGCGACGCCGTGCTGCGTGCGCTCAAGCCGATTCTCGAAGACCCGAACAAAGCCAAGGTCGGCCAGCATGCCAAGTACGACATCAACGTACTGGCCAATGCCAGCACGCCGATCAAGGTGCAGGGCGTGGCCTTCGACACCATGCTCGAGTCCTACGTGCTGGACTCCACCGCCACCCGCCATGACATGGACAGCCTGTCGCTCAAATACCTGGGCCACAGCACCATCCGTTTCGAGGACATCGCGGGCAAGGGCGCCAAGCAGCTGACCTTCGACCAGATCGCCCTGGAGCAGGCCGGCCCCTACGCCGCCGAAGACGCTGACGTGACCCTGCGCCTGCACCAGAATCTGTGGGGCCGCCTGCAGCAGGTGCCGAGCGTGGCGAGCGTGCTGCGCGATATCGAGATCCCCCTGGTGCCGGTGCTGGCGCGCATCGAGCGCAATGGCGCGCTGGTGGACGCCAAACTGCTCGGTGAGCACAGCCAGGAGCTGGGCGAGAAGCTGGTGGCGCTGGAGCGCCAGGCCTTCGAGGTCGCTGGCGAGGAGTTCAACCTCGGCTCGCCCAAGCAGCTCGGCGCCATCCTCTATGAGAAGCTCGGTTTGCCGATTCTCAGCAAGACCGCCAAGGGCCAGGCCTCCACCGCCGAAGCGGTGCTCGCCGAGCTGGCCGAGCAGGACTACGAACTGCCCAAGGTGCTGATGCAGTACCGCAGCCTGAGCAAGCTCAAGAGCACCTACACCGACCGCCTGCCGGAGCAGATCAACCCCCGCACCGGGCGCATCCACACCAGTTATCAACAGGCGGTGGCGTCCACCGGACGGCTGTCTTCCAGCGACCCCAACCTGCAGAACATCCCGGTGCGAAGCGCCGAGGGCCGGCGCATTCGCCAGGCCTTCGTGGCGCCGGCGGGCTACAAGCTGGTGGCCGCGGACTACTCGCAGATCGAGCTGCGCATCATGGCGCACCTGTCCCGCGACGAGGGGCTGATGAACGCCTTTCGCGACAACCTCGACGTACACACCGCCACGGCCGCGGAAGTCTTCAAGGTCGAGCTCGATCAGGTCAGCAACGACCAGCGGCGTAGCGCCAAGGCGATCAACTTCGGGCTGATCTACGGCATGGGCGCCCAGAAGCTGGCCAAGGACATCGGCGTCGACGGCAAGACCGCCAAGGCCTATATCGAGACCTACTTCACCCGCTACCCGGGCGTGCGCGAGTACATGGATCGCACCCGCCATCAGGCCGCGGAGCAGGGCTACGTGGAGACTCTGTTCGGCCGGCGCCTGTACCTGCCGGCGATCAAGTCCAGCCGGCCCCAGGAGCGCGCCGGTGCCGAACGCACGGCGATCAACGCGCCAATGCAGGGCACCGCCGCCGACATCATCAAGAAAGCCATGGTGGCGGTGGATGAGTGGCTGACCGAGTCCGGCCTGGATGCCCGGGTGATCCTGCAGGTGCATGATGAACTGGTGCTGGAGGTGCGCGAGGATCTGGTCGAACAGGTCAGTGCGCAGATTCGCCCGCTGATGGGCGAAACGGTGAAGCTCGACGTACCGCTGCTGGTCGAGGTCGGCGTCGGCAACAACTGGGATGAAGCGCACTGAACCATCTCAGAGGGACGCAGCTGCGTCCCGTTATCAGTTAGTACTGTGCGGTCTTAATAGGAATGACGACCAAACAAAGGGATCTAAGCACCGCTGAACTTTACTTCTGTCCACCCGGTCAGAGTTTGTGAATGGCCCATAAAGCCCTTCGATGCTCCTTTGTTGTGTTAAGTGTTGGCAGACATCTGAGCCCCGCCCTAGCGGTTCAGACCCTTAAACCCCGATCTTCTCCCTCCCCATACGAAGTTCGGGGTTTTTTTTGCCTGCAGAAAAGTGCCAGGCCGCCATGCCGCCTCTCTCCCTTACCAGCAGGCTAGTCCTTCAGCGCTCGAGGGCAATGCCAGCGGATGCAAAAACGCCCCGCATGGGCGGGGCGTTTCGTTCGGCAACCTGGCGTTGAGCAAGGGCTCACTCAGCCACGTCGTCTTCCTGTTCCTCGCCGATCAGGCCCAGCCAGTGGCCCAGCACGGCCTGAGCTTCTTCCACGCCAATGCGCTTGGGTGCCGAGAACAGCTGGATGCTGACCTGCTCGCCCCAGGTCTTGCGGATCTCCTGCTGCACCTTGAGCAGCGCGGTCTTGGCCGCGCCGAAGGCCAGCTTGTCGGCCTTGGTCAGCAGGATGTGCATGGGCATGCCGCTGGCGCCGGACCAGTCGAGCATCATGCGGTCGAACTCGGTCAGCGGGTGACGGATGTCCATCATCAGGATCAGCCCGCGCAGGCTTTCGCGGCTGCCCAGGTAGGCTTCGAGGTGCTTCTGCCAGTGCTGCTTGAGCGGAATCGGCACCTTGGCGTAGCCGTAGCCGGGCAGGTCGACCAGGCGGCGCTCGTCGTCCAGGCGGAAGAAGTTCAGCAACTGGGTACGTCCCGGCGTCTTCGAGGTACGCGCCAGGCTGGCGTGGGTCAGGGTGTTCAGCGCGCTGGACTTGCCGGCGTTGGAGCGGCCGGCGAAGGCGACCTCATAGCCCTGGTCGTCCGGGCACTGGTCGACCTTGGCGGCGCTGATCAGAAAGGTGGCTTGCTGACACAAGCCGATTGCGGGGTTCTTTGCGTGCATCGGGGTTTCCGGTGAAGGGGCTGCATCGCCGCAGTCTAACAGGCTGGCGACGCGCTGACCCGCGCAACCCGTAGGGCCGGGCCCGTTTTGCCGCGATACTGCGTTTCTCGCCGGCTCATTTAGCCCACTAAACTTCGCGGCTGTGTGCCCCACATGGATGTGGGAAATGCCGCAAGCCCGCAGGGAGCGGGCGCGGCCCTTGCCTCGCGGCAAAACGGTCTCCGGCGCGCCCGTGCGTGAAACGGCAACAGACCCTACGCGTCATCTCAAAGTGGCTGTGCCCACAGGGTCACGTCGAGGCGGTACTCGGCGCCCGGGGCGAGGATCAGCGAATCGTCCAGCACGTTGGCGTGCTCGATGCAGAGCATGCCCTGCCAGGCGTCATCGGCGAATTGCGACAGGCGCTTGGCCTTGTCGATCCACGGATTCCACACCACAGCAGAGCCCGAGCCTTCGCTGCGCATGAAGATACGGCGCTTCCAGAGCGGGTCGACGATGCTCAATTGTGGCGGCGTATCGAGGTAGATGCGGTCGGTTTCGCCGGTGAAGGTCACCGCGCCTTTCTGGCGGACTTTCTTCCAGTCCTGCAGGGTGTCGACGTAGCGGCAAGCGTCCAGGCCTTCGATCTGTATCTTGCGGATATCGCTGACCGCGAAATAGGTGTGCAGCGCCTGGCTGATCGGCAGTTCGCTGTCGCCCAGGTTGCGGGTGGTCAGGCTCAGTTTCAGCCGCTCGCCGAGGCGGATATCGAGCTGCAGCTCGGCGGCATGGGGCCACTCGGCAATCGGTTGGGCGGCGGTGTCGAAGGCGAACGACAGGGTCACGCCATCTTCTTCGGTGTTCAGGCCGATCAGTTGCCAGTCGCGGTCGCGCACCAGACCATGGGCCGGCGCATCGGTAGGGCGGGAATATGCGTTGCGAATCGCCTCGGGGTTGCGCTGCAGGTCACCGAACCAGGGCCAGCACACCGGCACACCGCCGCGTACGCTCTTGCCGGCGCTGTAGGCGGCCTCGTCGCTGAGCCAGATCAGCGGCTCGCCCCTGGCCGGCTGGTAGCGCAGGATCTGCGCGCCCTGTTCGCTGACCAGCAGTTCGGCGCCGGCATGCTGGATGCGCCAGCAGACCAGGTCGCCCAGCTGGATGCGTTCGTTGGAGGTGCTCATGGATGTGCTGCTCCTGAAGAGATTGGCTGTTGGGCCGCGACGCGACGGCGAGGTTCGCCAGTGCCATTAAAAAAACGCCCGTCGAAACGGGCGTTTTGCGTTGCCTGGCAGTTTACGAACCGTAGACCTGGTTCGGAAGCCAGGTGATCAGCGCCGGGAACTGGAGGTGATGACCGACGTCATCAACTGGATGATGAACGGAATCACCCCACGCTACCACCGAGCACGGCGTCACGCCGCGCAGGTAGAACAGCGAGAAGCACAGCGGCTGGTGTGGGCGTGGCGCCTGCCGGACGACGTGCTCGCCAGGCTCAAGGACGTCTCGGTCGAAGTGGTCGACGCCACCGCCGCCGATCCTGCCGCGCAAAGGGTCTGGGAGCAACAGAAGGCCTGCCTGGCGCGCCTGCACGAATACGCCGAGGCCAACGAGAGGATATCTGCGCGATTCGTTGATGGGCGGAAGCAGACACTCAGCGATTGCGTAGGAGCGGCTTTAGCCGCGAGTTTTTTATCAAGGCAAACAAAGAGCTCGGGGCTAAAGCGGATCGCCGCCCGGCCCCTCCTACGAGTACGCGGCCGTCTGCTTTCGTCACCTAGCAGTCAGAGCCGATAAAGCCGCCGCGAGTTGATGCTACAGAAATGACAACGCCGGCTTAGAGCCGGCGTTTTCGTTTCACCAGCCGCGGTCAGGGACGCTTGCGGTTGCTGATCATGGTGCCGTTCCCGACATCGGTGAAGATCTCCAGCAGCACCGCGTTCGGCACGCGGCCGTCGATGATGTGCGAGCTGGTCACGCCACCCTGTACCGCTTCCAGGGCGCACTTGATCTTCGGCAGCATGCCGCCGTAGATGGTGCCGTCGGCGATCAGTTCGTTGACCTGCTCGGTGCTCAGGCCGGTAAGTACTTCGCCCTGCTTGTCCATCAGGCCGGCGATGTTGGTCAGCAGCATCAGCTTCTCGGCTTTCAGTGCTTCGGCCACCTTGCCGGCCACCAGGTCGGCGTTGATGTTGTAGGACTCACCATTGGCGCCCACGCCGATCGGCGCGATCACCGGGATGAAGTCGCCCTTGGCCAGCATGTTCAGCAGGTCGGTATTGACCCCGGTGACTTCGCCAACGTGGCCGATGTCGATGATTTCCGGCTGGGTCATTTCCGGCGTCTGCCGGCTGACGGTGAGCTTGCGCGCACGGATCAGCTCGGCATCCTTGCCGGTCAGGCCGATGGCGCTGCCGCCATGGCGGTTGATCAGGTTGACGATGTCCTTGTTGACCTGGCCGCCGAGCACCATTTCCACCACGTCCATGGTCGCCGCGTCGGTGACGCGCATGCCATCGATGAAGTGGCTTTCGATGGAGAGGCGCTTGAGCAGGTCGCCGATCTGCGGGCCGCCGCCATGAACCACCACCGGGTTGATGCCCACCGCCTTCATCAGCACGATGTCCCGGGCGAAGCCTTCCTTCAGGTCATCACTTTCCATGGCGTTGCCGCCGTACTTGATCACCAGGGTCTTGCCAACGAAGCGACGGATGTACGGCAGTGCTTCGGACAGCACCTTGGCGACGTTGGTGGCGGCTTCACGCTCTAGGGTCATGCGGGGCTCCAGTGCTGGACGGGTCAGAACGGTAGTTGGACGTCAGGGGCGACGCGGTGCATCTGCGAGCGGAACAGCTCCTGGATGCGCTCCAGCTCGGCCTGGCTTTCAGCTTCGAAGCGCAGCACCAGCACCGGCGTGGTGTTGGAGGCGCGCACCAGGCCCCAGCCTTTGGGGTAATCGACGCGCACACCATCGAGGTTGGTCACACTGCCTTCGCCCCACTGACCTTCACGCTGCAGGCGCTCGATGATCGGGAACTTGGTCTGCTCGGTGACCTGCACGTTGATTTCCGGGGTCGACACGTCGTTGGGGAAGGCTGCGAACACCTGCTCGGCGGTGCGCTTGTCCTGGCTGAGGATTTCCAGCAGGCGTGCGGCGGCGTAGATGCCGTCGTCGAAACCGAACCAGCGCTCCTTGAAGAACACGTGGCCGCTCATCTCGCCGGCCAGCAGGGCACCGGTTTCCTTCATCTTCTTCTTGATCAGCGAGTGGCCGGTCTTCCACATCACCGGGCGGCCACCGTAGCCACTGATCAGCGGGGTCAGGCGACGGGTGCATTTGACGTCGAAGATGATGTCGGCGCCTGGGTTGCGTGATACCACGTCCTTGGCGAACAGCATCAGCAGGCGGTCCGGGTAGACGATGGTGCCGGTGTTGGTGACCACGCCCACGCGGTCGCCATCGCCGTCGAAGGCCAGGCCGACGTCGGCGTTCTCTTCCTTGACCTTGGCGATCAGGTCGACCAGGTTCTCGGGCTTGCCCGGATCCGGGTGGTGGTTGGGGAAGTTGCCGTCGACCTCGCAGTACAGCGGAATGACTTTGCAGCCCAGTGCTTCGATCAGCTGCGGGGCGATCACCCCGGCGGCGCCGTTGCCGCAATCGACCACCACGCGCAGCGGCTTGGCCATGGCGATGTCGCTGCGGATCTGCTCCAGATAGCGTGGCAGCAGGTCGACGCGTTCGACGCTGCCTTCACCGCTGCTCAGATCGTTGGTGTCGATACGGGTTTTCAGCGCCTGGATCTGCTCGTTGGCCAGGGTGTCGCCGGCGATGACGATCTTGAAGCCGTTGTAGTCCGGCGGGTTGTGGCTGCCGGTGAGCATCACCGCGGTCTTGCCGGCCAGCACATGGGCGGCGAAGTAGACCACCGGGGTCGGCACCATGCCGACGTCGCTGACCTGGCAGCCGCTGTCGGCCACGCCCTGTATCAGCTGCTCCACCAGGCTTGGGCCGGACAGCCGACCGTCGCGGCCAACGGCCACGTTCGGCTCGCCTTCGGCCAGGCTCTGGGAACCAATGGCGCGGCCGATCCAGTAGGCGGTTTCCGGGGTCAGGCCAGCGCCCACCACACCGCGAATATCATAGGCTCGGAAGATGTCTGCTGGGAGTTTTGGGGCTTGCGGCGCGGTCATGATCGGTGTCTGCTCCAGTCCCAGGAGATCCTGGTCGTCGTCGAGGATGTCGATATCGAGAATATCGGTGTCTTGAAACAGCGGATTCACGAAATCCGCCGGCTTGGCTGCGACGCGACTACTGGGTGTTTCACTGGCGACGGAGTCCGGGCGGGTCGCCACGGGTTCCTGGGCGCGACGGGGCAGTCGGCTCAGGTTCTGCGCCAGGTTGTTCAGGGCGGGCAAGCTCAAGCTGAAGGCTTTGACGGCTTTGCCCGCGGAGAGTTCTTTTACCAGCTCGGCCAATTGCGCAACGTCGTGCGCCAGGCGCTGCTGCAGACGGCGGTTGGCCAGATAGAGCCCGGCCAGCGCCCCGATCAGTGCAACCAGCAGGGCGAGCCCCAGCAGCAGGGGCGACAGGCCCGAGGCGCCGAGGCCTGCGGCCGGCGTGAAGTTCAGCGTCCAGTGCGGGTTGCCGGTGGCGAACGCCTGGGCCGTGCCCTCGGCCTGGCCGCGCTGGGCCAGCACCTGGGCGGCGCCGGCGTCGAAGCGCTGCACCAGCTGGATCTGCCCGACGTCCGCCGGCAGCGGCGGCAGGTTGCCGAGCAGGCGGTTGAGGTCGACGGCCAGCAGCAGGGTGCCGGCCATGGGCAGTTTATCGTCCTGGCGCACCGGCGCGACGCTGTAGGCCAGCCAGCGTTCACCGACCCGGTAGGCTTCCACGGCTGGCGCCTGACCGGCCTCCAGGCGGCGCAGCAGGTCCAGTGCGGCGAAATTCATCGGCGCGCTGCGCGAGCTGTCCGGGACCGCCTGGCCGGGCAGGTTGAGCTGGGCATCGACCACGCCATTCCAGTAGCGCAGGCCGTTCTCGGCATTGCGTAGCTGGGCATCGTCCCCGCTTTGCAGCGCCTCGGCCAGGGCCGGGTTGCGCGCCGCGGCCAGGGTGTCGGCGCTGAGTTGCTTGAGGGCCTGCTGCAGGCTGGCCGCCTGGCCGCTGCCCCAGGCCTGGCTGAGCTGTTGCTGCTGCAACTGCTGGGCCGGGCTGACGGCGGCGAACCACAGGATGGCGCCAGCCAGGGCCACGCCGAGGGTGGCAGCGATCGCGCCGGGCAGCAGGTCGGCAGCAGCCATTGACCGGCCGCGAGTGCTGGAGTGCGAATCGCCGGGGTGGTCTTCCTTGGGCGCGCGTTTGAAGCCTTTCATCCGACGTCTCCTGGCGATCTAGGGGTGTTTCAGTGGCTACCCGAGTGGCCGAATCCACCGGCGCCGCGTTCGCTGTCGTCGAATTCCTCGACCAGCTCGAAGCGCGCCTGGATGACCGGCACCAGCACCAGCTGGGCGATGCGCTCGCCGATGACCATCTTGAACGCGGTGTTGCCGCGGTTCCAGCACGACACCATCAGCTCGCCCTGGTAATCCGAATCGATCAGGCCGACCAGATTGCCGAGTACGATGCCGTGCTTGTGGCCCAGGCCCGAGCGCGGCAGGATCAATGCCGCCAGGCCCGGGTCGGCGACGTGGATGGCCAGGCCGGTGGGGATCAGCACGGTCTGGCCCGGCTCCAGGGTCAGATCTTCCTTGAGCATGGCGCGCAGGTCCAGGCCGGCCGAACCGGGCGTGGCGTAGGCGGGCATGGGGAATTCGCTGCCGAGGCGGGGGTCGAGGATCTTGGCTTGTAGGGCGTGCATGGGGCGATCAGGGCTTCCGTGGGAATGAAGGTCAGTGTTTGGGTTGCTGCGCGGCGATGAAGCTCACCAGCTGGCGGGCGATCTTGCCTTTGCTGGTCTGCGCGAAGCTGGTCTGCTGCAGCCCGCGATCGATGATGGTGATCGCGTTGTCCTCGCTGTTGAAACCGATGCTCGGGTTGGCCACGTCGTTGGCGACGATCAGGTCGAGGTTCTTGTCCTTGAGCTTGCGCGAGGCGTACTCCAGCAGGTTCTCGGTCTCGGCGGCGAAGCCGACGCTGAACGGCCGGTCGTCGCGGTGCGCCAGGGTGGCGAGGATGTCCGGGTTGCGCACCATCTGCAACAGCAGGCCATCACCGCTGTTGGGGTCTTTCTTCAATTTGTGCTGGGCGACAACTTCCGGGCGGTAGTCGGCGACCGCGGCGGCGGCGATGAGAATGTCGCAGGGCATCGCCGCTTCGCAGGCGGCGAGCATGTCGCGGGCGCTGACCACGTCGATGCGGGTGACCCGATCCGGCGTGGCGAGGTGCACCGGGCCGCTGATCAGGGTGACCTTGGCGCCGGCTTCCACCGCCGCTTCGGCGAGGGCGAAGCCCATCTTGCCGGAGCTGTGGTTGGTGATGTAGCGCACCGGGTCGATATTTTCCTGGGTCGGGCCGGCGGTGATCAGCACGTGCTTGCCGCTCAGTGCCCGGTGTTCGAAGCAGTCGGCGGCCAGTTGCGCCAGGTCATCGGCCTCGAGCATGCGGCCCAGGCCGACGTCGCCACAGGCCTGGCTGCCGGAGGCCGGGCCGAACAGTTTCAGGCCGCGGCTGCGCAGCAGCTCGACGTTGGCCAGGGTCGCCGGGTCGCGCCACATCGCCTGGTTCATCGCCGGCGCCAGGGCCACCGGGGCATCGGTGGCCAGCACCAGGGTGGTCAGCAGGTCATCGGCGACGCCCTGGGCCAGGCGCGCCATGAGGTCGGCGGTGGCCGGGGCGATCAGCACCAGGTCGGCCCAGCGGGCCAGCTCGATATGGCCCATGGCGGCTTCGGCCGCCGGGTCGAGCAGGTCCAGGTGCACCGGGTGGCCGGACAGCGCCTGCAGGGTCAGCGGGGTGATGAATTCGCGACCACCCTGGGTCATGACCACGCGCACTTCGGCGCCCTGGTCCTTGAGGCGGCGGACCAGCTCGGCGCTCTTGTACGCCGCGATGCCGCCACCCACGCCGAGGATGATGCGTTTGCGATACAGCCGCTGCATAACTCTGCCTTTGTCGTGTGTAGTTACAGACGCAGATGACCGAGACCTCCCCAGGCCCGGCGCCCTGCGAAAAACCGGGCTACGATAGCACAGCGGCAGCAGGGGAGCAGCGGCGCGCCGGGCGAGCGCAACGGCGGTGGGAATTGGCTGGGTAGGGCATGCCTGATGAGCATTCGTGAGTGGCCCGCGGCAGAGCGCCCGCGGGAAAAGCTGCTGGCCCAGGGGGCGGCCAGCCTGACCGACGCCGAGCTGTTGGCGATCTTCCTGCGTACCGGTGTGGCCGGGCAGAGTGCGGTGGACCTGGCCCGCCACCTGCTCGCCGATTTCGGCAGCCTGCGCGCCTTGTTGCAGGCCGACCTGCCGTCCTTCAGCCAACACCTGGGGCTCGGCCCGGCCAAGTTCGCCCAGCTGCAGGCGGTACTGGAAATGGGCCGTCGTCACCTGGCCGAGCAACTGCGCCGCGACTCGGCCCTGGAAAGCCCCCAGGCGGTGCGTGACTACCTCAAGGCACAGCTGCGCCATGAGCCCCACGAAGTGTTCGCTTGCCTGTTTCTCGATGCCAAGCACCGGGTGCTGGCCTTCGAGGCGCTGTTCCACGGCTCCATCGACAGCGCCAGCGTCTACCCGCGGCAGGTGGTCAAGCGCGCCCTGGCCCATAATGCCGCGGCGCTGATCCTCACCCACAATCACCCGTCAGGCGTCGCCGAGCCGAGCCAGGCCGACAAGGTGCTGACCCAGCGCCTCAAGGAGGCGCTGGCGCTGGTCGAGGTGCGCATCCTCGATCATTTCATCGTCGGTGACGGCGAGCCGCTGTCGATGGTCGAGCATGGCTGGATGTAACAGCGCTCGCCTGGCCGGCCCGCGTTAGCGGGCCTTGAGCAGCTCGCCGACTTCCAGCAGCACCAGTTCGTTGTCGTCAGCCCTGTTCGGTTCGCGGCTGCTGGAGAACGGCAGGTTGTTGTCGTTGCCGACCAGGATATGGCGCCCATCGACGATGTCGACGTTCTCGATGGTGAAGAAAGGAAAGGTCAGCACGCCATCGTTCAGTGGCTTGCGGGCAATGCCTTGCGGGTCCTTGATGGCGAGCAGGTCGATGTAACCGACCTTGCGCACGGCCTGGCCGACGTTGCTGTCGTCGAAGGCGACCTTGTAGACGCGCTTGAAGCGGGCGATATCCGAGAAGCAGGTGGGGCCCTTTTCGCCCGGCGGGCAGGCCTTGTCCGCCGTGCCTTCGCCATTGTCGCGCTCGATGACCAGGCCGCTGGCCGCGTCGATCATGTTGAAGTCGCCGATGGCGTGGCCGGGTTGCTCCAGCGGGTAGAACCAGTGGCGGCCCGTCCAGGCTTGGCTGGCGACGTCGAACTCGAGCACACGCAGCACGCTCTGGCCATCGCGTTGCTCGGCACCCTGGCTGGCCGCGTCCCACAGCGGGCCTTCCAGCAGTGCATAAAGCTTGCTGCCGTCCTTGGCGGCGGCCATGCCTTCCAGGCCTTTGGAGCGGCGCACCTGGAAGTTCATCGCGTCGGCTGGCCAGGCTGGGGTGGTGACGGCGGGGTTGTCGGGCGAGCGCACCGGCTCGCCGTCGGCCTCGACGTCGAACACTGCCTGCACGCGGCCCTTCAGATCGGTCTTGATCAGGTAGGGGCCGAACTCGTCGCCGATCCAGATGGAGTCGCCGATCAGCTGGAAGCTTTCCGGGTCGAAATCCGCGCCGCTCAGGTAGCGCGCCGGCGTGCCCTCGTGAACGATGCGAAATGGCACCTTCTTGTCCGGGTCGCTGAGAAACACCGTGTCCAGCCGCTTGAAGTCGCCGCGCTGGAAGTCGATGGCGTAATGGCTGAGGTGGAGCATGGCATCGGCGGAGTTGGCCTTGGTGCCGAAGCCGTTGTCGGTGAGCAGCCAAAAGCTGCCATCGGGCATGTGCTTGATGCCGGAGTGGCCCTGCAGCGGCTGGCCGTCGAAAGGCAGCGACATACCGGTGGGGCGATTGGCCGACAGGCCTTGCAGGCTGCCGACCTGCTCGTTGCGCTGGCCGCTGGAGAATTTGCCGCTGATGGCGAAGTCCGCCGGCGCATCGGCGGGCGGCTGGATGAAGCTTGCCGCCGGCATCACTGCATGGCCGGCCAGGGTGGCGGGGTAGGCAGTGGCGCTGTCCTGGGCAATGGCGAACGAGGCCCAGCAGGCCGTACCGGCGAGAAGGGTGTGAAGGCGAAGAGTGCGACGCATGCCAGAGGATCCCCTGCGGTTAAAAGCCAACAGGGTGCGGCAGCCGTATGTCATGCCGGTGACAGCCACCGGCATGCTTTATCGACAGCGGACTGCCCTGCGCCAGGGGGGCAGCCCGCTGCGGTTACCGCACGCTGACCCGGGAGAAATCCTGCCGGCCGAAGGGGCTCACGCTGTAACCCTCGACGCCCTTGCGGGTCAGCGCGTAGGCGGTCGGGTGGGCCAGGGGCAGCCACAGCGCCTGTTGCTGGATGATCGCCTGGGCGTCCTGGTACTGCGCGCTGCGCTTGGCCTGGTCGCTGAGCGCCTTGCCCTCGGCGATCAGCGTGTCGAGCCTGGCATCGCAGAAACGCGCGAAGTTCAGGCCGGACTCCACCGAGGCGCAGGAAAACTGCGGGGTCAGGAAGTTGTCCGGGTCGCCGTTGTCGCCGGCCCAGCCCATGAACAGCAGGTCATGCTCGCCGGCCTTGGCGCGGCGGATCAGCTCGCCCCACTCGATCACCCGGATCTGCGCCTTGATGCCGACCGCGGCCAGGTCGGCCTGCAGCAATTGTGCACCGAGGCTGGGGTTGGGGTTGAGCAGGCTGCCCGAGGGGCGCGTCCAGATGGTGGTGCTGAAGCCACCGGCCAGTCCGGCCTCCTTGAGCAGCTCGCGGGCCTTCTGCGGGTCATGGTCGTAGCCCGGCAGGTCGCTGGCGTAGCTCCAGGTATTCGGCGGATAGGGGCCGTTGGCCGGCTCGGCGCTGTTTTCGAACACCGCCTTGAGGTAGCTGCGCTTGTCGAACGCCAGGTTGATCGCCTGGCGCACGGCGGGTTTGTCCAGGGGCGGATGCTGGCTGTTGAGGGCCACGAAGGCGGTCATGAAGGCGGCGGTCTTCACCGTGCTCAGGCCCGCATCCTGGCTCGCCGCTTCGACGTCGACCGGTTTGGGCGACAGGGCGATCTGGCATTCGCCGCGGCGCAGGCGCTGCAGGCGCACGTTGGCATCCGGGGTGATGGCGAAGACCAGGTTGTCGACCTCTGGCTTGCCGGCGAAGTAGTCGGCGTTGGCGGTGTAGCGCACCGCGGCGTCCTTCTGGAAGCGCCGGAACACGAAGGGGCCGGTGCCGATCGGCTGGCTGTTGAGCTTCTCCGGCGTGCCGGCCTTGAGCAGCTGGTCGGCGTACTCGGCGGAATAGATGGAGGCGAAACCCATGCTCAGGGTGGCGAGAAAGGTCGCGTCCGGTTTGTTCAGGGTGACGCGCACGGTGTGGGCGTCGACCTTCTCCACCGCCTTGATCAGCGCGGGCCACTGCATGGACTGGGCATGGGGATAGCCGCTGGTGGCCGTCTTGTGCCAGGGGTGGTTGGCATCGAGCATGCGCTGGAAGCTGAACAGCACGTCATCGGCTTCCAGCGTCGGGCGGCTGGGCTTGAAATAGTCGGTGCGGTGGAACAATACGTCCGGGCGCAGGGTGAAGGTATAGGTCAGGCCGTCGTCGGAGATCGTCCAGCTGCTGGCCAGGCTGGGCACCAGCTTGCCATTGGCGGCGTCGAATTCGACCAGGCGGTTCATCAGCACGTCGGCCGAGGCGTTGGTGGTGGTCAGGGAGTTGTACTGCACCACATCGAAGCCGTCGGGACTGGCTTCGGTACAGACGCTCAGGGTCGCGGCCTGGGCGAACAGCGGGGCGACGAGCAGCGGCAACAGGGCAAGGCGCATGGTGATCTCCTGAACGAAACGGCGCGCATCCGGCGGGCCGCTGGTGAGAAGGCTGAGGGGGAGAGGGTCGCGTTAACGCGTGGACAGACCCTAAACGATAAGATGCAGGCTAACAACGCAATACGGCGACGAGCGGTCGTTCGCGCCCATGCCCGCCGCCTGGGGCTCAGCGCCCGAACGGCCGGTATTTTATAGTGCGTTCGCGCTTGTTGCTGTGGGGGTTTTCTGGTATAAAGCAGCGCTCTTTTCTAGGGGCCCGGTTGCTTGATCGCGATCTATCACCGGTAAGACCCTGAAGAAACGCGGCGCCCAGCGCCGAAAAACAGAGATTAAGCGGCCAACCCATGCCGGGTTGGGCATGTGGTTTTAGAGGGCTGAGGTATGTCGAGAGTCTGTCAAGTTACCGGTAAGGGTCCGGTAACCGGGAATAACATTTCCCACGCAAACAACAAAACCCGTCGTCGTTTCCTGCCGAACCTGCAGCATCACCGCTTCTGGGTCGAGTCTGAAAACCGCTTCGTCCGTCTGCGTCTGTCCACCAAAGGCATGCGCATCATCGACAAGCGTGGTATTGACGTAGTGCTGGCCGAGCTTCGTGCTCGCGGCGAAAAGGTTTAAGGAGACTGTCATGCGTGAACTGATCCGTTTGGTGTCCAGCGCCGGTACCGGCCACTTCTACACCACCGACAAGAACAAACGCACCACTCCGGACAAGATCGAGATCAAGAAATACGATCCGGTCGTCCGCAAGCATGTTGCGTACAAGGAAGCCAAGATCAAGTAATTGATCGGCTGACTCGAAAAGCCCGCCCCATGGCGGGCTTTTTCATGCCCGCGATTTGGCGCGCCGCTGATCGTTCAGGGCGCCGGTCGCAGTGTCAGCGTGCTGCGCGTGTTGGCAGTTACGTCGTCGGCACTCAGGTGTTGCGGCACGTATTCGCCGGCTATGAAGCGCTGGGCCTGGTCGCTGTAGTGGCGGTCGAACGGCACGCCGCTCTGGCCCAGCGGGTTGATGCCCAGGCTATGGTCGGCATCGGCCAGGTCGATCAGCCGACGCGTCGAGGGTCCGTAGCCCACCGGCCAGGGCGCGGCGCCAATGCGGTGCGACAGGTTGTTGGGCGTCTCGTGGCCACCCGGCGCTGGCAGCGGGCCGACGTTGAGCAGCGCATCCAGGGGCCACTGCACGCCCAACGGGTGCTGGTGGGTGAGGGTGTGGGCCTGGCCCCAGCGCCATTGCGCCGGGTCGTCGCCCAGGGTGGCGCGCAGGTGCTGCAGGGTGGCGCGCCAGGCCTCGGCCACCGCTTCGGCGCGGCTGCGTGGCTGGCCATCGGCGCGCGCCCACCAGGGCGAGTTCGCATCGGCGCTCAGGCGCGGCAGTGCGCTGTCGATCATCCGGGTCGACAGCAGTTGCTCGAAGGCCTGGGCGCCCAGGCGCGGTTCCAGGGTGGCGCGGCCCAGCTCATAGATGAGCTGGTTGAACAGGGTCGCCGGCAACGATTGCAGCGGGTGATCGCCCTGCCAGGCGGCCAGGGCCTCGACCAGCTGCCGTTCCTGTCCGTCCGCTGCTGCGGCGCGCAGGTCGTCGAGGATCGGCGCCAGCAGCCGTGGCCCATAGGCCGTGCCGGTATCCAGCTGCAGGGCCTGGCTGTTGTCAAGATCCCAGCGCACGTCCGGGTCGCCCAGCCGTTGGTTCAGGCGCTGACCGCGCTCCGGCGGGTTGTAGTAGCCCGGAATCTCGATGCCGCTGGCCGGCAGCGGCTGGAAGTTGGCCGAGACGATGTAGCCGCGGGTTGGGTTCTCTTCCTGCGGGTTGGCGCTGAAGGGATGGAAGCCCGGTTTGTCGGCAGCGCTCGTGCTGCCATCGAGGATGAAGGCGGGGTTCACCCCGGCGGGGCGTATCGGCAGTCTGGCCGCGGCCCACCAGGCGATGTCGCCGCGGGCGTTGGCCCACACCAGGTTGAGGCCCGGTGCATGGATGCGCTCGGCGGCGGCGCGGCCCTTTTCCAGGGTGTCGGCACGGTTGAGGCGGTAAAAGGCCTCGAGCAGCGGGTTCTCGCTTTCCAGAAAGGCCCACCACATGGCGATCGGCCTGGTGCCGGCGCTGTCGCCCAGGGCATCGTTAATGATCGGGCCGTGGGGAGAGCGGCGCAGCTGCAGGGTCACCGGTGCGCCGTCCTTGACCCGGATGACCTCCTCGCGCTGCTGCAGATCGACCCAGCCGCCCTGATACCAGACCTGCTCGGGGTTGTCCGGGTTGAGGCGTTCGGCGATCAGGTCCATGTCGTCGTTCTGGAACATGGTCAGGGTCCAGGCGAAATCCCGGTTGTGACCGAGAAAGGCCACCGGGGTCGCCGGCTGATGATGGCCGTAGAGCTCGAAACCCGGGTACTTGAGGTGCGCCTCGTACCACACCGACGGCGCCGAGAAGCGGATGTGCGGATCGCCGGCCAGCAGTGGCTTGCCGCTGGCGGTGCGGGCACCGGCCACCGCCCAGGCATTGCTGCCCTCGAACTGCGGCAGCCCGCTGTCGGCCAGGGCCTGATCGCTCAGGGCGGCGAGCCGGTCGAGCAGCCGCCAGTCGTCGTTGCCGAGTGCTGTGTCGATCACGCCGTCGGAGTGCCAGTCGATATCGAAGATCGCCAGGTAGTCGCTGCCCAGCTCATCGCGAATGCGCGTCAGCAGGGGTTCGCTGCGCAGCGCCGCGGCGAAGCTGTAGGCCAGGTAGCCGGCGATGGACAGGGTATCGGCGGCGCTGAACGGGCGTTTCTCGATGCCCAGCAGGTCGAATTCCAGCGGCGCCGGTCGGCTGTTCTGGTACTGGTTGATGCCATCGAGGTAGGCGGCCAACGCCCTGCCGTGGGGGCTGTCGGAGTTCAGTTCGCGAGCCTGCTGGTCGGCCCGCTCGCGGATCTGCAGGGTGCGAAACAGGCGGTCGGTGGGTAACAGCCTGGCGCCAAGCACTTCGGCCAGCTCACCCCGGGCCAGGCGGCGCAGCATCTCCATCTGGAACAGGCGATCCTGGGCCTGCACGAAGCCCAGGGCGCGGTACAGGTCGGCTTCGCTCTGCGCCTCGATATGCGGCACGCCGCGTTCGTCATAGCGCACCTGCACGGGCGCGTCGAGGCGCTGCAGGGCCAGTTCGCCATCGCGCACTGGCTGCTTGCCCTGCAGGTACCAGGCGCCACCGCCAGCGGCCGCCAGCAGCACGGCCGCCAGGGTGATGAGGAAGCGTTTCATGCTGCCGTCCTTGTCTTACGCGGGCCGCCATGCTGCGGGCAATCCGCGCCGACTGCAAGGCGACCGGCTCAGGACGTGACGCGGCCCCAGACCTGCAGCGGCCGGGCTAGTGAGGCCAGGTACGGTCGTCGTGTTCATCTGCCCACGCGCAGAAACAACCGCTCGCCAAGTTGTTGTCCGCCAGCACCTTGCGGCCGTCGAGCAACGCATCGAGCAGCGGCTCGACGAAGCTGTTGCCGGAGGTGCAGGTCATGCCGCTGCCGTAGGGGCCGACGTAGGCCAGCCGGCCGTGTCGATCCCAGATCGCCACGGCCGGGCTGGCGGGTAGCCGCTCACTGCCGGCCAGCCCGGCGAGTGATCGCAATGCCCGCAAGGTATCCGGCAGTTGCCCCTGGCTGCCGGGCTTCTGCACGGCATAGAACTGCACGCCCCGCCCGCCGTAGCGTTCCAGCAACTCGCCAAGGTGCTGCTGGTTGCCAACGTTGCAAGGGCAGGCGGGGTCCCAGAAATGCACCAGGCGAATCTTGCCCGGCCCTGCCAACTGCTCTGGCAGGTGCAGCTCGCCTCCGGTAAACAGCGCGGTACGCTCATCGAACGGGCGCAGGTAATGGGCCTGGAACCACCAGAAGGCGGCGAGCATGGCGGCCAGCCAGATGACGGCGATCAGGCAGGCGAGGGGCGTGATGCGGCGGGAACGGGCCATGCCTGAAGCTTCCGTAGGTGGTTCGGTGGCTTGCCATGGCGAGCCTGGCAGCAGAAGATCGTCACTGTACCGGCTGCCCACCCCGGTGATGCTGCCGTGAATCAATCAGAGTCGATGCTGCCGATGTCCGATATCTTCCAACCCGAACCGCTGGTCGCCAGCCTGCGCCCCCTGGCCAGCGCGGCGCCGTTGTCGGCTGCAGAGCTGGCCTATCGGCAGTTCTACGGCTTCCTGCCGCGCGAGGCGGTCGAGAGCCGGCTGGGCTGGTTCGAGGTGGACGACTACCGTATCGCCGCCCAGTTGTGGAACCCCGTTGCGCCCCGCGCCACCCTGTTGCTGCTGCACGGCTATTACGATCACAGCGGCCTGTACCGGCATGTGATCGACTGGGCGCTGGAAGCCGGCTTCGCGGTGCTCGCCGTGGACTTGCCGGGCCACGGCCTGTCCAGCGGCCCGCGGGCCAGCATCAAGGATTTCGCCGAATACCAGGTCGTGCTGCGCGCCGCCTTGCAGCAGGCCGATGCCCTGGGCCTGCCGGCGCCCTGGCACCTGTGCGGGCAGAGCACGGGTGGGGCTATCCTGATCGACTACCTGCTCAACGACCAGCCGCTGGCCGAGGTCGGCGAAACCATCCTGCTGGCGCCTCTGGTACGGCCGCGGCGCTGGAACTGGTCGCAGCTCAGCTATCGCCTGCTGCGCCGTTTCGTGCAGGAGATTCCGCGGCGCTTCAGCGAGAATTCCAGCGATCCGGAGTTTCTCGATTTCCTGCGCAACCGCGACCCCTTGCAGCCCAAGGTGGTGCCGACCCTCTGGGTCGGTGCGCTGAGCCAGTGGGTGCCGCGCATCGAGCAGGCGCCGCGCTGCACACGCAGCCCGCTGATCATCCAGGGCGAGGCGGACATGACGGTGGACTGGCGGCACAACCTGGCGGTGCTCGAGAACAAGTTCAGCGCGCCGCGCATCCTGCGGCTACCCGAAGCGCGCCACCATCTGGCCAACGAGGTGGCGCCGCTGCGCCAGCGCTATTTCGCTTATCTCGGCGAGCAGCTGGACCGCGCTTACTGACCCACCGCCAGACCGGCGCGGATCGCCGCCAGGGCCGCCTTGTAGTAGGCCGCGCCTTCGCTGGACTGGGCGAAGGTGACGAACTCCTCCAGCTCCGGGTCGGACAGATTGCGATAGACGTGCAGCAGGGTGTTGTCCAGGTCCTTGTCGATCTGCGCCATCAGCCGTTGGCGCTGGCCGTCGAGCAGTCCTTGCGCAGTGCCGCCGCCGAGCAGGCCGGGAATCATCTGGCTGAGGCTGTCGGCCGCCACACCGGCCAGGGCCAGACTGATCTCCGCACCCGCTTCACTGGCCGGCAGGGCCTGGGCCAGGTGGCGGATCAGCAGACGGCGGGTGGCATCGGCTTCGCTGACCGGCAGGCCGTCGGCGTACTTGGCCAATTGGTCTGGGCGGGTGGCGAGCAGCTCGGCGCTGACGATCTTGCGGCCCAATGGCGATTCGAAGAAGCGCAGGGCCGGCGCCGGGTCGGGGAGGCCTGCGCGCAGACTGCTCTCGGCGCGCTCGTCCATGGCGCGAGCGGCGAAGCGCCGGTTGCTGTTGTCGACCAGGGCCTGGTACACCGCCGGCGGCAGGCTCTTGCTATAGCGTGCCTGGGCGGCGCTCAGGGCATCGCTGAAATGCGCGCGCTGCTGCGGCCAGCCGGCTTTTTCATACAGCTCGGCATGGGTGTCGGCCATTGCCGGCAGGCTCAGGAGCAACAGCAAGAAACAACACAACGCGCGCATACGAACTCCTGTCTGGGGCGGCTATTTTCGGCAGCCAGGTGGAGCTTGTCGAGGTGTACGCGACACAGGGTAGAATCGCGCCATGACCACAGACATTTCCGATTCGCTGCTGAGCCGCATCATCGATGACCTTGCCGAATTCGGATGGTCGTTGCAAACCCAATTCGCCCCTGCTTCTCTGACCGGGGAACTGGCGGAGGAGTGCCGCCAGCGCATCGCCCAGGGCACCCTGGCGCCGGCCGGTACCGGCCGTGGCCACGCGGTGGCGGTGCACGAAGGCACCCGCAGCGACCATATCCAGTGGCTCGAGGCGGGGCAGTCGCCGGCCTGCGACGGCTACCTGCAGCTGCTCGACGAGTTGCGCGTGGCCATCAACCAGAGCCTCTACCTGGGGCTGGTGGACTACGAAAGCCACTTCGCTTTCTATCCGCCGGGCGGCTTCTATCTCAAGCACCTGGATCGCTTCCGCGACGATGACCGCCGCGCGGTGTCGGCCGTACTCTACCTCAATGACGACTGGCAGGCCGAGGAGGGCGGCCAGCTGCGCCTGTACCTGGCGGACGGCGAGGTGCGTGACGTGCTGCCCGAGGCCGGCACGCTGGTGGTGTTCCTGTCTGCCGACGTGCCCCACGAGGTGCTGCCGGCCACCCGCGACCGCCTGTCCCTGACCGGCTGGTTCCGCCGCCGCGGCGACGGGGTGTTCTAGCGCCAGGTTGCAGGCATGAAAAAGGGAGGCCGAAGCCTCCCCTTGTCGTTGCAGTGCTGTGCTTAGAACAGCACGCGGCTGCGGATGGTGCCGTTGACCTGCTGCAGCTTCTCCAGCGCCAGGTCCGAGTAGTCGGCATCGACGTCGATGACCACGTAGCCGACCTTGTCGTTGGTCTGCAGGTACTGGCCGGAGATGTTGATGCCGTTGTCGGCGAACACCTTGTTGATCTCGCTCATCACGCCCGGCACGTTGGCGTGGATGTGCAGCAGGCGGTGCTTGCCCGGGTGCGCCGGCAGGGCCACTTCCGGGAAGTTGACCGAGGATACCGAAGTACCGTTGTCGCTGTACTTGACCAGCTTCTCGGCCACTTCCAGGCCGATGTTGGCCTGGGCCTCGGCGGTGGAGCCGCCGATGTGCGGGGTCAGGATCACGCGATCCAGGCCGCGCAGCGGGCTTTCGAAGACGTCGTCGTTGGATTTCGGCTCGACCGGGAACACGTCGATGGCCGCGCCGATCAGGTGCTCGTCCTTGATCGCCTGAGCCAGGTGGTCGAGCTCGACCACGGTGCCGCGGGCGGCGTTGATCAGGATGCCGCCCTTCTTCATGGCGCGGATTTCCGCCTCGCCGATCATCCACTGGGTGGACGGCAGTTCCGGTACGTGCAGGGAGATGATGTCGCACAGGCCGAGCAGGTCATGCAGCTTGCCGATCTGCTGGGCGTTGCCCAGCGGCAGCTTGGTCACGGTGTCGTAGAAGAACACCTGCATGCCGAGGGCTTCGGCGAGTACCGACAGCTGGGTGCCGATCGAGCCGTAGCCGACGATGCCCAGCTTCTTGCCGCGGATTTCGAAGGAGTTGGCCGCCGACTTGATCCAGCCGCCGCGGTGGCAGGAGGCGTTCTTCTCGGGGATGCCGCGCAGCAGCAGAATGGCCTGGGCGAGCACCAGCTCGGCCACCGAGCGGGTGTTGGAATACGGCGCGTTGAACACGGCGATACCGCGCTCGCGAGCGGCGTCCAGGTCGACCTGGTTGGTGCCGATGCAGAAGCAGCCGACGGCGACCAGCTTCTTGGCGCAGTCGAAGATCTCTTCGGTCAGTTGGGTACGCGAACGGATGCCGATGAAGTGCGCGTCGGCGATCTTGGCCTTCAGCTCCTCGCCGGAGAGCGCGGTCTTGAGGTACTCGATGTTGGTGTAGCCGGACGCCTTCAGGGTGTCCACGGCATTTTGGTGGACGCCTTCGAGAAGAAGGAACTTGATCTTGCTCTTGTCGAGAGAGGTCGTGCTCATCGGAGTACCTGTTGCCCCACTAAATTAAGTGTCAGGAGAAGGATCGGCGCGCTCGCCAATCGGGCCGGCAAGTCGCTGTGCAGCGCGATTTGCGGGGGGCGTATGCTAGCATGGCTTGTCTTTTCCTTGCTCGGTTGCGACCTGAACGGTTCTCAGGGCGACCATGAAAGTTTCGAGAGTTGCTATGACCGATCTCATGCCGATTGACGAACTCAGAACGCTGGTCGAGCCCGGCAAGGTGCTCACCGACGCTGCGTCCCTGGAAACCTACGGCAAGGACTGGACCCGGCAATACGAGCCCGCGCCCAGTGCCATCGTGTTTCCCAAGACGGTCGAGCAGGTGCAGGCCATCGTGCGCTGGGCCAACGCCCACAGGATCGCCCTGGTGCCATCGGGCGGCCGTACCGGGCTGTCGGCGGCGGCGGTGGCAGCCAATGGCGAGGTGGTGGTGTCGTTCGACTACATGAACCAGATCCTCGATTTCGACGCCTCCAACCGCACCGTGGTCTGCCAGCCGGGCGTGGTCACTGGCGTGCTGCAGCAGTTCGCCGAGGACAAGGGCCTGTATTACCCGGTGGATTTCGCCTCGAGCGGCTCCAGCCAGATCGGCGGCAACATCGGCACCAATGCCGGCGGCATCAAGGTGATCCGCTACGGCCTGACCCGTAACTGGGTGGCGGGGCTGAAGGTGGTCACCGGCACCGGCGAGTTGCTCGAGTTGAACAAGGACCTGATCAAGAACGCCACCGGCTACGACCTGCGCCAGCTGTTCATCGGTGCCGAGGGCACCCTGGGCTTCGTAGTCGAGGCGACCATGCGCCTGGACCGTGCGCCGCGTAACCTCACCGCCATGGTGCTGGGCACGCCGGACTTCGACTCGATCATGCCGGTGCTGCATGCCTTCCAGGGCAAGCTCGACCTTACCGCCTTCGAGTTCTTTTCCGACAAGGGCCTGGCGCGGATCATGGCGCGCGGTGATGTCCCCTCGCCCTTCGACACCTGCTGCCCGTTCTATGCCCTGCTGGAGTTCGAAGCCAGCAGCGAGGAAGTGGCCAGCGAGGCCCTGAGCACCTTCGAGCACTGCATCGAGCAGGGCTGGGTACTGGACGGAGTGATGAGCCAGAGCCAGACTCAGCTGAAGAACCTGTGGAAGCTGCGCGAGTACCTGTCCGAAACCATCTCGCACCACACACCCTACAAGAACGACATTTCCGTCACCGTCTCGCAGGTGCCGGCATTCCTGCGCGATATCGACGCCATCGTCACCGAGCATTATCCCGACTACGAAGTGGTCTGGTACGGCCATATCGGCGACGGTAACCTGCACCTGAACATCCTCAAGCCCGAGCACATGGACAAGGAGGCCTTCTTCGCCTCGTGCGCCCGGGTCAACAAATGGGTGTTCGAGACCGTCCAGCGCTACAACGGCTCGATCTCCGCCGAGCACGGCGTGGGCCTGGTCAAGCGCGATTACCTGGAATACAGCCGCTCGCCGGCGGAAATCGCCTACATGAAGGCGGTCAAGGCGGTGTTCGACCCCAACGGCATCATGAACCCGGGCAAGATATTCGCCTGAACGTGCACAACAACAGGAGCGACCATGAGCTACCAGCACCAGTACATCGATGGCACCCGTATCCATTTCCCGCTGGGCAAGGTGGTGTGCGTCGGCCGCAACTACGCCGAACACGCCAAGGAGCTCAACAACCCGCTGCCGACCGAACCGTTGCTGTTCATCAAGCCGGGTAGCTGCGTGGTGCCGCTGGAAGGTGGCTTCAGCATCCCGGGAGATCGTGGCTCGGTGCATTACGAGGCGGAAATCGCCGTGCTGATCGGTAAGCCCCTGTCGCGCCAGCCCAACGAGGAAGAGGTGATCGACGCCATCTCCGGCTTCGCTCCGGCCCTGGACCTGACCCTGCGTGACCTGCAGAGCAAGCTCAAGGACAAGGGCCATCCCTGGGAGATCGCCAAGTCCTTCGACGGCGCCTGCGTGCTGGCGCCCTTCGTGCCGGGTGATGCTGTGGCCGACCTGACCGCTATCGGCATCCGCCTGACCATCAACGGCGAGGTGCGCCAGGATGGCAGCAGCGCCGAGATGATCTTCCCGATCGTGCCGGTGATCCAGGAAATGGCCGGCCACTTCAACCTGCAACCCGGCGACGTGATCCTTACCGGCACGCCCGCAGGCGTCGGCCCGCTGAACAAGGGCGACGAGCTGGTGCTGGATCTGGTCGGTCACTCGAGCTTCGCCAGCCGGGTCCTCTGACAAGACCGCTGAGTGGCGATAGCAGCCGCTGTAGGGTGGACGACGCTTCATCCGTCCACCGCTCTGCGATCGCGATGGTGGATGAAAAGAGCGTCATCCACCCTACGTCCTGCGAGCCTCAAGCGGCAAGTAAAGAGCAGGGCAGACGCGATCCTGCTCAGCTTGGAACCTGCGGCTTGATACTTGTAGCTGCTCTTTAAGTTTCGCTTAAGCCGGCTTTAAGCCTCGCTTCAGCTGGGCGACTTAACCTGACCCCGTCATCTACAGATAAAGGGTCATCCCCATGAAAGCTCCCGTACTCGCACTGCTGCTCGCTCCGCTGTTCTCCACCGCCGCCCTGGCTGCCGGCTATACCGGCCCGGGTCAGGTCGCCCAGGTCACCACGGTCGAGCAGGCGCTGAAAGCCGGCGACGACACCCCGGTCGTGCTGCAAGGCCAGATCGTCAAGCGCCTGCAGGACGAGCTCTACGAGTTCAAGGACGCCACCGGCACCATCCATGTCGAGATCGACGACGAAGACTGGCCGCCGCAAGCCATCTCCGAGAAGGCCACCGTCAAGCTGACCGGCGAAGTCGACAAGGACCTGACCAGCCGTGAAATCGACGTCGATCTCGTCGAACTGGTGAAATAAGCCCTAGGGCCTGTTAGCACTTCCGCGCAAGCCGCGTTGCCGCGTAAAGTCTCGCCAGGCTAGGCGGAGGACGCAGGGAATGGTTGTTCCCTTGCCAAGTCCTCCAACAACGCATGGCGAGATTTTTCGCGCAACCCGAAGGGCCGGGCCCGTTTTGCCGCGATGCTGCGTTTCTCGCCGGCTCATTTAGCCCGCTAAACTTCGCGGCTCGTGCCTTGCCTCGCGGCAAAACGGGCTCCGGCGCGGTCGTGCGGAAGTGTTAACAGGCCCTGGGCTGTTAGCTTCCCTTCACCGCACCGAATGGCCGCCTCTCGACGTATCGAGGGGCGGCGCCGTCATTTCTGTCATTGCATATGCGAGTCGCCATGGGCCGTCTGTTTTCGATCAAGGGATTATTCCTGCTGTTGGTGCTTGTCCTGCTGGCCGCACTGGTTTGCGTTGGTGTGCAATTCCGCCTGTTCGAACGGGCCTGGTTCAATGTCAGCCAGCCGGTTGAAGCGCCCGCCCATTCGCGGTGGCTGAGCGACTACCGGGTGGTGATCGAGGCGCAGCGCATCGAAGGGCTGGAAGACGACGTGTCGGCGCTGACCTACGATCCGGACCGTAAAAGCCTGTTCACCGTCACCAACCAACATCCCAAGCTGATCGAGCTGTCGCTCGATGGCAAGGTGCTGCGGCAGATCGAGCTGATCGGCTTCGGCGACCCGGAAGCCGTCGAGTACGTGGCCCCCGGGCGTTTCGTCATCGCCGACGAGCGCGCGCAGCGGCTGGTCAAGGTGCGCATCGACGATGACACCACCGCCATCGATGTCGCCGAGGCGCAACAGATGTCGCTGGGCCTGGAAATGGGCACCAAGAACAAGGGGTTCGAGGGGCTCGCCTATGACCGGAAAGGCCTGCGGCTGTTCGTGGCCAAGGAGCGCGACCCCATGCGCATCTATGAGGTATTGGGGTTTCCCGACCTCGATCCGGCTACGCCGAACTCCGTGCAGATTCGCGACGACCGCAAGCGCGATGCCGGCATCTTCGTGCGTGATCTTTCCAGCCTGCATTACGACAGCCTGACCGGCCACCTGCTGGCGCTGTCGGATGAGTCGCGCCTGGTCGTCGAACTGGATGAAGCCGGCAAGCCGCTCAGCAGCCTGTCACTGTTGCAAGGGCAGCAGGGTCTGAAGAAGTCGGTGCCCCAGGCCGAGGGCATCACCATGGACGATCAGGGCGTGCTGTACATGACCAGCGAGCCCAACCTCTTCTATGTATTCAGCAAGGGCGGCAAGGCCGATTAGTCGGGTTGCCACGCTGGTGAAGCGAGACGAGGGCTGTTAGCTTCGCGGGTCGCAGGGCGCTCCTGAGGGAGCGACCGTGTTTGTTTCTCCATGAGTGAGCGAGTATGCGTCGTCTGATTTCCCTCAAGACCGTGTTGCTGCTGCTGGTACTGGTCGCGGCATTGTTGCTGGCTATCTGGGGCCAGGAGTTCCGGGTATTCGAGCGGGCCTGGTTCAATGTGCGACAGCCCGCCGAGGCGCCGGCCAATACGCTGTGGCTCGATAGCTATCAGGTGAGCCGTGAGGCCAAGGTGATCGAAGGGCTGGACGACGACGTGTCGGCGCTGACCTACGATCCGGTGCGCAAAACGCTGTTTACCGTCACCAACCAGAATACCCGGTTGATCGAGCTGTCGCTCGACGGCAAGATGCTGCGCGAGATCCGTCTGGTCGGCTTCGGCGATCCGGAAGCCGTGGAGTACGTCGCCCCTGGCGTCCTGGTGATCGCCGATGAACGCCCGCAGCGCCTGGTGGAGGTTCGCATCGACGACGCCACTACCCAGGTCGATGCTGCCGACGGCCAGCAGCTGTCGCTGGGCCTGGAAATGGAGGCCAAGAACAAGGGCTTCGAGGGCCTGGCCTATGACCTGGCGGGCAAGCGCCTGTTCATTGCCAAGGAGCGTGATCCGCTGCGCATTTACGAGGTGCACGGCTTCCCGCATCTCGATCCGCACAGCCCCTCGGCAATCCGCATCATCGATGACCGTGAGCGCGACGAAGGCCTGTTCGTCCGCGATCTGTCCAGCCTGCAATACGATGCCCGTACCGGTCACCTGCTGGCGCTGTCCGATGATTCGCGGCTGCTGGTGGAAATGGATACCAAGGGCGAACCGGTCAGCAGTCTGTCGCTGGTCGGCGGCCAGCAGGGCCTCAAGGAGCCCGTGCCCCAGGCCGAAGGTATCGCCATGGACGAGCAGGGCGTGATCTACATGATCAGCGAGCCCAACCTGTTCTACACCTTCGAAAAAAGGCCGGGTGATCGCTGACTCGGCCTTTTCGGTCAAAATATCAGCTGCGTAGGGCGAACCGGGACGCCGGCCGCTCGTAGCCTAGGCGAACAGTCCGCCGCGCGGAGGCGACTCACCTGCACAAGCATGCCGCCAGCCTGCCACGGCGTACTGCCTTCGACGAGTACGCCCGACAGTCTGAAACGGTGTAAACCTATTTCAGGGCTAGACATAGCCTTAGCGCTTAGCACCTTCACGCCTTCGCCAGTCGCGAACGGCAACGGGGCACGGCGCCGTGACCCACTTACCGCGCTGCGTCAGAACAGGTACTGCAGGCCCAGGCTATAGCTGGCCTGGTCGCCATTGGCATGCCGCAGGCGCGTGTTGGCTTCGGCGTAGACGGCGAAGGCCTCGCTGATGATCAGTTGCGTGCCCAGGCGCGCGCGGGCGAAGTGCTTGTCGTTTTCCCGACCGTTGCTCACCCGGCGTGCCGAGCCGTCGGCCAGACTGGTAACGATGAAATCCTCGCTCATGCCATCGGCCAGCTCTTCGATCCAACTGAGGCTGGCATAAGGCTGCAAGCCCATGGCCTTGTCCAGCGCGATATCGCCGCGTACCTGCCAGCCGAAGCTCAACTCCAGCGAGTCGAAGCGTTCATCGGCGAAGCGCAGGGCGGTACGTTGCGTGGATTTCTCGCTGAAGCCATCGAGCCTGTAGTGGCGATAGTCGAGACCCGCTTGCGGGCCGGTACGCCAGTCGCCGAACAGCAGGTCATAACCGCCCAGCAGGCCTGTGCCCCAGAACGTGGCATCGGTTTCGCCGGCAAGCTTCTGGTCGAGCAGCGCCGGACCGCCGGCGTTGCCCTGGATGAATACCGAGCGCTTCAGATCGAAGCGGGTACGACCGGCGCTGAGGTCGGCGTTCAGCCACAGCGGCCCGGTATTGCCCAGCAGCGCGTGGAGGCCGGCCTGCCAGGTGTCGCTCTCTACCTTGCCACCGTGTTGCAGGTCATCCTGGCCGCGGCTGAAGCTCAGGCCGGCACCCAGGTTCAGCCAGTCGCTGAGTTGGGCATCGCCGAACAGGTAGGCGGTGGCCTGGCGGGAGCGCTGCTCCAGTGAGCCGTCGAAGCCGCCGCTGGGCTGCCATTGACCCTCCACCCCGACACCGCCGTCGACGCTGCCGACTTCCCGGGGGGTGGCGCGCAGGCTCAGCCAGCGACGCTCCAGCAATTGCTGGTGAGTCTGCTGCTGGCGCTTGAGCGTTTCTTCCAGGGTGCCGAGCATGGCCCCGCCGGATAGCGCCGAATAGCGCAGGTCGGTATGGGTGGCTTCCAGCACCAGGCGGGTCAGCAGGCGGGAATAGTCACGCAGGCGCTGCGCAATGCGTTCTGCACCGAAGGCGCCGACCAGCACGGATTCGTTGTCGAGGGCCGGGTCGTGCCAGGTGGCGCCACCGGGAATGGTCGGGTTGGTGGTCTGCTCATAGCCGTCGAGATCGCCTATTTGCCAATTGGTGGCCTCCACGAAGAGCACCGGAATACCCAGGCCCTCGAAGCTTTCGGCGTCGCTGCAGCAGCCGGTGCCGGCTGGATAGGCGGCGTTCAGACCGGGGTTGGTGTGCAGGTCGATGCCCAGTTCCTTGGCAATGCGCAGGGTGTGTTCGCGTAGCGCCACCAGTTGCGGTGCGGCGACGCTGTCCGAGCCGGCATGGGCGTACATCATGTCGCCGGTGATCAGGCTGTCGATGTTGATCATGCCGGTCAGACGGGCGCGTGCCTCGGCATCCAGGGAGGCGACGTAGGCGCGCGAGCCACGCAGGCCTTCCTCCTCGGCACCGAAGCCGATAAAGGTCACGCCATCCTCGAACGACAGGCCGGCCAGGTTGCGGGCGATTTCCGTCAACACCCCCGCACCCGAGGCATTGTCATCCAGGCCCTGCAGGGTGGGGCGGCCGAAGAAGGTGTCGAAATGGGCGCCGACCACCAGGTTCTTACCGGTAGTACCGCCGGTCTCGACAATCACGTTCTGCGAGCTGCGGCTGCCTGCCCAGGTAAAGTCCTGGCGATAGCTGTTGTACCCGGCCGCCGACAGGCGCTCCTGCATCCAGTCGGTCGCGCCCGCAAAACTGCTGGTGCCGCGATAACGGCCCGGGTAGTCGTTGATCAGCCTGTCGACGGTGCCGCCGGCGTATTCGCCGTATTGGTAGGCCATGGCCAGGGTGGGTAACAGCGTGCCTGCCAGGCCCATGCCCAGAATGAGAGGTTTGATCACATCATGCTCCTTATGCTGTTTTTGTGTGGCAGTCAGCGCAGAGCAGTATGTGGGCCGGAAATCCGAACCGGTAGGAAAATGGCGTAGTACAGAGGCCCAAGTGTCGCCTGGCTGTAAGTATGACGGGCACCTACCGCTGCGGCGGCGGCAGGGGTGAGCGCCTAGCTGGCAGGCCGGCACTCACTTGGTGCGGGCCGGCAGGTGATGGGGCGGATGCTGGTCACCCGCCCGCGGGGTTCAGCGCTTGAGCGTCTTCACGCCTTCGGCGGTGCCGAGCAGCAGCAGATCGGCCGGGCGGGCGGCGAACAGGCCGTTGGTGACCACACCGACGATGGCGTTGATGTCCGTTTCCAGTTTCACCGGGTCGGTGATGCTCATGTTGTGTACGTCGAGGATCACGTTGCCGTTGTCGGTCAGCACGCCTTCACGGTACACCGGGTCGCCGCCCAGTTTGACCAACTGGCGGGCCACGTGGCTGCGCGCCATGGGGATCACTTCCACCGGCAGCGGGAATTCGCCGAGCACCGGTACCAGCTTGCTGCCGTCGGCGATGCAGATGAAGGTGCGTGCTACAGCCGCGACGATCTTCTCGCGGGTCAGGGCCGCGCCGCCGCCCTTGATCAGGTTCAGGCGCTCGTCGCTTTCGTCGGCGCCATCGACGTAGAACTCCAGGTCGCTGACGGTATTGAGTTCATACACCGGAATACCATGGCCCTTGAGGCGCGCGGCGGTGGCTTCCGAGCTGGCCACGGCGCCGTCGAACTCCAGCTTGTGCTTGGCCAGGGCGTCGATGAAGCAGTTGGCGGTGGAGCCGGTGCCGACCCCAATCACGCTCTTGGCGTCGAGCTTGGGAAGGATGAAGTCGACGGCGGCCTGGGCCACGGCTTGTTTGAGCTGATCCTGGGTCATGCGGGTTCCACGAGAAGGAAGGAAACGAGGCCGCGATTATAGCCGGCAAAACCCCGGAATTCGTATGGTCGCTCGGCGGATGGTAGGGGCTGCTGTCGCTTCAGCGCGACCGCGCCGGAGCCCATTTTTTCGCGAGGCAAGGCGCGAGCCGCGAACTTTGGCCGTGCAAATGAGTCGGCGAGCAACGCAGCATCACGGAAAAATGGGCCCGGCCCTTGGGTTGTGGGGGGAGATTTCACCGTGCCTCGCCGCAGAGCTTGGAAATCGCTGCTGTTGTGGCCCTGTGCAACCCGGTGAAATTTTCCGCCGCAACGCGGCTGGTGCTGAAACGATGGCAGCCCCTGATGTTAGACTCGTCGATTCCCCTCGAAGCCGCCTACGATGCCCGCCATGCTCGAACAGTACGTCAAGAAGACCCTGACCTCCCGTGTCTATGACGTTGCCGTGGAAACCCCGCTGCAACCCGCTCGCCAACTTTCCGAACGCCTGGGCAATCAGATTCTGCTCAAGCGCGAGGATCTGCAGCCGGTTTACTCGTTCAAGATTCGTGGCGCCTACAACAAGCTCGTCCAGCTCAGCCCTGAAGAACTGGCGCGCGGCGTGGTCACCGCCTCGGCCGGCAACCATGCCCAGGGCCTGGCGTTGGCTGCCAAGCACATGGGCGTGAAGGCGACCATCGTCATGCCGCGCACCACGCCCGAGCTCAAGGTGCAGGGCGTGCGTTCGCGGGGCGGCAAGGTGGTGCTGCATGGCGATGCCTTCCCCGAGGCCCTGGCTCACTCGCTGAAGCTGGTCGAGGAAAAGGGCTACACCTATATCCATCCCTACGATGATCCGCTGGTGATCGCCGGCCAGGGCACCGTGGCGATGGAAATCCTCCGTCAGCACCAGGGGCGCCTCGATGCGGTATTCGTACCGGTCGGCGGCGGCGGCCTGATCGCCGGTATCGCCGCCTACATCAAGTACCTGCGTCCTGAGGTGAGGGTCATCGGCGTGGAGCCGGACGACTCCAATTGCCTGCAGCAGGCCCTGGCCGCTGGCGAGCGCGTGGTGTTGCCCCAGGTCGGGCTGTTCGCCGATGGCGTGGCGGTGGCGCAGATCGGCCAGCACACCTTCGCCATCTGCAAGGATCATGTCGACGAGGTGATCACCGTCAGTACCGACGAGATCTGCGCGGCGATCAAGGACATCTACGACGATACCCGCTCGATCACCGAGCCAGCCGGCGCATTGGCCGTGGCCGGGATCAAGCGCTACGTCGAACGGGAAGGAATCAGTGGCCAGGTGCTGGTCGGCATCGACTCCGGCGCCAACGTCAACTTCGACCGCCTGCGCCATGTGGCCGAGCGCGCCGAGCTGGGGGAAAAGCGCGAGGCGATCATCGCCGTCACCATCCCCGAGAGGCCGGGCAGTTTCAAGGCGTTCTGCGAGGCCATCGGCAAGCGGCAGATCACCGAATTCAACTACCGCTATCACCAGGACGGCGAGGCGCACATCTTCGTCGGCGTGCAGACCCACCCGGAGAACGACCCGCGCGCGGCGCTGGTGGAAAACCTGCGCAGTCAGGGCTTCCCGGTACTCGACCTGACCGACAACGAACTGGCCAAGCTGCATATCCGCCACACCGTGGGCGGTCATGCCGCGGCGGTGCCGGACGAGTGCGTGTTCCGCTTCGAGTTTCCCGAGCGGCCGGGCGCGTTGTTCAACTTCCTCAACAAGCTGGGCGGGCGCTGGAACATCACCCTGTTCCATTACCGCAACCATGGCGCCGCCGATGGCCGGGTGCTGGCGGCCCTGCAGGTGCCGGAAGACGAGCGCCACCTGCTGGCGCCGGCGCTGGACGAGATCGGCTATCCGTACTGGGACGAGAGCGACAACCCGGCCTACAAGCTGTTTCTTGGCTAGTCGCTTCTCCTGACGCGCCGCTTCACCTGGGCTACCGAGATTGCTACCGGTAGCCTGGGTTGAGCGAAGCGATACCCAGGGCCACTCTCTATAGGAAATCGAAGGAAATCGTGATGGAGCATTATCTGCTGATCAGAGTCCTCCATGCGCTGCCCGGCATTCTGCTGCTGGCGGGCGTGTCGGCCCATGCCTTGATGCTCTGGAAAGCCTGGCGCGGCGGCGACCGGCAGGTGCTGCAACGCAAGCTGCAGCGCACCCGCACCATCAGCCTGCCGGTGTTCGCCGTGCTGGCGCTGAGCCTGCCGGTGAGCGGCTGGTGGATGGTCAACCTGGCCGGCTGGCCGCTGAGCCAGCTGTGGCTGCTGCTGGGCAGCAGCCTCTTCGCTGTGCTGATGATCGTCGGCCTGCTGCTGTTCGGCCGCCTGGGCGCCTGGCAGGCGCAAGCCGAGGGCGCGGTGCCGGCCACGTCGCTGCGCCTGGTGATGGTCTATACCGCGCTGATCGTGGTGCTGCTGCTGGTGATCATGGCGGTGATGGGCGCCAAGCCGGTCTAGCGAACCGCCCTAAGCCGGGCGCTGTCGCGAAGGCGGCGCCCCGTACAGCTCTTAGCGCAGTGACATCACCGGCCAGCCGCGCTTCTCGGCTTCGGCCAGCAGGTTCGGATCCGGGTCGACGGCCACCGGATAGCTGACCTGCTCGAGCAGCGGCAGATCGTTCATCGAGTCGCTGTAGAAGGTCGAGCGGTCCAGGTCGAAGCCGTTTTCCTGCATCCAGCGGTTGAGGCGGGTGACCTTGCCTTCCTTGAAGCACGGCACGTCGGTGGTGCGCCCGGTGTAGCGGCCGTCGACCATCTCGCATTCGGTGGCCAGCAGGGTGTCGACGCCCAGGCGTGCGGCGATCGGCGCGGTGACGAAGCGGTTGGTGGCGGTGATGATCAGCAGCTTGTCGCCAGCGGCGCGGTGCCTGTCGAGCAGCGCCAGGGCCTTGGGCAGAATGATCGGTTCGATGCATTCGGCCATGAACTCGCGGTGCCAGGCATCGAGTTGGGCCATCTCGGTGCGACCGAAGATATCCAAAGTGAAGTTCAGGTAGTCGGTGATGTTCAGGCGCCCGACCAGGTAGTCCTGATAGAAGGCATCGTTGCGCGCCTTGTAGGTGGCGCCGTCGAGAATCCCGCGCTCGCACAGCCAGTCGCCCCAGGCGTGGTCGCTGTCGCCGCCAAGCAGGGTATTGTCGAGATCGAATAAAGCCAAACGCACAGCATCACCTCTTCATACAGGGCCATGGAGGCGGCCAGAATAGCGGCTTTGCCGGCCCGGGGAAAACCACGCGACTGGCCGCCGTGCAGTCCCGCCCGAGCGCGTTGCCGCTGTCGCGAGCTTTGTGGAACAATGCGGTGACATGCGTTTACGAGGTTGTGTGCCGTGATCGATCCTGATGGTTTTCGCCCCAACGTCGGCATCATTCTCACCAATGATGTTGGCCAGGTGCTTTGGGCGCGTCGAATTAACCAGGATGCCTGGCAGTTCCCGCAAGGCGGTATCAATGACCGCGAGTCGCCGGAAGAAGCGTTGTACCGCGAACTCAACGAGGAGGTGGGCCTGGAAGAGCAGGACGTGAAAATTCTCGCCTGCACCCGGGGCTGGTTGAGGTATCGTCTGCCCCAGCGCCTGGTGCGCACGCATAGCCAGCCGCTGTGCATCGGCCAGAAACAGAAGTGGTTCCTGCTGCGCCTGACCTCCGATGAGCAACGGGTGCGTATGGACCTGACCGGCAAGCCGGAGTTCGACGGCTGGCGCTGGGTCAGTTATTGGTACCCGTTGGGGCAGGTGGTTACATTCAAGCGCGAAGTCTACCGTCGCGCACTCAAGGAACTCGCACCGCGCCTGTTGGCACGGGATTAGGCAGGTCAGCATGCTCAACACGCTGCGCAAGATCGTCCAGGAAGTGAATGCCGCCAAGGATCTCAAGGCGGCGCTGGGCATCATCGTGCAGCGCGTCAAGGAGACCATGGGCACCCAGGTGTGCTCGGTCTACCTGCTCGACCCGGAGACCAACCGCTTCGTGCTGATGGCCACCGACGGCCTCAACAAGCGCTCGATCGGCAAGGTCAGCATGGCCCGCAACGAGGGTCTGGTCGGCCTGGTCGGTACCCGCGAAGAGCCGCTGAACCTCGAAAACGCCTCCGAACATCCCCGTTACCGCTACTTCGCCGAAACCGGTGAGGAGCGCTATGCCTCCTTTCTCGGCTCACCAATCATCCACCACCGTCGGGTAATGGGCGTGCTGGTGGTGCAGCAGAAGGAGCGCCGCCAGTTCGACGAAGGCGAGGAAGCCTTCCTGGTCACCATGAGTGCGCAGCTCGCCGGGGTGATCGCCCATGCCGAGGCCACCGGGTCGATCCGCGGCCTGGGCAAACAGGGCAAGGGCATTCAGGAGGCCAAGTTCGTCGGCGTGCCGGGCTCGCCCGGTGCGGCGGTCGGTACCGCCGTGGTGGTGCTGCCGCCTGCCGACCTGGAAGTGGTGCCGGACAAGAGCATCGACGACATCGATGCCGAGCTGAAACTGTTCCAGAACGCTCTGGAGGGCGTGCGCGCCGACATGCGCAACCTTTCCGAGCGCATGGCCACCCAGCTGCGCCCGGAAGAGCGCGCGCTGTTCGACGTCTACCAGATGATGCTCGAAGACGCGGCCCTCGGTAACGAGGTGGTCAACGTCATCAAGACCGGCCAGTGGGCCCAGGGCGCCCTGCGCCACGTGGTCAGCGAGCACATCAACCGTTTCGAACTGATGGACGACGCCTACCTGCGCGAGCGCGCCTCGGATGTGCGTGACCTGGGCCGTCGCCTGCTCGCCTACCTGCAGCAGGCCCGCCAGCAGACCCTGGTGTACCCGGACAACTGCATCCTGGTCGCCGAGGAACTGTCGCCGGCCATGCTCGGTGAAGTGCCGGAAGGCAAGCTGGTCGGCCTGGTGTCGGTGCAGGGCTCGGGCAACTCCCACGTGGCAATCTTCGCCCGGGCCATGGGTATTCCCACGGTGATGGGCGCGGTCGAGCTACCGTACTCGAAGATCGACGGCATCCAGCTGATCGTCGACGGTTATCACGGCGAAGTATTCACCAACCCCAGCGAGATCCTGCGCAAGCAGTATGCCGATGTGGTCGAGGAGGATCGCCAGCTTACCAAGGGTCTCGACGCCCTGCGCGCGCTGCCCTGCGAGACCCTCGACGGCCATCACATGCCGCTGTGGGTCAACACCGGCCTGCTCGCCGATGTGGTGCGCGCCCAGGAGCGCGGCGCCGAGGGCGTTGGCCTGTACCGCACCGAAGTGCCGTTCATGATCAAGGACCGCTTCCCCAGCGAGAAGGAACAGCTGGCCATCTACCGCGAACAGCTGACCGCCTTCCATCCGCTGCCGGTGACCATGCGCACCCTGGACGTCGGCGGCGACAAGGGGCTGAGCTACTTCCCGATCAAGGAAGAGAACCCTTTCCTCGGCTGGCGCGGCATCCGCGTGACCCTCGACCACCCGGAAATCTTCCTGGTGCAGGTGCGCGCCATGCTCAAGGCCAGCGAGGGCCTGAATAACCTGCGCATTCTGCTGCCGATGATTTCCGGCATCCAGGAGCTGGAAGAGTCGCTGCACCTGATTCACCGCGCCTGGGGCGAGGTGCGCGATGAAGGCACCGACGTACCCTTGCCGCCGATTGGCGTGATGATCGAGATTCCCGCCGCGGTCTACCAGACCCGCGACCTGGCCCGCCAGGTGGACTTCCTGTCGGTCGGCTCCAACGACCTGACCCAGTACCTGCTGGCCGTGGATCGCAACAACCCGCGGGTCGCCGACCTCTACGACTTCCTCCACCCAGCGGTGCTGCAGGCGCTGACCAAGGTGGTCGAGGACGCCCATGCCGAAGGCAAGCCGGTGAGCATCTGCGGCGAGATGGCCGGCGACCCGAGCGCCGCCGTGCTGCTGATGGCCATGGGCTTCGACAGCCTGTCGATGAACGCCACCAACCTGCCCAAGGTGAAGTGGCTGCTGCGCCAGATCAGCCTGAGCAAGGCCAAGGACCTGCTTGGCCAGGCCATGCGCATCGACAACCCGCAGGTTATCCACAGCACCCTGCAGCTGGCCCTGCGCAACCTGGGCCTCGGCCGGATGATCAACCCGGCGTCGGGTATTCAGGCTTAACGGCGGGAGTTGGCGGTTTATCTGTGGGGCGGGCCATGCCCGCGAAAGCATCATGGGTATGGACTAGGCGTCCCCGCCCGTTCCCATAACAGAGGTCAGCGACAGCTCTCGCCCCTCTAGCGCTCGAAGCGCACCTCACCAATCGACGTACCTTCAGGCCCAAAACTGCGCTCGATGATCCGCCGCCTTCCATCGGCATACGTGAACAGCAACGTGCTGGCGCGGGTGCCGTAGTTCGGGCTGGTGATGAACACGCTGCCGAGCAGGCGCTCCAGATCCAGGCCCACGCCGGTATCCGGTAGCGCCGTATCGTCGGGCTTCTTGGCGTCGGCCAGGAGCGCGAACAGCGCCTGCTCATCCGGTGCGTCGAGCGTTGCGGCAAGTGCTGCCTTGGCACGTTCGAGCTTGGGCCAGGGCGTATCCAATGCTGCATTGGAAACGCCATGGATGCCGGCGGGCAGCGCCTGGGCCTGCCCGCTGTGGGAATTGAAGTGCCACAGCGCGTGGCGGTCGCCGACCAGCAGGTTGAAGCCGCTGTATTCATCCGCCTCACGGCACAGCTGGTTCAGAAAAGCCTCCGGCCCCTGGTTTCCCTGCAGAAAGCGCAGCGGCAGTTCGCCGCGTGAGCGGGAGCCCTGCTCAGCCTGCGGGTCTCGGATATTGGTGAGAGCGGCAAAGCGGCCATCGGGGCCGATGCCCAGCCAGGTGCCGCCGGCCTGCAGGTCGCGCCCGGCGATCAGGCCGGGCGTCTGCGGCCACTCGGCCATGGCCGCGGTCGGGCGGGCATGGAATTCATCGCGGTTGGCGGCGACCAGCAAGGGAAGGCTGTGGCCTGGACGCCAGGCGAGGACGATCAGGCACATGGCTTTTTGAGGCAGGCGTGTACGCCTGCTGCGTCGAGTGGTGCGCCGACATGTACCGCGACCTTGCTGGCGCCACTGCCTTTGCCCAGCTCCAGCAATATGCGCTCTTCGACCTGCGAGAGGCCGCCTTCCAGCCGTTCCAGCGGATGCACGACCAGGCGCGGCGGTAGGCTTAGACGCATGAAACGTTTGCGGATTACCGCTGCGACCGCCTCTTTGATCAGCCGATCCGCGACGCCGAAGTCGGCCACTAGCAGGCGTACGTTGCTGAATGGCGGGTCGGCGCGCAATTGCAGCTCATTGCCGCTTTCCAGGTGAATGATGTGCAACTGATCGCAGGCCATACGCAAATAGAGGGTGTTGAACACAGCGGTTTCTCGTCCCTGGAAAGTGCCACTGTACGCAAAGCCATCAATCGTCGTGAAGTAGAGTGCATGGCCGGCTTCCGTTACCATGCCGCATCGCTTCGCAGAGCACACCATGATCTTCCTTCTCTACATCCTGCTCGGTGCCGCGGCGGGCCTGCTGGCCGGGCTGTTTGGCGTCGGTGGCGGCATGATCATCGTGCCGGTGCTGATCTTCGCCTTTACCGCCCAGGGTTTCGATGCCTCGGTGCTGACCCATATGGCGGTAGGCACCTCGCTGGCGACCATTCTGTTCACCTCGGTCAATGCGGTGCGCGAGCACCACAGCCGTGGCGCGGTACGCTGGGGGCTGTTCGTCTGGCTGACCGTGGGGATCGTGCTGGGCTCGGCGCTGGGGGCGCTGACGGCGGAATCCATCGACGGCCTGGTGCTGCAGAAGATCATTGGTGTGTTCGCCCTGTGCGTCGCCTTGCAACTGGCGCTGGACCTCAAGCCCAGGGCCAGCCGCGAGGTGCCCGGCAAGGTCGGGCTGGGCACTGCCGGTGGCGTGATCGGTTGGGCTTCGGCGATCATCGGCATTGGTGGTGGCTCGTTGACCGTACCCTTCCTGACCTGGCGCGGTGTGTCCGTGCAGCAGGCGGTGGCGACCTCATCGGCCTGTGGCTGGCCGATCGCCGCGGCCGGCGCCCTGAGTTACTTGTGGCTGGGTTGGGGTGACGCGCGTCTGCCTCACTGGAGCTTTGGTTACGTGTACCTGCCGGCGCTGCTTGGCATTGCCCTGACCAGCGTGTTTTTCGCCCGCACCGGCGCTCGCTTGGCCCATCGCCTGTCGCCGCGGGTGCTCAAGCGCCTGTTCGCGCTGTTGCTGTTTATCGTCGGCCTGAATTTTCTGTTGTGAGGAATCCTGATGCTGCCTTACCCGAATATTGACCCGGTCGCCCTCGACCTGGGGTTCCTGCAGATTCACTGGTACGGCCTGATGTATCTGGTCGGCATCGGTGGCGCCTGGTTCCTCGCCTCGCGGCGCCTGCACGCCTTCGACCCGACCTGGAGCAAGGAGAAACTCTCCGACCTGGTGTTCTGGGTGGCGATGGGGGTGATCGTCGGTGGGCGCCTGGGCTACGTGCTGTTCTACGACCTGCCAGCCTATATCGCCAACCCGCTGCTGATTCTCGAAGTATGGAAGGGCGGCATGTCGTTCCACGGCGGCCTGATCGGCGTGATGCTGGCCACCCTGTGGTTCGCCAAGCGCAACGGCAAGAGCTTCTTCGAACTGATGGACTTCATCGCGCCGCTGGTGCCGATCGGCCTGGCCGCCGGGCGTATCGGCAACTTCATCAATGCCGAGTTGTGGGGCAAGGTCAGCGACGTGCCCTGGGCCATGGTGTTCCCGACCGGCGGGCCGGAGCCGCGCCATCCGTCGCAGCTGTATCAGTTCGCCCTGGAAGGCGTGGCGCTGTTCACCATCCTCTGGTTCTACTCGCGCAAACCGCGCCCGACCATGGCGGTCTCCGGCCTGTTCGCGGTGTGCTACGGCATCTTCCGCTTTATCGTCGAGTTCGTTCGCGTGCCCGATGCCCAGCTCGGTTACCTGGCGTGGGGCTGGCTGACCATGGGCCAGGTGCTCTGTGTACCGATGGTGCTCGCCGGCCTGGGCCTGATGGTCTATGCCTACAAGCGCCAGACCACTGTGGAGGTGGTGCGATGAAACAGTATCTCGACCTGATGCGCCATGTGCGCGACAACGGCACCTTCAAGGAAGACCGCACCGGTACCGGCACCTACAGCGTATTCGCTCACCAGATGCGCTTCGACCTGGCTGACGGCTTTCCCATCGTCACCACCAAGAAGTGCCACCTCAAGTCGATCATTCACGAGTTGCTGTGGTTCCTGCAGGGCGACACCAACATCAAGTACCTGAAGGACAACGGCGTACGCATCTGGGACGAGTGGGCCGACGAGAACGGTGACCTCGGCCCGGTGTACGGCTACCAGTGGCGCAACTGGCCGGCGCCGAACGGCGAGTCGGTCGACCAGATCAGCAAGCTGATCGAGATGATCAGGAAGAACCCGGACTCGCGTCGCCTGATCGTCTCGGCCTGGAACCCGGCGCTGGTCGAACAGATGGCCCTGCCGCCGTGCCACGCGCTGTTCCAGTTCTACGTGGCGGACGGCAAGCTGAGCTGCCAGCTGTATCAGCGCTCGGCCGATATCTTCCTCGGCGTGCCCTTCAACATCGCCAGCTATGCGCTGCTGACCTTGATGGTCGCCCAGGTCTGCGACCTGCAGCCGGGCGAGTTCATCTGGACCGGCGGCGACTGCCACCTGTACGCCAATCACCTGGAACAGGCCGACCTGCAACTGACCCGCGAGCCGCTGCCGCTGCCGACCATGAAGCTCAACCCGGAAGTGAAAGACCTGTTCGCCTTCAGGTTCGAGGACTTCGAGCTGGTCGGCTACGAAGCGCACCCGCATATCAAGGCGCCGGTGGCGGTCTGAGCCGCTTCCCGGGTATCGCTTCGCTCAACCCAGGCTACGCTAAGCAAAACCGTAGCCTGGGTTAGCCGAAGGCGTATCCGGGGATCAAATCGCTCACTTTCGTAGCGCGAAACGCTCGGCGATTTCCTCGATGCGTTCGCGTGGCCCGCTGAGTGTCCACTCGAACCAGTTGTCCCACTCCAGCCTCAGCTCTTCCAGGCCACGGCGCAGGCGGTAGCTGTCGTAGTCGATGCCTTTGTCGAACGCCAGCGGGCTGTATTGTGCGACCTGTCGCCAGCCCTCGGCCTTGAGGCTCTGCAGAATCCGGTTGCCGACCGCGGTGTCGATAGCTTCCAGGGTCACCTGATCGGCCGTATCCACCGGCTGCCGCTCCAGGCGACGGCGCTCCAGCCACTGGCGAAGTCTATCCAGCCGCCCACTCATGGCGATGGCCCCTTGCCCAGCCCCTCGGCCAGGTGGTCGATCAGCACCCGCAGCTTGGGCGGCAGGTGGCGGGTCGGGTGGTAGAGAATCCATGCGGTGCCCTGGTAGGAGCCGGTGTAGCGCCACTGCGGCAGCACCCGCACCAGCTCGCCGCTGGCCAGCGCCGCGGCGGCGGTGAAGTGCGGCAGGCAGGTGATGCCCAGGTGACCGAGCACCGCGTTCAGGCGCACTTCGCTGTGGTTGCTGGCGAAGCGGCCGCTCACCGCCACCACGCACTGCTCCGGCCCGTTGCTGAAATGCCAGCGGTGGTCGTCCGGGGTTTCATCCAGATACAGGCAGGCATGGCGCACCAGCTCGCCCGGGTGCTGGGGCGTGCCATGACGCTGCAGGTAGGTGGGGCTGGCACACAGCAGCTGCTGGACATTGCACAGCGGCCGACCCGCCAGGGTTGGCGGCGGCTGGTCGGTGATGCTCACCAGCAGGTCGAACTGCTCGCTGATCAAATCCGGGCTGCGGTCACTGAGGTTGAGGCTGACGTCCACTTCCGGGTAGCGCTGCAGAAAATCCTCGATAAGCGGCATCACCAGAAAACGACCGAAAGCCTTGGGCACGCTCAGGCGTACCCGGCCACGCGGTTGGCTCATCAGCCGCTCGCCCACATCCAGGGCGGCCTGGGCGGCGTCGAGCATGTCCTTGCAGCGCTCGAACACCTCGCTGCCGGCTTCGCTCAGGCGCAGGCGCCGTGTGGTGCGCTCCAGCAGCCGCACGCCGAGGGTCTGCTCGAGGTGGGCGATCTGCCGGCTCACCGCCGACGCCGTGCTGCCCTGCTGGCGAGCGGCGGCAGAGAAGCTGCCGGCCTCGACCACGCGCACGAAGATGGCCAGATAGGGAAGCAGTTGCGGTGTCAGATTCGTGCGCATGGGGAACAGGTCTTGTTCGAAGTTGACGGATTATCACGCCCAGGGACGCAATGGACAATGCGCGCCTCACCGATTGCAGGAAGTATCCCCATGTCCACCCTGGTTAGCCGTTCCCCGTCGCGCCTGCTGCAGGCCAGCGATGTGCTCTTGCTGCTGGTCGCCATGGTCTGGGGCACCAGCTATGGCGTGGCCAAGGAGGCGCTGGTGTTTTATCCGGTGCTGGGTTTTCTCGCCGTGCGCTTCTGCCTGACCTTCGTGATTCTGCTCCCGCAGTTGCGTGGCGAAGGGCGCCAGGCCTGGGCGCCGGGCATTCCGCTGGGCGGCGTGATGCTGGCGATCTTCCTGTGCGAAACCTATGGCGTGTTGCACACCTCGGCGAGCAATGCGGCGTTCCTGATCAGCCTGTGCGTGGTCATCACGCCGTTCGTGGAGTGGTTGATGTTCGACCGCAGGCCTGACTCGCGCCTGCTGCCAGCGGTTGCGCTGTCGCTGTTCGGCACCTGGCTGCTCAGCGGCGGCGTCGACCTGCAATTCAACCTCGGCGACGGCCTGATGCTGATGGCGGCGCTGCTGCGCGCCGTGCTGGTGTGCCTGACCGGGCGGCTGACCGCCCACACCCAGGTGCCGGCCCTGGCGCTGACCGCAGTGCAGACCGGGGTGATCGGTGTTGGCTGCCTGCTGCTTGGCGTAATCGTCCTGCCGGGCGGTTTGCCGGCACTGCCGACAGAGCCGGCGTTCTGGATCGGCACCCTGTACCTAGTGCTGTTCGCCACGCTGTTCGCCTTTTTCGTGCAGAACTACGCGCTGCGCCGCAGCAGCCCGACCCGGGTGTCGCTGTTGACGGGCAGCGAGCCGCTGTTCGGTGCGCTGTTCGCGGCGCTCTGGCTCAGCGAACAACTGAGCGTGCAGGCATGGATCGGCGGCTTGCTGATCGTCGCGGCGACGCTGTGGACCAGCCTGCTCAGGCGCTGAGTTGAGGTGATTGTTCGTGGTGGAAGGGTCGGGCCGCGTAGGTGAGGCGTCTTCCACCCTACGGGGCGATACCCACAGATGGTCGCGCGCATGGCGCGCTCCCACAGTCAAACGCCATTGCCAGGATGCAGATGGATGGCCAGCCACAGTGCGCCGTCGCTGGTGCGCTCCACCCGGTGCGCTGTGCCGGCGGGCAGAAACAGGTGATCGCCAGCGGTCAGCTCGACAGCTTCTCCCGCTACCGTCATGCGCGCTTCGCCGCGGGCCAGCAGCACCCATTCATCCTGCTCCTGCACGTAGTCAACCGACTCGATACGCGACGAGCTGAGGATGCGCTCGATCACCAGGTTGCGATGGCTCAGCAGGGTGTCGAAGCGCTCGCCCTGGGCAGGCGGCGCGCTGTCGTGGAACAGGTTGGCGATGGGCATCGGTCTGGGCTCGGGTTCAGCGGCGGCCGGGTCTGGGCACCCCGGCAACCAGCAGGTGGTGGTGATCACGGCAGTAGAGTTCCTCGTACCAGCCGTAATGCGGGTCGTTGCAATGGCCATGTTGCAGGCAGGCCGGCAGGTGCTTGAGGTCGCTCTTGAAATCCTCGCTCAGGGCGGCGAACAGCGAGTCCGGCTGCGGCCAGCCGGCGCGATGGGGCGCCTGGCCGAGGCTGTTGCCCAAACGCAGCTCGCGCTTGAGGATGGCGGCCAGCTCGCTACACAGGCTCATTTCGCGCTCGGCGGCGCGTCGATTTCCTTGGCCAGGCGCTCGACCTGTTCCAGTCGCTCGACCTGATCGAGGCGCGCGCCGGGGTTCAGCGACGACCACTCCGGCCGTGCCCGGGCGATACGCAGGGCGCCCGGCAGCTTGCCTTCGCGCCACTGGCTGTCCTGCAGGGCACCGAGGCGTACCGCTTCGACGGCCGCGTGGCCGCGTTGATCCAGCGCGGCCAGCAGGTGCTGCTGGCGCAGGGCGAGCAGGCGCAACACGGCGTCGTCGACGGTCAGCTCGCGTTGGCCCTGGAGCTTGCCCTTGAGGCGCGAACCGTAGTTGCGCAGGGTCTGCGCGCCGCCGCCGAGCAGCGCACCCGCCAGGGCAGCGGTGCCCAGGGTCAGGCCGCCGACCAGCAGGTCAACGCCCGCGCCGGCCGCTGCACCCGCCGCGGCGCCGCCACCCAGGCGGATGCCCAGTTGCTTGATGGTTTCCGGATTGAACAGGTCGTCGCCCCAGCGACCGTCCAGCAAGGGCAGGTCATCGGCGCGGGCGTCCTCGCGGCGAAAGGCGTACAGGCGCAGCAGGGCTTCCACGCAGCGCTGTTCACGCTGGCGCACCTGAGCGCGCAGCGCCTCGATGGCGCTCTTGGCCAGCTCCGGCTGGTTGGCGACGCTGCGCCGGCAGGCGGCGCAGTCGACCAGCAGCTCGGCGATCAGGCGCTTGGCGCTGCGGTGGCGGGCGACCCGCTGGGCTTCATGATCGTGGATCAGCCGTTGCAGTTGCGGGCGCGACTTCTCGTGCATCAGCGCCAGGCTTTCGTACAGGCGGCGCTCACCATCAAGCGGCGGCGCCACGCTGTCGAACCGCACCAGGGCATGCAGCCCCAGGCGTGCCAGGGCTTCGCGCCAGTCGTCTTCGCGGTGGTTGGCGCCCGCCACGAAATTCAGCACCGGCAGCAGCGGCCGACCACACATGGCCAGCACGTTCAGTTCGTCGCGGTACTTGGCCAGCACCGGCTCCCGGGCGTCGATCACGTACAGCCCGGCGTCCGAGGCCTGCAGCTGGCGCAGCACCTTGGCTTCCTGTTCGAAGCGCTGGCGCGCCTCGCTGCCTTCCATGAAGCGCGCCAGGCGCGCCGGGCCGTCGAGGCGTTCACCGGGGCGGTCCAACTGGTCGAGGTAGTCGAGCAGGGCGATGGCATCTTCCAGGCCCGGCGTGTCGTAGAGCTCCAGCAGCGCCTCGCCGTCCACCGACAGGCGTGCACCTTCGACATGGCGGGTGGTACTGGGGCGATGGGACACCTCGCCAAAGCCGACATCACGGGTCAGGGTGCGCAGCAGTGAGGTCTTGCCGACGTTGGTATGGCCGACCACGGCGAGTCGCAGGGCGGACTCAGGCGCGGAGCGAACAGTGCGCAGCGAGTCAGTCATGGCCAGTCTCCAGCCAGGTCAGGGGCGAGCTGTCCCGATGGGCCAGTTGCAGGTCGTCCAGCGCCTTGTGCCAGTCGCCAAGGCGCTCGCTGTCGAGGGTCTCGCCCCGGGGCGGCTGCAGCAGCCAGATACGGGTGGCGCCGGCGCAGCGGGCCAGCTCGGCGAGCAGCGCCAGGCTGCCGCGGTCCGGCGAGCGCCGCGGGTCGCAGGCAATGGCCAGGCGCGCGGGCGGAAAGCGGGTGAGCTGGTCGAGCAATTGGCGGCGTTGTTCGCGGCTGTCGATGATGCCGGCGTCGGCCACCGATTTGGGCAGCACCGGCGGCCAGGGGCGCCGGTCATCCAGCTCGATGGCCACCAGCAACGCACCGCTGCTGGTGTCGACGCCAGTAGCGGCCTGCACCTGATAAAGCTGCGCCGGCTCGGCATCGCAGACGCCCAGGCGCTCGCTGTTGGGTTGCAGGCGCTCGCGCAGCAGGTCGTAACCGGGCAGGTCGACGTCCAGTTGCAACTGTGACACACCGCTACGCCAGCGCCACAGGCACAGCAGCCCCAGCAGCAGGCGTGGCAGTACGCCATAGATCACCAGCACGCCGATCAGCCAGCCGGCCCAGGCATGGCGAGCGGCCTCCAGGGGCAGTGGGCTGTCGCCGCTGGCGCGGATGGTGGCGGCATCGGGTACCGGAAAACCGAGCAGGCCAGGCAGTGCGCCGAGGGCCTGGGTGAGGACGACGAAGGTGTCGCCGCCCAGCAGGGTGGTTTCCCAGACGAAGCCGTAGCGGCGGGTGGACAGCAGCGCCAGGAGCATCACCAGGGCGGTGCTCAGCGCCACCAGCCATAGCCCATGCACGGCCATGCCGACCAGCCAGCGATTGAGGCGCTGGCGACGCAGCAGCAGGACCAGGGCGGGGCCGGTGTGCAGCGCGCTGGCGTCACGGGCCAGTTTCTCGCTGAGCCACAGCCACAGGCGGCCGAGCACCGCGCCGTGGCCGCCGCCGAACAGCAGGCCGATCAGCCAGCCGAGCAACATCAGAACATGCAGGCCGAGCAGGCTGCCCAGGGCCCAGAACACGTTGACCGGCGTTTGCCCGTCGCCCAGCGCAGCTACCGCCAGGCCGGCGCCACTGGCCAGGGCCAGCAGGCCGAGCAGCAGCAGGGCCAGGCGCGCACCCTGCAGCCAGTGGCGCTGCGCCTGTTGCTGGCCATCACGTTCAGCCAGCAGCAGGGCCCGGGTTTCGATGCGGGTGGCCAGGTCACCGCCGGCCACCTGGGCGCGACGGTTGGCTTCGCTGTCTTCGAGCAGGCCGGCATGTTCTTCGCGCAGGCGCACGGCCTCGCAGAGCCAGAGGCGTTGCAGCTTGGGTAGGGACACGCGATCTCCCGGTGAGTGTCGGTCTCCGGGAGCATACCCGCTGCGTGGTGAATGACAACAGACCCTAGTGTTTGGCGGCGTCGCGCAGGCGCACGGCGATATCCGGCTGATCGATGAACAGCCCATCGATGCCGGTGGCCAGGAAGGCGCGCAGCTCGGTGTCGATATCGCCGCGTGCGGCCGGGTCGCTGCCACGCTGCAGATCAGTGGGCAGGAACTGGTTCTCGGCGCGGAAGGTATAGGGATGCACCACCAGGCCGGCGGCGTGGGCGTCGGCGACGAAGCGCGTCGGCTCGCCCAGGCTGCCGTCGGCCTTGCGCGGGATCACGTAGCCCTTGTCCGGGCCGACGCCGTTGGCGTATTCGGCGACCGCCTTGAGCCCGGCGGGCGTGGCCATCTGCTCGTAGGTCAGCGGGTTGCCCTGCACCACCTGGTCCTGGGGCTGGCCCTTGCCGTACAGCTGCACCAGGCGCAGCGAACCGAGCTGGCGCAGCGCCTTCAGGTTGCTGACTTCGAAGGACTGGATAAACACCGGCGCCCCTGCGTCGCGATAGCCGTTGCGGGCCAGGGTCTCGACCAGCGGTTTCTCCATGGCCAGGCCCAGGTCCTGGAAGTGCTGGGGATGCTTGGTCTCGATATACAGGCCGATCTCGCGGCCCTGGCTGACCTGCAGGGCCTTCACCAGGTCGATGATTTCCTGCAGGGTCGGGATCTCGAACTGGCCATCCAGGCGGGTGTTGCCCGGGCGAATATCGGGAATCCGCTCGATGGCGCGCAGGCGTTTCAGTTCGGCGGCGGTGAAGTCTTCGCTGAACCAGCCGTCGAGCTCGACGCCGTCGATGCTGGCCTTGCGTTTGCGGTCGGCGAATTCGGGGTGCCGGGCCACGTCGGTGGTCAGGCCCAGCTCGTTGTCGTGGCGGGCGAACAGCTGGCCGTCCTTGCTCATCACCAGGTCGGGCTCGACATAGTCGGCACCCTGCAGCACCGCGACCGCGTAGGCGGCGAGGGTGTGCTCGGGCAGGTAGCCGCTGGCGCCGCGGTGGGCGATGATCAGCGGTTTGCCGGCGTCGGCGCGTTTGGCAGAGGGGGCTGTCGGCTCTTGCGCGCTGGCGGTGAAGGGCAGGGCGAGCAGGGCGCTGAGCAGTAGCCGGCGGGGCTGGCGTAGGGGCATCGGGCATCTCTCCTGAGCGATGTTGGCTGATGGTTTGCCAACACTGCACCGACAAAGATGGCGCGACGATGACAATGCAGCAAGTCATGCGGGTCGATGGCGGGCTCTGCTATGCTCGTTGCCATGACCACTCGACTCCCCCTCTGCCTGATCGCCGCCCTCGCCGAAAACCGCGTGATCGGCCGCGATAACCAACTGCCCTGGCACCTGCCGGCGGACCTCAAGCACTTCAAGGCCAAGACCCTCGGCAAGCCGATCATCATGGGTCGCAAGACCTGGGATTCCCTGGGCCGGCCGTTGCCGGGCCGCCTCAATCTGGTGGTCAGCCGCCAGGTCGGCCTGATGCTCGAAGGCGCCGAAGTATTCGCCACGGTCGAGGCAGCCCACCAGCGCGCCGAGGCCTGGGCCAGGGAGCAGGGCGTCGATGAAGTGATGCTGATCGGCGGCGCGCAGCTGTACGAGCAGGCGCTGCCCGTTGCCGACCGCCTGTACCTGACCCGGGTGGCGCTGCAGCCGCAAGGCGATGCCTGGTTCCCGGCGTTCGACGAGGCGCAGTGGCAGCGTATCGAGCGCGACGAACAGCCGGCCACCGAGTCGGCGCCGGCGCACTGTTTCGAGACCTGGGCACGCCTTTAACCCGCTATCGCCCTGGGGTTAAACGCGTTTCGCCGCTTCGCTGGGCTCGGCCACCTGATCACGGTCATCGATGAATTCGGTGCGCGGCGAGCCGTCGGCGTTGAGCTGGAAAACGCGGCTGGGCTGGCCTTCGGCATTGAACAGCACCTGGCCGAGGCCGGCGGAGTTCCACAGGCGCTCGCCCGATTTGCTGTGCTTGGGGATATGCGGGAAGACCTGCATGCGCCGGCGCTTGGTCAGCCAGTTGAGCGGCGACCAGGGCGCGTACAGCCAGCGGTTGAGGCGGTCGAAGACGTCCAGCAGGCGGCGCGGGAATTCGTTCTTCACGCCGCTGCTGGTGATCTGCCAGATGGTCGGGCCGCGCGACCGGTGCCGTACCTTGATCTCGTAGAAGAACGAGTAGTGCACGTCGCCGGACAGCACCACGTAGTCCCGTGGCGTGCGCGAGTGGCGGAAGATGTTCATCATCACGCTGGCGGCGCCGCGGTGGGCCATCCAGTTTTCCGCATCGACCATCAGCGGATGGCCGGCCCAGCTGAATACCCGCTGCACGGCCTCGATCAGCTTGACCCCGAACATCGGTGCCGGCGAAACGATGATGGCGCTCGGGTGGTCGAGCAGGTTCTGCTGCAATTCGCTGAGCGCTTCCCAGTCGAGCAGGCCCGAAGGGCGCCTGAGGTTGCGCTCGCTGCGCCAGCGCCGGGTGCGGGTATCGAGCACCAGCAGCGCCGGGCTGCTGGGCAGCACGTAATGCCAGCGCTGGAAGCCCATCAGCTCATCGATCAGGCGATCCTGGGCCGGGCTGTCCAGGCCAATGCCCCTGGCCCGTTCGCACAGTGCCCGGGCATTGGCCAGGGGCTCGCTGAAGGCGTCGGGATCGTTGCCCCAGCCCTGGCACAGCAGGTAGCCGATCAGCGCGTTGCCGATGATGCGCTTGGAAAAGGGATGGCCGTAGGCGGTCTCCTCCCACTGGGCCGACAGGTTCCAGTCATCGGTGATGTCGTGGTCATCGAAGATCATCAGGTTCGGCAGGTGCGCCAGCACCCGCGCCACGTCACCGAGGCTGGCGACGAACGCGGCGATGCAGGCGCGCTCGCGGTCATAGCGCTGGGCATCCTCGGCGCTCAGCTCGGGCGCTTCGCGGTCGAGCAGCAACCAGGGCGTGGGCGACCACACCAACAGGTACATGGCCAGCACTTCGGCCAGGGTGACCAGGTGGTTGTCGGCATTGGCGCTGGTGAAAATGGGCTTTTCGCTGCCGCCGAAGAAGCGCTCGCGCAGGGTTTCGTTGCTCTTCAGCGCCGGCAGCAGGTCGGCGCGGTGGTAGTAGCTGGCCGGGTGGTCATAGAGATCGGCGCTGTCCTCGACGACCGCGCCTTCGAGTTTCTCGTGATGCAGGCCCAGGCGCTCGATCAACTGGTGGATGGCGCGCAGCATCGGCCCGGCGACATCGTCGACATACACCTGGTCACCACTGTGCATCAGCAGGGCTGGCCGCTCGCCCGGCGCATGGGGCGCCGCCAGCAGCCGATCGGCGCACAGCAGGCCATCGTTGGCGCCATGGTGTGGCTTGCGGCAGGAGCCATGCAGCAGGTGATCGATGCGCGAGCGCAGCACGAAGGTGGGTCGCCTCGCGCCGTCGTAGAGCAGGTGTGCGGCCCAGTCGGCGATGCCCTGCTGGCCGTCGACCAGCAGGTCGTAGGCGATGATCTCATCCTGGGGCAGGGGCGTGTCGAGGTGCAGGTCGATCAGGTGGATGACCGCATGCTCACCGACTGCCAGGCGTTGGCAGGCGTTTTCGTCCAGTGGGTGATCGCATTCGGCCCGGTCGCTCGGCGCCAGGCGCAAGGTCAGCTGCAGCGGGCGGCTGGCGGCCAGCCAGAGTACCAGGCGATCGGGCTCCAGCCGGCGCAGGAGTGGGCCGGCGAGGACGCTGGGCAGGGCGATGGGGTCAGAATCTGGCAACGGCATCCCGGATGGTTCGCGGCCGCTGGCTCAGCCAGCCGGCCTGGGGTTCGGAGAATCAATAAGGACATGGCGCTTGGCCATTGGTTCGGCTGTCACAAAAGCTTCATGCGTCAGTGCGCGGCCTCGCGCAGTGCGTGCAGATCGAGAATCTCGATCTCGCCGTAGGTCAGCTTGACGATGCCGCGGGCCTGCAACTCCTTGAGCACGCCATTGGCGGTCTGCCGGGAGATCGCCAGCATGGCCGCCAATTGCTCCTGGGACAGGTGGATGATGCGTCGCGGGCCCTGGCTTTCGCCATAGTCCTCGGCGATCAGCAGCAGGCGCCGCGCCAGGCGTTGTGCGGCGGGCAGCAGGCTGATCTCCTCGAGCGCGATAAAGGCCAGGCGCACCTTGTGGGCCATCAGCAGGGCGAGGTCGCGCCAATAGGCGGGATGGGCATCGAGCAGATTCAGCAGGCCCGCCTGGGGCACGTGCAGCAGGCTGCTGGCGCCTTCGGCAACGGCGTCGTGGGTGCGTGGCTGGCCGTCGAACAGGGCGATTTCCCCGAACCAGTGGGGCGCTTCCACCAGCACCAGCAAAGCCTCCTTGCCGTCGGCATCCACGCTGCCGACGCGCATGGCGCCGCTGAGCACGGCATACAGCCCGCTGGGCGCGTCGCCCCGGTTGAACAGGCGTTGCCCGGCCTCCAGGTTCAGCCTTCGGCCCTGGCTCAGCAACGCCTGCTGCAAGGCCTGCGGCAACGCGGCGAACCATTGGCCCTGAAGCAGGGTGTCGTGCAGATCGGTCATGAGGATCCCGCTTTGTCGGCTAGCTGACAGTGCTGCTGCGCGAGCCGCGCCATGATGAGGCGGTACGCACCCCGAGAGGATAACAACAATGAAAACCCTGGTGGATCACCTCGCCCAATACGCGGCCTACCACCGCGACCGGCGCAATATCGTCACCCACTTCGTCGGCATTCCGATGATCGTGCTGGCCGTCACCGTGCTGCTGTCGCGCCCGGGCCTGCTGCTGGGCGGCCTGTGGCTGTCGCCTGCGACCCTGGCTGCGCTGCTCAGCACGTTGTTCTATTTGCGCCTGGACCTTCGCTTTGGCATGGTGATGGGCGCCTTGCTGGGCTTGTGCCTGTGGTTCAGTGCCGGCCTGGCGATAGCCGGTACGGCGCTGTGGCTGAGCATGGGCCTGGGGCTGTTCGTGGTCGGCTGGATCATCCAGTTCATCGGTCATTACTACGAAGGCCGCAAGCCGGCGTTCGTCGACGACCTCTCGGGTCTGATCATCGGGCCGCTGTTCGTGGTCGCCGAAGCGGCCTTTCTGCTCGGCCTGCGCCAGGAGGTCGAGCATCAGGTGGTGGAGCGGGCCGGGCCGACGATGATTCGGCAGCGCGGGGTGGTTTGAGACGCCAACGTTTGCGGGCTATCTGTGGGAGCGGCGGGGATGCCTAGGGTCTGTTGACGTTTCAACGCGAGCCGCGTTGCCGCGAGAAATCTCGCCAGGCCGGGCGGCGATCCGCTAGGCGGAGGATGCAGGCAATGGACTAGCCGTCCGCGTTTTCCCTTGCCAAGTCCTCCAACAACGCATGGCGAGATTTCTCGCGCAACCTAGGCGGCCCCACCCGAAGGGCCGGGCCCGTTTTTGCGCGATGCGGCGTTACTCGATGGCTCATTTGGCCCACCAAACTTCGCATCTCGTGCCTTGCCTCGCGCAAAAACGGGCTCCGGCGCGGCCGTGCGTGAAACGTCAACAGACCCTAGTCCGTGCCCGCGAATCGCGCGCATGGCGCGCTCCCACAAAGTAGGGCGCGCGGATTTGCTTACTCTCGTACGGCGACCAGACCGGTTACCTCGAAAGAGCCGTCAGGCCCCAGTGCTCAGCGGCTTGCCGCCCTTGGGCTTGAAGTACAGGGTGGTGCCGCGGGCGAGGTTGTCGAGGCTGAGGTGATCCTTGGCGACTTCGGCTTCGATCAGCTCGTCCTGGCCCTCGACCTTCAGGGTGATGCGGGTGATGGCGCCAAGCAGGCGGATATCCCGCACTTCACCGGGCTGGTGACCGTCCAGCGCCTCGCTGGACAGGCTCACTTCGTGGGGGCGGAACAGCACGTGGTGATCGTCGCCGACGTACAGGCGGTTGGCGTCGCCGAGGAAGTGGTAGACGAAATCGCTGGCCGGCTTCTCGTACACCTCGGCCGGCGAGCCGATCTGCTCGACCACGCCCTTGTTCATCACCACGATGCGGTCGGCCACTTCCATGGCCTCTTCCTGGTCGTGGGTCACGAACACCGAGGTCAGGTGCACTTCTTCGTGCAGGCGCGCCAGCCAGCGGCGCAGTTCCTTACGCACCTTGGCGTCGAGGGCGCCGAAGGGTTCGTCGAGCAGCAGCACTTTCGGTTCCACCGCCAGGGCGCGGGCCAGGGCGATCCGCTGGCGCTGGCCACCGGACAGCTGTTCCGGGTAACGGTCGGCCAGCCAGTCGAGCTGCACCAGATCGAGCAGGTCGTGGACCTTCTTCTTGATCACGTTCTCGTTGGGACGCTCGCCCTTGGGCTTCATGCGCAGGCCAAAGGCGACGTTGTCGAACACCGTCATGTGGCGGAACAGGGCGTAGTGCTGGAACACGAAACCGACCTTGCGATCGCGCACGTCGTGCTCGGAAACGTCTTCGCCGTGGAACACGATATTGCCGCTGTCCGGGTTTTCCAGGCCGGCGATGATGCGCAGCAGGGTGGTCTTGCCGCAGCCGGACGGGCCGAGCAGGGCGACCAGCTCGCCGCTCTGGATGTTCAGGTTGATGTTATTGAGCGCATTGAACTGGCCAAAGTGCTTGTTGATACCGCTGACTTCGATACTCATGGTGTCTACCTGTTTCGGTCTGGTCGGTTCGCGCAAGGGCGCGGCGCCGGTGAAAGGGATTCAATCGTCGTTCGCCTTGAGCTGGCGGCTCAGGCGCGCTTCGCTCCACTGGCGCAGCAGCAGCACGATCAGGGCCATGACCAGCAACAGGATGGCCACGCTGAACGCGGCGACCATGTTGTATTCGTTGTAGAGAATCTCGATATGCAGCGGCAGCGTGTTGGTGTAACCGCGAATGTGCCCGGAAACCACCGATACCGCACCAAACTCGCCCATCGCCCGCGCGGTACACAACACCACGCCATAGACCAGCGCCCATTTTACGTTAGGCAGCGTGACATGCCAGAACATCTGCCAGCCGTTGGCGCCGAGCAGGCGCGCGGCCTCCTCTTCGGTGGTGCCCTGTTCTTCCATCAGCGGGATCAGCTCGCGGGCCACGAAGGGAAAGGTCACGAAGATGGTCGCCAGCACGATACCGGGTACCGCGTAGACGATCTGCAGGTCGTGGTCCTGCAGGTAGGGGGCGAGAAAACTCTGCGAGCCAAACAGCAGCACGTAGATCAGGCCGGCGACCACCGGCGACACCGAGAAGGGCATGTCGATCAGGGTGATCAGCAGGCTCTTGCCACGGAACTCGAACTTGGTCACCGCCCAGGCCGCGGCTACGCCGAACACCAGGTTGAGCGGCACCGAGATGGCGGTGGCCAGCAGGGTCAGCTTGAGTGCGGAAATGGCATCCGGCTCGCTGATCGCCTCCCAGAAGAATGCCAGGCCACGGCTCAGGCCCTGGCTCAGCACGATATACAGCGGCAGCAGCAGAATCACCGCGAATACCGCCCAGGCCACGACGATCAGGGCGATGGCGCCAGGGGAATGGCTCGCCGGGCGGGCCGCGTTCTTGCCAAGGGTTGCAAGGCTCATGACGGGCTCCTCAGAGTTGCGGCTGGATGCGGCGCTGCAGGATGTTGATCAGCAGCAGCAGGATGAACGAGACCACCAGCATGATCACGCCGATGGCCGTGGCGCCCGGGTAGTCGTACTGGTCCAGCTTGGAGACGATCAGCAGCGGCAGGATCTCGGTCTTCAACGGAATGTTGCCGGCGATGAACACCACCGAGCCGTACTCACCCACGCCACGGGCGAAAGCCAGGGCAAAACCGGTCAACCAGGCCGGCAACAGGCTGGGCAGCAGCACATGGCGAAACACCTGAAACGGCTTGGCGCCCAAACAGGCAGCGGCTTCTTCGACTTCCTTGGGAATGTCGGCCAGCACCGGCTGCAGGGTGCGCACCACGAAGGGCAGGGTCACGAACACCAGCGCCAGGGTGATGCCCAGGGGCGTGTAGGCGATCTTGAACGGGAACAGCGAGCCGATCAGGCCGTTGGGCGCGTACAGCGCGGTCAGGGCGATACCGGCCACGGCGGTGGGCAGGGCGAACGGCATATCGACCATGGCATCGATGATGCGCCGGCCCGGAAAGGTGTAGCGCACCAGCACCCAGGCGATGATGGTGCCGAGAATGCCGTTGAGCAGGGCAGCCGCCAGCGCGGTGCCGAACGACAGCTTCAGGGAGAACTGCAACTGGCGATTATTGAGCAGCGCCCACCACTGTTCAGCGGAGAGCTGCAGGGAGAACAGGAACATCGCTCCCAGGGGGATCAGCACGATCAACGCCAGGTAGGTGAGGGTGAAGCCCAGAGTCAGCCCGAAGCCGGGTATGACCGAGGAAGTTCGACGAGACATGGGGAGTCCTTTTGCTCAGGTCCACGGCAAAGCCCGCCATTGAGTCGCGCAATGGCGGGCCAGATCGATCAGCTGAACGTACAGGCCGTTGAAAAACGTAGGCGAGGCAGCCAGTGCAAGGCAAAAACAGGCGAAAAAGCGGAGTGTACGAGTAGTACATGAGCATTTTGAGTCTGTTTTTAACGCTGCGATGGCAACGCAGCTAGTTTTTCAACTGCCTGTTACTGGTTGATCTTCTGGAAGATCTTGTCGAACACGCCGCCGTCATCGAAATACTTCGGTTGCGCCTTGGCCCAGCCACCGAAGTCCTTGTCGATGGTGACCAGCTCCAGGTCCTGGAACTGGTCCTTGAACTCGGCCGCCACCTTGGCATCACGGGGGCGATAGAAGTTCTTCGCGGCGATGCGCTGGCCTTCTTCGCTGTACAGGTACTGCAGGTAGGCTTCGGCGGCCTTGCGGGTGCCCTTGCGGTCGACGTTCCTGTCGACCACGGCCACCGGCGGCTCGGCGAGAATGGACAGCGACGGGGTGACGATTTCCAGCCCGTCGCCGCCTTCTTCGGCCAGCGACAGGTAGGCCTCGTTTTCCCAGGCCAGCAGCACGTCGCCCAGGCCACGCTGCACGAAGCTGATGGTCGCGCCGCGGGCACCGGTGTCGAGCACCGGCGCGTGGCGGTACAGCTCGGTCACGTACTCCAGGGCCTTTTCGTCGCTGCCGTACTTCTTCTTGGCGTAGGCCCAGGCGGCGAGGAAGTTCCAACGGGCGCCACCGGAGGTTTTCGGGTTCGGGGTGATGATTTCCACGCCATCCTTGATCAGGTCATCCCAGTCCTTGATGCCTTTCGGGTTGCCCTTGCGCACCAGGAACACGATGGTCGAGGTGTACGGCGTGCTGTTGTCGGCCAGGCGCTTCTGCCAGTCCTTGTCGATCAGCGGCTGGTTGAGGTTCAGTGCGTCGATGTCGCCGGACAGTGCCAGGGTCACCACATCGGCCTGCAGGCCGTCGATCACCGCACGGGCCTGCTTGCCCGAACCGCCATGGGATTGCTGGATGGTCAGCGGTTCGTTGCCCAGTTCCTGCCAGTGCTTGTTGAAGGCCTTGTTGAATTCCACATACAGCTCACGGGTCGGGTCGTAGGACACGTTGAGCAGGGTCTGGGCGGAGACCGGGCCGGCAACCAGGGCGCTGGCAAGTGCAGCGAGTGCGAAACGGCGGATGGACATGGTGAAGCTCCTAAATGCTGAATACGTGTCTGGCGATGCGATGTCTGCTCTCTAGGCCGGCATTCGCGGGTTACATCGCCAGTACGGGTAACGGTTCATGCGGGCGGCCCGTAGTCGGGTGGCGAAAGGCGCTCAGGCGTTCTTGTTGCCAGGCTGCTGGAGGCGGAACTTCTCCTTGCGCTCGATCTGCACCACCTGGCCGTTGTGCACGGTGATTTCCACCGAACCGAACTTGAGGCCGTTCAGGGTGCTTTGGATTTCACGCAGGATGGTGGCGTCATCCTGGCCTTCCAGATTGCGAAGCGTGGCGGTCATGGCTAAAGGCTCCTTGCCCTCGAATCGTGATGCGACGGCTGTCGGCGGCGGGGCGTGGGTCGGATACTAGGAGACCTGAAATATTCTTAAAAATACTGTTTAAGAACATTTATATTCATTTTTAGTATATGTAATCGATTGGGTTGCCCAATTGGATTTTGGTTTTCGGAGCATAAGCAAATAAATTCTTATTCTTTTTAGATCGGTCGATGCGCTCCTACACTGCAGGTCACGCAGATATGGAGGGCGCTCTGATGCGCAGTGAAACGGTTCGCTACCTGATCGTGCCGGGCTGGCAGGGCTCGGCCGATGACCATTGGCAGAGCCATTGGCAGCGCAGCCTGCCCAATGGCGCGCGGGTCGAACAGCGCGACTGGCTGACGCCGCGCCGTGAAGATTGGGTTGCCGCGCTGGAACAGCAGATCGCTGCCGACCCGCGCCCGGCGATCCTCATCGCCCACAGCCTGGGCTGCGTCACCGTGGCTCATTGGGCGGCCCAAGGCTTCACCTGCTGGCCTGCGCCGTGTTCGGGGTGCGCTGCTGGTGGCGCCGGCCGATGTGCAGCGCGCCAATTGCCCGGAGGCGCTGCGCAACTTCGCGCCGATTCCCCGTCGAACTCTGCCATTTCCCAGCCAGCTGGTGGGCTCGGACAACGATTCGGCAGCCAGTGCGGCACGCGCCATCGAACTTGCCCGCGACTGGGGCAGCGAAGTCGCCATTCTCAGCGGTGCCGGGCATATCAACGTGAAGTCCGGCCATCAGCGCTGGGATCAAGGCTTCGCCTACCTGTTCCGCCTGCAGGGCCGCATCGAGCAACAGCTGCGCCTGCGTGCCTGAGACGCGCCTGATCGGCAGCACGCCCCTTGCCACCACGCGGCCTGTGCGTCATGGAGAACCCCTTATGAGCCTGTCTACGGCCGCTGACCCCTCCTTGCTGATTTTTCCCGACGCGGACAAGAGCGTGCTGAGCATCCGTGCCAAGGCGCTGGTCTTCATCGATCCGCGTACCCGGCGGTTGCGCGAGGAGGTCGAGCGCCTTGCCGGCTTGCCGGTGCCGATCCTGATCGAGGGCGAAACCGGCACCGGCAAGGAGTTGCTGGCCCGGCATATCCATCGCTCCAGCGAGCGCCCCGGCCTGTTCGTGGCGCTCAGCTGCAGCGGCCTGAGCCCCAACCATGGCGAGGCCGAACTGTTCGGCCACACCGCCGGCGCCCACCAGGGCGCGCCGAGCAGCCGCGCCGGCTGGCTGGGTTCGGCCAATGGCGGCACCCTGTATCTGGACGAGATCGCCGACCTGCCGTTGCCCTTGCAGACCCAGTTGCTGGGCGTGCTGGAAACCGGCGAAGCCTGGCGTGTCGGGGCCTCGGCGCCGACCCCGGTGGACGTGCGGCTGGTCGCGGCCACCAGCATCGACCTGTGGCGGGCGGTCGAGGCCGGCAAGTTCGACGAGCGCCTGGCCCATTACCTCAGTGATGGCCACCTGGGGTTGCCGCCGTTGCGCGAGCGGGTCGGTGATGTACTGCCACTGGCCGAGTACTTTCTCGGCATCTATGCCCAGCGCTTGCGGCTGCCCCTGCCGAGCATCACGCTGGCTGCCCAGCAGGTGCTGGAGCGGCATGACTGGCCGGGCAATACCCGCGAGTTGGAGAACGTGGTGCATTTTGCCCTGCTGGTCTGCAGCGGCGAGGAACTCGACGCACGCCACCTCAGCCTGCCGGCCGCGGCGCCGCTGAAGCGTATCGAGCATGCTCTGGAGCAACTGCTGGATGAGGGGGAGGCCGGGCAGCTCGCCGCGCTACGCGAGCTGCTGCTGCGGGCCGAACAGCGGCTCGCAGGTTGGTGAGCGTAGGGTGGGCGGAGGCGCCTGTCAGGTTGCTGGGCGTGCCTCTGGTCGTCGTCGCGCCGTAACCCACCATCGACGCAACTCGGCCTATCGCCTGCTGGGTTACGCGGCGCGCGGGGACGCGGTTATTCCAATACTTGGCTTGGCGCCGCTCCACCCACCCTACGGATGGAGCCGTGTGGTGATTCTGTGGGAGCGCGCCATGCGCGCGAACGCTTCGCGGGCATGGACTAGGCGTTCCCACCCGCTCCACGGTGGTCTCGGTTTGCCGCCGCCACAACGCGTCTTACGACGCCAGCAACGATACCGATTTCACCTGCGCCCACAGCGGCTGTCCAGCGCGGATAGCCAGTTGATCGAAGGAGTAGCGGGTGATGCGCGCGATGATGCGCTGTTCGCCCAGCTGCAGTTCCACCAGGCGGTGCGCCGCATTGGGCAGGTCGAACCAGCGTTCGACCCTTGCCGGCAGCAGGTTGAGCACGCTGCTGTCGCGGGCCTGCTGCAGGCTCAGGCTGATGTCCCGCGCCTTGATCTTGATGCGCACCTGACGGCCTGCCGGCAATGGCGCGTGGGCCAGGCGCAGGCAGGCGTTGCTGCCCGGAAGGCGGATGTCGAGCAGGTCGTACTGGGCGTCGTGGCGCTCGACCTGGCCGTCGATCACCGCTTCGGCATCGTCCTCGAAGATGAACGGCAGGTCGCTGCGCATCAGGGTTTCCTTGAGCGGCCCGCTGGCCGTGACCCGGCCTTCGTCGAGCACCACCAGGTGATCGGCCAGGCGCGCCACCTCGTCCGGGGCGTGGCTGACGTAGAGAATCGGAATGTCGAGCTCGTCGTGCAAGCGTTCCAGGTAGGGCAGCACCTCGCGCTTGCGCTTGAGGTCCAGCGCCGCCAGGGGTTCGTCCATCAGCAGCAGGCGCGGACTGGTGAGCAGGGCCCGGGCCATGCCGACGCGCTGGCGCTCGCCACCGGACAGCCGCTCCGGCAGGCGCTCGAGCAGGTGCTCGATGCCGAGCAGCTCGACTGCCTGCTCGAAGGGCACGCGGCTTTCGGCCCTGGCGATGCGCTTGAAACCGAACTCGAGGTTGCGCCGCACCGACAGGTGAGGGAACAGGTTGGCATCCTGAAACACGTAGCCGACCGGGCGCTGGTGGGCCGGTAGCCAGATGCCGCTGGCGCTGTCCTGCCAGGTGTCGCCATTGATTCGCAGGTAACCGCTGCCCGCGCGTTCCAGGCCGGCGACGCAGCGCAGCAGGGTGGTCTTGCCGGAGCCGGAATGACCGAACAGGGCGCTGACGCCGCGACCGGGCAGGTGCAGGTCGACCTGCAGGGTGAAGCCCGGGTGAGCCAGTGTGAAGCGTGCCTGTAGCTGCTTGTCGCTCATATCCACGCCTTCTGGCCGCGCCGGTTACCGGAGTAGAGCGCCAGCAGCACCAGGAAGGAGAACGCCACCATGCCGCCGGCCAGCCAGTGGGCCTGGGCGTACGCCATGGTTTCCACGTGGTTGTAGATCTGCACCGAGGCCACCTGGGTCTTGCCGGGAATATTGCCGCCGATCATCAGCACCACACCGAACTCGCCGACGGTATGGGCGAAGCCGAGGATCGCCGCGGTGAGAAAGCCCGGCCTGGCCAGCGGTAGCACCACGCTGAAGAAGGTATCCCAGGGCCCGGCGCGCAAGGTGGCGGCAGCCTCCAGCGGCGCGCGGCCGATGGCTTCGAAGGTGTTCTGCAGCGGCTGCACCACGAACGGCAGGGAATAGAACACCGAGCCGATCAGCAGCCCCGCGAAGGTAAAGGTCAGGGTGCCCAGGCCAAGGGCCTGGGTCAGTTGGCCGAAAAAGCCACTGGGCCCCATGCTGATCAGCAGGTAGAAGCCGATCACCGTCGGCGGCAGCACCAGGGGCAGGGCGACGATGGCGCCAATCGGCCGCTTCAGCCAGGACTCGGTACGCGCCAGCCACCAGGCGATCGGCGTGCCGACCAGCAGCAACAGCACGGTGGTCAGGGTGGCCAGCTCCAGGGTAAGGAGAATGGCGGCGAAGTCATTGGGGCCCAGGGGCATTCAGTGGCCTTTCAGCTGTGGTAGAGGGGAAGAGCGTCGGAGCCGGCTGCTGATCTTCCGACTTGGGCTCCGGTATTTCAAATCAATGGCTGCAAAGGGGCGGAAGCGGCCATTGAGCTTCAAGCCGCAAGCCTCAAGCTGCAAGAACAAGCTAGAGCACTGCGGACTGCTTTTAACCTGTAGCTTGCAGCTTGCGGCTGCTTGCGCCACATAGCTGCCACCCCTGTGCTCTGCTGCATCGGCCCGCAGGAGATCTTTGACATGCTCTCTAGAGCTTGTAGCCATAAGCCTTGATGATTTCCGCGGCCTTCGGCCCTTTCAGGTACTCGACCAGCGCCTTGGCGGCTGGGTTGTCTGCGCCTTTCCTGAGGATAAGCCCATCCTGGCGGATCGGCTGGTACATCGCTTCGGGCACCACCCAGGCCGAACCGGTGCTGATCTGGCCGTCCTTGTAGACCTGGGAGAGGGCGACGAAGCCCAGCTCGGCGTTGCCGGTGGACACGAACTGCAGCGCCTGGGTGATGTTCTGGCCTTCGACGATCTTGCCCTTGAGTGACTCACTCAGGCCCAGCTTGTCGAGTGTCTGGGTGGCGGCCAGGCCATAAGGTGCGGCCTTCGGATTGGCGATGGCCAGGTGCTTGAAGTCGCCTTTGCCGAGCACCGCACCCTGGTCATCGACGAAGTCTTCCTGCGGCGACCACAGCACCAGGCTGCCGATGGCGTAGGTGAAGCGCGAACCCTCCAGGCTCTGGCCTTCCCGCTCGAGCTTGGCGGGGGTGCTGTCATCGGCGGACAGGAACACCTCGAAGGGTGCGCCATGGCTGATCTGTGCATAGAACTGCCCGGTGGCGCCGTAGGAAGCCTGCACGCTGTGCCCGGTGTCCTGCTCGAAGGCGCTGGCGACGGCCTGCATCGGCGCAGTGAAGTTGGCAGCCACTGCGACCTGAACCTGGTCGGCGAGGGCGCTGCCGGTGGCGAAGCTGGCACAAAGGGTGAGAAGCGAACGAGCGAGGCGGTGGCGCATGGGGGCTCCTGAGCGAAGGGCCACGAGAGGCGGCCACTGGCGATACCGCTATATACAAAAATATATGGCGGTAGGAAAGCCAAACCATCGGGTATCGAGCGATAGGGGGGTTAAAAGGGCGGAAACAAGAATGCCAGTCAGCGGACTGACTGGCATTTGTTGAAGCGACGGGGAGCGGGCGTCAGCTTATTTCAGCCACTCGGCCACGCGATCCGGGTTCTTCTCGATCCACTGCTTGGCCGCTTCGTCCGGCTTCACGCCGTCGCGGATGGACAGCATCACCGCGCCCACTTCCTCGGCGCTCCAGGAGATCTTCGCCAGGAAGGCTGCGGCTTCCGGTGCCTTGGTTTTCAGGCTTGGGTTGGCGACGGTGTCGACGTGCTCGGCTTCACCAAAGACGTTCTTCGGGTCTTCCAGGAAGCGCAGCTTCCATTGCGCGAACATCCAGTGCGGGATCCAGCCCGTCACCACGATCGGCTTCTGGGACCTTTCCGCGCGGGTCAGGGCGGTGGTCATCGCCGGGCCCGAGCTGGGCATCAGCTTGATGCTCTTGAGGTCGTACTCCTTGATCGCTTCTTCGGTGCGGCGCATCACGCCGGCGCCGGCATCGATACCAGTGATCTTGCCATCGAAGTCCTTGGCATACTTCTCCAGGTCGGCGATGGTCTTGGCTTCCACGTAATCAGGCACGATCAGGCCGATCTTGGCGCCGTCGTAGTTGGTGCCCAGCACGGTGACCTTGTCCTTGAGCTTCTCGTAGTACTCGCCATGGGTGGCCGGCAGCCAGGCGGACAGGGTGGCATCGAGGTCGCCGCGGGCGATGCCCTGCCACATGATGGCCGGTTCCACTGGCTGCAGGGTCACGTCGTAACCGAGCTTGGTCTTGAGGATTTCACCCGCGACATGGGTGACAGCGACGCTGTCGTCCCAGCCGTTCACGTAGCCGATCTTGAGGGCCGGCTTGTCGGCGGCCATGGCACCGGACATACCCAGGGCCAGGGCAGCGGCACCGAGGCTCTGCAGGCAGAGGCGTTTGAAATTGTGCATAGGTCTTGCTCCGTCAGTGAGTGGCAGTTCAGGTGGTTTACTGGCTCGTTCTGATCGCGGGCCTTGCGGCACCAGCTGTGCAGAGCAGGGCATCGCCCTGTTGGCACCGGCGCAGGGGGTTCGAGCCCCCGGCTGACAGGCGATGCGTGCCGCGTCGCCTGCCGTACCTGACCCGCCCAGGCGCAGGCGGGTCGTGGTGAGTGCGGGCTCAGAGCCCGACGAATTTCTTCACGGCGGCCGCACCGTCCTGGCCGTCGAAGGTGGTCACGCCCTGCAGCCAGGCGTCGAGCACCTGCGGGTTGGCCTTGATCCATTCCTTGGCGACCTCGGCGGGATCCTGCTTGTCGAGCACCTTCTCCATCAGCTGGCTTTCCATCTCGACGTTGAACTGCAGGTTGTTCAGCAGCTTGCCGACGTTGGCGCAACGCTCCTCGTAGTCGGTGGGCACCACGGTGTAGACCTTGGCAGCGCCGTAGTCCGGGCCGAACACATCATCGCCGCCGGACAGGTAGGTCATGTCGTACTGGGTGTTCATCGGGTGCGGCGCCCAGCCGAGGAACACCACCGGCTCCTTCTTGCGGATCGCGCGCTGCACCTGCACCAGCATGCCGGCTTCGCTGGACTCGACCATCTTGAAGTCGCCCAGGTCGAACTTGTTTTCCTTGATCATGCCGTCGATCAGCAGGTTGCCATCGTTACCCGGCTCGATGCCGTAGATCTTGCCGCCCAGCTGATCCTTGAACTTGGCGATGTCCTGGAAGCTCTTCAGGCCCGCTTCGGCGGCATAGGTCGGCACCGCCAGGGTGTACTTGGCGCCTTCCAGGTTGGGCTTGGCCAGCACCTTGACGCTGTTGTCCTTGGTGAACGGCGCGATCACCGAGTCCATGGAGGGTGCCCAATAGCCGAGGAACACGTCGATCTGTTTGTTCTTCACGCCCGTAAAGGCGATCGGCACCGAGGCCATGGTCTTGCGTGGCGTGTAACCCAGGCCCTCGGTCAGGGTCATGGCCACGCCGGTGGTGGCGGCGATATCGGCCCAACCGATTTCGGCGAAACGCACCTGCTTGCAGCTCGCCGGCTCCTGGGCCCAGGCGCCCTGGATCAGGGCGCAGGACAGCAGGCCGACACCCGCTGCTTTGTGGAATATGTTCATCCGCGAATCCTTGTGTGATTGAAAGGACGCTGAGTATGGCCTTTTACTGGCGCTGCAGTCGCGCACTCAGCCAGCTCAGCCAACCGGCGCGATTTGCGGCGGTCTGCGGCGTACCGAAGCTCTCGGTGATGCGGTCGAGGATGATCGCCAGCAGCACCACGGCCATGCCACTTTCGAAGCCCAGGCCGATGTCCAGACGCTGGATGCTCGCCAGCACGTCGTTACCCAGGCCGCCGGCACCGACCATCGAGGCGATGATCACCATCGACAGGGCCATCATGATGGTCTGGTTGACGCCCGCCATGATCGACGGCATGGCGTTGGGCAACTGCACCTTGAACAGCAGCTGGCGGCTGTTGCAGCCGAACGACTGGCCGGCCTCGACGATTTCCTTGTTGACCTGGCGGATGCCCAGGCTGGTCAGGCGCACGGCCGGCGGCATGGCGAAGATCACCGTGGCGATGATGCCGGGTACCCGGCCGAGGCCGAACAGCATAGCCGCCGGTATCAGGTAGACGAACGCCGGCATGGTCTGCATGAAGTCGAGAATCGGCCGGATGATGGTCGACACGCGCTCGCTCTTGGCGGCCCAGATGCCCAGCGGAATGCCGATCAGCAGGCTGATCAGGGTCGCCGAGAAGGTCAGGCCGAGGGTCACCACCGTCTGTTCCCAGAAGCCGGTCATCACGATCAGCACGAAGGCCACGGTGGTGAACAGTGCGAAACGCAAGCCGATGCGCCACAGGCCCAGGGCCACGAAGATGGCGATCAGCAGCCATGCCGGCGGCAGCATCAGCACGTTCTCGATCGCTTCGGAGAAGCCGCTGACCACGCTGCCCATGCTGTCGAATACGCCGCTGTAGTTGTCCAGCATGTGCTGGACCGCGTCGTTCACCCAGCTGCCCAGATCCAGTTTCTCGCTCATGTCATTCTCCCTGCAGACGGGTCAGGAGGCGGCCCTTGCTGATGGCGCCGCTGTAATGGCCATCCCTGTCGACCACCGGAATCGGACCCTCGTTGTCCACCAGGCGGTTGATCACCTGATCCAGAGGCAGGTCTTCGGGAACCGGGCTGATGGCTTTCAGCACGTCACCATCGAGTGCCGGGGAATCACCACCTTCGACCAGCAGGGCGATCTTCTCCAGGCTGATGGAGCCGCGGAATTTGTTGTCTTCGTCGACGATGAAGGCGTAGTGCTTGTCCTGCGCCTGTAGCTCACGGCACACGGTCTGCGCGTCGGGCGCCTTGCCGTTGTGCACGTACACCGGCACGCTGTTGGCCTTCAGCTGGCCTGCAGTGAGATAGCGGCTGGTGTCGACGGTATCGAAGAAGTTGCGCACATAGTCGTTGGCGGGATTGTCGATGAGTTCCTGCGGCGTACCGACCTGGACGAGCTTGCCGCCCTCCATGATGCCGATGCGGTTGCCGATGCGCATGGCTTCTTCGATATCGTGGGAGACGAAGATGATGGTGCGGCGATGGGTCTTCTGCAGTTCCAGCAGGATGTCCTGCATTTCCCGGCGTTTGAGTGGGTCGAGGGCCGAAAAGGCTTCGTCCATGATGATCATCGACGGGTCGACCGCCAGGGCACGGGCCAGGCCGACCCGCTGCTGCATGCCGCCCGAGAGCTCGTGGGGAAATTTGCTGGCGAAGGTGTCCAGACCGACCTGCTTGAGCACCTGCATGGCGCGTTCTTCACGCTCCTTGCGTCCCTTGCCGGCGACTTCGAGGCCGAATGCGGCGTTGTCCAGAACGGTGCGTGAGGGCATCAGGGCGAAGGACTGAAAGACCATGCTCATGTCGCGACGACGCAGGTCGATAAGCTGATCCTTGGGGAGTTTGGCGACGTTCTGGCCGTCGATGTAGACATTGCCGGCGGTGGGTTCGACCAGCCGGTTGATCAGGCGGATCAGGGTGGATTTACCCGAGCCGGAGAGGCCCATCAGGACAAAGATTTCGCCCTCTTCGACGCTGAACGACACGTCACTGACGCCGATCACGGCGCCCTTTTCAGCGAGGATCTTGTCCTTGCTCCAGCCTTGCTTGAGCAGGTCGATGGCATCTTGCGGCTTGTCGCCGAATACCTTGTAGAGGTTTTCGACGACGATTTTTCCAGACTGCATGGGATGGTTCCCCTTCAGTAGACATCAGAGCAGTCACAGGCAACTTGCCGAGCGCCCACCGGGCGCCCGTCATGCAGTGCAGACTGTTCTTGCTTGTGGGTATATACACGGTTCCTGGGTTTGGACAGCGTTCTGTCACATGGCCTTCAGCAGGCACTCGAGCGCGCCCCAGAACGGTTGCCGAGGCAAACGCCATAGGTGGACGTGACGAATGATGTAATGCGTTGCCGTGGTGCAAACTGCTTTCCAAACCCTCTGGCAGTGTTACGAAGCCCAATCCTTTGGGTATTCACACCTCATCCGAGATGCGCGTACATCCGAAATTTCTTGTTGGGCTGGCGCCCTGTTGCGGTAGCCAGCACTTATCTGTTCTTCGGTCCAGGGCGGTGGGCCCCAGTCTGCCTCCCTGGTCAAGAGCGGCAGCGACGAAATCGGCTGACTCAACGATATAGTCTTGCGGTCGTGGCAATTATCGAATTACGACCCTGACGTGTTGGGCGACGACACGAAGCCGCCACCTAAAAAACCATAACAGATTCTCTCCGCTCTTGGCCAAGGCCGGAGGCCGCGCATGGCGCGGCTCTCAGCTTTTCGACCGAGTGCAGGCCAGAAGCCACGCGGGCTGCAGCAAATTCCAGAAAAACGTATGTAAAGCTGTTGGTCACGGGCAAAAAGCGTATCAGTGGCGGTCGTTTTCAGGCTGATTGGCGGCGCATCTTATCGCCAAAGGGCACTGGCCGGCAGACATTCCTAGCGCGCTGCGGCCATCGCTCGGCATTCGCCGCAGGGTGTCGATCACCGTTTCGCCTGATCGAAATCGCCCTGCTCGACCCTTTCGATCAGGAAAGGGAGCAGGCTACACAGCGGTGAGCATTTTTTGCTCAACCGGGGCTGCTTTCGCCAGCTTTTGGTGCACATGGAGAGTCGGCCGATTTGTCGCCTGCGTGACCGGTCAGTCATGTTTTCCTCGGCCGGTACGGTTACCCGCTCATGGTGTGGGGAACACCGTTACGCCGGGCACTGCTACCAAAATGCTCAAGCCCTTGTGGCATGGCACATTGCGCCTATTTGCCAAGCCACCTCGGCGTTTCGCCAGAGCCCCGCCAACGGGAGTTTTCAGCGCCAGGCTTTTCTTTGTTGAACGAGCGTTCAATGTCGGCATGGCCTTTGCGTTATATACGCCATCTGCTTGACTGCCAGTCAGGCGTAACTACAAGAAAACAGAGCCTCGCCATGGAGGCTCATAACCTGGTTAGCGTGAGGGTTCACCGATGTCCCAGTTCAATCAGGGAGCGCAGCTCCAGAGCCGTGTTCCTCAGTCCATCGGCTTTCTCCTGCTGGACAACTTCACCCTGATTTCCCTGGCATCGGCCGTGGAGCCCCTGCGCATGGCCAACCAGCTCTCCGGCAAGGAACTGTATCGCTGGTACACCCTGACCCTCGACGGCCAGCCGGTTTGCGCCAGCGACGGTTTGAAGATCACCCCCGATGCCAGCACGGCCACTGCACCGGCACTGAGCGCAGTGATCGTCTGCGGCGGCGTGGATATTCAGCGCAGCGTCACCCGTGATCACGTGCATTGGCTGCAGGCCCAGGCCCGTCAAGGCCGGCAACTGGGTGCGGTGTGCACCGGCAGCTGGGCGCTGGCCAAGGCCGGTCTGCTCGACGGCTACGATTGCAGCGTGCACTGGGAATTCCTTGCCGCCATGCAGGAGGCGTTCCCCCGCGCCGCCATCACCACGCGGTTGTTCTCCATCGATCGCAACCGCAATACCTCGTCCGGCGGCACCGCGCCGATGGACATGATGCTGCACCTGATTGGCCGCGAGCATGGCCGCGAACTGGCGGCGGCGATCTCCGAAATGTTCATCTACGAGCGCATCCGCAACGAGCAGGATCACCAGCGCGTGCCGCTAAAGCACATGCTCGGCACCAACCAGCCGAAGCTGCAGGAAATCGTCGCGCTGATGGAGGCCAATCTGGAGGAGCCGATCGACCTCGACCAGCTGGCACTCTATGTGGACGTGTCGCGTCGTCAGCTGGAGCGGCTGTTCCAGAAATACCTGCACTGCTCGCCGTCGCGCTATTACCTGAAGCTGCGCCTGATCCGCGCGCGCCAGTTGCTCAAGCAAACCTCGATGTCGATCATCGAGGTGGCGTCGGTCTGCGGCTTCGTGTCCACGCCGCACTTCTCCAAGTGCTACCGCGAGTACTTCGGTATTCCACCGCGTGATGAGCGTGCTGGTAGCAGCGCCAACGTGGTGGCGCTGGTGCCTGTGCACGATGAGCTGCTGCACGAGTCGTCCACGGCCATGGCAGCGCTGAGTCGTGCCCAGGGCGAGTCGACATTCGCCAGCGTGCGGGTGGTCTGATCACCGCTATTTTCCTGCATCGCGCAGAAAATGCTCAATCCCCGCAGACGTCCGAGAGCCGTGGCGTCTGCGCTGTCTTTCACAGATTATCCACAGTTATGCACAGAGTATTTGTTCGCAAAATATCGGTGAGCTGAATACCGCGGTGCTTGCCGGTCTGGCCTGCCTGAAGCCCCGTCAGGCCGGCCGTTTCGCCGAGTGCATCGAGACGTTGCTGGACGATAAACCGTCAGGTGGCCAGGCGGTCCACGTGTGTTGGCGTTGCGCGCTTATCCAACAGTTTATCCACAGGCCTGCGCACTGTATTTATGATCAAACGACGACCCCCGTTTCAGCAGGCGTGCGGCGCTGGAGGGTCAGCTACGCGGCACCAACGCCGGCAGCAAGGTGCGGGAGATGGCTTCGCGTACGGTCGGCAGCACGGTCGCGCTGCCGGCCAGAATGTCTTCGACCATATGGCGCAGGGCGAGGGCCCGTTCCGGGCACAGGCCGGTCACCGCGTATTCGCAGGCCTGCTCGGCGGTGGCGCCGCTGGGAACGCTGAAACCCAGGGCAATCAGGCGTTCGCGCAGGTCTTCCTGGTCGATCAGTTCGGTATGCATCATCGTGGCTGTCCTCGTGGCAAGTTCGAATTCGGCGTGCCGTCAGCGCAGCACGCCCTCATCCAGCAGTAGCTTGAAGATAGCCTCCGCACCTTGCTGTGGCGAGACGCCGGTGATCACCTGACCACCACCGCCCGCCGCCTTCGCGGTCGCCGCCTTCATGCGCTCGGCGCCGGTCTTGGCCTTGATCACCTTCAGGCGCTTGGGGCGCGGTCGAGCTGGTTGCCATTGCGCATCGGCATACAGCGGATCATCGACCAGTTCCACCGCTTCGCGCTCCAGCGCACCGCGCCGGGCCGGGCCGAAGGCGCTCTGGCGCGCCGCCGGTGCGGCCGCATCGACGCTGGCGACGAAGGGCAGGCGTACCTTGAGGCGCCGCCGCTGCCCGCGGGGCAGGGCCTGCAGCACCTGGGCGCTGCCGCCCTCGATGTTTTCCACTTCCGCCAGGCCGACGATCAGTGGCCAGCCCAAGCGTTCGGCCAGCAGGTAAGGCAGCATGCCCGAGCCTTCGCCGGTTTCCGCCTGGCTGCCGGTCAGCACCAGTTGCGCCTTGGCCAGCTGCAGGTGCTCGGCCAGGGCGGGCAGGGCGTCGGCCTCGCGGCTCTGTTCGAGGACGGTCAAACCGGGCAGGCCCATGCCCAGGTAGGCGCGCAGGGTCTCTTCTTGCGGGTCGCCGGCATGCACCACGTTGAGTTTCTCACCGGCCAGCTTGAGGCCCAGCTCCACGGCGCGGGCGTCCTGCTCGGCGCGCCGCGGCCGGCCCGAGGCAGGGTGGGTGCCGATGGACACCAGGGCGACGACGTTCAGATCAGCCATGCTGCGACCCCCTGTATTGTTTTTCGCGGGCATGGCCCGCTCCCACGTATTCATGCGGCATCGCGCTTCATCCCGTTGCGGTGGGCTTCCACCCGCTCGATCAAGGCCTGGAGGATCGCGGCGGCGTCGCCGATTACCGCCAGGTCGGCGCGCTTGATCATGTCGCAGCCCGGATCCTGGTTGACCGCCACCACCTTGTCGCAGGCGCCGATGCCCTGCAGATGCTGGATGGCGCCGGAGATACCGACTGCCACGTAGACCCGGGCGGTGACCCAGGTGCCGGTGGCGCCGACCTGGCGGGCCCGGGGCATATGACCGTCGTCCACCGCCACCCGCGACGCGCCTTCGGTGGCGCCCAGGGCGACGGCGGCGCGGTGGAACAGCGCCCAGTCCTTCACGCCGTTGCCACCGGAAAGGATGAATTCGGATTCGGCCATGGGAATCTGCGCCGGGTCGACGGCGACCGAGCCCAGGTCTTCGATACGTGGCAGGTTGCGCGCCACCTGTGCCGACAGCTCGACCTGGCGTGCCTCGTGGCGGGTTTCGCTGACCGGCTCGGCGCACTCGGCGGCGGCCAGGATCAGCCGCGGCGCCACCTGCGCGATATCTTCGCGGCCCGCACCGGCGCGGCCGGTGCTTTGCCCGTCCTTGACCTGCCAGACGCGGGTGGCCGGGCGCTCGCCCAGGCTGGAGGCCAGCCGGCGGCCCAGTTCGCCACCGCCGGTGCGGCTGTCCGGAAGCAGCCAATGGCGCGGGTTGAACTGGTTCTCGACGGCGCGCAGGGCCAGCACCCGCTGTTCGGGCGAGTAGCCGCTGTATTCGTCGCCTGCCAGCTGCAGCAGGCGGTCGACGCCGGCGCTGTCGAAGGCGGATTCCTTGTGCTCGCCGAATACCACGGCCAGCACGGCGCCGTGCTGGCCGGCCAGCTGATGGGCGAGGCCGAGCAGGTCCTTGTCGTGGCTGCTCAGGCGACCGCCCACCATGTCCGGAACCACGGCAATGACGAACGCCGGCTGCTCGACCACATGCAGCGGCAGTTGCACGACCGCGCTGGTGCTCTGGCGCTTGGCGGCGCCGCCCTGCTGGGCACCGCTGCGGTCGATGCGCTTGATGCCGGCCGGGCCGATAAAACCGGCGGCGGCCGCATGGGGGTTCTTGCGGACGATGCCGTTCGGCCCCATCCACTGAATCTGCTGGGGCTGCAGGGCCGCGTGCAGCGGGTGCAGACGGTTGCGGGCGATGCGCTCGGCGCGCGGGTCACGGCGGATGATGTCAGTCATTCAGGCCACCTCCACGGCAGTGGGTTGCGCGACGGGTTTATTCTGTGGCACTTCGCTTTCGATCAATACCTCGGCAACCAGCTCGGCGATGTCCTTGATCTGCGGGCGCGGTTCGACCACGCCTTCGAGCATCACGGTGCACTGCGGGCAGCCGACGGCGACCAGCTCGGCGCCGGTTTCCTTGATGTCTTCCATGCGCATGTCGGGAATCCGCTGCTTGCCGGGGATGTCGGTGATCGGTGCGCCGCCACCACCGCCACAGCAGCGCGAGCGGAAGCCGGAGCGGGCCATTTCCCTGACCTCGATACCGATGGCCTTGAGCACTGCACGGGGCGCCTCGTACTCACCGTTGTAACGGCCCAGGTAGCAGGGGTCGTGATAAGTCACGGAGCCGCCACGCTGTGCAGAAAGAGGGTGCTGACCCAGGTTGAGGCCGCCGCGCTGCATCAGGGTGTCGATAAAGGTGCTGTGGTGCATGACCTGGTAGTGGCCGCCCAGGGCGCCGTACTCGTTCTTCAGCACGTGGAAGCTGTGCGGGTCGCAGGAGACGATGGTCTTGAAACGGTACTGGTTCAGGGTGGCGATATTGCGCTTGGCCAATTGCTGGAAGGTCGCTTCGTCACCCAGGCGGCGGGCGACGTCGCCGCTGTCGCGTTCCTCCAGGCCGAGCACGGCGAAGTCCACGCCGGAGGCCTTGAGGATCTTCACGAAGGCACGCAGGGTGCGCTGATTGCGCATGTCGAAGGCGCCATCACCGACCCAGAACAGCACCTCGGCGCTGCCCTTGTCGGCCATCAGCGGCAGGTTCAGGTCCGCCGCCCAGTTCAGCCGGCCGCCGGGTGCGAAGCCCCCCGGGTTGTCGGTGGCAATGAGGTTTTCCAGCACTTCGGCGCCCTTGTTCGGCGTCGAGCCTTTTTCCAGGGTCAGATGGCGGCGCATGTCGACGATGGCATCGACGTGCTCGATCATCATCGGGCATTCCTCCACACAGGCGCGACAGGTGGTGCACGACCATAGTGTGTCGGCGTCGACCAGCGCCTTGCCCTGCAGCGAAACGATCGGCTGGTGCGGGCCGCCGCCATGTTCGCCCAGGGGTTTGCCCGGATAAGGCGAGCCGGCGAAGTTGGCGTCGTTGCCGCCGGCCAGGCCGATGACCATGTCCTGGATCAGCTTCTTGGGGTTCAGCGGCTGGCCGGCGGCGAAGGCCGGGCACATGGCTTCGCACTTGCCGCACTGCACGCAGGCGTCGAAGCCGAGCAGCTGGTTCCAGGTGAAGTCGGTGGGCTTTTCGACACCCAGCGGCGCTTTCGGATCGGTGAGGTCGAGGGCCTTCAGGCCGGTGGAGCTACCGCCAGCAAAGCGCTCGCTACGGCGGTGCCAGGCCAGGTGCAGGGCACCGGCGAAGGCGTGCTTCATCGGCCCGCCCCAGGTCATGCCGAAGAACAGTTCCGACACGCCCCAGGCCACGCCCACGGCGAGGATGGCGGCGAGCACCCAGCCACCGAAGCCGGCGGGCAGAACCCCGGCCACCGGCAGGGTGGCGATAAAGAAGCTGGCGGCGAACATCAGCAGGCTTTTCGGCAGGCGCATCCACGGGCCTTTGGACAGCCGCGCCGGCGGATTCAGGCGGCGCCTGGCGACGAACAGGGCGCCGGTGAACATCAGCACCGTGGCGGCCAGCAGGGCGAAGCCGAGGATGCGGTTGTGCAGTCCGAAACCATGCACCGCGACGGCCAGCACCGCTGCCAGCACGAAGCCGCCGGCGGTGGCCACGTGGGTCCTGGACATGTACTTGTCGCGCTCGACCACGTGGTGCAGGTCCACCAGGTAGCGGCGCGGCATCTGCAGCAGGCCTTTGACCCAGTCGACCTGGGCCGGCCGACCGCGGCGCCACATGAAAAAGCGCTTGGCCGCGCCAATGACCGCAAGGGCCAGGGCGGCGAACAGCAGGATTGGCAGAATGGTGTTTAGCATGAGAGCCCCCGAGGGGCAGCTACAAGCTTCAAGCTGCAAGCCTCAAGCTGAAAGCGACGGGCGCCTTTGCTTGCAGCTTGCAGCTTGCGGCTTGCGGCTGCTTAAAAGTCTTTGCACAGGCGCAGGGCGTCGTAGATCGCCGCGTGCACGTTGCGCTGGGCCACGCAGTCGCCGATACGGAACAGCAGGTAGCCGTCGCCCGCCTCGGAGAGGCACGGCTGCGGCTTGATCGCGAACAGTGCCTCGACATCGATCTGGCCCTTGTTGCGCGAGCCGTCCTTGAGCCCGTAGTACAGGCCCTCGTCCGGGCGCACGCCGTTCTCGATGACGATCTGGTCGACCACCCGCTCTTCCCGCGCGCCGGTGTATTCGTTCTCCAGCACCGCGACCTTCTTGTCGCCCTCGGCGTAGACCTTCTCCAGCATCATGTCGCCGGTCATCACCACTTCCTTGGGGTACATGCTGCGGTAGTAGGTCGGGAAGGTGGTGCCGCCCATGGCCACGCCGGGCTTGATGTCGTCGGTGACGATCTCCACCTGGCTGCCCTTGTCGGCCAGGTAGTCGGCCGCCGACATACCGGTGAATTCGCAGATGGTGTCGTACACCAGCACGCTCTTGCCGGGCTCCACCTTGCCGCTGAGGATGTCCCAGGCGCTGACCACCAGGCCTTCGGCCGCGCCCCAATGCTCGTTCTGCTCGAGGAAGGCGTGGCCACCGTTGGCCAGCACCACGATGTCCGGGCGCAGGTCGAGGATGGTCGCCTCGTCGGCGGCGGTACCCAGGCGCAGGTCGATCCCCAGGCGGGCGATTTCCAGCTGATACCAGCGGGTGATGCCAGCGATCTGGTCGCGCTGTGGCGCCCGGGCGGCGATGCTGATCTGCCCGCCGAGGCTCTCCTGTTTCTCGAACAGGGTTACGTCATGACCACGCTCGGCGGCCACGCGGGCTGCCTCCATCCCGGCGGGGCCGCCGCCGACGATCACCACCTTGCGCTTGGCGCCGGTGGTTTTCTCGATGATGTGCGGCACGCCCATGTATTCGCGGCTGGTGGCGGCGTTCTGAATGCACAGCACGTCCAGGCCCTGGTACTGGCGGTCGATGCAGTAGTTGGCGCCGACGCACTGCTTGATCTGGTCGATCTGGCCCATCTTGATCTTGGCGATCAGGTGCGGGTCGGCCATGTGCGCGCGGGTCATGCCGACCATGTCCACATAGCCGCCTTCGAGAATGCGCGTGGCCTGGTTCGGATCCTTGATGTTCTGCGCGTGCAGCACCGGCACCTTGACCACTTCCTTGATGCCGGCCGCCAGGTGCAGGAAGGGCTCCGGCGGGAAGCTCATGTTGGGGATGACGTTGGCCAGGGTGTTGTGGGTGTCGCAGCCCGAGCCCACCACGCCGATGAAGTCGAGCATGCCGGTGGCGTCGTAGTAGGCGGCGATCTGCTTCATGTCCTCATGGGACAGGCCGTCGGGGTGGAACTCGTCGCCGGTGATACGCATGCCCACGCAGAAATCGTCGCCGACCTCGGCGCGCACCGCCTTGAGCACTTCCATGCCGAACTTCATGCGGCCTTCGAAGCTGCCGCCCCATTCGTCGGTACGCTTGTTCACCCGTGGCGACCAGAACTGGTCGATCAGGTGCTGGTGCACGGCGGACAGCTCGACGCCGTCCAGGCCTCCTTCCTTGGCGCGGCGCGCCGCCTGGGCGTAGTTGCCGATGATGCGCCAGATCTCCTCGACCTCGATGGTCTTGCAGGTGGCGCGGTGCACCGGTTCACGGATCCCGGAGGGCGACATCAGGGTCGGCCAGTGGTAACCGTCCCAGCGCGAGCGGCGGCCCATGTGGGTAATCTGGATCATGATCTTGGCGCCGTGCTTGTGCATGGCGTCCGCGAGATTCTGGAAGTGCGGGATGATGCGGTCGGTGGACAGGTTCACCGAGCTCCACCATTGCTGCGGGCTGTCGATGGCCACCACCGAGGAGCCGCCGCAGATCGCCAGGCCGATGCCGCCCTTGGCCTTCTCTTCGTAGTATTTGACGTAACGCTCGGTGGTCATGCCGCCGTCGGTGGCGTAGACCTCGGCGTGCGCGGTGGAGAGCACGCGGTTGCGGATGGTCAGTTTGCCGATCTGGATCGGCTGGAACATTGCTTCGAAGGCCATGACCTTCTCCTCGATTCGGCGGCTAAGCGTTCACGGTTCTGTTTTTATGGGCGGGAGCGAGGCGTGTTCGCGAACCTTCGCGGGCATGGCCCGCTCCCACCGGGTAAACCGCTACAGGGGACGGGTAACGAACAGGCCATCGTCGTGGCCTTCTTCGGAGCCGCCATATTCCTGCACGGTGACGGTGCGCAGGCTGCTGCCCTTGGCGGACAGGATCTGATCGATGGCGCCGGAGAACCAGCCGGTGAACATGTAGTCCACCTTGCGGCCGACCTTGCCGTACACGTACACGAAGGCCGAGTGCTTGAGTTTCACTTCCGCGTAGCCGGCGTCGATGTCCAGCTTCTCGATCTCGAACAGCCCCCAGCCGCGTTGCGACAGGCGCTTCATGTAGTGCTCGAATACCGCGGCGCCTTCCAGGCCGTGGCATTCGGCTTCCTTCTCACACCAGTGCCAGGCGGATTTGTAGCCGGCCTTGTAGAGAATCTCGGCGTACTTGTCGGCACCGAGCACTTCCTCGATGCCGCGGTGGTTATTGACGAAGAAGTGCCGCGGCACGTACAGCATCGGCAGGGCGTCGGTGGTCCATACGCCGGTTTCGTCGTCGACCTGGATGGGCATTTCGGGGGCGTGGGTGGCCATGTGTTGTTAACTCCAGAATTCGTTGTCGTGCATGTTTGAACGGTGCGGATGAATGCCTGTGGAGCCGTAGCGAGCACGCCGAGAGCAAGGAGATCCGCAGTGACAAGCGAGAGCAGTACGACTGTACGGCGAGCTTGTCGCGAGGACGCGACGCCGCTATCGGTGAGCGCAGTAGGCTGTGCAGGTATTCGTCATTCGCCCCAGACGTCGGCCAGTACCCGTACCCAGTTCTCGCCCATGATCTTGCGCACCACGCGCTCGGAATGGCCGCGTTTGAGCAGGGTCTCGGTGAGGTTGGGGAACTCGCCGACGGTACGGATACCCAGCGGGTTGATGATCTTGCCGAAGCTGGTCAGGCGGCGGGCGTAGCCCTTGTCGTGGGTCAGGTACTCGAAGAAGTCCTGGCCGTGACCCTGGGTGAAGTCGGTGCCGATGCCGATGGCGTCCTCGCCGACGATGTTCATCACGTACTCGATGGCTTCGGCGTAGTCGTCGATGGTCGAGTCGATACCCTTGGCCAGGAAGGGCGCGAACATGGTCACGCCAACGAAACCGCCATGGTCGGCGATGAACTTCAGCTCCGCGTCGGACTTGTTGCGCGGGTGCTCTTTCAGGCCCGAAGGCAGGCAGTGGGAGTAGGTCACCGGCTTTTTCGACTCGAGGATGACTTCCTCGCTGGTCTTGCTGCCCACGTGGGACAGGTCGCACATGATGCCCACGCGGTTCATCTCGGCGACGATCTCGCGACCGAAGCCGGACAGGCCACCGTCACGCTCGTAGCAGCCGGTGCCAATCAGGTTCTGGGTGTTGTAGCACATCTGCACGATGCCCACGCCGAGCTGCTTGAACACCTCGACGTAGCCGAGCTGGTCCTCGAACGCATGGGCATTCTGGAAACCATAGATGATCCCGGTCTTGCCCAGCTCCTTGGCCTTGCGGATGTCGGCGGTGCTGCGCACCGGCATCACCAGGTCGCTGTTCTCGCGGATCAGCTTGCTGCTGGCGGCGATGCTGTTGACGGTGGCCTGAAAACCCTCCCAGACCGACACCGTGCAGTTGGCCGCGGTGAGGCCGCCTTTGCGCATGTCCTCGAAGAGTTCACGGTTCCACTTGGCGATGATCAGACCGTCGATGACGATGCTGTCGGCGTGCAATTCGGCTGGGCTCATCAGGCGGCTCCCCTTGAATGGATGCACCAGATTCGCTGCTGGCGCTTTGTGGGCAGCATATGCCTCGCCGCCCTGGCGACCCGATGCAAAAACGACGGGGGGATTGCCGAAAGCGTCAAGCCGAGGTCGTGACCGATAAGGCCATAGGTGTCGCGTGCGGCCCAGGCCCAGGCCATTGGCGGTTGCAGCCTGGCGCAATGGCCTGCCAGGTGCCTCAGGGGGGCTGGGCGGCGGCCGGCGAGTCGGCAAGGTCGTTAACCGACCCTCAACAAGCTTTAACAACCTTTAACAACATGGCCTGGCAATGGCTCTCTAGTCTTCGAGTCGTTGCAGGAAAGCCCGCTCGACGAGGTGGCTTTCCTGAAACCGGTTATCACCGCTGGTGATGCCGCTCATTACCCCTTAGATATTTTCGGAGATATCCCATGGCTGAGACTCCTCCAGTAAGCAGCGGCGGCGCAGACGCTGCCATCGACAAGATGTCCGCGGTGTTCGATATGGCGATCGAGAAATCCGCCAAGATCACCGAGATCACCACGGCCAAGAAAGCCGAGCTCGACGCGACCAAACAGCGTCCGCAGAACTGACCCGGGCTGCAGGCGGCGCTCGGCGTCGCCTGCAACCTGTGTCTGCGCCGTATCGGCACCTTTTCCATCGAGGGCGTGGCCCGGCCGTTCTGGCCGCATACGTCGCTCGATAGCGTGATTCCTAAGCCCCGGTGAGTCCTATGACTGCGATAGCCTCGAGTTCCGCCTCGCTGAACAGCGGCGACCAGCCTCGGCTGGAGGTGACCGCTGGCATCCACCGCGGTGTATCGCTACCGCTGGATGAAGCGGTGTACTGCATTGGCAGTGGCGCGGCGGCCAACCTGATGCTGCGTGACGCCGGGGTGGCGGATCGTCACCTGACCCTGCGCTTGAGTGCCCGCCATGTTGGCGTCGAGGCCACCGGGGGCGACGTGCAGGTCATCCACAACGGGCGTGAGACCCCGGTCGCGCGCGGGCACGGTTACCGCGGCCGACTGCCTGTGGATATCCGTATCGGCACGGCGACCCTGCGCCTGGCCATGCCCCAGACCGGCGGCCCGGCGGCCAATCCGGTATGGTATGGCAAAGCGCAATGGGCGATTGCCGCGCTGTTCATGTTCATCTGCGCGGGCGCCCTGGCAGTGCTGCGCGATGGGCCGATGCATAGCGCCGAGCCTGAGTCGCTACAGCGACTGACACTCGCCGAGGAGCGGCCGGCAGAGGTGCCCCGGGCGGCGTCGCTGCAGCTGGCCCGCGCCGACCTGGCCAGCCAGGCCAAGGCCGCCGGGCTGAACCATCTCAAGCTCGACACCAGTGCCGGCCAGCTGCGCGTCAGCGGTACCCTGGAACCTGGGCAGGAGCAGGACTGGCTTGCCCTGCAGCAGTATTTCGATGGCCGTTATGGGCGCCAGTACGTCTTGCGTGGCGATGTCAGCGTGCGCGAAAGCGCCGCCCGGCCTAGAGTCAACTTCCAGGCCGTATGGTTCGGTGACAATCCCTACGTGATCAATGCAGCGGGCGCCCGCCTGTATCCCGGGGCCCCCCTTGAAGGTGGCTGGAAGCTCGAGCGTATCGAGGACGGTCAGGTGGTGCTGGCACTGGGCGAGGAGCGCTTCGCACTCACATTAGGGCCCTCGCCAGTGCCTGAGGGTTAGGGTGTGCTCCTCGTCCAGCACCGCCGCGCCGGAGCCCGTTTTGACGCGAGGCAAGGCATGAGCCGCGAAGTTTGGTGGGCCAAATGAAGATCGATTCACGCGCCCCGCTGGCGCCGTCGGATGCGGCCTCCGACGTTCGCACTCGCCCGAGTGAGCTGCTTCCTGCTTCCCCCGCCGCGCCACCCGCCGTTCGCCCGCCCAGCCTGCCGCGCACGCCGCCGCTGCCGACGGTACAGGACGATCTGCACGCCCTGGAGCTGGCGGCGGGCGTCGAGCCCGGGTTGTTCGCCGGCTCGCGACCGGCGCAAATTCTCGAAGACATCCTCGAACGCATCCTGCCGTCGCTGCCGCTCGACGGTGAAACCCGAGCCCTGGCCATGAGCCTGGTGCGCGAGGAGCTCGACACCCGCCAGGCCCTGGATCGCCAGCGCGTCGAAACCGAGGTGGAGCCATGATGCTGCGCGACGAACACGATGCCGCCAAGCTGCTCCAGGGCCTGGGCGATCTTTACCTGCGGGTTGGTCAGGGGCCTCGCGCCCTGGTGCTGCTGCTGCTGGCCGTGCAGCTCAATGCCGATGATCCGTTGTTGCTGGCGCGCCTGGCGGCGGCCTTCACCGCCAATGGCGATGGGCAGCGGGCCTTGCACACCCTGGATCGTCTGCGCGGGCTGCAGGGGGAGTCGGCGGCCTGGCTGCTGCTGCGCAGCCGGGCGCTGTGGAGCGCCGGTCAGCACGGCGAAGCGCGCGCCTGCTTTGCCCGTTACCGCACTTTGCGCCAGGAACGTGAAGCATGATGGCGCGCCTGGGAGCCCTGGCGGGCATGGCGGCGCAACGCACCGAGGTGGTGGTGGTCGCCTTCATGATGATGGCCATCGTGATGATGATCATCCCGCTGCCGACCTATCTGGTCGACACCCTGATCGGCATCAGCATCGCCCTGAGCATTCTGGTGCTGATCGTCGCTTTCTACATCCGCAAGCCCCTGGAACTGTCCGCGCTGCCGGCGCTGATTCTGCTCAGCACGCTGTTCCGCCTGGCCCTGTCGATCAGCACCACGCGGCTGATCCTGCTGCACGGCGACGCCGGGCATATCATCGAGGCCTTCGGCAAGTTCGTCATCGCCGGCGAGGTGGTGGTCGGTCTGGTGATCTTCTTGATCATCACCGTGGCGCAGTTCGTGGTCATCACCAAGGGCGCCGAGCGGGTGGCCGAGGTGGCGGCGCGTTTCAGCCTGGACGCCATGCCCGGCAAGCAGATGAGCATCGACAACGACCTGCGCAACGGCGACATCGACGCCAACGAGGCGCGCCGCAGGCGGTCCGACCTGCAGCGTGAGAGTCAGCTGTTCGGGGCAATGGACGGCTCGATGAAGTTCGTCAAGGGCGATGCCATCGCCGGCCTGGTGATCCTCTTCGTCAACCTGATCGGCGGCCTGCTGATCGGCATGCTGTCGCGCGGCATGTCCTTCGCCGATGCCGGGCACACCTACTCGCTGCTCACCGTGGGCGACGGGCTGATCGCGCAGATCCCGGCGCTGCTGATCGCCGTGGCCGCCGGCACCGTGGTGACCCGGGTCAACAACGAGGCCGAGCAGGCCGACCTGGGCACCGAGATCATCCGCCAGATGGGCAACAGCCAGCGTGCCCTGACGCTGACCGCGCTGATTCTCGCCGCCGTGGCGTTCATCCCCGGTTTCCCCGCGCCGGTGTTTATCGGCCTGTCGGCCGTGCTGGGGTCGTGCGCCTGGATGCTGCGGCGCCGCCAGCAGCGCGAGGAGCAAGCCGAGGTCGTGGCTGCCGAGGTCGTCGAGGAGGCGGCTGCCGACCCCGAACCCGAGCAGCAGGCGGACGCCCCAGCCGCTACAGCGGACACCCGGGTGCTGCTGTCGATCGGCCCGGGTCTGGCCGAAGCGGTACCGCTGCAACCCTTCAAGCAACGCCTCGAGGTGCTGTGCCACGACCTGCACAACGAGCTGGGCATCGAGTTCCCGATGCCGTCGGTGGTCGTCGACATGGCCGGCTCGACCGGTAGTTACCGGGTCGAGCTGGAAGGCGTGCCGGTGGATCAGGGCGAGCTGAACCCGGCTCAGGTGCTGCTCAAGGATGACCCCGTGCATCTGCAGCTGCTCGATATCGCTGGCGAGGAGCGCGCATCACCCCTGGGCAGCCGCGCCGGCCTGTGGATCGCCAGCGAACACCAGGCCGAACTGAGCGACGCGGGGATCGTCTACCTGCGCCCCGATGAAATCCTGCGTGATGTGCTGGCGCGCGTGCTGCGGCGTTATGCCGGGGACTTTCTCGGTATCCAGGAAACCCGCCAGTTGCTGGCGCACCTGGAGGAAAGCCACGGCGAGCTGGTCAAGGAGGCGCTGCGGGCAGTGCCCCTGCAGCGCATCGCCGACGCCCTGCGCCGCCTGGTGGCCGAAGGCGTATCGATCCGCAACCGGCGGGCGCTGCTCGAGGCGATGGTCGAGTGGGGCGGCCGCGAAGGCGATGTGGGGCGCTTCAGCGACCACCTGCGTACCGCCCTGGCGCGGCAGATCAGCCACCAGCATGCCGATGAGCAGCGGGTGATCGCGGCCTTCGTGCTGGGCTCGGCCCTGGAGGCGCAGCTGCTCGAGGCGGCGCGTCAGCAGGACACCGGACGCGGCGAGGTCCGTGCCCGGGAAGCCACCCGTGGCCTGCTCAAGGCGCTGCGCCAGGCGTGCGAGCAATTGCCCGAACGGGTCAAACCGACCCTGGTGGTGCACCCCGAGCTGCGCCGCCGCATCCTGCGCCTGTGCATTCGTGACGAACTGGAGATGGCCGTGCTGTCCTTTACCGAACTGGCCCCGGAATACAGCCTGCAGGCGATCAAGGTGATCGGCGCGCCGAGCACCGCGCGGGCGGAAAAGAGCCAACCTGCACCCGCGCTGGCAGGTGCCACATGATCCGCCTGCTGGTGTTGACGCTGTGCTGCCTGCCGCTGCTGGCCCTGGCCCAGTCGCCTCTGGGCGGCGATATCGCCCTGGCCACCGGCGAGGGGCGGATCATGCGCTTCAGCGACCCGGTGGAGGCGGTGATGATCGCTGAGCCGGGCGTGGCCGACCTGCAGGTGATTTCGCCCGGGGTCATCTACCTGTTCGGCAAGCGCCCGGGTCATACCACCCTGGTGGCCCTGGGCAGTGACGAGCGGGAAGTCGCCTCGCTGCAGATCAGCGTCGGCGGCAACGGTCGGCCGATCACCAGTGCGCTGCGCAGCCGCTATCCGCAGAGCGGTGCCGAGGTGCAGGGCGTGGGCAACCGCCTGGCAGCCCGCGGCCAGGTCAGCAACGTGGCCGAGGCGCTGGACCTCAATGCCCTGCTCGACCCCACCGGGCAGGACTGGCAGGGGGCGGTAAACACCGCGACCTACGCGGGCTCTGCCCAGGTGAACATTCGCGTGCGCTTCGCCGAGGTGTCTCGCGAAGAGCTGCTGCGCTATGGCGTGAGCTGGAATGCGCTGTTCAACAACGGCACCTTCTCGTTCGGCCTGCTCACCGGCGGCAACCTGGCGGCGGAGGCCGCTGCCGGTGGTTCCAACCTGATCGGCGTGGGCCTGGACAGCGGCAATTTCAATATCGACAGCGTGCTCGAGGCGCTGCAGAGCAATGGCGTACTGGAGATCCTCGCCGAGCCCAACATCACCGCCATGACCGGTGAGACGGCAAGCTTCCTGGCAGGCGGCGAGGTGCCGGTGCCGGTGCCGGTGAACAGCGACCTGGTGGGCGTCGAATACAAATCCTACGGGGTGTCGTTGTTGTTCAGCCCCACCGTGTTGCCGGGCGACCGCATCGGCCTGCAGGTGCGCCCGGAAGTCAGTAGCCTGATGGGCGGTAGTACCCTGGAAGTCTCCGGGTTCCGCGTGCCCTCGTTCCGTGTGCGCCGCGCCGACACCCGCGTCGAGGTCGGCAGCGGGCAGACCTTTGCCATTGCCGGCCTGTTCCAGCGGGAGAATTCACGGGATCTGGAAAAGGTGCCGTTGCTGGGCGACATGCCGGTGCTCGGCAACCTGTTTCGCTCCAAGCGCTTTCAGCAGAACGAGACCGAGCTGGTGATTCTCATCACCCCCTATCTGGTCGAGCCGGTGCAGACCCAGGCCATGCTCACGCCGCTCGACAAGAGCCTGGGCGCCCGTGCCGATGGCCCGGCGCGCAGCGGCTCCTTCGGGTTCCACCTGCAATGAACGGGAGTGCCGTGATGAGCCGTCTGGGCCTGTTGTCCACCTGCCTGCTGCTGGGCGCCTGCCAGACCGAGCTGCAGGCCCCGGACTACTCCCCCGGTTACCAGACCGTCGTCGACGCTAACGGCCAGGCCCTGCTGGTGCCGGATGCCTGCCGGCGCGTCAGCGACGAGGGCCAGCCAGTCGACGAACGCGAGCTGCTACCTCTGCCGCCTGGCTGCGCCAACAACGCCAATCTGCTGCAGATGGTCGAGCGCCGTGGTGACCTGCTGCGTGGCCGGCAGACCGGGCCGACCCTGGCCGCGCCGGTGGGCCGCGCGGCGCAGTCGTACCTGGAGGGTTTCGAGACCGATGAGAAGCGCCGCCGTCGTCAGGAGCAGGCAGCGCAGAGCGATACCGGGGGTGGGCAATGAGCTTAGCGCCCGGCGCTCATCCCAAGGGCTCTGGCGCGTTCGGCGGGGTCGCCGATGGCCGCGATACGCTGCGCCTCGGCGATCAGCGCCTGGCGCTGGGTGGCGCTGGTGTCGTCGAGCTGCACGCTGGCCGGTTTGCCCTGGGCGCCCGCCAGTACCTGAACCAGCAGCGCGTTGCGTTGATGGCGCAACTGCGCGGTGGGCGCACGGTCGATGCCGGTGATTTCGCGCAGGGCATTGCCGGTGTCGCCGTTGAGCGCATAGGCCAGGGCCAGGTTGCTGCGCGCATCGAGGTCGTTGGGGGCCAGCCGGCGTGCCGTGGCGAAGGCCTTCTGCATGGCCGTGACATTGCCCAGCTGCGCCTCGGCGGCGCCCAGGCGAGCAAAGGCCTGGGCATCGTTGGGCAATTGCCGGGCGGCACTTTCCAGCAGCGGCTGGGCGCGCTCCGGGTAGCCCAGGCGCAGCTGCGCGGTGCCCAGGCCGAGCAGGCCCAGCGGGTTGTCCGGCTCCAGCGCGACGGCTTTCTGGTAGGCCGCCTCGGCGCCCTGGATGTTGCCGCTCTCCAGTCGCGCATGGCCCAGCCGCTGCCAGGCGTCGAAGCCCGCCCCCGGTTGTTCCGCAGCCCTCTGGTAGAGCGTCGCGGCGGTGCCGCGGTCACCGCGCGATTCGACATCGCCGGCCAGTTTCATCAGGCGCTGGTAGGCCTCATCGCCGCCCGGCGCGGGCTCGTTATCGGGGGCGTGGTGACTACAGGCGCCGAGCAGGGCGAGGCTGGCAAGCAGGATGCAGCGGGTGGAAATCGACGGCAAGGGCGGTGCTCCTGGGTTGGTTCGGCACGTGCACGGCATTCTATAGAGCCAGCTTCGGAGGGTTCTGTGAAGGGGCTGCGAAATCTTGTGATTGTTGCCGGGCGGCGGTTGTTTCATCGACCTGCCTGCGCCGATAGTGGCTCCATCGGGCGTTGTCTGGCGCTGACCCTGCTGTTGCTGGCTGGCAGTGTGGGCACGGCCCGCGCCGACGTCACGCCACCCTGGTTCGATCAGCCCTACGACTATGTGGTGATCGACCAGGATCTGCGCAGCACCCTGGAAGCCTTCGGGCGCAACCTTGGCCTGCCGATGGCGATTTCCAGCCGGGTCAAGGGGCGCGCTCAGAGCAACCTGCGCGCGGCCAGTGCCGGCGAGTTTCTCGACGCCTTGTGCAGCAACGGCGGCCTGACCTGGTTTTTCGACGGCAACATGCTGCATGTGAACAGTGAGGAAGAAATCGAGATTCGCCAGTTCGAACCCAGCGGCTTTCAGCTCGACGAGTTGCAGAGCGCATTGGACGAGCTGGGTGTAGCAGGCAAGCATCTGTCGCTGCGCAGCAGCTTTCACGGTGACGGCATGCTGATTTCCGGGCCGCCCCCCTACATGGCGCTGGTCCAGCAACGTATCGATCAGCTGCAGAGCCCGGTGGTCGCCGAGCCCGAAGTGGTTCGCGAGCGAGGCGTGCGGGTGTTTCGCGGCAGTGCCGGCATCCAGGTGGTCAAGGGTGCGGACGAATAAACCTCAGACGAAAGGAGATATCCCATGGCAGTCACCCAGGTAGATGGCAACGCCAGCCCCCAGAACACCCCTGAAGCCGAATTCGACCAGGCGCTGGAAAACGCCCAGGGGGACGCGATGACGGAAGACATGATCACCCAGGCGATCATCCTCGGTGGCCAGTTCATCGTCATGCCGCGGGCCCAGGAGATTCTCAAGGAAGCCACCGCGGACGACGAAGAATAACCACGGGGATTGGCCATGACAGTCAGTGCAGCAGTCGCCACGGCGACCCCTGCGGCCGCCGGGCAGGATGTCGCCCAGGTATCGCAGAACCTGTTCGAGCATATGGCCAGCCAGGCCAAGGGCATGCCCCAGGGCGCCAGCCCGAACCAGATCGGCGAAAACCTGATGGAGCGGCTCAACGGTTTCATCGACCGCTCCAAGGGTTTTTCCGATAGTGCCGCGGTGGAGCGCACGCCGTACATCAGCAGTGCGCCGGTGGATAAAGGCGCCGGGGTCGAGCCGGGCAAGGTCAACGAGCAGCAGATCGACCGCCTGGTTGGCTCGCTCAGCCGGGTCTTCGATTACTCCATCGAGACCCAGATGGTGGTGCGTGGCGCCACGCAGATTTCCGGCTCTGCCAATACCCTGCTAAGGGGCCAGTGACCATGGGTGGGCATCCTTTGCGGTTGTTCGCGCTTTTGCTGCTGACGCTGTTGCTGCAGGCCTGCGATGGCATGGTGCTTTACAGCAACCTGGGCGAGCGTGAAGCCAACAGCATGGTCGCCGCCTTGCTGCGCGAGGGCATCGCCGCCCAGCGCCAGGTCCAGGAGGATGGCCGGATCACCGTCAGCGTGCCCCAGGAGCGATTGTCCGAGGCTGTCGCCCTGCTCGACGAAGCTGGCCTGCCCCAACAGCAGTTTTCCAACATGGGCGAGGTGTTCAAAAACAACGGTCTGGTGTCCTCGCCGGTGCAGGAGCGCGCGCAGATGGTCTACGCGCTCAGCGAAGAGCTGTCGCACACCGTGTCGCAGATCGATGGCGTGCTGTCGGCACGGGTCCACGTGGTGCTGCCCGACAACGACCTGCTCAAGCGGGTGATCTCGCCATCGTCGGCGTCGGTGCTGATCCGTTACGAAGCCGATACCGACATCGACCAGCTGATTCCGCAGATCAAGACCCTGGTTGCCAACAGTATTTCCGGGCTCAACTACGACGGCGTGTCGGTCACCGCGATCAAGGCGGCGGTGCGCAGCCTGCGTGACGATGCGCGGCCGCCGCTGAGCTCCTTTCTCGGTGTGTGGATGCTCGACGAAAGCGTGACGCGGGCACGTACCCTGTTTTTCGGCGCCCTGTTGCTGCTGCTCGGCATGGCCGGGGCAGTGGGCTGGCTGCTGTGGCGCGAGCGCCAGGGGCAGGGCACCTACGTGCTGAGGCAAAGCGAGTGAGCCAGGTGTCGCGCCAGGCCTGGCGCATGTTGCTGGCCCGGCCGATCACATTCGTCGCCGGGGACTGCCTGGAGGCCGCGCTGCTCGGCGCGGTGCCCCGTGAGCGGGTGCTCGAGCTGATCGAGCAGCGGCGCTTCGAAGCCCGTCTTGGCGAGTTGCTCCTTTCCTACTACGGATTGCAGCCGTTGAGCGGCGTCGGTGAGGTGGCCGATGACGACCTGCCGGTGCTGCTCCTGCCGCCGTCGACCTTTACCAGGTTTGCCACGACTTGCGGTGCCTGCCGGCATGCCGTTGCCCTGGCCCGGGAAATTCGCGGCCCGCTGGTGCAGCAACTGCGCGAGCGCTTGGGTGATGCCACCTACGACCTGGCCATTGGCTGGCGCGAAGCAGCGGCCGACGCACCCATGATGAGGACCGGCGATGCCTTGCTGGCCGCCATCGAGGAAGATGGCCAGCGCTGCGTGGCGGCCTGGCTGGCGGCCCAGCCGCCAGCCCTGCAAGCCTGGCTGCGCCTGCGCTTCGGTTTGGCTGCGCCCCTGTCGAGCGGCAGTGCCGAAGACATCCAGCTGGTGCGTCAGGTCGCCCTCGCCATCAATGACCCTGCCGAGCGAGGCGCTGCATGAGCGCGCTGCCAGACAAGCCGGGCCAGCGCATCCTGCGTGCCGAGGAGGCAGCGCAGTGGCTCGACGGCTACGCCTTCATGCAGGCGGCCCGCGAGGAGGCCGAGCGAACCCAGGCAGCCTTGCAGCAACTGCGTGACCAGGCGCGAGACGAGGGCCTGGCGGCCGGCCTCGCCGAGGGGCAGCGCGAAGCGGCGCAGTTGCTGGCGCGCACGGCGCAGCAGGTCGATGACTACCTGGCCGGCCTCGAAGCGCAGATGGCCGACCTGGCGCTGGGCATCGCCCGGCAGGTGATCGGTGAGCTGGATGACGCCAAGCGCCTGGCCCAGTGCACGCGCCAGGCACTCGGTGCCTTTCGCCACGCCCAGCGGCTGCGCCTGCAGGTGCGGCCGGATCAGCTCGACGCCGTGGGTGAGCAACTGCGCGACCTCGGCGAGCGCCTCGACGTGGAGGCCGATGACACCCTCGCTGCCGGTCATGGGCGGTTGAGCAGCCCCCAGGCCAGCGTCGAGCTGGATCTGCATACCCAGCTTCAAGGGCTGCGCCAGGCACTGCTGCCCGGCAGTCTGGAGGGTGGCGATGAACGCGCCTCTGCATGACCTGCTGCCGACCCTGAGCGCGCGCCTGGCCGATGCCCAGCCGCGGCCGTTACGCGGGCGTATTCGCAGTATTCGCGGCACATTGATCCAGGCCAGTGTGCCGAACGTGGGCATTGGCGAGCTGTGCCGGCTCAGCGACCCGGCCAGCGGGCGGGTGCTCACCGCCGAAGTGGTGGGGTTCGATGGCGACGAGGCGATTCTCTCGCCCGTCGGTTCCCTGGAGGGGCTGTCGACTCGGACCGAAATCGTCGCCACCGGCGAAAGCCAGAGCGTACTGGTGGGCGATGCCTTGCTGGGGCGGGTGATCGGTCCCCTGGGCGACGTGCTCGATGGCGGTGCGCCGGTCAGTGGGTTGCACCGTTATCCCCTGCAGGCCGAGCCGCCTGCACCCTTTTCCCGGCAGATCGTCGCCCAGCCGATGCCACTGGGCATCCGCGCCATCGATGGTCTGCTCACCGTGGCGCGTGGGCAACGCATGGGCATCTTCGGCGAGCCCGGCGTGGGCAAGTCGTCGCTGCTGGCCAGCATCGTGCGGCGCAGCGAAGCCCAGGTGATCGTCATCGGCCTGATCGGCGAGCGCGGGCGTGAGGTGCGCGAGCTGCTCGATGTCCACCTGGGGGCAGAAGCGCGGGCGCGTACCGTCGCCGTGGTCGCCACCTCCGATCGCCCGGCCACCGAACGGGTCAAGGCGGCGCTGGTGGCCACCGCCCATGCCGAATACCACCGCGACCAGGGCCGCCATGTGCTCTTGCTGCTCGACAGCCTGACCCGTTTCGCCCGTGCCCAGCGCGAGATCGGCCTGGCCATCGGCGAGCCGCCGACCCGCCGCGGTTATCCGCCTTCGCTGTTCTCGGCCTTGCCGCGCCTGCTGGAACGCTCGGGGCCGGCGGCCAACGGCAGCATCACGGCGCTGTACACGGTGCTTACCGAAGGCGATGCGGCCCTCGACCCGGTGGCCGAGGAGGTGCGCTCGATCCTCGACGGGCACCTGGTGCTCAGCGCCGAGCTGGCCCAGCGCAACCACTTCCCGGCCATCGACGTGCTGCAGAGTCGCAGCCGTCTGATGGATCGCGTGGTCGAGCCGGAGCAGCGGCAGCTGGCCGGCCACCTGCGTGCCCTGATGGCCCGGCACGCTGACATCGAGCTGCTGCTGCGCACCGGTGACTACGTGGCCGGCAGCGATCCACTGGCTGACGAGGCGATCGCCCGCCAGGCCGCCATCGAACAGTTTCTGCGTCAGGATGCCGCCGAGCCCAGCGGCTTCGACGACACCCTGCGCGCGCTGCGCAAGGTGCTCGGATGAGCGCCGTTCAGCAGCTGGACGATCTGCGTCGCCTGCGCGTGCGCCGCGCCGAAGCGCAACTGGCCAATTGGCAGGCGCGCTGCCAGCAGGCTGCCGCCGAACTGCAGTGCGCCCAGGCGCGGGTCAGCGAGGCACTGGCGCTGCTCGACGACGAGGCCGGGCAACTGCAGGCCCTACTCACCGCAGGGGCGCTGCCGGTGGGGCAGTACCGCAGCGCGCTGGAGCTGCTCGACGCGCTCGAGGCACAACGGGGCCACCTGGCGCAGCAGGCCGACGAAGCCTCCCGTCAGCTGGCCGAGGTGCAGGCCGGCCGTGACCAGGCCCAACAGCTCTGGCTGCGTCGGCAATTGCAGTGCGAGGCGCTCGAACCCTTGCTGCAGCACCATGCTCGGCGCCAGCAGCGCGCCGCCGAGGCCCGTGAGGAAAGCCTGGCCGAAGACCGTCCCCATGGAGCCATGCATCGATGAACTGCCGCCAATCGCTGCCCGTGCCGGTGTTGCCCCTGCTGCCGAAACTCGATGTCGCCAGGCAGGCGCTGCTCAATCGGCTGCTGCGCCGGCAGCTGCCCTGGCAGGGCCTGATCGCGGGTGTGCGCCTCGAAGTCGCGGTAGGCGGCCCGCCCTTGCAGGACGCCGCCTGTGTCGTGCCGGGGCGGTTGGGCACGGCCGCCCTGCACTTGCATCTGGATGCCGCCCTGCTCGAAGGGTTGCTGGCATCGCTGGCGCTGCAGCGCGACTTCGGGGGCCTGCCGGCGGCGCTGCAGAGCGTGCTGCTGGAAAAGGCGCTGCTGCCCTGGATCGAGCCGCTCGAAGCCGCCTTGGGCCAACCCGTAAGCCTGGACGCCGACTCGCAACCCGATGACCTGATGCTCACTGTGCAACTGAGTGCAGACGGTGCGCCGCTGGGCACGCTCACCCTGCAGTTGAGCCATGCCGCTGCGCAAGGCGTCGCCGATCTGCTGGAGCGCTACCTGCCGGTGGCGCGCCATCCGCTGCCGACCTTGCAGCTGGGCCTGGCCCTGCAGCGTGGCTGGCAGACCCTGAGCCTGGGCGAGCTGCGCAGCCTGCAGCCGGGCGACGTACTGATGCTCGACTGCCCAGTGGATGCCGACGGCCTGCTGGTGCTCGCCGGTGGCCATCGGCAGGCCCGTTGCAAACGCCAGCAATCCGGCTTGCAGCTGCTCGAAGCCTGGCAACCAATCAACCCGACGATGGAGAACGCCATGGGGCAAGACGCCGACGATGCGCAACTGGACGATGTGCCGCTGACCGTGGTCTGCCAGATCGGCAGCCTGGAGATGCCCCTGGGGCAACTGCGCGAGCTGGGCGAGGGCAGCGTGCTGGCATTGCCCGACGCCGATGTTCAGCGGGTCGAGCTGCTGGTCAATGGCCGCTGCGTGGGGCGTGGTGAGCTGGTCGCCATCGGCGATGGGCTCGGGGTGCGCCTGACCCGGTTCGCCAGCCCATCAGGCTGCTGAAAAAAACTACCTGCGTTGCCATCGCGGCGTTAAAAAGAGGCTCGAAATGCTCATTTACACCAGTAAAGTCGCCCGCGACTCCGACCGCTTCCTCACCTCCTTTTGCGGGGCCGCCTCCGGTGTTGCGCTGACTGCCTCGGTAACGTTTTTCAGCGGCCTGCTATGACGGATTACCAACCGAACCTGCTGGAAATCATCCTGGTCGTCACCACGATCGGCTTGATTCCCCTGGCGGTAGTGACCCTGACCGGCTTTCTGAAAATCTCCGTGGTGCTGTTCCTGATTCGCAACGCCCTGGGCGTGCAGCAGACGCCCCCGAACCTGGTGCTCTACGGCATCGCCCTGATCCTCGCGGTATACGTCACCACGCCGCTGATCGGCGAGATGTACCGCGAGGTGGAGGGGCGCTCGATCAGTTTGCAGAACGCCGAGGAGTTGCGCGAGCTGGGCGACGCCCTGCATGCGCCCTTGCAGACCCACCTGTCACGTTTCGCCAACCCGTCCGAGCGCGCCTTCTTCGTGCAGGCCACCGAAACCGTATGGTCCGAGGAAGCCCGCGCTGACCTGCGCGACGATGACCTGGTGGTGCTGATTCCGGCGTTCGTCAGCTCCGAGCTGACCCGCGCCTTCGAGATCGGCTTTCTGCTCTACATCCCCTTTCTGGTGATCGACCTGCTGGTGGCCAACGTGCTGATGGCCATGGGCATGATGATGGTGTCGCCGACGCTGATCTCGATTCCCCTGAAGATATTTCTGTTCGTCGCCGTCAGCGGCTGGTCACGGCTGATGCACGGCCTGATCCTCAGCTACGGGGGAGGGTAACGCGTGGGCCAGGACGTATTTCTGTCGTTGATGAAACAGGCGCTGATGACCGTGCTGCTGCTCAGCGCCCCGGCGCTGGGCGTGGCCATTCTCATCGGCCTGGGGGTCGGCCTGCTGCAGGCGCTGACCCAGATCCAGGACCAGACCCTGCCGCAAGCGGTCAAGCTGGTGGCGGTGCTGCTGGTGCTGGTGCTGATCGGCCCGCTGTTGGCCACCCAGGTAGCGGCGCTGGCCAGCCACGTGCTGGACAATTTCCCTGCCTGGACGCGCTAGGGCATGGATGCCGATATCGGTCTGGGCATCGCCGAGATCGCTTATCCGGTGATTTCGGCGGCGGCCCTGGCGGTCTGTCGGGCGCTCGGCCTGGTGTTCATCACCCCGGCCTTCAATCGCCTGGGGCTGACCGGGATGATCCGCAGCTGCGTGGCCGTGGCGATTTCCGCGCCGATGTTTCTGCCGGCGTTCTCGGCGCTGACCGCCCTGGAGGACTACGGCAGCTTTTTTCTCGCCGGCCTGATGGTCAAGGAATTCCTCATCGGGGTGACCGTGGGCCTGCTATTCGGCATTCCGTTCTGGGCTGCCGAAGTGGCCGGTGAGCTGGTCGACCTGCAGCGTGGCTCGACCATGGCACAACTGGTCGACCCCTCCGGTGCGGGGGAGTCCGGGGTCACCGCGACCCTGCTCAGCGTCACCCTGATCACCCTGTTCTTCATGTCCGGCGGCTTTATCCTGATGGTCGACGGCTTCTACCACAGCTACCAGCTATGGCCGGTCACCGCGTTCACCCCGGTGATCGCCAGCGCGGCGCTGGAGGCGGTGCTGGCGATTCTCGACCAGGTGATGCGCATCGGCGTGCTGATGGTGGCACCGCTGATCATCGCCCTGCTGGTGGCGGACATGATGCTCGCCTACCTGTCGCGCATGGCGCCGCAGATGAATATCTTCGACCTCTCGCTATCGATAAAGAACCTGATCTTCACCTTTTTGATGGTGCTCTACTGCGGCTTCCTGATCCCGCTGATGCTCGAGCAACTGGCGGAATTTCGTGGCACCGTCGAGGTGCTCAAGACGCTGTCCGGCGCGGGTGAGCCCTGATGGCCGGCAACAGCGGCAGCGAGGAGAAATCCCAGCCGGCCTCCGACAAGAAGCTGCGCGAGGCACGGCAGAAAGGCCAGGTCTCGAAAAGCCAGGATATGGTCTCGGCGGTGGTGCTGCTCGGCTGCTCGGTGTGCATCGCCTTTCTCGCCAGCGTCGCCGAATCACGGGTGCGCGGTCTGCTCGACCTGGCGGCGACCATCTACGTGGAACCCTTCGCCACGGTCTGGCCACGCCTGCTGGAAAGCGCCCAGCAAGTGCTGCTGCGCACCGCCCTGCCGATCCTCGGGGTGACGGTGGTCTGCGTGATCCTCACCAATATCGTGACCATGCGCGGCGTGCTGTTTTCCGGCGAACCGATCAAGCCGGAAATCTCGCGCATCAACCCGGTCGAAGGCGCCAAGCGCATCTTTTCCATGCGCAACTTCATCGAGTTCCTCAAGAGCCTGGTCAAGGTGGTGGTGCTCTCGGTGGCCTTCTATGTGGTGGGGCGCATTGCCTTGCAGGCGCTGATGGAGTCGTCGCGTTGCGGGGCCGGCTGTATCGAGTCGGTGTTCTTCGTGCTGCTCAAACCGCTGCTCGCCACGGTGCTGCTCACCTATCTGCTCATCGGCGGCGTCGACGTGCTGCTGCAGCGCTGGCTGTTCCAGCGCGAGATGCGCATGACCCGCAGCGAACAGAAGCGCGAGCGCAAGGACATGGACGGCGATCCGCTGATCAAGCGCGAACGCCAGCGCCAACGCCGCGAGATGCAGGCCCTGAGCAGCCGCAAGGTCGGCATCGCCCATGCCACCCTGATGATCGGCAGCGAAGACGGCTGGCTGGTCGGCGTGCGCTACGTCCGTGGCGAAACCCCGGTGCCGGTGCTGGTGTGCATTGCCATGGGCGAGGACGCCAAAGCCCTGCTGGCGCAGTCGGTGAGCCTGGGGGTACCCCGTAGCCCGGACGCCAGGCTGGCGGCCGAGATCGCCAAGCGTGCGGTGAAGGGCGAGCCGATTCCGGCCAATACCTTCCAGCCGGTGGCCGATGCGCTGGTTGCGGCGAGGCTGATCTGAACCAGAATCCAGGGTGAGCCCGCTATCGGCGGGGGCGGCGCTCAACCTGTGCAGATGGCCACGCCCGTAACCGGCGCATGACCATCGACTGGCGCCTCTAGTTGGTCTCCCAGGTCGTGGTGGTGGCCTTGGGTAGGTCCGGCGAGGACTCATCCTTTGGCGTGAACGAGCCATAGCCACTGATGTAGATGTGCTCGTTGCCCTCGTCGTCGACGAAGGTGTATTCGTGGCCGGAGGCCCAGGAGTAGCCGCCGGTCAGCTCGTTGGCGCCGTCACCCAGGTAGTCGCGGTGGGTCTTGTCCTCGCCCTGCCACTCGGCCTGGCGGAAATCGAAGACGCTGCGATTATCCGGGGTGTCGCGCTGGCGGTAGTTGGACAGGTAGGTCTGCAGCCAGACGTAGTTGCTCGCGCCCTGTTCCTGCAGCAATCCGTCCTTCTCGAACTGCTTGATCTGCTCCCATTTCTCCAGGGATACCTTGTGCAGCTTGTGGGACTTGATAGTGCCCAGGATCGCGCCGATGAAGCCCAGGCCGGCGGAAATCAGGAAGCCCACCGGCCCGGCGGCGGCAATGATGCGCCCTGCCGAGCCGCCGATGATGCCCCAGGCGCCGTTGACGCTGGCCACGCCGGCCGCCACACCACTCAAACCGCCGAATACCCCGAGAAAGCCCGAGGCCGTCTGCAGCGAGTCGCCGTTCTTGAGCCCGTCGCGAATGCCGAAGGCGCCCAGCACGATGCCGGTCACCGCGCCAGCCAGGTCGGCGGAGGAGCCAATGAACCGCGATACCGAGCCGGCGATACGGTGCCCCGTGCTGGCATCGGCGATGCGGTACTTGGTGTTGCCGGCACCGTCCAGGTAACCGCGTTTGAAGGCCTCGGCATCGAAGTTGGCGTAGTGGTCGCGGTTGGCGACGTTGGGAACCTTGTTCGGGTTGTCCGTCCCATAGTCGGGGCCGGCAATCACCTGGGTGACGCCGCCCCTCTCGTCATGAACGTAGACGGACGGTAGGTCGCTGATAAAACCCTGGCCAGCCAGGTGCTTGGCCAGGTTGGCATCCACATTGACACCGGGTGGCGCCACAGGCGGCAGCTTGCCCCACATTTCCGGGATGCTTTTGCTGAGCCCCAGATGCTCGTACACCCTGGTGTTGAGGATGGTGTCGTAGGTCTTCGAGCCCAGGGTGAGGAAGCTGTTGGAGAAGCTGGCGAAGGTGATGAAGTCAGCGGCGATGGCCAGCCGTCCTTCCGGGGTGCTGGCCAGGTCACCCGGGTTACCGTGCAGCTGATAAATCCCCCGGGCCAGGCCGAAGATGCCGGATACCGAGCCGAGGGTGCCGGTGTCCTTCATGGTGGTGAACATCTTGGTCAGGTTGTCCCGCTCGGTCGAAGACAGTGAGCGGAAGGCATTGTTCTCGGCGTTGAATGCGCGCTGGATGTCGGTATCGGTCACCACGCCGTTACGCATGTAGGTATCGCCCAGTTCTGCGTAGATCTTGCTGAACGCCGCCGCATCGTTCTTGTTCAACGCGAACTTCTGGATGGTCGTTTCCCAGCTGCTGATCAGGTGCGAGGGAATATCGGGGATGGCCCGGGCCGCCCGCAGCCAGTAGTTGGTGGTGTCGATCGCCGCCAGTGAGCTGTTGTCCTCGCTGATCTGGCTGGGGTCGGCCATTAGCGCATCCAGGTCCATGATCATGGTGTCGCGGCTCAGGTCACCGAGAAACTGCTCGGCCGCCTGTGGGTCGATCTGCGCCAGGTTGAGGTAGGTCTGCTGGATCTCCAGCTGTGCCAATTCGCTCTTGCCATCGGCTTCCAGCGCCTTGATGTAGGTACGGAACGCCTCGGAGTTGGCGCTGCTTTTGAGCTTTTCCTCGACTTCGGCGATCTTCTCCGGCCCGCCAACCACCTTGTCCCGGGCTTCCTTGTCGAAGCGCGCGAGGTCGGCCGCGACGGTCTCGTTGCTGGTCAGTTCGGCCAGGGTTTCGTCGATGGCCTGGACATCGAATATCTCTTCGCGCACATCCCGGCTGGTGACGTCGATGGGGTCGCTGGCATCGGCCTTGTAGCCGCGACCGTGCTCGGGAATGATCGACATGCCGTTCTCGGCCATGCTCTTGGCTTCCAGGGCGCGCAGGAAGCGGGCACGCGGGTCATCGGCCGCGATGCTGCCGTCTTTGACGCCCTCGCGATAGGCCTCGATCATGCGTTGCAGGGCCAGTTCCTGCACGCTCAGGGTTTGCCCGTCCTCATTGGTTTCGCTGGTAGGCAGCTCGTTGATGCTGACCTCCTCGAGGGGTGGCAGGCCGTGTTCCCTGCGCAGCGCGTCGAGGTCATTGATCTGCAGGGTGACCTCGTCACGATGCCCCGACACCTGGGCGAACAACTCCGGGTTGATCGCTTCGCTGACGATCAGCTTTTCTTCCTCGCCGCCTGGTTTGCGATAGGTGAAGGCAATCAGGCCGGGGCCGTACTCGCCAACGCCACCCATGCTGGCGATGTCTTCCGTGGCCGGCAGGTAGTGGTCAGCACCGGCCAGGCGGTAACCATCCCCTTCGGCCCGGGCGATGCCGGCGAGAACCTCGGCCGACTGGGCATAGGCCTTGAACGCGTTCGGCGCCATGGCTTCGATGGCGACCACCTTCCTGCCGTCCTTGAGGGTAATGACCTGCACGCCGCCCTCACTGAAGGCATGCACGCTGTCGATCTCGGTCAGCGCAACGGGCTTGTTGGCGTCGTTGGCCAGGATGTCACCGTTCTTGATGGCATTGACCAGTGCGTCATGGGCGACGGTGCCTTCGGTCTGTTTCAATGCCGTGAGCAGATCGTAGAGTCGCGAGCCGCGCAGCTCCAGGCTCGGTGACCGGTCGTTGGCGCCGGCCAGCCCGATACGCAGCCCCTCGGGCAGCTGCATTTCGGCCTCGCTGGCGTCGCCGGGCGCCAGCATGTAGGCACGCCCGTCGTAGCGGAAATGGATAAGCCCGGTTTGCTTGTCGATGCGCTCGACCTGCAGCTTGTCGATGTCATAGTCGGCTGGCAGCGATTCCACGACCTGGTAGCCCTTCTGCCCGCCAGCGTCGATCTGGCCGCGCACCTCGCTCAGGTACTGCAGTTGCTGGTGGGCCTGGGGATTCAACTGTGCAGAGATGATGTAGCGCTGACCGTCGCTGGTTTCGACGCGTGTCAGGCCGTCACCCAGGGTTTCGATGGTCCGGTAGGCCGTGCTGCTCATGGGCAGTGGCTGCTGGGCGCCGAGTAGGGCGTAACCGTCGTTCTTGTAGGCAAGCACCTGTTCCATGTGCAGCAGGCGTTTAAAGGTGTCGGGGGTATGGCTCTGGGTGATGACCCACTGGTTGGCGCCGAACTGGTAGGTGATGACGCCGCTCTCGGCGTTGCGGGTGTCGATACTGGTGATGTGTTCGTAATAGGAAAGGGTATCGTTGTTGTCGACCGCCAGGGTATAGCCATCGGCCCGGGCGGCGAGGGTGTAGTGATCCTCTACCACGCGCTGGTAGAGCGCCGGTGTGCTGGAGCGATAAACGATGACCTGCTCGCCGTCGCGGGTGACATAGCGCACGGTATCGGCCGCCACCTGCCCGGGCGCCTCGATGCGCTGGTACTCCTCGAGGCGCGGCGGCGCCTGTTCCGGCTTGGCCTGGCGGTAGGCATCGGCCGGTTTGCTGGACAATAGACGGGAGTGCTTCAGAACCTGGTCGAAAGAGGCGCCGCTACCCGGCTGCGTAGCGAGCCGGTCGCCTTGGTGAATGGTGGTCATCGTTTACTCCGCTTGCCGATCGCGTCATGCAAAACGCACAGAAGGGTGGGTTTGGCAGAGGTTATGACAAACGATGCAGTGCACCGCTCAAGCACTACGGATTTTCACCACAATTCGCGCCTGCAAGGCGCTGAGTCAGTGACCCGCCCGTGCATTACTGGCGGGTCGTCAGGCTAATGGCTGTCAGGGTCTGTCGTGGCGGCCGCCGTCCGGCCACGATGCCCTGATCTCCTGTGCTCAACGAACCTGGTAGCGCAACGGCTCCTGGGCTGCCGACTGTTCCACCCGGGGGCGCGATGAGCGATCACGGTAGGGGCCGAGGCCGAGTGCTGCCAACGTCAGCTCCAGGCCCAGGGACTGGTTGCCCTCGGTGGAGCAGGCCCAGGTGAGCGCCGAGCGAATGGTATCGCTCTCCGCGCCATAGAGGTTCTTCCAGGCTTCCGGCACCACGGCGTCGAGCTGGCTGGCCGCCTTCTTCACCACCCCCAGGGCGTAGGCCGCATGGCGGGCCACGAGGCGCTGGGTACTGCCGGTCTGGTCGAGTTTTTCCAGGGCGTAGAGGCGCTCGCTCTTGGGCATCTGGTAGTACTTGAGGGTGTCATCGCGGTGGGCGATCAGCAGGGACTTGTCCACCAGGCTTTCGATCAGCGGCAGTGGATCGCCCGACAGTACCGCGTCGCCTTCGACCAGTGCGCGCACGGCGTTCAGGGTGAAGGTGCCGTTGAAGATCGCCACCAGGCGTAGCATTGCCTGCTCGGCCGGTGCCAGGGTCTGGTAGGACCAGTCCAGGGTTGCGCGCAGCGAGCGGTGGCGAGGCGGCGCGGTACGGCGGCCCTCCATTTGCAGGCGGAACTCGCCATCGAGCAGTTCGGCCAGTGGGCCCAGCCCAAAGGCGCTGACCCGGGTCGCGGCGATTTCGATATCCAGGGGAATGCCGTCGAGCTTGCGGCAGATGTTGATCACGTCGGCCACGTTGCCGTCGTTGAGGGTAAAGGCCGTGTCGCTGGCCTGCACCCGCTCCACGAACAGTTCGATGGCCGGATACCCCAGCGCCTGCTCGGCATTGGGGTGCTCGCAGGCGGCGGGCAACTGCAGGGGCAGCAGGCGCTCGATCTGCTCGCCCGCGGTGCGCAGCGGCTCGCGGCTGGTGGTCAGGATGGCGCAATCGGGGGTCCACTTGAGCAGGGTTTCCACCACCAGCGCCGTGCCGTCCAGCGCCTGCTCGCAGTTATCCAGGATCAGCAATTGGCGCCGTTGCTGCAGGTGCTGCACCACCTCACGCAGAGGATCGCTGCTGGCCTGCAGACCCAGGGCTTCGGCCAGAGCGTGAGGGATGCGGCCGTCGTCGTCGATTTCGCTGAGGTCGACGAAGCAGGTGCCATGGGGCCTGTCGCCGGCGAGCTGGTTGCCGAGCGCCAGCGCGACGGTGCTCTTGCCGATGCCGCCCGGGCCCACCAGGGATACCAGGCGCGTGTGTTGCAGCTGCTCGGCCAGGCGCTGCAGCACGGTATCACGGCCCAGTGGCCGGGTGATCAGGCTGGGCAGCGACTGCAGGCGCTCTGCCGCGGCGGGCTCGCTGCCGGCCACGTAGGGCTCTATATGCGCCACGAAGCGATAACCCCGGCCCGGCACGGTCACGATGTATTCGAAGCCGGTTTCGTCCTCGCTGAGCACCCGGCGCAGGGCGACGATCTGTGCGCGCAGGTTGCACTCTTCGACGATGACCTTCGGCCAGGCGCAGGCGATCAGCTCGGATTTTTCCAGCAGCTCTCCCGGCCGCGCTGCCATGGCGATGAGCAGGTCCAGTGCACGGCTGCCCAGGCTGACCGGCTCACCATGCTTGAGCAGCAGGTGCTGGCGCGGGTAGAGAATGAAGGCGCCGAACCGCACGGCGCCTTCGCTGCTGAATGGCGCATGGTCGTAAGGCGTCTCGGTCGGCGTGGTGGTGGTGCCGAGAGTGGTCGAATACATGCCTATAGTCCCTCGAGGATTATGGTTGTTGTACGCACTGGTGACGGTTGCGCACAGGCGCACCAGGTCATGCTCGGGTTCGGTTCGCATGGAGGCCCGATGCGGCGGTCGCTGGCGGAAGGTGCCGGTGCGGCAGTTTGAATAGGCAAGAAGATCCCTCCAGAACGTACTTGTTTTTGTATATCACCGCAGTACTGCAAAGCGGTGTCGATCAGAGGCGGGGAGTACTTCGCAATTAACGTGCCGCGCCGGGATCTGCCTCGGCGATTGCTAACTGATTGATTGTCAATGACCACGGCAGCCTGGTTGACCGAGCCCGTTCGGAACTTCGGATAGCGCTGCAAAAGCTGTTCGGGAATCCGACCCGGGCCGGGTGCGTCGAGGGTGGTCTGGTTGCATGTCGCGTTGCTCCTGACAGTCTGTTCAGCGCCGCCCTCGCGTCCTGTTAAGGGCCATGTGTCGCCGTGAAAAGCTGCGAAATCCGTCGCGATCAGGTTGTTACATCAATGTGACGATTGCTTGAATGAAAGGGCAGCAGACCGCGCTTTTTGCGTGCACCGTTCCCGTTTCCGTCAACCAGCGGGGCGTCACGCATTGGCCTGCGCCGTTCAACAAGTGCCATAGCCACCTTCTTTCGCACAAGGAGCGCAGCGCCATTTTGCGACCTTGTCCACTTATCGAGCCGGAGCGCAGAGCCGATGAGCACAATCGATACAACAAGACCAGAACGCGTGACCGGACAAACCGGCGATACCGATTTCGACGACAAGCTGCGCGAAGCGCAGAGCAAGGGCGGGCAGCTCGACAAGGAAGGCATCGAGGCCTACAAGGAGTACCGCGGCCCCTACCTGGACGGCAAGCCGCCGCAGGCCGAGAGCAATCACCAGTGGAATGAAGAGGACATCGCCAACGTCGAGACCGAATGGCTGTCTTCCAGCGGCCACCGTCTCATGCTCTGGGACGATCTGTTGCTGGTGACCATGAAAAATGGCGATCAGGTGCTGGTGCACGCTGGCGTGAACCCACGGCTGCACCAGGTGGCCAAGGAAAAACTGGATGCCGGTGATGTAGCCGGGCCACCGGCCTGGACCGAGAAGGAGCTGTCCGAGGAGCATGAAAACTGGCTTGGCCAGCGCGAGGCCGGCGGTTTCGAGGTGGTCACCTCGGCCGAACAGATTCCGGAGCTGGGCGATCTGCGCTTTATCGAAGACGGCTACCTGGACATGAGCGCGGCGGTGTATCACCCCGGCAACGGCTTCCAGCTGACCGTCGACGATAGCGGCGCCTATGGCGCCAACGACACGGCACTCTTCACCACGGCCGATGGCAGCAAGTACGCGGTCTCCAAGGAGGTTTCGCCGGAAGCCTACAAGAAGGTCAAGGAGCTGGCCGAGACCCGCGACAAGATCGAGAACAAGGTCGATGAGGACGGCTACAAGGTGATGAGCGCCCGGGATGACATCCCGGTGGTCACCGGTGACACCAAGGTGGAGACCCTGGCACCTGGCGTGCTCGCTGTGGAAACGCCGCGGCGCGGCAAGTTCATCGTCATCGAGAGCGTCACGCCCGAGCATTTCGCCAGCCTCAACGGGGTGCAGACCGAGAAGCAGCAAGGCGCCGTCGACAAGGCGTTCGAGGACCGCGACCTGCCGCCTGCCAAGGAAACCGACCTGATGCTCGCCGAAACCAGCGAGAAGAAGGATGGCAAGGCCAAGACCGTTGGCGAGCTGTACTACGACAATCTCAAGGAGGCCTACAAGGACAAGCCCGCCGACTCCAAGGAAGCCAAGTACCTGCGCCTGCTCGAGGCCCGGGCGATGCTCAACGGCGGCTTCCAGTACCTGCCCTACTCCACCACCAATGGCGCTTTCAACAGCACCACCACCAGCTATGGCAAGGACCCAAAGGAGATGAACCCGGCCGAAATGCGCGGGCTGGTGGACGAGGGCAAGCTCGGTGAAGAGCTGCTGGCATTGATGACCGATGAGGACATCGCCGCCGACAACGACCGTTTCCTCAAGGAGGCGATCGACAAGATCGAGGACAAGGACGGCTTCAAGGACAAGCTGGCCGAGACCCTGCGCGACCCCGAGTACAAAGAGGCCCTCGAGGCGCTGGAGAAGGACAACCCCGAAGGCGCTGCGGCGCGCTATGCCGCCGACATGCAGTCGCTCAGCCTGCTCGATTCGGAACTGGCGGCGCAGATCGACACCGAATTCAAGTTCGGTATTCCCATCGACCAGCTCAACGAGCTGTACAAGGATGGCATCGAAGGTGTCGGCGAGGAAAACGTCGACAAGGCCACCACCGACATGGTCTCCACGCTGCTGACCACCATGATGACCTCGGTGCTGGGTACCAAACGCGGCACCGATATCTACAACTATTTCTTTGGCGGCGGCAAGGAAAAGGGCCAGGCCAAGCCCGAGCTGAATGCCGAGGAGCAGAAGCTGGTCACCGCGGCGGAAAACTCCCGGGAGCCGTTGACCCAGCTGCTCAGGGACAGCGCCACCGAGAGCATCAAGGATCCCTCGGGGAAAGGCGGCGCCATCACCGCCGAGAATATCGAAAAGGCGGTGGCGAAAGTCCCTCTGGCCGAGCGCGACGGTGTCGCCGGGGTACTGGGCAAGCTTGGCAAGACCGGGGTACTGAGTTCCAGTGCCGGGTTGATCTCGATGGTCGCCGGGATCTACAAGCTCTCCGATGGCGGGCTGAACTTTGGTGAAACCGCGCCCGAGCGCATCGAGGCGGCGAAGAACTTCGTGACCACCATCAGCATGATCTCGCCGATGGCCACCATGGTCACCGGGGCCTACGAGGAGTTGTTCCGCAAGCCGGGCGCCGCCGACTCCCTGGGCCTTGGCACCAGCCTCAAGGAAACCGTCTGGGACAAACACTTCAAACCCAAGGACGTGTCGGAAACCGATGCCATCGAACTCAAGGAACGGCAGCAGAAGCTCGATAACCTCAAGGAGCTGCCCCAACTCGACATGGGCAAGGAGTTCACTGCCGACAATTTCTGGAAGGAGTTCGATGACACCACCCGCAAATCACGGCCGGCTGTCGAGGACCTGATCGAGCAGCTGCCGCCGGAGCAGCGTGACGCCGCACGCAGCAGCTTCCTCAGCATCACCGACAAGAACCCGGATTTGAGCAAGGTGCCCGAGGCCGATCGGCTGCGCTGGGTGGGTGGCGCGCTGTCGACCATCGGCGGCGCCGCCGACGTGGTGGGCGGAGTGCTCGACCTGGTGCTTGGCGGCATGGGTATCGACAAGCTGCGCAAGGAAGGCGGCACGCCCGAACAGTTCGCCGCCAAGAGCCTGCAACTGGTGGGCGGCACCGCGGGGCTGGTGATGGGCGGGGCCGGCCTGGCCGCGGCCCTCGGCGTGGGCTCGGCGGCAGTCGCCGGGGTGGTGGCCGCCGCCGCCGGCGGGGTGGGTGCGGTACTGGGTTTCATCGGCGCCATCATCGGAGGTGTAGTCGCCCTGAAGAAGAGCGAGGAGACGGTCGAGAAGGTACGCGACTACTTCCGCGAACTGGACAAGGATGGGGTGCTGGAAAAAGAGTGGGGCGACAAGCTCAACTACCTGGTGCACATGGGCTACGAGTACAACTACTACGAAGGCAAGTACGAGGATCGCTTTGACGCCTGGTACCCCGAGGACATTCCCGTTTGGGAAGCGCAGCCCGAGCATTACAAGGAGTTTACCGAGAAGGTGGAAAAGGATGGGCGCATCGATGACGACTGGTTTACCGACAACATGCAGGATCTGGTCACCCACAACGACAAGTTCGATGCCGCGTTCTACCGCGACAACAAGGACAAGATCGACCGCATCGTCGACAACTGGGAGCAGTGGCAGGGCAGCGACGACATCATCAGCGACAAGGATTTCAACAAGCTGCTCAAGGGCGATGATCGCTTCGACAACTCCAAGGAAGACATCGACGCGGTGCGCTTCCTGATGGAGAACAAGGAATTCTTCGAGTTCCTCGATACCATTCGCTTTCACCCCAACAACACCAAGGCCGACGGCAAGATCAGCCGCAAGGACGTCGACAAGTGGCTGGAACAGGTGAGCTGATCGCTCGCGCCACTAGGGTCAGTTGCCGTTTCAACGCGAGCCGCGTTGCGGTGAGAAATCTCGCCAGGTCGGGCGGCGATCCGCTAGGCGGAGGACGAAGGGAAGACTAGCCGTCCGCGTTTTCCCTTGCCAAGTCCTCCAACGACGCATGGCGAGATTTCCCGCGCAACCTGGGCGGCCCCACCCGAAGGGCCCCGGCGCGGCCGTGGGTGAAACAGCACAGACCCTAGGCCTCGTGGCGATCCTCGCGAGGGCTGACAGCGAAGCGGGCGCGGTAGCGGCGGGCGAAGTAGGAAGCCGAGTCGAAGCCGCAGGCCAGGGCCACCTCCAGCACGCTGAGGTCGCTCTGGCGCAGCAGCTGGCGGCCCTTGTCCAGGCGCAGGGCGAGGTAGAAGGTGAGCGGCGTGGTGCCCAGGTGCTGGCGGAACAGCCGCTCCAGCTGGCGGGTGCTGATGCCCACCGTTTCGGCCAGTTGCCCCGGCGTGCGCGGTTGCTCGGTGCAGCGCTCCATTTCGCCGATCACCAGGGCCAGCTTCTTGTCGTGGATGCCGTAGCGGCTACTGATCTGCATGCGCTGGTGATCCAGCCGGGTGCGGATGCGACCCAGCACGAACTGCTCGGACACCTGAATCGACAGCGCCTCGCCATGGTCGCGGCCGATCAGCCCGAGCATCAGGTCGAGGCTGCTGGTACCGCCGGCACTGGTGATGCGCCGGCCGTCGATTTCGAACAGCTCCTGGGTCGGTTGCAGTTGTGGATAACGTTCCCGAAAGGCGTCCAGCGCCTCCCAGTGCAGGGTGAAGCGCTGCCTGGCTTCCATCAGCCCGGCCTCGGCCAGCACGAAACTGCCGGTGTCGATGCCGCCGACCACCGGGCACTCGCGCTCGGCTCGCCGCAGGCGGCCTGCCAGCTGTGGGCTGAAACCGGCCAGCGGCTCGAAGCCGGCGACCACGAACAGGCTGCAGCCTGCCAGTTCACCATCCAGGGTGCCGTCGACATTCAGAGACATGCCGTTGCTGGCCGGCACCGCCTGGCCGTCTTCGCTGAGCAGACGCCAGTGGTAATGGGGCGCGTGAAAGCGATTGGCGACTCGCAGCGGCTCGATGGCCGACATCAGGCCCATCATCGAGAAGCCGGGCAGCAGCAGAAAGCAGAAGTGGTGCGACATGGCGCGATTCCCGCGTGTGGAATCTCCCATCTAACGGCAGGCGCGCCGGACAATCAAGTCGTTATGTTCTGGTTTTATGTCGGTATGGTGCGAATTAGCGTATCGGCAACAGCGTAGCTTGGCCCTATCGGAATACCGCTGTTCCGGTCACACGGTACTAAGAACCAGACTAAACCGTTGAGGAGCCTCATCATGAACACGCTCACCGGGTTCGCAGCCTGCTGCGCCGTCACCCTGTTCAGTACGTCCCTGCTGGCCGCCGAAGACGCCAGTTGCAAGACCGTACGCCTCGGCGCCGTCGGCTGGACCGACGTGGTCGCCACCACCGCCGTGGCCAACCAGTTGCTGCAGGGCCTGGGCTATGAAACCAAGCAGACCCAGGCTTCGCAGCAGATCATCTTCGCCGGCATCCAGAAGGGCCAGGTCGACGCGTTTCTCGGCTACTGGAAGCCGATCATGGACGACAACATCAAGCCCTTTCTCGAGGCCGGCGCGGTGAAGGTGGCCGAGCGGCCGTCCCTGGACGACGCCGTGGCGGCACTTGCGGTGCCGTCCTACGCCGCTGAGCAGGGCATCAGGACCCTGGCCGATATCGCCCGCTTCAAGGACCAGCTCGATGGCAAGATCTACGGTATCGAGGCCGGTTCGGGCGCCAACACGGCGATCCAGAAGATGATCGACGGCAACCAGTTCGGCCTCGGCGAGTTCAAGCTGGTCGAGTCCAGCGAGGCCGGCATGCTCGCCGCCGTCGGTCGTGCGGTGCGCAACGACAAGCCGGTGGTGTTCTTCGGCTGGAAGCCGCACCCGATGAATCTGCAGATGCCGATCACCTACCTGACCGGCACCGAAGACGTGTTCGGCCCCAATGACGGCGCCGCCACGGTGTCCACCGTGACCTCGCCGGATTACGCCAAACGCTGTCCGAATGCCAATCGCCTGCTCACCAGCCTGCGTTTCACCAGTGAGCAGGAGGCCGAGCTGATGCAGCCGATCATGGATCGCCAGGCGCCGGACAAGGTGGCGCGCGAGTGGATCGCCGCCAATCCCCAGGTCGTCAGCGGCTGGCTCGAAGGCGTTACCACACGCGATGGCAAACCCGCTGCCCAGGCCCTGAAACTCACTCAGTAATCACACCGCCCTTTCAGCACCGTGCCACGTGCGGGGGCGGCGTTCGCCCCGAATAATGAGGAGATCGACCGTGAATCATGACGTCATCATCACCTGCGCGGTCACCGGCGCTGGCGACACCGTTGGCCGCCATCCGGCCATTCCCGTCACGCCGAAGCAGATCGCCGAGGCCGCCATCGAGGCTGCTAAAGCCGGCGCCACCGTAGCCCACTGCCATGTGCGCGATCCGCAGACCGGCAAGCCAAGCCGCGACGTGGCGCTGTACCGCGAGCTGGTCGAGCGCATTCGCGAAAGCGACACCGACGTGATCATCAATCTCACCGCCGGCATGGGCGGCGATCTGGAGATCGGCAAGGGCGAGCAGCCCATGGAATTCGGCGTCGGCACCGACCTGGTCGGCCCGTTGACGCGCCTGGCCCATATCGAAGAGCTGCGGCCGGAAATCTGCACCCTGGACTGCGGCACCCTGAATTTCGGCGATGGCGATTTCATCTACGTGTCCACCCCGGCGCAGCTGCGTGCTGGCGCCAAGCGCATCACCGAACTGGGCGTGAAGGCCGAGCTGGAGATCTTCGACACCGGCCACCTGTGGTTCGCCAAGCAGATGATCAAGGAAGGCCTGCTCGACGACCCGCTGATCCAGCTGTGCCTGGGCATCCCCTGGGGCGCGCCGGCCGATACAGCGACCATGAAGGCGATGGTCGACAACCTGCCGCCGGGCCTGACCTGGGCCGGCTTTGGCATCGGCCGCATGCAGATGCCCATGCTCGCCCAGGCCATGCTCTTGGGCGGCCACGTGCGCGTCGGCCTGGAGGACAACATCTGGCTGGACAAGGGGGTACCGGCCAGTAACGGCTCGCTGGTCGAGCGGGCGGTGGAGATCATCGAGCGCCTTGGCGGCCGTGTGCTCAGCCCGGCCGAGGGCCGGGCAACGATGAACCTGAAAAAACGCTGAGCCTTCGCCTGGAGCCTGCCATGTCTTACGTTACCGATATCAAGATTTTCGCCGCCCTGGGTACCGGCGTGATCGGCGCCGGCTGGGTCGCCCGCGCCCTGGCCCAGGGGCTGGACGTGCATGCCTGGGACCCGGCGCCCGGCGCCGAAGCGGCGCTGCGCACGCGCATCGCCAACGCCTGGCCGGCGCTGGAAAAGCAGGGGCTGGTGCCGGGTGCATCGATGGACCGCCTGCGCTTTTTCGCTGACCTCGACGCCTGCGTGGGCGATGCCGACTTTATCCAGGAGAGTGCGCCCGAGCGGCTCGACCTCAAGCTCGATCTGCACGGGCGGATCAGCGCGGCAGCGCGCCCCGAGGTGATCATCGGCTCCAGCACCTCGGGCCTGCTGCCCAGCGAGTTCTACGCCAACGCGCAGCACCCGCAGCGCTGCGTGGTGGGCCACCCGTTCAACCCGGTGTACCTGCTGCCGCTGGTCGAGGTAGTCGGCGGCGAACGCACGGCGCCCGAGGCGGTGCAGGCGGCCATAAGCATCTACAGCGCACTGGGCATGCGCCCGCTGCACGTGCGCAAGGAAGTGCCGGGCTTTATCGCCGATCGCCTGCTCGAAGCGCTGTGGCGCGAGGCGCTGCATCTGGTCAACGACGGCGTGGCCACCACCGGTGAGATCGACGACGCGATCCGCTTTGGTGCCGGGCTGCGCTGGTCGTTCATGGGCACCTTCATGACCTACACCCTGGCCGGTGGCGACGCCGGCATGCGCCACTTCATGGCCCAGTTCGGCCCGGCCTTGAAGCTGCCCTGGACCTACCTGCAGGCCCCCGAGCTGACCGAGCAACTGATCGACGATGTGGTTGCCGGTACGTCGGTGCAGCAAGGCACGCGTAGCCTCGCCGAACTGGAGCGCTACCGTGACGACTGCCTGCTGGCGGTACTTGGCGCCATCCGTGAAACCAAGGCCCGCCACGGCTTCACCTTCGAGGAATGAGCATGCTGCCCGTCACCTACCAGACCGCGGTGCAGGCCGACTGGGTCGACTACAACGGCCACCTTCGCGATGCCTATTACCTGCTGATCTGCAGCTTCGCCACCGACGGGCTGATGGACCGCATCGGCCTCGACGAGGCGGGCAGGGCACGCAGCGGGCACACGCTCTACACCCTGGAGTGCCACCTGAATTTCCTCGCCGAGGTGAAGCTCGGCGTCGAGGTTAAGGTGCGCACTCAACTGCTTGGCCATGATCGCAAGCGTCTGCATATCCAGCACCTGATCGAGCGCGATGACGATGGACAGATCGTGGCCGAAAGCGAGCAGATGCTGATGAATATCGACACGGCCAGCGGCCGCTCGGCACCGTTCGATGAGCAGGTCGCGCAGCAGGTGCAGCTACTGGCTGTGGCGCAGTTGCACGTACCGCGATCCGTCAATGTCGGGCGCGTCATCGGTTTGCCGGCGATCTAAGAGCCTGTTCACGATCTATCGGCCCCACGTCAGCGTTTTGACTGCAATGTGGCGGAAGCGGCCGCAAGCTGCAAGCCCCAAGCTACAAGCTACAAGTTAGAAGCAGTCCGCAGTGCTTTAGCTTCTTCTTGCAGCTTGAGGCTTGCGGCTTGAAGCTCAATGTCCGCTTCTGTCTTTTTGCAGTCTCTTTAATGTCGCCTAAAAAACTGTGAACAGGTTCTAAGGCGGGCACCTACAGGGGAAGGTGCCCGCTGGTGGTTCAAAAGCGCATCTGGCGCCAGGCCGGCGTATCGTCGTTGGGGTTGTAGGTCAGCTCGCTCTTGTCGGTCTTCTCCAGGCCGATGGCCTTGAGCCAGGTGTCGAGATCGGCGGTGCTGATCTTGCCGTCGCGGCGGTCGTTCTTGCCCAGGTTGTCGAGCTGGTCGAAGAAGCCCGGGTTGTCGAGCAGGAAGCGCGCGGCCTCCTTCTCGGCATCGCTGCCGTCGCCCTTGGAAATTTTATCCAGATCGTCCCTGCTGACGATGGCGTCCTTGCCGTTCCAGGCGTCCCAGCGCTCGCGAATGGTCTCGATGATGCCCTTGTGTTCATCGTAATAGGCGCGCCCGTAATCCTCCTGGTGAGCGCCGACCATCTTCAGCCAGGTGTTGAGATCGTTGGTACTGACCTTGCCATCCTGGCCACCTTTGCCCCATTGGGTATCGAGTTGCTCCCAGAATTCGCTGTTGTTGAGCAGGAACTTCGCGGCTGCTTTCTCCTCTTCGCTGCCGTCGCCCTTGGAAATTTTATCCAGATCGTCCCTGCTGACGATGGCGTCCTTGCCGTTCCAGGCGTCCCAGCGCTCGCGAATGGTGTGGATGACCTCGCGGTTCTCTTCGTAGAACGCCTTGTCGTACTTGGCCATGTGCTTGTCGTCGTCCAGGCGGTTGATGGACGAGCCGCCTTCCTGGGGCGTTTCCTTGAAATGCTCCCATTCGTCTTTCTGGTAGTCGTAGATGCTCTGGCCGGCCGGGGCATCGCGGCCGTCGTATTCGTAGAAGCTGTAGCGGGCATACTCGAGCTTGTCGCCCCAGTCTTCCTGGGTCAGGCCGAGTTCGGCCAGATCCTTGAACCACTGGCCTTCCTTGTCGGTGGCTTTCTGCTTTTTCTCATGGTCGACGAAGATGCCGATAATGCCGCCGATCAGCCCGAGCCCCGCGGTGATCAGGAACAACGGGCCGGTGGCACCGGCCAGGGCACCGATACTGGCGAACAGCCCGGCGGTGCCGATGACGCCGGCGGTGGTGCCCGCCACGCCGCTGATGATCTGCAGGGCACCAGCCGCCTTGCCCAGGTCGCTGTTGTTGGCGATGGCATCCTTGATGGTGAAGCCGCCCATGACGATATCGGCGACGCTGAGGATGTCCGGCGCCACGCCCAATACCTTGGTCAGGGTGCCGCCGATCTTCGCCGCCAGGCCAGGCTTTATCGACGGCGTATCGGCTCCACCCAGGGCGTTGTTGATGGTCTCGGCGTCGACGATGCTCGGCGCCGAGCTGTTGCGCACCGTGTCGTTGAGACGGTCGACGGCATCGTCGATCACCTCGGCGGCCGGCGGCGTGCGGTTGTCGTGCTCGAACATCTGGTTGATCGAGTCGCCATCCAGGCGCAGATCGCCGTCGAACGGATCGTTGGCCCCTGGCACGCTGCGGCCCGACTCTTCGATACGCTCATTGACCACACGCTCGACGGATTCGCGACTGGGCGGTGTGATGTTGCGCTCTTCGAAGTACTCCACCGCATCTTCATAGATGGTCGACACCGCATCGGTGTAGGTGGAGTAGCCCGAGGAAGTTATGGAGGGCGGCAGCGGGCGGTTGGCCGCGTCTTCGAGAAAGTCGGCGAATTCGCGCACCGAGGCATCGTCGGGTACCTGCCCCAGCCCGGCCCCGGCCTGGCGTTCGGCGATGCTCTGGTTGATGGTGTCCTCGGTGATGACCAGGTTCTGCTCGTCGGCGAGCTGATTGAGGCTGTTGTAGCGCGAATAATCGTCGGGTGGATTGCCGCCGGCCCGTTGCACGATGTCATCGAGCAGGGCGCGAGTCGCGGCGTCATCGAGGGGGCCGATACCAGCGGCCTCGGCGGAAAGCCGCACCTGATCGAGTACGCTGCCCCCGCCGCCGCCATTCAGCGAGCCCAGCTCGATCATGCTGTTGGCGCGGCTCTGCGCCGCTTCGGGAATGCCGGAGATGCCCCTGTCGCGCAGGAAGCCTTCGATCTTCTTGCCAAGGGTACCGTTTTCCTTGCCCCAGATTTCCGGCAGGGTCTTGCTCAGGCCCAGCAGTTCGGCGGTGTTGGTCTTGGTGAAGAGATCGAAGATGCCGGTTTTCTCGAATTGCGCGCCGCCACTCAGGAAGGTGATGAAATCCTTGGCGATGGCCAGGCGCTCCAGGGGCTCGTCGGACAGCTGGCCGTTCTTGGCCGAGAGCATGTAGATCGCCCCGCCCAGGGAGCCGAATGCGGAAATGGTGCCGAGCACGCCGTACTGGTTCAGCGTGCCGATGGCCCGGGTGAAGTCGTCCTTGCTGACTTCTGCCGGGATATATTTGGTTTCCAACTCCTTATTGAAGTCGGCCTGGGTGATGGTGCCGTTGTTGAGCTGCTCGGAGAGCTTGGCGAAGTCGGCCATCTTGGTCTTGTCATTGAGCAGCTCGTTGTAGAACTTCTCGATGCTGTCCTGCACCCGGCGCGGAATGTCGGCGGACTTGAGCACGGTCTTGATCAGCGCGCCCATGTCCTTGTAGGCGAGTTCCTTGTACTCGTCGGGAATCGCACCGGGGTCGCCCACCAGGGTATCGATCTCCACCAGGATGCCGTTCTGCTTGAGCGCCGACTCGGCCTGCCGGGCGCGTTCGGGGTCGAGCAACTCCAGGCTCGAGGCCAGCCGGGCGACCTCCGCCTGGCCTTCGCTGGCCAGGCCCTGCGCCTTCATGTCCGCCAGGTACCTGACGAAATCCAGGCTGGTCAGGGTGTTGTAGAGTTGGTCCGCGAGCTTGGTCTTGTCCTCGCCGCTGATCTTTTCGATGGCGCTGTCCAGTTCGGCCTGGTATTCCTTGCCGATCTTGTCCTTCTCGCCGTTGCCGTTGGTGAACATCTCGCTGAGCAGCTCATCCACCGAGTTGCCGTTGAGGATGTCCTGCATGTCTTCGGTGCTGAGGGTTTCGCCATCGCTGTCGAACTGGCGCCAGGTGGTGTTGCCGCCGCGCGGATCCTCGATGTAAGGGGTGATGCGGTGGCCGCTCTCCATCGACGCCTTGGCCTCGATGGCCTTGACCAGCTTGTAGATGTCACTGTCCTTGCCGACCTTGCCGTCGTCGATGAGCTTCTTGTACTTGTCGAGCAGGTTCTTGGTGGCCAGCTCGACCACCGTCATCTCTTCCTTGTCGTCCTTGTTGGCCTTCTCGCCGCTGCTCTGGCCGAGCAGGTCCAGTTTATCGAGGTCGGGCAGGTCGTATTTTTCACGCAGTTTCTGGATCGAGTCGCCGCCCTTGACGTGATCGCTCCACATCCCCGCCACACGGTCATACATCGCCTTGTTTTCGTGCTGGGACACGACGTACTTCTTGCCGTCCTTGGTTTCGAACTGGATGACGCCATTGCCGAATTCCTCCGGGCCACCCCAGACGGCAATATCATGTTCGGCCACATAGGTATCGGCGCCGGCGACCTCGCGCCCGTCGGCGACGCGCTGTTCGAGGGTGTAGCGCGACAGGCCGATCTGCTGCACCTCCAGGAACAGCTCCGGGGTGAGGGCCTTGGACACGGTGACCGTCTCACCGTCCGCGGTGACATAGGTGATCACCTCGGCATCTTCCAGGTTGCCCTGCCATTTGAACTGGGTGTAGTCGCCCCAGTCCTGCACCTCGGTATTGCGGTCGGCGATGACGTGCTCGTCGCCCATCGCCGCGACTACCTGGGCCTTCTGCTCGGGAGCCTGGTTGAGGGCGTGCAGGTTGACCAGGAACTTGTACAGTTCCGGATTCACCGAGCGCTCGACCACCACGCCCTGGCCATCGAGCTCGTAACGGATCTTGCCATCCCTGGGCGCATCGACCCGGGTCTTGTCCACCGGCGGCCACTGTTCGTTATCGGTGGCGGTGCGATCCTGCTTGGGCTTGGTATTGCTCTTGGCCTTCAGGCTAAGGCGCATGATGTTGTCGAAACGCAGACTGTCGGCGCCGCTCTGTTCGTCGGGGCCTTTGCTCAGGGGTTTCACGCTCACGGTAGATTCCTCGCCAAGGGAACGGGTGGCCTACTCGCGTCGCTGGCAATACCGCGTGTGCGTCTGTGGGCCGGGGCGATTCGATTGTTCCGCTTAGTGGCGTGAAATGCTGTGAAACATCCCCTCTACATGGCGAACGGCCAAGAAAAAGCCCCGCAGGCCAGGGCCAGCGGGGCTTAGGGTGTCGGGCGTTCGGCGGCGAATGCTAGCCGTGCCGCCACATGCCACTCACTGGGTCTTCACGTCGCGCAGATAGGGCGCCGGGGCGGCGCCCAGGTTGCTGAGCATGCGCTCGCTGTACCAGTCGATGAAGTTGACCACGCCGAACTCGTAGGTTTTCGAGTAGGGGCCGGGCTGGTAGGCGGTGGAGTTGATGCCACGCTGGTTTTCCTCGGCCAGGCGACGATCCTGGTCGTTGGTGGCGTCCCAGACTTCGCGCAGGCGGGGGACGTCGTAATCCTCGCCTTCCACAGCGTCCTTGCGCACCAGCCACTTGGTGGTGACCATGGTCTCCTGGGCGCTGATCGGCCACACGGTGAACACGATCAGGTGGTCGCCCATGCAGTGGTTCCAGGAGTGGGGCAGGTGCAGGATGCGCATCGAGCCCAGGTCCGGATTCTGGATGCGGCCCATCAGCTTCTTGCAGCCCTGCTTGCCGTCCATGGTCATGGACACGGTGCCCTTGAGCAGCGGCATGCGCACGATACGGTTGCGCAGGCCGAAGCCGGCGTGCAGGTAGGGGATTTTCTCGGCTTCCCACTTGGCGGCGGATTCGGCCACGTGGTCCTTGAACGACTGGGTCGCGCGGGGATCGTTGGTGTCGTCCCACTCCAGCAGGGTGTTGAGCAGTTCCGGGTGCGAACCGTTGCAGTGGTAGCACTCGCGGTTGTTCTCCAGCACCAGCTTCCAGTTGGCCTTTTCCATCAGGGTGGTCTGCACCGCCACCTTGGCGTTCTCCATGTCGTAGGGTTCCATGTAGTGCGCCAGGGTGGCGAGGAACTCGTCGATGGCCGGTGGGTTCTCGGCCAGGGAGATGAAGATGTAGCCGCCGGCGGTCTTGCAGTTCACCGGCTTGAGATTGTAGTCGGCCAGGTTGAAGTCGCTGCCCATCTCGGTGCCGGCGAACAGCAGGCGGCCATCCACTTCGTAGGTCCACTGATGGTAGGGGCAGACCAGCTTGGCGACCTTGCCCTTTTCGCTGGTGCACAGGCGCGAGCCGCGGTGGCGACAGACGTTGTGGAAGGCGTGTACGACGCCCTCGGCGCCGCGGATGACGATGATCGGGTTGTTGCCGATCTGCAGGGTCAGGTAGTTGCCCTTGGCGGGAATCTCGCAGGTCATGCCGGCGATCAGCCACTCCTTGTGGAAGATCTCCTGCATGTCGAGCTGGAACACCCGTTCGTCGTTGTAGAACGGCTGCGGCAGGGAAAAGGTGCGCTCGCGGTTCTGCAGCATCTCGGCGGCGGCGGCGCGGGCCGGTTCCAGCGGGTCGCCAAGGCTCAGCGTAGAGGTGACGGTCATCGGGAAACTCCTCGTGGCGGGCGCGGTGCGGCCGCTATGAATTAGGCTGGTGCGGTTGACGCAAGGTGGCGTCGCCTGGCCCGGATCGCCTGCCGAGTGGCGCATTGCTCAGGGGCTGCGGCGGACGCTCTTATCCTGTTCGGCTTGGGGGCGAGTGTGGAGCCCGGCGCGGGGCGAACCTTATCCATGGGCGACATGGCCGAATCATTTCCCGACTGGGTACGCCAGTGTCTACGGGGCAGGTCGCGGTGAGCATGCCGATGTCGCTGGCAGGTAAATGAGCGCCACAGGCGTTGCGCACAATCGCGGCAAAGAATGGGCCGGTGAGCGGCCTGCGTGCGCGAGAGAACCGACATGTCGAACGACTTCCTCTATCCCGTCACCACCCAGACCTGGAGCAACGGCCGCCATGTGGTGCGCTGCGTCAAGGTCATCCAGGAAACATGGGACGTCCGCACCTTCTGCTTCATGGCCGACCAGCCGGTGCTGTTCTTCTTCAAGCCGGGGCAGTTCGTTACTCTGGAGCTGGAGATCGATGGCCTTCCGGTGATGCGCTCCTACACCATCTCCAGTTCGCCGTCGGTGCCCTACAGCTTTTCCATCACCATCAAGCGGGTGCCGGGGGGCAAGGTCTCCAACTGGCTGCACGACAACCTGAGCGAAGGCCAGGAGCTGGCGGTGCATGGCCCGGTGGGGCTGTTCAACGCCATCGATTTCCCGGCCGACAAGGTGCTGTTTCTCAGCGGCGGTGTGGGCATCACCCCGGTGATGTCGATGGCGCGCTGGTTCTACGACACCAACGCCAACGTCGACATGGTGTTCGTGCACAGCGCCCGTTCGCCAAAGGACATCATCTACCAGCGCGAGCTGGAGCACATGGCCGCGCGAATCAACAACTTCAATCTGCATGTGATCTGCGAGAAGCACGGCCTGGGCGAGTCCTGGTCGGGCTACCGCGGCTACCTCAACCAGCCGATGCTGGAGCTGATGGCGCCGGACTACCTGGAGCGGGAAATCTTCTGCTGCGGACCCACGCCGTACATGAGCGCGGTCAAGCGCCTGCTCGAAGCCAAGGGCTTCGACATGAGCCGTTACCACGAGGAGGCCTTCGGCCCGGTGCCGGCCGACGTGCGCGAGGATGTCAAGGAACTCGCCGAGCTGGCCGCCGACGCCCCCGAGGTACCGGCGGCCGAGCGCAACCAGGTGGTCTTCACCAGCACCGGCAAGAGCATCCAGGTCGGCCCGGGCGAAACCGTGCATGCCGCCGCGGCCAAGCTTGGCCTGCATATCCCCAAGGCGTGCGGCATGGGCATCTGCGGTACCTGCAAGGTGCTCAAGACCGCAGGCGACGTGGATATGGAGCACAACGGCGGGATCACCGACGAAGACGTGGCCGAAGGCTACATTCTGTCCTGCTGCAGCGTGCCGCGTAATGACGTGAGCATCGACTACTGACGTCTGCAGGCGCTGATCGAAATTCGATCAGTTCGCCACGGCGCCCGCCCTTCGGGCGCTGTGGCAGATGCCCAACAGTTTATCCACAACTAAACGCACGATAAGTGTGGGCAACGCCAGCGTCTGCATGTCGATGCCGATCTCTCTGCCGCCCCGGTGCTACGGGATCGAGCAGCCTGCCGCTGGTAGCAGGGTTCGCAGCCGATTCAGGCAGAGTTATACAAGCTATCCACAGTTCTATGCACAGGCGGGTGTGCATTTTTGACGCGGTGATGGCGCCTGGCTTCTACAAACGGCTGTACGATTTATGATCGATGGGCTGAAGGCTGCGAATTTACTGGGTTTCAGCGTTATGGCGACAGCTTTTGCACAGCTTGATCCACGGCGTCTGGGGGAAAGTCCGCGCAGGGTTGTTCAATAGCGCCTTCGAGCACTTATCGATTCATGCTCCAGGCCCAGCCCTATTGGGCCATGATCAATAATTGACCATTACCGTGCGGGGCTCATGAATGCTGGCCTGCAGCGGTGGCTGAACATGTTATGCACAGTTAAGTGCACAGCTTCTGTGTGTAGATACTCGCTAACCGATCGATATCGATCATTTTTTCAGCGCTACGCCATAACCCCCGTACGGCAAGGCCTGCAGCGATATACCTACACCTTATCCACGTCACCATCCCCGCCTTGTGGGGATGGATTTCCACAGGCCTCTTATCGCCGTTTGGGATTGCTGTGGATGGGGCAGCCCTTTATGCGCTGATCACAAAATGATCGCTACGCTGAAGCCCATTGCCTGTAAGGCTTGTAGCGACATATGCACAGCTTGTGAGCACTCCGCTGCACAGCAGTTGTGCGTAAGCCGGCAGCAACCTATTGAAATAGAGCGTTTTTTGTACGAATCCCTAGGGCCTTTGCAGGCTCTGGGCTGCAGCCATATGCCGACAGCTTGTACACAAGCTCGTCCACGTCATCTGGGGATTGGTCCGCTGTTTATCCAAAGTTGGGCCATCGGCTGTCTGTGAATACCCGCAGCAGGGGAAGCTGAAAGGAGGGTGAAATGCTTCTAACGACCGACTTGCAGAGCCAGGCGTCGAGTTATCCACAGGTTGGCGAGCAGGGCAGGGGAGAGGGGCGAGTCGCGGGCGAGGAGTGGATCAGATCGAGACCTGATCCACCGTCGCTCGGTATCTGCCGTACAGGTTGCCGTCAGGACATCACCTGGCGAATATCCGCAGCCAGCTGACGCACCCGGGCTTCGTCGGTGTCCCACGAGCACATGAAGCGTGCGCCGCCGGCACCGATAAAGGTATAGAAGCGCCAGCCGCGGGCGGTGAGGGCGGCGATGGCCGGTTCGGACATCTGCAGGAACACGCCGTTGGCCTCCACCGGGAACATCAGGCTCACGCCCGGTACGTCTTCCACCAGCCTGGCGAGCAGTTGGGCGCAGGCGTTGGCGTGGTTGGCGTAGCGCAGCCAGGCATCGTCCTGCAGGATGCCCACCCAGGGCGCCGACAGGTAACGCATCTTCGAGGCCAGTTGGCCGGCCTGCTTGCAGCGGTAGTCGAAGTCTTCGGCCAGGTCGCGGTTGAAGAACAGGATCGCCTCGCCGACGGCCATGCCGTTCTTGGTGCCGCCAAAGCACAGCACGTCGACGCCGGCCTTCCAGGTCAGCTCGGCCGGGCTGCAGCCGAGAAAGGCGCAGGCGTTGGAGAAGCGCGCGCCGTCCATGTGCAGGTTGAGGCCCAGTTCGTCACAGGTCCGGCTGATCGCCTGGATTTCCTCGGGGCGGTAGACGGTGCCGACTTCGGTGGCCTGGGTCAGGGTGACCACCCGCGGCTTGGGGAAGTGGATGTCCTTGCGCTTGAGGGCGATCTCGCGGATCGAGGCGGGCGTCAGCTTGCCCTGCTCGGTGCGTGCGGTCAGCAACTTGGAGCCGTTGGAGAAGAACTCCGGCGCGCCGCATTCGTCGGTCTCGACGTGGGCGGTCTCCGAGCAGATCACGCTGTGGTAGCTCTGGCACAACGAAGCCAGGGCCAGGGAGTTGGCGGCGGTACCGTTGAAGGCGAAGAACACGTCGCAGTCGGTCTCGAACAGGCTGCGGAAATGGTCGGCGGCGCGGGCCGTCCATTCGTCATCGCCGTAGGCACGCTGGTGGCCCTGGTTGGCCTCGGCCATGGCTTGCCAGGCTTCGGGGCAGATGCCCGAGTAGTTGTCGCTGGCGAATTGCTGGGCGTTGTCGGGCATCGAAAAGTCCTTGTCTGCGTCGCCCTGGTACGGGCGTATGCCGATACTGTATCCCGCCGCACCGGTGCATAGAACTCGCCGGGGCGACATATTGTTCTGTCGACCTGCCACCCTGGCGGCGCCCCATTAATTCTGAACTCGCGGGCGCCGATGGGCTCACAAAACAGAGAGTTCACTCAAGGACTCGCCGATCCCCAGCTACAGGAGCCCACCATGAGCTACCGTCATCTGATCGCACTGTTCGCACCGCTTGCCTTCGCCCTGCCAGCCGTGGCCGCCGAGCAATGGTCGCCGGAAGCCAAGTCGACCTTCGTTCAGGAGTGCGTGAAGGGCGCTCAGTCCGGCCATTCGCAGGAAAAGCTGACCGCCTTCTGTGATTGCGCAGCGACCAAGGTCAGCCAGGAGTTCAGCGAGGCGGAAATGGCCGAGATGAGCAAGCAGGTTCCGCCGGATGCCGCCCTGCAGAAGCGTCTGGTCACGGCCTCGAGCAGCTGCAACGCGAAGCTGCAATAAGTGCCTAAGGGCGGCGCAGTTTCTGCGCCGCCCTCTTTATTTGCGCTGAGTCATTGGCAGTCTCTACCGTGAAACTCAATTTCTCAGCGTGATGCGTGCGCATGCCCCCATTCTCACCTCCACGACTCGGCCGTGATGCCGCCCTCGACCTGATCAAATGGCTGGCGCTGCTGACCATGCTGATCGATCACCTGCGCCATGCCTGGCCGTCGCTGTACTTTCTTTATGTGCCTGGGCGCCTGGCCTTCCCCTTGTTCTGCCTGGCCATCGCCGCCAATGTTGCGCGGCCAAGGGTGGGGGACGTTAGCGGCCTGTCGGTGCGCTATCTGGGCTGGCTGCTGCTGTTCGCGCTGATCTCCGAATGGCCGTACCGGCTGCTTGTGCCGACCGCCGAATCGCTCAACGTGATGCCGACCCTGGTGCTCGGGCTGCTGATCGCCAACGCGCTACAACGCCCCGCCATCCAGGCCCGCTGGCTGGGCGCCGGGGCATTGGCGACTGCAGTGCTAGCCCATGAGTGGCTGATGTTCGGTGTGTTCGGTGCACTGTTGCCGGCAGCCTTCCTGCTGGCCCTGCGGGGGCCCCGTAGCCTGTGGCTGCTGCCGATGGTCTGCTGCCTGGCGGCCAACTACTGGGCGCCGTTCTATGTCGATGCCGCCCGTGGCGATCCCTTCGCCTGGAGCGTGCTCGGCATCTGTCTGTTCGCGCCCCTGGCGGGCCTGCTGCTGGTGCGCCGGCAGCCGCCCTTCGCGGTGCCGCCGGTACGGCGCTGGGCCTACCTGTTCTACCCCGCGCACTTTCTCGTGCTGGTGGCGCTGCGCAGCCTCTGAGCAGCCGCTCAGGCATGGGCAATTGCGACGCCCGGGCATGTCGCAAACGCAATCTCCCGTGGCGTACATAGGCATCTGGCTCGCCAGGGCCAGTCATACCATCGCTGCAACAAGACTCATATCGAGCAACCGAGCCAGATGCGGCGCTGCGAGGCGCCTCGGGGAGAAACGTGATGTTCAGCAAGCAAGATCAGATTCAAGGCTACGATGACGCCCTGCTCAGTGCCATGCAGGCCGAGGAGCGTCGTCAGGAACATCACATCGAGCTGATTGCCTCGGAAAACTACACCAGCAAGCGGGTGATGGAAGCCCAGGGCAGCGGCCTGACCAACAAGTACGCCGAAGGCTACCCAGGCAAGCGCTACTACGGCGGTTGCGAGCATGTGGACAAGGTCGAGGCCCTGGCCATCGAGCGCGCCAAGCAGCTGTTCGGCGCCGACTACGCCAACGTGCAGCCGCACTCCGGCTCTTCCGCCAACTCCGCTGTCTACCTGGCGCTGCTGCAGCCCGGCGACACCATCCTGGGCATGAGCCTGGCCCATGGCGGTCACCTGACCCACGGCGCCAAGGTGTCGTCCTCGGGCAAGCTCTACAACGCCGTGCAGTACGGCATCGACACCGATACCGGGCTGATCGACTACGACGAAGTCGAGCGCCTGGCCGCCCTGCACAAGCCGAAGATGATCGTCGCCGGCTTCTCGGCCTATTCCAAGACCCTGGATTTCCCACGCTTTCGCGCCATCGCCGACAAGGTCGGTGCCTTGCTCTTTGTTGATATGGCGCATGTCGCGGGTCTGGTCGCCGCTGGCCTGTACCCGAACCCGATCCCACTGGCCGACGTGGTCACCACCACCACCCACAAGACCCTGCGCGGGCCCCGTGGCGGGTTGATCCTCGCCAAGGCCAACGAAGAGATCGAGAAGAAGCTCAACGCTGCGGTGTTCCCGGGCGCCCAGGGCGGCCCGCTGATGCACGTGATCGCCGCCAAGGCGGTGTGCTTCAAGGAAGCGCTGGAGCCCGGCTTCAAGGACTACCAGGCCCAGGTGATCAAGAACGCCCAGGCCATGGCCGCGGTGTTCATCGAGCGCGGCTTCGACGTGGTGTCCGGCGGCACCGACAACCACCTGTTCCTGCTCTCGCTGATCAAGCAGGGCATCACCGGCAAGGATGCCGACGCCGCCCTCGGCCGCGCCGGCATCACCGTCAACAAGAACGCGGTGCCCAACGACCCGCAGTCGCCCTTCGTGACCTCCGGGCTGCGCATCGGCACGCCGGCGGTCACCACCCGCGGCTTCAAGGAAGCCCAGTGCCGTGAGCTGGCGGGCTGGATCGCCGACATCCTCGAGCACCTCGGCGACGCCGATGTCGAGGCCCAGGTGGCTGGCCTGGCGGCCGGTCTGTGCGCCGATTACCCGGTCTATCGCTAACGCATCGTTGTCACGTCGGAGCTGCCGCTTTGCTGCCCTAGGACGCAGGAACCCGTCGCCGATCGATGGGTTCCTGCGTCCTGCGGTCTGGGTGCGCGCCTACGGCAAGCAGAATTCAGGAGTCCCTTATGCAGCGCTATTCCGGCTTCGGCCTGTTCAAGCACTCGTTCAGCCACCATGAGAACTGGCAGCGCATGTGGCGCAACCCGACGCCCAAGCCGGTCTATGACGTGATCATCGTCGGCGGTGGCGGCCACGGCCTGGCCACCGCCTATTACCTGGCCAAGGAGTTTGGCGTGAAGAACGTCGCCGTGGTCGAGAAGGGCTGGCTGGGCGGTGGCAACACCGCACGCAATACCACCATCGTGCGTTCCAACTACCTGTGGGACGAGTCGGCGCACCTCTACGAGCACGCGATGAAGCTGTGGGAAGGCCTGTCCCAGGACCTCAACTACAACGTCATGTTCTCCCAGCGCGGCGTGTTCAACCTCGGCCATACCCTGCAGGACATGCGCGACATCGAGCGCCGGGTCAGCGCCAATCGCCTCAACGGTATCGATGGCGAGGTGGTCGATGCCAGGCAGGTGGCGGAGATGATTCCCTACCTGGATTGCTCGAAGAACACCCGTTATCCGGTGCTCGGCGCCTCGCTGCAGCGCCGTGGCGGCGTGGCCCGTCACGATGCCGTGGCCTGGGGCTTCGCCCGCGCGGCCGACGCCCTGGGCGTCGACCTGATCCAGCAGACCGAAGTGATCGGCTTTCGCAAGCAGGACGGCGTGGTGATCGGCGTCGAGACCAACAAGGGTTTCATCGGCGCCAAGCGCGTCGGCGTGGTCGCCGCCGGTAACTCCGGGCACCTGGCCAAGCTCGCCGGCTTCCGCCTGCCGCTGGAATCGCATCCGCTGCAGGCCCTGGTCTCCGAGCCGATCAAGCCGATCATCGACACCGTGATCATGTCCAACGCCGTGCACGGCTACATCAGCCAGTCGGACAAGGGCGACCTGGTCATCGGCGCCGGCATCGACAGCTACAACGGCTACGGCCAGCGCGGTTCCTACCCGACCATCGAACACACCCTGCAGGCCATCGTCGAAATGTTCCCGGTGCTTTCCCGGGTGCGCATGAACCGCCAGTGGGGCGGCATCGTCGACACCACGCCGGACGCCTGCCCGATCATCGCCAAGACGCCGGTCAAGAACCTCTACTTCAACTGCGGCTGGGGCACCGGTGGCTTCAAGGCCACCCCGGGCTCGGGCAACGTGTTCGCCGCCAGCCTGGCCAAGGGCGAGATGCATCCGCTGGCCAAGGCCTTCTCCATCGAGCGCTTCCACAATGGCGCGCTGATCGACGAACACGGCGCAGCCGGCGTGGCCCACTGATTTTGGCGCCCTCTCCCGGCGAGAGGGGACGATGGTTTTCTGGAGGTACCGAGCATGTTGCATATCTTCTGCCCTCACTGTGGCGAACTGCGTTCCGAAGAAGAATTCCACGCCGGCGGCCAGGCGCATATTCCCCGCCCGCTGGACCCCAACGCCTGCACCGATGCGCAGTGGGGCGAGTACCTGTTCTTCCGCGACAACCCGCGCGGCATCCACCACGAGCTGTGGATCCACGCGGCGGGCTGCCGTCAGTACTTCAACGTCACCCGTCATACGGTGAGCTACGAGATTCTCGAAACCTACAAGATCGGCGAGCGCCCCAGCGTCACTGCAGCTTCGCTCGCCGAGAAGAAGGCCGTCGACCAAGGAGTAACGGCATGAGCCAGGTCAATCGTCTTTCCCAGGGTGGCCGCATCGACCGCAGCCAGCCGCTGACCTTCCATTTCAACGGCCAGACCTACCAGGGTTATGCCGGCGACACCCTGGCCGCCGCGCTGCTGGCCAACGGCGTCGACGTGATCGGCCGCAGCTTCAAGTACTCACGCCCGCGCGGCATCGTCGCCGCCGGTGCCGAAGAGCCCAATGCCGTGCTGCAGATCGGCTCCACCGAGGCGGCGCAGATTCCCAACGTGCGCGCCACCCAGCAGGCGCTGTACCAGAACCTGACCGCTACCAGCACCAATGGCTGGCCGAGCGTCAACACCGACCTGATGGGCATTCTCGGCAAGGTCGGCGGCGGCATGATGCCGCCCGGTTTCTACTACAAGACCTTCATGTACCCGCAGAACCTGTGGCTGACCTACGAGAAGTACATCCGCAAGGCCGCCGGTCTCGGTCGCTCGCCGAAGGAAAACGACCCGGACATCTACGATTATCTGAACCAGCACTGCGACGTGCTGGTGGTCGGCTCCGGCCCTGCCGGCCTGGCCGCGGCCCTGGCTGCTGGCCGTAGCGGCGCCCGGGTGATCCTCGCCGACGAGCAGGAAGAGTTCGGTGGCAGCCTGCTCTCCACCCGCGAGATGCTCGACGACAAGCCGGCTGCCGAGTGGGCCGCCAAGGCCATCGCCGAACTCGATGCCATGCCGGAAGTGACCCTGCTGCCGCACGCCACGGTCAACGGTTACCACGACCACAACTTCCTCACCATCCACCAGCGCCTCACCGATCACCTCGGTGAAGTCGCGCCGCCCTTGGTTAACGGAGCGTGCCAGCCGCGCCAGCGCCTGCACCGCGTGCGGGCCGGTCGCGTGGTGCTGGCCACCGGTGCCCACGAGCGGCCGCTGGTGTACGCCAACAACGACGTGCCCGGCAACATGCTGGCCGATGCGGTGTCCACCTATGTGCGCCGTTATGGCGTGGCGCCCGGGCAGAAGCTGGTGCTGTCGACCAACAACGACTACGCCTACCGCGTGGTGCTCGACTGGCTCGACGCCGGTCGCCAGGTGGTGGCCGTGGCCGACGCCCGCAGCAACCCACGCGGCAGCTGGGTCGAGGAAGCGCGCCGGCGTGGTGTGCGTGTGCTCACCGGCAGCGCCGTAGTCGAGGCGCGCGGCAGCAAACGCGTCACCGGTGCGCGCATCTGCGCCATCGACGCCGCCAGGCACAAGGTCACCAGTCCGGGCGAGACCCTCGACTGCGACCTGATCGCCAGCTCCGGCGGCTACAGCCCGGTGGTGCACCTGGCGTCGCACCTCGGTGGTCGCCCGGTCTGGCGTGAAGACATCCTGGCCTTCGTGCCGGGTGAGGGCTTCCAGAAGCGTCATTGTGCCGGTGCCGTGAACGGCGTGTTCGGTATGGGCGACAGCCTCGCCGATGGCTTCGAAGCCGGTGCCAAGGCGGCCGCCGAAGTGGGCTTCCAGCCGGTGACCGGCACCCTGCCAAAGGCCGAGAAGCGCATCGAGGAGGCCACCATCGCGCTGTTCCAGGTGCCCCACGACAAGAACACCGCCCGGGCGCCGAAGCAATTCGTCGACCAACAGAACGATGTCACCGCCGCCGGCATCGAGCTGGCCACCCGCGAGGGCTTCGAGTCGGTCGAGCACGTCAAGCGTTACACCGCCCTGGGCTTCGGCACCGATCAGGGCAAGCTGGGCAACATCAACGGCTTGGCCATCGCCGCCCGATCGCTGGGGATCAGCGTCAGTGAGATGGGCACCACCATGTTCCGCCCGAACTACACGCCCGTTACGTTTGGCGCCATCGCCGGCCGCCACTGCGGCGAGCTGTTCGAGCCCAAGCGCTACACTGCCCTGCACAAATGGCACCTGCAGCAGGGCGCCGAGTTCGAGGACGTTGGCCAGTGGAAACGCCCCTGGTACTTCCCGAAGAACGGCGAAGACCTGCACGCCGCCGTGGCCCGCGAGTGTAAAGCCGTGCGCAACGCGGTGGGCATCCTCGATGCCTCGACCCTGGGCAAGATCGATATTCAGGGCCCGGATGCCCGTGAATTCCTCAACCGCGTCTACACCAACGCCTGGACCAAGCTGGATGTCGGCAAGGCCCGCTACGGCCTGATGTGCAAGGAAGACGGCATGGTCTTCGACGACGGTGTCACCGCCTGCTTGGCCGACAACCATTTCGTCATGACCACCACCACCGGCGGTGCCGGGCGCGTGCTGGAGTGGCTGGAGATCTACCACCAGACCGAATGGCCGGAGCTGAAGGTGTACTTCACCTCGGTCACCGACCACTGGGCGACCATGACCCTGTCCGGCCCCAACAGCCGCAAGCTGCTGGCCGAGGTTACCGATATCGACCTGGACAAGGACGCCTTCCCGTTCATGACCTGGAAGGAAGGCAAGGTCGGCGGCGTACCGGCCCGCGTGTTCCGCATCTCCTTTACCGGTGAGCTGAGCTACGAAGTCAACGTGCAGGCCGACTACGCCCTGGGCGTTCTCGAGCAGATCGCCGAGGCCGGCAAGAAACACGGCCTGACCCCTTACGGCACCGAGACCATGCACGTACTGCGTGCCGAGAAGGGCTTCATCATCGTCGGCCAGGACACCGACGGTTCGGTCACCCCGGACGACCTGGGCATGGGCTGGTGCGTGGGGCGTACCAAACCGTTCTCGTGGATCGGCTGGCGCGGCATGAACCGCGAGGACTGCCTGAAGGAAAACCGCAAGCAGCTGATCGGCCTCAAGCCGGTGGATCCGAACAAGGTGCTGCCCGAAGGTGCGCAACTGGTGTTCGATCCCAAGCAGCCGATTCCGATGACCATGGTCGGCCACGTCACCTCCAGCTACATGAGCGCCGCCATGGGCCATTCCTTCGCCATGGCCCTGGTGCGCGGCGGCCTCAAGCGCATTGGCGAGCGCGTGTTCGCGCCCCTGGTGGATGGCAGCGTGATCGAAGCCGAAATCGTCAGCCCCGTGTTCTATGACCCGAAAGGGGACCGCCAGAATGTCTGACGTCGAGCTGCAAGCCGCAAGCCTCAAGCCGCAAGAATCCGAGGGTGCCCAGGTGAACCAGGCAGGTGAGAAATGAGCGCAGTGAACCTTTACCTACAACGCCCGACCGATATCGCCGGGCAATCGCCGCTGCACCACGCTGGCCTGCACGAGCTGGCCGGCAAGGGCCGCCAGGGCGCCGGGGTGACCCTGCGCGAGAAGAAGCTGCTGGGCCATCTGGTGCTGCGTGGCGATGCCGACGACGCCAACTTCGCCGGCGGCGTGCACAAGGCCCTGGGCCTGGAGCTGCCGGGCGCGCTGATGCTGGTGGCGAGCGGGGACACCTCGCTGCAGTGGCTGGGGCCGGATGAATGGCTGCTGATCGTGCCTGGCGGCAGCGAGTTCGAGGTCGAGGGCAAGCTGCGCGAAGCCCTGGACGGCCAGCATATTTCGGTGGTCAACGTCAGCGGCGGGCAGACCCTGCTGGAGCTCTCCGGGCCGAAGGTGCGCGAGTTGCTGATGAAGTCCAGCAGCTACGACGTGCACCCGAACAACTTCCCGGTTGGCAAGGCGGTGGGCACGGTGTTCGCTAAATCCCAGCTGGTGATTCGCCATACCGGCGAGGACACCTGGGAACTGCTGATCCGCCGCAGCTTCGCCGACTACTTCTGGCTGTGGCTGCAGGACGCCAGCGCCGAGTACGGGCTGGCCGTGGAGGCCTGAGGACATTGGAACCGTAGGGTGGACGACGCTTTTTTCGTCCACCTTGGGATCGCAACGGTGGATGGATGAAGCGTCATCCACCCTACGTGACTAGGCGTCCCCGCCCGTTCCCACAGACCGCCGCTCCTGCTTTAGCTTCAACACTCCCAAAGGCTGCGCACAGGTGCAGCCAACGACGCTCCAGATCGTGCACTGCCGGCCGGCGCATGGGCGCGATCACCATAAGGAATCGCTTGCATGAGCCGTACTCCCGATACCTGGATTCTCACCGCCCACTGCCCGAGCCTGTTGGGCACCGTGGACGTGGTGACCCGCTACCTGTTCGAGCAGGGCTGCTACGTCACCGAGCACCACAGCTTCGATGACCGCCTGGCCAGCCGCTTCTTCATTCGCGTGGAATTCCGCACCCAGGCCGATTTCGACGAGGCGACCTTTCTGGTCGGCCTCGCTGAGCGCACCGCGCCGTTCGACATGCGCACCGAGCTGACCCCGCCGGGCTACCGCGCCAAGGTGGTGATCATGGTGTCCAAGGCCGACCACTGCCTCAACGATCTGCTCTACCGCCAGCGCACCGGCCAGTTGCCGATGGACATCACCGCCATCGTTTCCAACCATCCGGACCTCAAGCCGCTCGCTGACTGGCACGGCATTCCCTACCACCATTTCCCCCTCGACCCCAACGACAAGCCCGCCCAGGAGCGCCGGGTGATGCAGGTGGTCGAGGACACCGGCGCCGAGCTGGTGGTGCTTGCCCGCTACATGCAGGTGCTGTCCGCCGAGCTGTGTCGCAAGCTCGACGGCCGGGCGATCAACATCCACCACTCGCTGCTACCCGGTTTCAAGGGCGCCAAACCCTACCACCAGGCGTACCAGAAGGGCGTCAAGCTGGTCGGCGCCACGGCGCACTTCATCAACAACGACCTGGACGAAGGCCCGATCATTACCCAGGGGGTAGAAAGCGTCGATCATGCGCACTACCCCGAGGATCTGGTAGCAAAAGGGCGCGATATCGAATGCCTGACCCTGGCCCGCGCAGTCGGCTACTTCCTTGAGCGGCGGGTATTTCTCAATGCCAACCGAACCGTAGTCCTCTAACCGGAGACGGTGCCGCACAGAGAACGGCGGCTGTCGGTTTTGCATCCGCGGCCGGGCCATGCGCTAGCTAGTCTGGCTAGACCCAGTCGTGCTGCCGGTATCGTCAGCGCGAGCACTCGGTAGCCGTCCTGCCCTTACCGGCGGGTGCCGAGACAGGCGCTTCAATACTCCATTGCAAGACCTACGCGCCTTGCATCCACAAGAAGAAAGGAGATTCATATGTCTGGTAATCGCGGTGTCGTCTATCTCGGCACAGGCAAGGTCGAAGTCCAGAAGATCGACTATCCGAAGATGCAGGATCCGCGCGGTCGCAAGATCGAGCACGGGGTCATCCTCAAGGTCGTTTCCACCAATATCTGCGGCTCCGACCAGCATATGGTGCGCGGTCGTACCACCGCCCAGGTCGGCCTGGTGCTCGGCCACGAGATCACCGGCGAGGTGATCGAGAAGGGCAGCGATGTCGAGAACCTGAAGATCGGTGATCTGGTGTCCGTACCCTTCAACGTCGCCTGCGGCCGCTGCCGCTCCTGCAAGGAGCAGCACACCGGCGTGTGCCTGACCGTCAACCCGGCGCGTGCCGGCGGCGCCTACGGCTACGTCGACATGGGCGACTGGACCGGCGGCCAGGCCGAGTACGTGCTGGTGCCGTACGCCGACTTCAACCTGCTGAAGTTGCCGAACCGCGACAAGGCCATGGAAAAGATCCGTGACCTGACCTGCCTGTCCGACATCCTGCCGACCGGCTACCACGGCGCCGTCACCGCAGGCGTCGGCCCGGGCAGCACGGTGTATATCGCCGGTGCCGGCCCGGTCGGCCTGGCCGCCGCAGCCTCGGCGCGCCTGCTCGGCGCCGCGGTGGTGATCGTTGGCGACGTCAACCCGGTGCGCCTGGCCCACGCCAAGGCCCAGGGTTTCGAGATCGCCGACCTGTCCAAGGACACCCCGCTGCACGAACAGATCGCCGACCTGCTCGGTGAGCCGGAAGTGGATTGCGCGGTCGATGCCGTAGGTTTCGAAGCCCGCGGCCACGGCCACTCCGGTGCCCAGCAGGAAGCGCCGGCCACGGTGCTCAACTCGCTGATGGGCGTGGTACGGGTCGCCGGCAAGATCGGCATTCCCGGCCTCTACGTCACCGAAGACCCGGGCGCTGTGGACGCGGCGGCGAAGATCGGCAGCCTGAGCATCCGCTTCGGCCTCGGCTGGGCCAAGTCGCACAGCTTCCACACCGGCCAGACCCCGGTAATGAAGTACAACCGCGCCCTGATGCAGGCCATCATGTGGGACCGCATCAACATCGCCGAAGTGGTCGGTGTGCAGGTCATCAGCCTGGACGACGCGCCGCGCGGCTATGGCGAGTTCGATGCCGGCGTGCCGAAGAAATTCGTCATCGACCCCCACAAGACCTTCAGCGCCGCCTGAAGCCCCACCAGGCGGGGCCCTGCGCGGGCCTCGCCGTCTCCCTGACACACTTTGACATGATCGACCACGGCGTTAGACTGGGTGCCCTTTTCCGAGGCGCATGCCGCGTCTCACTGCCTGCAAGGATCGTTCATGGCCGCTCTGTCACGTTTCCTCCTCGTTGCCCTCACCGCTGTACTGCTCGCCGCCTGTTCCTCGAATGACTCGCCCGAGGCAGTCGCGAAATCCTTTATCGAGGCGTCGTTTTCCAACGATGCGGATGGCATGTACAAGCTGATTGCCGTACCGGCCGACGCCGATGACGGTGCCGAGGAAATGGTTCGCGGCAAGTTGAAGATGGCCGTGGCCAAGCGCTCCGAGCAGGCGGCCAAGCTGGGCGGCGTCGATGAGGTCAAGGCTGGCGAAGCCATCTACAACGATGACAAGAGCCAGGCCACCAGCAAGGTCACCATCACCTTCAAGAACGCCGATGTGCCGGCCCAGACCGAGTCGGTTCGCCTGACCAGGGTCGATGATCGGTGGAAGGTTCGCATCTGAGGCGTCGCTCCCGGGTTCTGCTGGCGCTCACCTCCCTGCTGGCGGGGCTGGTTCTGTTCTGCTGGTTGTCCTTGCCCGAGCCCGTCATCACCGGGCCTGACCTGAGCCGGCTACCGGCACTGCAGACGGGGGACTGGCTGTTTCGTCTCGGCCATTCGGCCGACAGCCGTCTGGTGCAGCAGATGGGTGGCGGCGACTATTCGCATATCGGCATGGTGGTTGCCACCGAGCCGCGGGTGCTGGTGGTGCATGCCACCACCGATGATGACCCGCAGCGCCTGAACCAGGTGTTGGTCAGTACGCTTGAAGACTTTCTGCAGCCCGTGCTGGCACGCCACTTCGCGGTCGCGCGGCCCGGGTTTCTGAACGCACGGCAGAAACAGGCGGCCGCCCAGATGCTGGTCGAGGCGATCGGGGCGCCCTTCGTGTTGGAGGTACGTAGCGAGCCGCACCGCTACTGCACCACCCTGCTCGCCGATGCCATCAAGGCCCAGGATCCCGGCTTCGAGCCGGCCTGGACACGGCTCGACAACCCCCTATACCGCGGTGACGTGCTGTTCCCCAGTGCCTTCGCCGACTATCCGGGTGTCACCTGGCTCTACCGCTTCTGATTGGATGGCGCATTATTGCTGGTGGGCCAGCGCAGCAGGCTCAACTCACTTGCAGGAGCAGCCCATGAGTTTCGACCGACGGATTTCCCTGATCACCCTCGGCGTCGCCGATGTACAGGCCAGTGCCGCGTTCTACGAGCGCCTGGGCTGGACGCGCTCGTCCGCTTCCCAGGAGCAGATCGTCTTTATCAAACTCAAGGGCCTCGCCCTGGGGCTGTTCGCCCGTGATGAGCTGGCCAGGGACGCCAACCTGCCCGAAGCCGGGCCGGCAGGCTTTTCCGGCATCACCCTGGCGCACAACCTGGACAGCCCGCAGGCCGTGGATGCCGCCATGGCCCTGGCGGTGGCCGCCGGCGGGCGGCAGGTCAAGGCGCCCGAGAAGGTGTTCTGGGGTGGTTACTCGGGCTACTTCGCCGACCCCGATGGCCATCTCTGGGAGCTGGCGCACAATCCCTTTGCGCCGCTCGATGAGGCCGGCCATATGATCCTCCCGAACTGAGGCGGCAAGCCGGGCTGCACAGGGCTCAGCGCCTGGCTTCCTGCTTCAGCCGGGCGATCAGCGCGTCCTTCTCTTCCCACAGGCCGCTGACCCAGTCCTGCACGTACAGGCGGAAGTCCGGGTCGTTCTGGTAGTCGCCCTGCCACAACGCAGGGGCCAGCGGCCGGGTGCGGATGTCCATGATGACCGCTGGTACCTGGCCGCTGATCAGCTTCCAGAACCCGGGCGGCCGGTCCTCGGCATAGACGATGGTGACGTCGAGAATCGCGTCCAGCTGCTCGCCCAGGGCGGCCAGCACGAAGGCCACGCCGCCCGCCTTGGGCTTGAGCAGGTACTGGTAGGGCGAGCCCTGCTGAGCCTGTTTGGCGGGAGTGAAGCGCGTGCCTTCCAGGTAGTTGACCACGGTGACCGGCAGATCCCGGAATTTCTCGCAGGCGCGGCGGGTGATCTCCAGATCCTGGCCCTTGAGGTGCGGGTACTTTTCCAGCTTGGCCTTGCTGTAGCGCTTCATGAAGGGGTAATCCAGCGCCCAGAACGCCAGGCCGAGAAAGGGCACCCAGATCAGCTGCTGCTTGAGAAAGAACTTGAAGTAGGGCGTCTTGCGGTTGAAGGCCTGCACCAGGGCCGGAATGTCGACCCACGATTGGTGGTTGCTGATGATCAGGTAGGAGGTGTCCTGGCGCAGCTCGGCGTTGCCACGGATATCCCACTGGGTCGGCGTGAGCGCGGCGAAGATACGCTTGCAGTTCTCCGCCCAGGCCTCGGCGATATGCATCACCTGGCGCGAGCAAGCGGCCTTCAGCGCCTTGCCGGGCAGCACGAACTTGCCCAGGGCAATCAGCATCATTGGCCCGATCAGAGCCAGCGTGTTGAGCAGCAGCAGAAGAATGACGGTGATGCCGGTGAGCAGACGGCGCATGACAGCTCCTTGGGGACACGAGGTGTTCATCATAGGCAGACCGCAGGCTGGCGCCAAATCGGTGGGCTGGGCATGGCGTTACCGGAGGCCGTTGAAGCGGACAGTGACCTTCTTATGTGGGAGCGGGCCATGGCCGCGATTTTTTCGCGCGCATGGCGCGCTCCCACAGGGACTGGTCTGTCGGTTACGTAGGGTGGACAACGCTCTTCTTGTCCACCATTGCGATCGTGGAGCGGTGGACGGTTTGTGGGAACAGGCCATGCCCGTGATCTTTCGCGGGCATGGACTAGGCGTCCCCGCCCGCTCTCACAGGAAATGTGCAGTGGCTGCTCCCACAACACACCTGCCTAAACGTGTCGCTTAGAACAACCGGGCAAGCAGCGCCGTGACCGCCGTTTCCACCCGCAGAATCCGTTCGCCCAGCTGCACCGGCTGCAGGCCGGCTTCGGCCAGCTTGTCGACTTCGTAGGGAATCCAGCCGCCCTCCGGGCCGATGGCCAGGGTTACCGGCTGCTCTACGGCGCGCGGGCAGGCCGGGTAGTCGCCGGGGTGGCCGGTCAGGCCGAGGGTGCCGGCCGCCAACTGCGGCAGGCGGTCCTCGACGAAGGGCTTGAAGCGCTTCTCGATGAGCACCTCGGGCAACACCGTATCGCGGGCCTGCTCCAGGCCGAGGATCAACTGTTCACGAATCGCCGCGGGCTCGAGGAAGGGCGTCTGCCAGAAGCTCTTTTCCACCCGGTAGCTGTTGAGCAGCACCAGCCGCGGCACGCCCATGGCGCTGACGCTCTGCAGCACGCGCTTGAGCATCTTCGGGCGCGGCAGGGCCAGCAGCAGGGTGATCGGCAGCTTGGCGGGTGGCGGCTGGTCGAAGGCGACCTGCAGTTCGGCGCCCGACGCATCGAGCTGCAGCAACTGGCCGCGGCCCATCTGGCCGCCAAGGCGGCCGACACGCAGGGTGTCGCCGTTCTCGGCACGGTGCACTTCATTGAGGTGAACGAGGCGCCGGCCACTCAAACGCACCCGGTCGGCGGCGACGAAGTCGCCGTCCTCGAGCAGCAGCAGGTTCATGGCTGGACGCTGGGCGGCTGATCGGCCGGTGCGTCCTGGTCTTCATCGGGTTCGCCACGGCGCGTGCGGATCAGGCTGCCGGCCAGGATGCCGAGCTCGAACAGCAGCCACATCGGCACCGCCAGCAGGGTCTGGGAGAAGATGTCCGGCGGGGTGAGGATCATGCCCACCACGAAGCAGCCGATGATCACGTAGGGGCGGATCTTGCGCAGGTACGCAACGTCGACGATGCCAATCCAGATCAGCAGCACCACGGCCACCGGAATTTCGAACGCCACGCCAAAGGCGAAGAACAGCGTCATCACGAAGTCGAGGTAGCTGGCGATGTCGGTCATCATCGACACGCCTTCGGGCGTCACGCTGGCGAAGAAGTGGAAGATGATCGGGAATACCAGGAAGTAGGCGAAGGCCATGCCAGCGTAGAACAGGATGATGCTGGAGATCAGCAGCGGAATGGCGATGCGCTTCTCGTGCCTGTACAGCCCTGGCGCGATGAAACCCCAGACCTGATGCAGGATCACCGGCATGGCCAGGAACACCGCGACGATCATGGTCAGCTTGAAGGGCGTGAGGAACGGCGAGGCCACGTCCGTGGCGATCATCGTCGCGCCTTCGGGCAGGTACTGGCGCAGCGGTGCCGAGACCAGGGTGTAGATCTTCTGGGCGAAGTAGAACAGGCCGGCGAAGATCAGAAAGATCGCCGCCACACAGCGCAGCAGGCGCGTACGCAACTCGGCGAGATGGGAAACCAGCGGCATTTCCTGGTCGTTGTCGGGCAGTCGACTCATGGTTGCGGCGTCTTGTCCTGGCTGGCGACGGGCGCCGGGGCGGGCGCTGTGGCTGGTGCTGGAGCGGGCTCCAGCGGGGCTTGCGCCGCGGGCTCGGTGGCGGCGGGCGTCTGCATGGCCGGTGGCGGCACGCTGGCCTGGGGCGCGGGCGGCAGGATGTCGTGCCTGACCGCCTGCATCTCGCGCTCCAGCTCGAGGATGCGTTCGTTATGCAGTTGCCGACGAATTTCGTCGGCGCCGATCTCGCGCTCGACTTCTTCCTTGATCGAATTGAAGCTGCGCTTGATGCGCCCGATCCACAGGCCCGCCGTGCGCGCCGCGCCTGGCAGGCGCTCGGGGCCGAGCACCAGCAGGGCAATCAGCCCGACCAGCAGCAGCTCGCTGAAACTGATACCGAACATGCTTTGCCTCAGTCTTTGCGCAGCGGTTCTTCGACCTTGCTGGCCTGGCCTTCAACGGTGTGCGGCTGGTTCAGCGGCGCCTGCTGCTGGTAAGGCTGCTGCGGCTGTTGTGCGTGCGGATCGGCCGGCTTGCCGTCCTCCTCGTTCATCGCCTTGCGGAAACCCTTGATGGTTTCGCCGAGGTCGGAACCCAGGTTCTTGAGTTTCTTGGTGCCGAACACCAGCACCACGACGATCAGAATGACGACCCAGTGTTTCCAGTCGAAAATGCCCATGTTTCGTAGTCCTCGTCAGCGTCGTTATTGAGTGTCGCCGTCGCTGCGCGCGGCTTTTTCCGCGTGCCCCGACAGGCCGAAACGGCGATCCAGTTCATCGAGCACCGCCTGCGGGTGCTGATCCAGCGCGGCCAGCATGACCAGGCTGTGGAACCACAGGTCGGCGGTTTCGTAGATCAGGTCGCTGCAGTCGCCGCTGGTGGCAGCGTCCTTGGCAGCCAGAATGGTTTCCACCGATTCTTCACCGACCTTCTCCAGGATCTTGTTCAGGCCCTTGTGGTACAGGCTGGCCACGTACGAGCTGTCCGGCGCCGCGCCCTTGCGCGACTCCAGCACCTCGGCCAGGCGCTCGAGGGTATCAGTCATGGCGGTGCTCCGGCGAATAGATGGTGTGCGGATCTTTCAGCACCGCATCGACGGTTTTCCAGGCACCGTTCTCGAACACCCGGTAGAAGCAGCTTTCGCGACCGGTGTGGCAGGCGATGCCACCCAGCTGTTCGACCATCAGCACGATCACGTCGGCGTCGCAATCCAGGCGCAGTTCGTGGAGTTTCTGCACATGCCCGGACTCCTCGCCCTTGCGCCACAGCTTGCCGCGCGAACGTGACCAATAGATGGCGCGCCCCTCGCTGGCGGTCAGCGCCAGGGCTTCGCGGTTCATCCAGGCCATCATCAGGATGCGCCCGGTCTGGTGATCCTGGGCAATGGCCGGCACCAGGCCGTTGTCGTCCCACTTGATTGCATCTAACCAGTCGTTCATTGCATTTCCATCTCTATATCGCGCCAAGTGTGCCAGCCGGGGCGCGGGCTGGCTATCGGCGCAGAACCAGGTACAGACCGCTGGCGCCCATCAGCCAGGCCGGCCAGGCGGTGGCGGGTTCGCTCAGGCTGCCCAGGCCAAGGGCCGTCACCACGCTGCCGCCGATCAGCGCTGCGCCTATCAGTCGCACCGTCCAGCCATCGCGTTCGCGCCATGGCGGCGGTGGGTCGTTGGCATGGGGCTGGGCCATGCGCTCGAGCAGGCTGCGGGTCATGTTGGCCAGGTGGGGCAATTGCTCGACCTGGCTTTGCAGGTTGTGCATGACGTTGCGCGGGCTGATGCGCTCGCGCATCCAGCGCTCCAGGAATGGCTGGGCGGTGGTCCACAGGTCCAGGTCGGGGTACAGCTGGCGGCCCAGGCCCTCGATGTTCAGCAGGGTCTTCTGCAAGAGCACCAGCTGTGGCTGGATTTCCATGTTGAAGCGCCGCGCGGTCTGGAACAGGCGCATCAGCAGCAGGCCGAAGGAGATATCCTTCAGCGGCCGCTCGAAGATCGGCTCGCAGACGGTACGGATCGCCGCCTCGAAGTCGTTGACCTGGGTTTCCTGGGGCACCCAGCCCGAGTCGATGTGCAGCTGCGCCACCTTGCGATAGTCGCGCTTGAAGAAGGCCACCAGGTTGCGCGCCAGGTAGTCCTGATCCTCGGGGGTCAGGCTGCCGATGATGCCGCAGTCGATGGCGATGTATTGCGGGTTCCATGGCGTGCGGGTGCTGACGAAGATGTTGCCCGGGTGCATGTCGGCGTGGAAGAAGCTGTGGGTGAACACCTGGGTGAAGAAGATCTCCACGCCGCGCTCGGCCAGCAGCTTCATGTCGGTGCGCTGGTCGGCCAGGGTGGCCATGTCGTTGACCGGAATGCCGTAGATGCGCTCCATCACCAGCACCTTGGGACGGCACCAGTCCCAGTACACCTGGGGCACGTAGAGCAGGCCGGAATCCTCGAAGTTGCGTCGCAGCTGGCTGGCGTTGGCGGCCTCGCGCAAGAGGTCGAGCTCGTCGTAGATGGTTTTTTCGTAATCGCTGACCACGTCCACCGGGTGCAGGCGGCGGGCTTCGGCCGAGGCGCGCTCGGCCAGCTTGGCGAGCAGGAACAGCCAGGCCATGTCAGCCTTGATCACCGGCTTGAGGCCGGGGCGCACCACCTTGACCACTACCTCTTCGCCGCTTTTCAGCTGCGCGGCGTGCACCTGGGCCACCGAGGCCGAGGCCAGTGGCGTGGTGTCGAAGCGGGCGAAGGCCACGCCCACCGGCACGCCGAGCTGCTCTTCGATCAAGGCCAGGGACTTGGCCGGGTCGAACGGCGGTACGCGATCCTGCAGGTGCGCCAGTTCGTCGGCGATATCCGGTGGCAGCAGGTCGCGGCGGGTGGACAGCAGCTGGCCGAACTTGATGAAGATCGGCCCCAGTTCCTCCAGCGCCAGGCGCAGGCTTTCGCCGCGGCTGCGCGACGACTTGCCGCGCGGCACCCAGCGCCACGGCAGCACGTAACGCGGTGCGCGCAGCCAGAAGGGCAGCGGCAGGGCGAACAGCAGGTCATCCAGGCGGTAGCGGATGACCACGTAGAGGATGCGCAACAGACGACGAACGGCAAGCAGCTTCATGCGATGGGCTTATGGCGTTGGGCGAGGCGCTCGATGCGCGCGTCGAGACGGTCGAGGGAAAGTTTCAGGTCATCGAGTTCGGCGAAGCGGGCGTCGGCCTCGCGGCGGCCAACCAGGGTGCGCGATTCTTCGCTGAGGTAATCGGCCAGGCTCAGTTGCAGGCTGTGCAGGTTCTCCCGGGTCCAGCCGGCGCGGCTGCGCAGGTGGCCGGCCAGCAGCGCCGTGGGCACCGGGCCGAGCCAGCGCGACAGCTGGTATTCCCAGTCCAGGTCGAGATCCTGCAGCACGCCGGCCAGCTCCATCAGCGCGCCGCTGTCGCCATCCAGATCCACGTCGGGTGCGTGCAGGACGGCCTGTTTGTCCTTGGCCAGGGCCAGGCGCAGCAGGGCACTGGCCGGCGCACGCAGGGTGCAGTCGACCGCGCCGGCCCACTGGCTGGCCAGGCGCAGGCCCTGGCCGTCGGCGAGAATGAACAGTTGCACGGCCGGCGCCTGGCACTCGACCGCGATTACCCGACCATTGAGCCTGGCCAGGCGCGGCAGGGCGGTACTGTCCAACGCAAGTACGCGGTTGATGCCGCGTTCGACGCCGGCGAGCAGGGCCAGGGTCAGCATCAGGGTTTGATACCGCGGTGCAGGGCGACGATGCCGCCGGTCATGTTGTGATAGGTCACGCGGTCGAAGCCGGCGTCCAGCATCATCGCCTTGAGGGTGTCCTGATCGGGGTGCATGCGGATCGACTCGGCCAGGTAGCGGTAGCTGTCTGCGTCGTTGGTGACCAGCTTGCCCACCAGCGGCATGAAGTTGAACGAATAGGTGTCGTAGACCTTGGACAGTAGGCTGCTCTTCGGCTTGGAGAACTCCAGCACCAGCAGTCGGCCGCCGGGCTTGAGCACACGCAGCATGGAGGCGATGGCCGCGTCCTTGTGGGTGACGTTGCGCAGGCCGAAGGCGATGGTCACGCAGTCGAAGTGGTTGTCCGGGAAGGGCAGCTTCTCGGCGTCGGCCTGCACGAAGGAAATGTTGCCCGACACGCCGCGGTCGAGCAGGCGGTCACGGCCGACCTTGAGCATCGACGCGTTGATGTCGGCCAGCACCACCTCGCCGGTCTCGCCGACGATGCGCGAGAACTGGCGGGCCAGATCGCCCGTGCCGCCAGCGATGTCGAGCACGCGGTTGCCACTGCGCACACCGGACAGCTCGATGGTGAAGCGCTTCCACAGGCGGTGCATGCCGCCGGAAAGCAGGTCGTTCATCAGGTCGTACTTGGCGGCCACCGAATGGAACACCTCGGCGACCTTTTCCGCCTTGCGGCTTTCCGGAACGTCCTGGAAGCCGAAGTGGGTGGTGGGTTCGCTGTTGTCGTTCTTGCGCGGATCGTTCATGTGGCCCTTTTCCTGAAGTCCGGGAGGCGTTGGCGTCTGCTCAGTGTTCGGGCCCTAAGCCCAGCGTGGCGTGACCGTGATCATGAGACAGCGCCGGGCTCGTCTCATCAGTGAGTCAGACAATCGAAAAGGCGAGTTTACCGAGGTAAATAAGCGTTTCCATCGACTTGCTGATTCACGGCCCGTTCAGCCGCTTGTACAGCGCCGAGTGGCGGCATTCTAAACCCAAAAGCCGGGCGCCGGCTGCACGCGTGGTAGTGGGCCGGCGGGCGCTTCTTGTATATTGCCCCGCCCGCGTTTTCAGTCAGGAGAGCCCTATGGCCAGAATCACCGTCGACCGCCCCCACGATCTGGGTATCGAGGCCGCCCGTGGCAAGGCTGAAAAGCTCGCCGAACGTCTGGCCCGCGAGTACGACGTGCGTTACCAGTGGAAGGGCGACACCCTGGAATTCAAACGCAGCGGCGCCGACGGGCGCATCGACGTCAGCGAAGACCGCGTCCACCTGCAGCTCAACCTCGGCCTGCTGCTGTCGGTGCTGAGCGGCAAGATCAAGAGCGAGATCGAGGAAGTGCTGGATCGGGAGCTGGCAGCCTGAGGTAGTAACCGAGGATTTCAGTCTGTTGCCTGTCCATGCATGATCGCAGGACGGGCGACTAAGCCTGAGCGCTCGGGGTGCTTTTTCAGGAAGCTGCGTAATGTTTGTTGCTGTCTGTCCACGATGCAGATGGCAATGTCCGGCGATGGAACTGAGCAACTGCCTAATGCGAGAGGCCCGCAACTTTTGGCGCCATAAAGCGCTGCTGGGCGACTATCGGAGCGGCATCCGTAGACCATCTCCCCGAGATAATTGAGCTGTCCTTTCGTCACGGTAAAGCGCAACGGCTTGGAGTAAGGGCCCATGACGCCGCGACGAGAGCCTAGCGAAGAGACTTCATAGTCCCCCTCCGGCAGCCATGCCGAATAATAGTCCTTCGCACCCCAGCCGAATCGCTGGTCCGTCTCGAGATTATGAAACTCCAGCCAGGTGCCGTAAGGGCCGCTGTTGACCATGGCGCCGACCACCAAACCAGCGTTTTCCTCGGAATACACTTTTGAGTCGAGGCGCATTTCTTCTGGCATGGATGAACATCCGGTCACGAGCCCTGCAACAGAAACGATCAGAAAGCGCCTGATACCCAACATGCTTCATTCTCCATCTATTTATGTAAACCAGTGCGTCCATCGCGCTGACAGAGCTAGACGCTCTGAACGCCTTTCATTAGGCTGAGCGTCCTCGTTACCCCAGCATCAAGGACGATAGATCTCATGGCGGATTCTTTCTCTCTGCGCGCGTTCGCTGCGCTGTTTGCCGTGCCCATTTTAATGACCGGTTGCAGCATCAATGGCAGCTATCCGGATAGTAACGCGTCCGATGCGGCCAAATTGCGCTTCATAAGCAATATGGAAAGCGCCACCTTGAACCTTTTCGACGCCGAGCATTGTGACGGGCGAACCACAGGTCTCCTCAACAACCTGTTTGTGGCCAATACCAAGCGTCGTGTCGACATGCGCGCTGCCCCGCCGGAAGGGGCCAAGGCTTATTTGGAAATTCGCGTTGATCCAGGAAGAGATACGTTGCTGATGACCAATTCGGTCAGTACCGGCAGCGTATGTGGCAGTGCATTTAACTTTACGCCGCAAAGCGGTGCGGAATACGAACTGACGTTCAACCGTAGGGGTAGCCATTGTGTTTCCACGCTTGAACGTCTGGATTATGTCCGAGGAGAGGTCTCCCGTACGGGTGTCATCCTGGTCAACAAGGGCCTGCCCAGTTGCGCGGGTAGCAATGCCTTGTTTCCGAAAGCCCCCGAAGGCGTGCCGGATACGCCTGAGCGCACAGCACTTATGGACCTCATTATCGAGGAAAGCGTCATCGAGAAGATGAAGCCTGCACCCTCGGATCCTATACAGGCGGCTGGCAAGGATGAATTCATCGAGAAAGGCATCGCTGAGCGCAAAGCAAAGATTGACTTCACTCTGCCTGACGCCTACTGGGCCGAGTATCGCAACAGCCTGACGCGATTTGCTCAGGACGTTAATAGACAAAAAGAGCAGGCCCTGCAGCGGTACAAAGAGGGTTATCGGGTGGATCTACGTCAGCTGGATACCGAGACATTGAAAGAGCTGGTTCCTGACAGTGAAACGGCTGACGCGAGCAAGTCGCTCGCACTCAATAACGGGATGCTGCAGTACTACGAGCGTGTTAGTAGGGACCTGCTCAAAGAGGCCCTGCGTGAGCACGTCAATCGGCTTGCTGATCTTGATCGTCGATACGCTGTGTGCGAGCGCTTCGCCAATTGCTGGAAGAATTGAAGTTTTATCTTTTGCGCTCGAGCAGGTACTAGTCGCCATGCGTCTACTGCTACTTATCCCCCTGCTGTGCCTGACCGGCTGCGCCATCACCAATTACCAGGAAGTAGCGCCCGGTGAGTATCGGCTTACGGCTCACGGTAACATTTTCCAATCGAAAGAGACCTTGTTGAAGGCCATCGACAAGAAGGCGAGCAAGCGGTGTGGCGAGCGCGGATACACCCTGGCGGGACAGGGGGCGCTGAGTACCGCGCCGGTGGTGTCTTATTACAACGGCCAGCAGATCAATGCATCGGCAGTTCTGCTGACCGAAACCGCGCGCTGTGGTGGTTCCTCGCAGGCGCCTTCTGCTCCTCCAGCAGCAAGCAAGTAGGCATAGAGCCACGTCAGCTCGGTTGCGCTGACCCCGGTGGGCGCCAGTGCTCTTTAGGTGAAACAGTTTTATTGCTGCTCCAGCACTCGACAGTAGAAGCGCCATTCCGCGTCCAGGGCATGGGCCAGGTTGCTGGCCTGGCGGAAGCCGTGGCGTTCGCCGGGATAGAAATGCGCCTCGGCTTCGATGCCATTGGCTGTCAGGGCGGCGAGCATGGCGCGGGTTTGTTCGGGAACCACCACGGTATCGAGCTCCCCCTGGAAGAAGATCACCGGCACCTCGATACGCTCGGCGTGCAGCAGCGGGGTGCGCTGGCGATAGCGTTCGGCGTCGCGCTGCGGGTCGCCGATCAGCCAGTCGAGGTAGTCGCCTTCGAACTTGTGGGTGACGCGGGCCAGGGCCAGTGGGTCGCTGACCCCATACAGGCTGGCCCCGGCGCGGAACACGCCGCCATGCATCAGCGCGCAGAGGGTGGTGTAGCCGCCTGCGCTGCCACCGCGGATAAAGGCCCTGGCCGGGTCGATCAGCTCGCGCTCGGCCAGGTGCGCGACCACCGCGCAGGCATCCTCGACGTCTACCACGCCCCAATTGTGCTCTAGCGCCTGGCGATATTCCCGGCCGTAGCCGGTGCTGCCGCGGTAATTGAGATCGGCGACGGCGAAGCCGCGCTGGGTCCAGTACTGGATGCGCGGGTCGAACACCGGGTGACAGGCCGAGGTCGGCCCACCGTGGATGAACACCAGCAGCGGCGGCCGGCTTTCGCCCTGTTGCGCGGGGTAGAAGAAGCCGCGGGCCTGGCCGTTGCCGCTGGCGTAATCCAGCGGCTGTGGTTGGCTGATCCGCTCGGGCGGCAGCGGCGAGCGCCCGCCGGCGAGTACCCTGACCTGGCCATCGTCACGACGGATCGCCAGCACGGCGGACGGAGCGAGCGGGTTGGCGGCGATGACGTAGAGGTGCTCGCGATCCACGGCCAGGCTGCGAAAGCGGCTGTAGGCGCTGGCGTAGTGCTGCAGGCTGCCATCCTCCCGGCGCATGCTCAGGCGGCTGTAGCCGTCCTCGAACCAACTGGCCAGGTAGCTTTCCGGGCCAAGGGGTATCCAGCTGCAGGCGCCGAGTTGCCAGGGGGCTCCGGCGTGATCGGCCGCGGCGGCGGGCAGTGCCTGCCAGGCGCCTTCGCGCTCGCCCCAGGGTTGCCAGAAACCGTTGCGGTCGGACAGGCAGTACAGGCGGCCACTGGCGTCGAAGCCGGGCTGCTGAAGGGCCTGCTCCTCGCCCGTGTCGCCCGCCACGCAGCGTACTTCGCCCCAGCTGCCGTCGGCCTGCCGGCGGGCGTGGTAGAGATGCGTAGCCGTCCAGGGTTGGGCTGGTCGCTGCCACTGGATCCAGGCCAGCTGCCGGCCATCTTCGCTGAGCACCGGCGCGGCATAGAAGTCGGCGCCTTCGGCGAGCACGCTGCGGCCGCCTTCGCCTTCGCCTTCGCCTTCGCCTTCGCCTAGGCCGATGGCCACCAGTCGATGCTCGACCCGCCCAGCGGTGTGGCTTTCCTCGACCGCGAGCACCTGCTCGCCGGCCTGCAGCAGATCGCCGTAGCGGCGCTCGCCCTGGGTCAGCGCGCGGGGCATGCCGCCAGCCAGGGGCTGCAGGTAGAGCTGCTGGTCGGCGTCATTGACGAACACCAGGCTGTCGCGGCCCAGGCAGAAGGCGCCGCCGCCGTATTCGTAGACCCGGCTGCGCACGCTGAAGCCGTCCGGGGTCAGGCATTGCGCAGCCGCCCCCCGCCATAACCACAGGCGGCAGCTGCCGTCCGCGGGGTCGAAGGCGTTCCATACCAGGCCGGCGGGGCCTGCCCGCAGCTCGGCGAAGTCGCCGGCGGCGGCTACCGCCTCGGCGGCGCTGAGGGGCTCAGCTCTTGGCGATGAGGCGTGAGTTTCGTTCATTGCGAAAGGCCAGGTCGGTGATGGATTGGCTGGCGTGCTCGGCTTGCGCGCGGGCTGCGAGGATCACGCCGTGACGGTCGGACTTGCTGCACACCGGGTCGGCATTGCTGGCATCGCCGGTGAGCATGAAGGCCTGGCAGCGGCAGCCGCCAAAGTCCTTCTCCTTTTCATCGCAGGAGCGGCACGGCTCGGGCATCCAGGCAAAGCCGCGAAAACGGTTGAAGCCGAACGAGTCGTACCAGATGTGCTGCAGGCTGTGCTCGCGCACATTGGGAAAGGCGATGGGCAGTTGGCGCGCGCCATGGCAGGGCAGGGCGGTGCCGTCCGGGGTAACGGTCAGGAAGATACTGCCCCAGCCGTTCATGCAGGCCTTGGGGCGCTCTTCATAGTAGTCCGGCGTGACGAAGATCAGCTTGCACGGGTTGCCTGCGGCCTTGAGGCGCTCACGGTAGTCGTTGGTGACGCGTTCGGCGCGCTGCAGCTGCTCGCGGGTGGGCAGCAGGCCGGCGCGGTTGAGCTGCGCCCAGCCGTAGAATTGGCAGGTGGCCAGTTCCACGAAGTCCGCTTCGAGGGCAAGGCACAGCTCGATGATACGGTCGGTGCGGTCGATGTTGTGGCGGTGGGTGACGAAGTTCAGCACCATCGGGTAGCCGTGGGCCTTGACCGCGCGGGCCATCTCCAGCTTCTGGGCGAAGGCTTTCTTCGAGCCGGCCAGCAGGTTGTTGACCTGCTCGTCGCTGGCCTGGAAGCTGATCTGGATATGATCCAGGCCGGCCTGTTTGAAGGCGGCGATCTTCTGCTCGGTCAGGCCGATGCCGGAGGTGATCAGGTTGGTGTAGTAGCCGAGCCGGCGTGCTTCGCCGATCAACTCGGCGAGGTCCTGGCGCACCAAGGGCTCGCCACCGGAAAAGCCGATCTGCGCGGCGCCCATTTGCCGCGCCTCGGCCATCACCTTGAACCACTGCGCGGTGCTCAGCTCCTGGCCCTGCCTGGCGAAGTCCAGCGGGTTGGAGCAGTACGGGCACTGCAGCGGGCAGCGGTAGGTAAGTTCGGCGAGCAGCCACAGGGGCAGGCCGACCGGCACCTCAGGCGAGGCTGATCCAGTGCTCGGCACGGGCCACCTCCATGAATTGATCGATGTCGTCGCCGACTTCCGGCGCGTCGGGGAACTGACGTTGCAGCTGCTCGATGATGGCCGCCACGCTGCGCTGGCCGTCGATCAGCCCGCCGATCAGGCCGGCGCTGTCGTTGAGCTTGATCATGCCCTCGGGGTACAGCAGCACATGGCCCTGCTGGGCCGGCTCGTACTGGAAGCGGTAGCCCGGGCGCCAGCTGGGCACGCGGTTGCGGTCGAAACTCATGGGGCGATTCCCTTGTGCCAGACCCGTTCCGGGGTCACGGTGTGATAGGGCGGGCGGTTCAGCTCGTAGGCCATGCTCATGGCATCGAGCATGCTCCACAGGATATCCAGCTTGAACTGGAGGATTTCCAGCATGCGCTGCTGGCCGGCGTGGGTGGTGTAGTGGCGCAGGGTGATGGCCAGGCCATGCTCGACGTCGCGCCGGGCCTGGCCGAGGCGGGTGCGGAAGTACTGGTAGCCGGCCGGGTCGATCCACGGATAGTGCTGCGGCCAGCTGTCCAGGCGCGACTGATGGATCTGCGGGGCGAACAATTCGGTCAGCGAGCTGCTGGCGGCTTCCTGCCAGCTGGCGCGACGGGCGAAGTTGACGTAGGCGTCCACGGCAAAGCGCACGCCGGGCAGCACCAGCTCCTGGGAGCGCAGCTGATCCGGGTCGAGGCCCACCGCCTGGCCCAGGCGCAGCCAGGCCTCGATGCCGCCGTCCTCGCCGGGGGCGCCGTCATGATCGAGCAGGCGCTGGATCCACTCGCGGCGTACCTCGCGATCCGGGCAGTTGGCCAGGATCGCGGCGTCCTTCAGCGGGATGTTGACCTGGTAGTAGAAGCGGTTGGCCACCCAGCCCTGGATCTGCTCGCGGCTCGCACGGCCTTCGTACATCGCCACGTGGTAGGGGTGGTGAATGTGGTAGTAGGCGCCCTTGGCGCGCAGGGCCTGTTCGAATTCGCTGGGGGACATCGCTAGCGCGTCGCTCATGGGGGCTCCTTACAGCTCGATGCTCATGCCGTCATAGGCGACTTCCACGCCGCGGCGCTGGACCTCGGCCCGTTCCGGCGAATCCTCGTCGAGGATCGGATTGGTGTTGTTGATATGGATAAGCACCTTGCGCTGGCGCGGCAAGCCGTCGAGCACCTCGAGCATGCCGCCCGGGCCGTTCTGCGCCAGGTGGCCCATCTCTCGACCCGTGCGGGTGCCGACGCCGCGGCGCTGCATTTCGTCGTCTTCCCACAGCGTGCCGTCGACCAGCAGGCAATCGGCGCCTTGCATCATGCGCAGCAGCTCGTCGTCGACCTGGCCGAGGCCTGGGGCGTAGAACAGCGTGCCGCCGGTACGGGTGTCCTCGACCAGCAGGCCCAGGTTGTCACCGGGGTGCGGGTCGAAGCGGTGCGGCGAATAGGGTGGCGCGGCGCTGCGCAGGGCAAAGGGGGTGAAGCTGAGGTTGGGGCACGCGTCGATCACGAAGCTGCCTTCGAGGGCGATGCGGTTCCATGCCAGCCCGCCGTTCCAGTGGCTGAGCATGTTGAACAGCGGAAAACCGCTGCTCAGATCCTGATGGACCATGTCGGTACACCACACCTGGTGCGGGCAGCCTTCGCGCAGGCTGAGCAGACCGGTGGTGTGATCGATCTGGCTGTCGAGCAGCACGATGGCATCGATACCGGTATCACGCAGCGCACGGGCCGGCTGCATCGGCGCGAAGGCCTGCAGCTGGGCGCGGATATCCGGTGAGGCGTTGCACAGGATCCAGTGCTCGCCGTCATCGGACAGGGCGATCGACGACTGGGTACGCGCGGTGGCGCGCAGGGTGCCATCGCGATAGCCCTTGCAGTTCACGCAGTTGCAGTTCCACTGGGGAAAGCCGCCACCAGCCGCGGAACCGAGAATCTGGATGTACATGGTTACTTCCTGTCCTGAAAACGATGACGCCCCGGCATGCCGGGGCGTCGCATCACTGGGTCGCTCAGCGGTTGGCGAAGTACATGGTGACTTCGAAACCGATGCGCAGGTCAGTGTAAGCAGGCTTGGTCCACATGGCGTTGCTCCTTCCGGTTGGGTGCCGAGACACAGGTCAGGGCATGCAGGCTGGCGCCGCCTGGCCTTGTTCCTTGCGGATCGGGTTGGCGGGCTCCGGCTCCTTATTGGGCGTCATCCGCCCCGGGAGGTTCCACCTGACGAAGGTTGCAGGATCTTGCTGGCGCCTGTGGTCCGAGCAACTGACGGCTCAGGATGCCCGCACCCACGGCCAGCGGTCGGGCGCCGTGGCCTGGTTGGCCAGGCACAGCCAGCCGTGACGGGCATCGATCACCTGATGCAGCAAGGCGTCGAGGTGCTGCTGACCGACCTCGAGGATGGCACCCCGCAGCCGGGGTAATGCCGGTTCCTCGCCAGCCAGCCAGGTCTGCCAGATCCAGTCGGCCACCTCGGCATTGCTCATGGCCGGCTCATCGAACTGCTCGGCCAGTTGCTGGCGGGCCAGCGGGTCGAGACGCACGCCCTCGCCAAGCAGCGTCAGCAGGTGGTCGAGCAGTTCTCCATGGCCGGTGTGCGGGGATTGCACGCCGAACAGCAGCCCGCCATAACCGGCGATCTGGCGGAAGCCGCTGAACACCGCATAGCCGAGCTGCAACTCGACACGCAGTCGCTGGTACACCGGCCCCTGCAGCAGGTGCCCGAGCAGGCGGCCGGTGGCCTGTAGCTCTGGTGGCAGCGGGCAGAACAGCAGCAGCGCGGCTTGCTCGCCGGGCGTGCCCACCGACAGCCAGCGCCGCTCTGCCGGGTACGGTTCACTGTGCAGGGTGTGCGCCTGACCCATGATGCCGTGCAGCGCGGCCCCGAGCGTGCCGTGGCGGGCTTCGTCGAAGCCGATGGCCAGGCCCTGCCGGCGGGCCTGCTGCCAGAGCCCGTCGAGCAGCGCCTGGTCGAGGCTGCAGGCGGGTTGTGGGGTCGCTTCACTGGCCTGCAACGCCCCTGGCAGTGCCTCCAGCAGGGCGCGGATCGGCATCGCGGCGGGCCGTTCTTCGGCCCTGGCGTACCAATCTTCAGGATCCGGGTGGCCCAGCCGCTGCAGGGCTTCACCGCTGGCGCGGATCACCGCATCCGGCGGGCCGCTGATCTGCAACTGCCAATACTCGCCAGCAGCGGTGAAAGCCAGATGCACCGCTGCCTGTTCGGCACGTTCGCGCAAGGTGCCAAGGGCCCGTTCGGCGATCACCTGGAAGTGCTGGCGCAGCGGCGAGCCGATCTGCCAGCGCAGGTAGAGCGCGGCGAATTGTCGGCAGGCCGGCAGGCTGCTGTCGATGACCAGCCCGGCGGGCAGCGGCGCATGGGGCGCGGCCGGCTTGGTCAGTAGCGGCTCGCCCGCCGGCAGGTGCCAGCTGCCGAGGTCGCCCCGCGGCAGATCGTCGAGTAGCGCGTCCAGCGCTTCCAGGCCCTGCCGATCGAGTTCCTGCAGGGGCTGCCCGGCGCTGTCGCGGCGCGCCAGTTGCAGGGCGCTGGCAGCCTGGGCGCAGTGCCGTTGCCGCTGGCCGAAGGCGCTGTTGAGGCGCTGGGGATCCTGCTGGCGGATGAAACCCAGCCAGCCATGCAGCAGGGCCTGCGCCTGGTTCGCGCAGGCCGAGGGCGTCAGGTGCAGCTGGATGTGCCAAAGCAATTGGCCGGCATGGGCATACAGCGGCTGGGACGAGCAGGCCTGCAGCCAGCCGCGCCGCCGCAGCTCGGCCAGCCAGCCGCCCGGTCGGCTGTCACGCAGGAGGCTGAGCAGCAGGTCCAGCGCCTGCAGTGCCCCCACCGGCAGGGCCTCGTGGGCGAACAGCAGGTCGCCGTGGGGCGCGCTGCCCGCGCGCAGGCGCAGCGGGCCGTCGAGCAGGGGCCCAGGCGCACCCCGCGGCTGGCGGCTGCCGGGGGCGAAAAGCGCCACGTGGCGGCGCCCCAGCTGCTCCAGCTCGGCCAGCGATTGGGGCCCGGCGAGGCTCAGGGTGATCTGCCCGGCCTGGTAGAAGCGCTGGTGGTAAGCCTGCAGGGCCTGCTGGAACGCGGCCGCCTGCAGCGGCAGGCTGTAGCGATTGCCGGCCTGGAAGCCACTCAGCGGATGGCGGGGCGAGACCGCCTGCAGCAGGGCGAAGCGCCGTTGTGCTTGCGGGTCCCGTGACCAGGCGATGAACTCGGCGTGGATCACGTCACGCTCGCGGCGCTGGCGCTCGAGGTCCAGTAACGGCGCGGCGAGCATGTCGCACAGTCGCAACAGCGCGCCATCCAGGGCGCCAGGCGGCACCTCGCAGAAGAAATCGGTGTGCCGCTCCGCGGTACTGGCGTTGACCTCACCGCCCAGGCGCTGGACGTGGCGCATCAGGCCGTCTTCCAGCGGGAAGCGTGCGGTGCCGAGGAACAGCAGGTGCTCCAGGAAATGCGCCAGCCCCGGCCAGCGCGCCGGCGCGTCGTGGCTGCCGGCATGGATGCGCAGGGCCGCGGCGCTGCGCTTGAGGTGCGGCGCGTGGCGCAGGTTCAACTGCAGGCCATTGGCGAGGGTGAGGTGGCGGGTGGTGCGGGGCATGGGGTCTCCATTGTCCTGGCCGTCAGCCTAGCAGACCGCCGAAAGCCCATCGGCGTTGCACCTGCTGGGTAGATGTAGACACGGATCTGGCCATGGATTTCGCGAATAAAGCTGATCCGCCCTTTGACGCCTGCGCCCAGCCCTGAACCCGGCCAGAGGGAAAGGGGACGGATGCTGATAAGCCCCCAAAACAGGCTATGAAAAATCAGCTGGATAACCTGAATAAGCCTGCAAGGCATATCCCCAAACACTTCCCACGACCCGTGGCAAGTCACCTGAGCGCCCTTATGAGCAACGTCAGTGCCTGATGCATGGGCACCAGGCTTGGACAGAGCTATGCCCAGCAGGGCTTACACCAAGCATTAGATCAACCCGGGTGGATCGCTGGGCTTTTTTCAGTGTGAGCGCCGAGTGCGCTATGCGGGCTCATTGACTATTGTGTGGTTAGGCTTTCATTGGTTCTGATTTGAATCTTATTTGTCAGTGCGGATGCTCCGCTCGCTTTTTGCCATCGAGAACCCTATGCGCATACCTCTTTCGTTCGCCGTGACTACGTTGGCCATCGTTTGCTCAATGTCGGCGTCTGCCGAGAAAATTGACTATGACAACCAGGAAAAGTGGACACCACCACCCGCCATCGCCCAGTCGCCTGTGGATATTCGTTCCGATATGGCAATCGAGGGCGATCCCGAGGAATCGCAGGAAATCGTCTTACGCAATACCGAAGCAGCCCTCAAGGTGGTTGATAATGGCCATGCCGTTGAGGTGGAAACCAATGGGCCTAATGCAAGGATCCGCGGGCGCCATTTCGAGCTTGCACAGTTCCACTTCCATGCCATGAGTGAGCACACCTTCAATGGGCAGTCGTTTCCGATGGAGGGACATTTTGTGTTCAAGGCCAAGAATGGGCGGCTTGCGGTGATTGGTGTCATGTACCGCGAAGGCGAACCAAACCGCTTGGCTGGTGAGGTTCTCGATGCGCTTGAAGGCGCCCACGGTGGCGAAATCGAAAGGGAGGATATAGCCGTGATGCTCCCCGCGAACAGGAGCTACCACCATTATCTCGGCTCGCTCACCACGCCACCTCTGACTGAAAACGTCGAGTGGTACCTCATGGACACGCCGGTCACTTTGTCGAAGGCGCAGATCGCAAGTTTCAATGCGCGCTATAGCCATAACAACCGTAAGATCCAGCCGCTCAATGGCCGACCGTTGGTGCGTTACGTCCAGCAGTGAGTTGTGCGTCTTGATGAGGCTTTGAAAGCGCTCACGTGGCGATAGCGCTCTGGCGTAAACAAGGGGGCAATTGACGATTGTTTCGTGCTGAGCAAATTGCTCCCTATTGCCGCTGTTTCAGGGTATGGCCAGCGTGGTCGGCCAGTTCGATGAGAGTGCTAAAAGCAATAGAATTCATGGCCATGGCCATCCTTGCCGCTAGCGTGCCGCGTATAAAATGTCGCTCGCACCATGTGCGGTAGTCGTATCACTTGGGGCCAAAGCGTTCAGCCAAGCCCGTGGCTGATCACAACTTGAGACAGGCCAGTCAGTACTCAGGGCCTGCAGGCGCATCATTTGCTGCCGCTCGGCATCCAGCTCCAGCTTTTTCACCTGCTCGCGCAGGCCGGCCAGGGCCGAATCGTGGCTAGCCTCGTTGCGCCAGGCCTGGCGCATTGCACGCAAAGGCTTCACCACTTCGCGTTGCCAGGGCTCGGCGATGCTGCGCAGTTGGGCTTCGCGATGGGGGTCGTGGGCCACACCACGGCTGTCCAGCCACAGCCCGCACAGAACCAGACAGACGTCTGCGCCAGCGGCCTGCAGTTCCAGGCAGGCGGCTTCCACGCCCGGGCGGGCGTAGAGGGTCGTGGCGAAGGTCCACAGGTCAGCGCTCATGCGTGCTCCGAGTATGTGGCGGGGGACTCTGGTAGAATCCGCCGCCATTATGATCCGACTCCAGAATCTTACCCTACAGCGTGGCCCTCAGCGTTTGCTCGAAAACGCCGAGCTGACCCTGCACGCCGGCCACAAGGCCGGTCTGATCGGTGCCAATGGCGCCGGCAAGTCCAGCCTGTTCGCATTGCTGCGCGGCGAGTTGACGCCGGACTCGGGCGATTGTCTGCTGCCCGGTGACTGGCGCATCGCCCATATGCGCCAGGAGGTCGATACCCTCGACCGCCTGGCGGTGGACTACGTGCTCGACGGCGACCACAACCTGCGCCGTGTGCAGGCCGAGCTGGCCGCCGCCGAGCAGGGCCATGACGGCGCGGCCATCGCCCGCCTGCATAGCGAGCTGGACAGCGCCGACGGCTATACCGCCGATGCCCGGGCGCGCAAGCTGCTGGCTGGCCTGGGCTTCGACAACGGGCAGATGGGTCAAAGGGTCGGCGACTTCTCCGGTGGCTGGCGGATGCGCCTGAACCTGGCCCAGGCGCTGATGTGCCCGTCCGATCTGCTGCTGCTCGACGAGCCGACCAACCACCTGGACCTGGATGCGATCCTGTGGCTCGAAGGCTGGCTGCAGAGCTACCCGGGCACCTTGCTGCTGATTTCCCACGACCGCGACTTCCTCGATGCCGTGGTCGATCACGTCGCCCATGTCGAGCAGCGCAAGCTGACCCTCTATCGCGGCGGCTACTCGGCCTTCGAGCGCACCCGCGCCGAACGCCTGGCCCAGCAGCAGCAAGCCTACGAGAAGCAGCAGGCGCAGCGTGCGCACATGGAAAAGTACATCGCCCGCTTCAAGGCCCAGGCCACCAAGGCCCGCCAGGCGCAGAGCCGCATCAAGGCCCTGGAACGTATGGAGGAGCTGAGCGCGGCCCACGTCGATTCGCCCTTCGACTTCGTGTTTCGCGAGGCCGACAAGATCTCCACGCCGCTGCTCAGCCTCAGCGAAGGCCGCCTGGGCTACGGTGACAAGACCATCCTGCAGCAGGTCAAGCTGAGCCTGGTGCCGGGGGCGCGCATCGGCCTGCTCGGCCCCAATGGCGCGGGCAAGTCGACGCTGATCAAGAACCTTTCCGCCGAGCTGCAGCCGCTGGGTGGCAGCCTGACCCGTGGCGAGAACCTGGTGATCGGCTATTTCGCCCAGCACCAGCTCGACGCCTTGGACGACAAGGCCAGCCCGCTCTTGCACCTGCAGCGCATCGCGCCGACCGAGCGCGAGCAGACCCTGCGTGATTTCCTCGGTGGCTTCGACTTCCGCGGCCCGCGCTGCGACGAGCCGGTGGTGAATTTCTCCGGCGGCGAGAAGGCGCGCCTGGCCCTGGCGCTGATCGCCTGGGGCAAGCCCAACCTGCTGCTGCTCGACGAGCCGACCAACCACCTCGACCTGGAAATGCGCCTGGCGCTGACCATGGCCCTGCAGGAGTTCGCCGGCGCCGTGGTGGTGGTCTCCCACGACCGGCACCTGCTCAAGAGCACCACCGACGAATTCCTGCTGGTCGCCGATGGCCGCGTGGCGCCGTTCGACGGCGACCTTGAGGATTACGCCCGCTGGCTGGTCGATTATCGCCAGCGTCAGACTGCGCCGCTCGCCGCTGCGCCCGCTGCAGGTGCCGGCAACGACAAGCGTGGCCAGCGCCAGGCGGCCGCGGCGTTGCGCCAGCAACTGGCGCCGCACAAGAAGGCGGCGGACAAGCTCGAAGCCGAACTCGGTCAGGTGCAGGCCAAGCTTGCGGCGCTGGAAGAGCGCCTGGGTGACAGTGGCCTCTACGAGGCCGCCCGCAAGGACGAGCTGCGCCAGGCCCTGGCCGAACAGGCGCAGCTCAAGGCGCGCGAGGCCGAACTGGAAGAGGGCTGGCTCGAAGCCCTGGAAACCCTCGAAGCATTGCAACGTGAACTGGAGGCCGTGGTTTGAACCTGGAGCTGATCGATTGGGCCTGGCTGGTATCCTGGAGCCAGCCGCTGATGCGCGCCGGCCAGGTGCTGCTGATCCTCATCCTGGCGTGGGTCGCCCAGCGTATCCTCACCCGCGGCATCACCCGCCTGGGCCAGCGCTACCCACAGTTGCCGCCGGAGCTGCTGATGCCGCTGCGGGGCCTGACCCGCTGGCTGATCCTGGGCAGCGCCATCATGCTGGTGCTCGAGCGCCTCGGCGTCTCCGCCCAGGTGCTGTGGGGCGCGCTGACCGGTTTCGTGGCCGTGGCGGCGATCGCCTTCTTCGCGATCTGGAGCGTGCTGTCCAACATGTTCTGCACGTTGCTGATCTTCGCCCTCGGGCCGTTTCGCATCGGCGACTGCGTGGAGGTGCTGGAAAGCGCCGACAAGCCGGGCGTGCGCGGCCGCGTGCTGGCCATCAACCTGTTCTATACCACCCTGGAAGACCTGACCGGCGATGCACCGGGCACCTGGCTGCAGATTCCCAACAGCCTGTTCTTCCAGAAAGCGGTACGCCGCTGGCGCAACGGCGAGCTGCCGACGGCGGGCAAGATCGAATCCTGATCCGAGGCGCCGCGGCTTTGGAAAGCCCTGTACGCCACCTATGAAATAGCCTTCGCGCCCCCTGACGGCATGACGGCAATTGAGGTAGTTTCGACGTTTCGAATAACCCGTCATCGAGGTCACCATCATGGCTCTGGACACCTGGCTCGCTTTCTTCGTCGCCTGCTGGCTGATCAGCCTGTCGCCGGGCGCCGGGGCCATCGCCTCGATGTCGGCGGGGTTGCAATACGGCTTCTGGCGCGGCTACTGGAACGCCCTGGGCCTGCAGCTGGGCCTGGCGCTGCAGATCGCCATCGTCGCGGCAGGTGTCGGCGCGGTGCTGGCCACCTCGGCATTGGCCTTCACCCTGATCAAATGGTTTGGCGTGGTGTACCTGCTGTACCTCGGCTGGTGCCAGTGGCGCGCTCTGCCTGCCGACATGAGCGTCAGCGGCGAGCGCCCCATCGGCCGGCCGCTGAGCCTGGTGCTGCGCGGCTTTCTGGTGAATTTCGGCAACCCCAAGGCCATCGTCTTCATGCTCGCGGTGCTGCCGCAGTTCATCAATCCCCATGCGCCGCTGACCGAGCAGTACCTGGTCATCGGCGTGACCATGGTCACCGTCGACCTGATCGTCATGGCGGGTTACACCGGCCTGGCCGTACGCGTGCTGCGCCTGCTGCGCACACCGCGTCAGCAGCGCATCATGAACCGCAGCTTTGGTGCGCTGTTCGTGGGTGCAGCAGCGCTGCTCGCCACCGTGCGCCGCGCTCCCGTTTGAGCATGCGTGTCTGGATCGATGCCGACGCCTGCCCCCGGCTGGCCCGCGATCAGGTGGTCAAGTTCGCCCTCAAGCGTAACTTCGACGTGGTGCTGGTCGCCGGTCAGGCGGTGGCGCGCCCCAATTTCGCCTGCGTGAAACTGATCGTGGTACCCAGCGGCCCGGATGCGGCCGACGATTACCTGGTGGAGCACGCCGTGCCGGGCGAGCTGGTGATCTGCAGCGACGTGCCGCTGGCAGATCGCCTGGTGAAGAAGGGCGTGGTGGCGCTGGATCCCCGCGGTCGCGAGTTCGACGAGCGCAATATGGGTGAGCGCCTGGCGGTGCGTAACCTGTTCACCGACCTGCGTGAGCAAGGCCACGTCGGCGGTGGACAGGCGACCTATGGCGACAAGGATCGCCAGGCCTTTGCCAACTCCCTGGATCGTCTGCTGACGCGTTTAGCGCGGGGTTGAGGTTTCCCTTATTCACTGACGAGCTTGCGAGCTAGGGCTCTGCAAGGGCTAGGGTCTGTTGACGTTTCACGCACGGCCGCGCCGGAGCCCGTTTTTGCGCGAGGCAAGGCACGAGATGCGAAGTTTGGTGGGCCAAATGAGCCATCGAGTAACGCCGCATCGCGCAAAAACGGGCCCGGCCCTTCGGGTGGGGCCGCCTAGGTTGCGCGAGAAATCTCGCCATGCGTTGTTGGAGGACTTGGCAAGGGAAAACGCGGACGGCTAGTCCATTCCCTGCGTCCTCCGCCTAGCCTGGCGAGATTTCTCGCGGCAACGCGGCTCGCGCTGAAACGTCAACAGACCCTAGGCGCCCCCGCAAAAAAAGGCGAAAAAGCGGCGTGTACTTTTGTACATGAGCATTGCGAACCCGTTCTGACGCCGCAGAGCCGACGCGCAGCTGGTCGTCATTCGTGGGTCAGTTCCAGCACGCGATCGACCAGCTTGTTGATGCCCGAGGCCGCTTCGGCGATGGACTTGGCAAGCATGTAGGCCGGGGTGGTCACCAGCTTGTGCTCGGTGTCTTCGACGATGTCCTCGACGTGGCAGTCCACGTGCTCGGTGCCCATTTGCGTCAGTGCGGCGGCGGTCTCGGCGTCGTTGCCGATGGTGCAGGTCACGCCGGTGCCGAAGATGCGCGCGGCCATGGCCGGGGCGATGCAGATCAGGCCGACCGGCTTGGCGGCGCTGACGAAGGATTGCGCAGCGGCCAGCACGTCAGCCTGCACCTTGCAATCGGCGCCCCTGCCTGCGAAGTCGCAGAGGTTCTTGGCGGCGCCGAAGCCGCCCGGCACGATCAGCGCATCGAAGTCGTCGGCACGCAGTTCGCGCACGTCCTTGATGTTGCCGCGGGCGATGCGCGCCGATTCCACCAGCACGTTGCGGGCGGGCTGCATTTCCTCGCCGTTGAGGTGGTTGATCACGTGGGCCTGGTCGATATCGGGGGCGAAGCACTGCACCTGGACGCCGCGCTGATCGAGGCGCAGCAGGGTGATGACGCTTTCGTGGATCTCCGAGCCGTCGTAGACGCCACAACCGGAAAGAATCACTGCAACTTTCTTGTTCATCGACCAACTCCTGATGAAGGGCGAGCCCCACGTGGCACGGGTGAGCGGGGCGTTCGCCGGGGAAAAACCTGCTTGATGTTATGACTGGCCAGTCAGCCAATTGTTACAGCCTTTTGAACCTGGGGCTGGCTTCAGTCAAGCATCGCGCTTCAGCCTTGGCGCTGTCTACGTCGGTACAACCAGACGCCGAGGCCGATCACCAGCAGGGCGCCGAACAGATAGAACTGCACCTGGTGCAGTTCGCCGAGCAGGCCCTCCAGGGCGCGACCGAGCTTGTAGGCCAGGGTACCGAGCACCATGGCCCAGATCGCCGCACCGATGGCGTCGAGAATCACGTAGCGGCGCCGCGGGTAGCCGGAAATACCGATGGCCAGTGGCATCACCGTGCGCATGCCATAGAAGAAACGAAAGCCCAGCACCCACAGATCCGGGTGGCGGCGCAGGTACACCAGGGCCTTGTCGCTCAGGGCCTGCCACTTGAGCTTGCGCTCGAGAATGCGGCGGCCATGCCGACGGCCCAGATGGAACCACAGCTGGTCGCTGGCATAGGTGCCGAGAAAGGCGAACAGGATCACCAGCTCGATCTGCAGGATGCCGCGCAACGCCAGGTAGGCCGCCAGCAACAGTGACATTTCGCCCTCGAGAAAGGTGCCCAGCGCCAACGCCGGGTAACCGAAGTGCTGCAGCAGATTTTCCAGCATGGGAGATGACCGTCGAAAATGGGGTGGCAAGGCTACGCCGTTCGACAGGCTAAAACAGCATTTGTCGAAATCCTGTGAAATAGCCACGCGCCAGGCTTGCTCCCGGCCGCCGCGGCTTCACGAGCTTTTTACCGCGTGGGATGTGCCTTATGGGCTGCGACGCGCCGTCGCAGTATTCGTTATGGCCGTCATCATATAGTCATAATGGCCGCTTATAACTGTCACACTTCGCCCGCTCGAGCGGGCCCAGGAGTCTGCCGTGAGCTTTACCCCCGCCAACCGCCTGTTCCCTGCCACCCGCCTGCGTCGCAATCGTCGCGACGACTTCTCCCGGCGTCTGGTGCGCGAGAACGTGCTGACCACCAATGATCTGATCCTGCCGGTGTTCGTGCTCGACGGCGAGAATCAGCGCGAGGCGGTCACGTCCATGCCGGGCGTCGAGCGGCTGTCCATCGACCTGCTGCTGCAGGAAGCGGAAAAGTGGGTGGCGCTGGGCATCCCGGCCCTGGCGCTGTTCCCGGTCACCCCCGCGGAAAAGAAAAGCCTCGACGGCAGCGAAGCCTGGAACCCGGACGGTATCGCCCAGCGCGCCACCCGCGCACTGCGGGCGCGCTTCCCCGAGCTGGGGGTGATCACCGATGTGGCGCTGGACCCGTTCACCACCCACGGCCAGGACGGCATCCTCGACGAAGACGGTTACGTACAGAACGACATCACCGTCGATGCGCTGGTCAAGCAGGCACTGTCCCATGCCGAGGCGGGCGCCCAGGTGGTTGCCCCCTCGGACATGATGGATGGGCGCATCCAGGCGATTCGCGAGGCCCTGGAGCTGGCCGATCACGTCAACGTGCGGATCATGGCCTACTCGGCCAAATACGCCAGCGCCTACTACGGCCCGTTCCGCGACGCGGTGGGCTCTTCGCTGAACCTGGGCAAGGCCAACAAGGCCTCCTACCAGATGGACCCGGCCAACAGTGACGAAGCGCTGCACGAGGTGGCCAGCGACCTGGCCGAAGGCGCCGACATGGTCATGGTCAAGCCGGGCATGCCCTATCTGGACATCGTTTCCCGGGTCAAAAGCGAATTCAAGGTGCCGACCTTTGTCTACCAGGTCAGCGGCGAATACGCGATGCACATGGCCGCCATCGAGAATGGCTGGCTGAGCGAGGCGGTGATTCTCGAGTCGCTGACCGCCTGCAAACGAGCGGGTGCCGATGGCATCCTCACCTATTTCGCCGTGCGTGCGGCCGAACTCATACGACAGGGGCAGTAGCCCCTCCAGGGTAATTCAATGAGCAACGAAGGACTCAGTGAGAACGAACAGCTCGATGTGCCGGCCATCAGCCTGCCGGTGATCGACGAAGCGCCGGTGGAAGCAGTCGTGGAAACACCCGTAGTCGAAACCGCGGCAGCACCCGTGGCCGTGCCCAGCCTGGATGACAGCAGCCTGTACATCCATCGCGAACTGTCGCAGCTGCAGTTCAACATCCGCGTGCTGGAACAGGCGCTGGACGAGTCCTACCCGTTGCTCGAACGCCTGAAGTTCCTGCTGATCTTCTCCAGCAACCTCGACGAGTTCTTCGAGATTCGCGTCGCTGGCCTGAAGAAGCAGATCAACTTCGCCCGTGAGCAGGCCGGCGCTGACGGCCTGCAGCCGCATCAGGCACTGTCGCGCATCGCCGATCTGGTGCACGAGCAGGTTGGCCGTCAGTACGCCATCCTCAATGACGTGCTGTTCCCGGAGCTGGCCAAGCACGGTATCAACTTCATCCGTCGCCGTTACTGGACGACCAAGCACAAGGCCTGGGTGCGCCGTTACTTCCGTGACGAGATCGCCCCGATCATCACGCCGATCGGCCTCGACCCGACGCACCCCTTCCCGCTGCTGGTCAACAAGAGCCTGAACTTCATCGTCGAGCTGGAAGGCGTCGACGCCTTCGGTCGCGACTCCGGTCTGGCGGTGATCCCGGCGCCGCGCCTGCTGCCGCGCATCATCAAGGTGCCGGAAGAGGTGGGTGGTCCGGGCGCCAACTATGTTTTCCTGTCGTCGATGATCCATGCCCACGCCGATGACCTGTTCCCCGGCATGAAGGTCAAGGGCTGCTACCAGTTCCGCCTGACCCGTAACGCCGACCTGTCGGTCGACACCGAGGACGTCGAAGACCTGGCGCGCGCCCTGCGTGGCGAGCTGTTCAGCCGCCGCTACGGTGATGCCGTGCGCCTGGAAGTGGTCGACAGCTGCCCGAAGCACCTGACCGACCAGTTGCTCAAGCAGTTCGGCCTGTCGGAGCACGAGCTCTATCAGGTCAATGGCCCGGTCAACCTGACGCGCCTGTTCAGCATCACCGGCCTGGACAGTCACCCGGAACTGCAGCATGCCCCCTTTACCCCGGTGATCCCCAAGCTGCTGCAGAACAGCGAGAACATCTTCAACGTGGTCAGCAAGCAGGACATCCTGTTGCTGCATCCCTTCGAGTCCTTCACCCCGGTGGTGGATCTGCTGCGCCAGGCGGCCAAGGATCCCCACGTGCTGGCGATCAAGCAGACCCTGTACCGCTCGGGCGCCAACTCGGAAATCGTCGACGCGTTGGTGGAAGCCGCGCGCAACGGCAAGGAAGTGACCGCGGTGATCGAGCTGCGTGCACGCTTCGACGAAGAATCCAACCTGGCTCTGGCCAGCCGTCTGCAGGCCGCCGGTGCGGTGGTGATCTACGGCGTGGTCGGCTTCAAGACCCACTCCAAGATGATGCTGATCCTGCGCCGCGAGAATGGCGAAATCCGTCGTTACGCGCACCTCGGTACCGGCAACTACCACGCCGGTAACGCGCGGCTGTACACCGACTACAGCCTGCTGACCGCCGACGTGGCGCTGGGTGAGGACGTCTCCAAGCTGTTCAGCCAGCTGATCGGCATGGGCAAGACCCTGCGCATGAAGAAGCTGCTGCACGCGCCCTTCACCCTGAAGAAGACCCTGCTCGACCTGATCGCCAAGGAGACGGCGAGCGCCGCCGAGGGCAAGCCGGCGCACATCATCGCCAAGTTCAACGCGCTGACCGACGCCAAGATCATCCGCGCCCTGTACAAGGCCAGCCAGACCGGCGTGAAGATCGACCTGGTGGTGCGCGGCATGTGCTGCCTGCGCCCGGGCATTCCCGGGGTGTCGCACAATATCCAGGTGCGCTCGATCATCGGCCGTTTCCTGGAGCACACCCGCGTCTACTACTTCCTCAACGGCGGTGACGAGCTGATCTACCTGTCCAGTGCCGACTGGATGGAGCGCAACCTCGACAAGCGGGTGGAGACCTGCTTCCCGGTGGAGGGCAAGAAGCTCATCACCCGGGTCAAGAAGGAACTGGAGGCCTACCTCACCGACAACACCCACGCCTGGGTACTGCAGCCCGATGGCCGCTACCTGCGGCTGTCGCCAACCGGCAACCAGAACTCGCGCAGCGCGCAAGCCAGCCTGTTGGAGAAGCTCAGCGCACCGGTGATCACCGCGCGCTGATCGCAGCCTGCAAGGGCCCGTTTTTCATTTCAGAACCAGGCGTCCTGCATCGCCCGACAGGTATCGTCGCGGCGCGCCAGGATATCCAGGTCGTGGTGGCAACCGGGCACTTCCCTGAGCAGGAAGTAGCGCGCGGTCTGCAGCTTGCCGTCGTAGAAGTCGGCATCGGCGCCGTTGCCGGCCAGCCGCCCCTGTTCGGCGCGCAGCGCCTGTTCCAGCCAGCGCCAGCCGAGTACCAGGTGGCCGAAGGCCTTGAGGTACAGCGCCGAGTCGGCGAGGGCCGTGTTGACGTGGCCCTGCTGCAGATCGCCGAGCAGGCCGAGGGTCACCTCGGACACCCGAGCCAGCAGGGCCTGCAAGGGCTGGCGCAGGGCGTCCAGTTCGCTGAATGGCTCGGCGCGCTGGCAGGTGTCGTTGATCCGCTGACGCAGCGCCTGCAGCGCCGCGCCGCCGTGCTGGCCGACCTTGCGGCCCAGCAGGTCGAGGGACTGGATACCGTGGGTGCCCTCGTGGATCGGGTTGAGGCGGTTGTCGCGGTAGTACTGCTCCACGGGGTGATCGCGGGTGTAGCCGTGGCCGCCGAGAATCTGGATCGCCAGGGCATTGGCCTGCAGGCAGTACTCGGACGGCCAGGACTTGGCGATGGGGGTCAGCAGGTCGAGCAGCTGGGCGGCCTGCTCGCGCTGGCCGGCGTCTTCCAGGGTCTGGCTGTCGTCGACCAGACGGGCGCAATACAGCACCAGGTCGAAGCCGCCCTCCACGTAGGCTTTCTGGGTCAGCAGCATGCGCCGCACGTCGGCGTGCTCGATGATCGCCACCTGGCCGCCGGCCTGCTTGGCGTCGGGCAGCCGCCCCTGGGGTCGCTGGCGGGCGTAGTCGAGCGAGTACAGGTAGCCGGCATAGCCGAGCATCACCGCGCCCATGCCCACGCCGATGCGCGCCTCGTTCATCATCTGGAACATGTAGGACAGCCCGGCATGGGGCTTGCCGACCAGATAGCCTACGCAATTGCCCTGATCGCCGAAGTTCAGTGCCGTGGAGGTGGTGCCCCGCCAGCCCATCTTGTGGAACAGGCCGGCCAGGGTCACGTCGTTGCGGGCGCCGAGGCTGCCGTCTTCTTCGACCATGAACTTCGGCACGATAAACAGCGAAATGCCCTTCACCCCGGCCGGTGCATCGGGCAGGCGAGCCAGCACCAGGTGGACGATGTTCTCGCTGAGGTCGTGATCGCCGCCGGAGATGAAGATCTTGTTGCCCTTGAGGCGGTAGCTGCCATCGCCTGCCGGCTCGGCGCGGGTGCGGATATCGGCGAGGGAGGAGCCGGCGTGGGGCTCGGTCAGCGCCATGGTGCCGAAGAAGCGCCCGTCGATGATCGGCTGCAGAAAACGGCGCTTCTGCGCTTCATCACCAAAGGCCTCGATCAGGTTGGCGGCAGCCATGCTCAGCAACGGGTAGGACGCCGTGGCGATGTTGGCAGCCTGGAAATGCGCGAAGCAGGCCTGGGACAAGAGGTTGGGCAGCTGCATGCCGCCCAGCTCGAAGTCTCGCGTGGCGTTGAGGAAGCCGGCCTCGTTGAAGGCCTGCAACGCCGGTTTGACCTCGGCGATCAGTCTGGCGCCGCCGTCGACGTATTGCGGCTCGTGCTCGTCGTTCTTGCGGTTGTGCGGGGCGAACAGGTTTTCGGCGATGCTGCGCGCCGTGCCCAGGGCGGCGTCAAAGGTTTCCCGGTTGTGCTCGCTGAAGCGCGGGCGCTGGCTGAGTACCTCGGCGTCGAGCACTTCGTAGAGTTCGAATGCCAGGTTGCGGGCGCTGAGCAGGGTATCGGACATGGTGGTTCTCCGCTGGAATGAGGCCAGTCTAGGGGCCGGCCCAGATGCCGCCAGCATCATCGAAACCGGTGATACCCGGGGAGAAGTCGAACGGCGTCGGGCAGGCGCTGCACCAGGCGCCCAGGCCGGCTACAATTCGCCTCCTGCTCAGGAGTCGATGATGAACTACCGCCATGCCTTCCACGCCGGCAACCACGCCGATGTGCTCAAACACCTGGTGCTGTGCCGCCTGTTCGCGCTGTTGGCGCGCAAGGACGCGCCCTACGCCTACCTGGATAGCCATGCCGGCGTTGGCCTGTACGACCTGGCAGGCGACCAGGCCAGCCGCACCGGTGAGTGGCGCGAAGGTATCGGTCGCGTGTGGGAGGCTGCTGATGCGCCCGAGCCGCTGCTCGATTACCTGGAAGTGATTCGCGCCATGAACCCCGATGGCGTGCTGCGCCATTACCCGGGTTCGCCCGAATTGGCCCGCCTGCAGACCCGCGAGCAGGATCGCCTGCACCTGAACGAGAAACACCCGGACGACGGCCAGGCGCTCAAGGAAAACATGGCCGGCGACCGCCGCGTGGCCGTGCACCTGGGCGAGGGCTGGCACCTGCCGCGCGCCCTGTTGCCGACCCGCGAGAAGCGCGCGGTGCTGCTGATCGACCCGCCGTTCGAGAAGGCCGATGAGCTGGAGCGCTGCGTCACCGCGCTCAACGAAGCCATCGGACGCATGCGTCAGACCATCGTGGCAGTCTGGTACCCGATCAAGGACGAACGCCAGCTCAAGCGTTTCTACCGGGATATGGAAAAGAGCGCGGCGCCGAAACTGCTGCGCGCCGAGCTCTTCGTCCATCCGGCCGACGACGCCGGGCGCCTCAACGGCTCGGGCCTGCTGATCAGCAATCCACCATGGGGCTTGGAAGAAGAACTGCGCGAACTGCTGCCCTGGTTGGCCGAGCGCCTGGCGCAAAGCCACGGCAGCTGGCGGCTCGACTGGCTGATCGCCGAGCAGCAGGCATAGGGCTAGGGTCTGTTCCCGTTTCAGCGCGAGCCGCGTTGCAGCGAGAACAGACCCTAGCGGCGTCGTGGATCGACGTAGTAGGTCAGCTGCTGGCGCGGGTTGAGGTATTCGAGGGCCTCGGGCGGTAACTGCGAGGGACGAATGCTCGCTGCGATGGCCAGCTTCGACTCGGCCTCCAGATTGACGATCAACGCCTCCTCCTTGGGCACGGCCGGATCGTAGATGATCAGGGTCGGTTTCAGGGGCAGCGTCGGGTGCATGCCCAGCACCAGCGCGTAGCGCTCGTCCTCGAGCTGCACCAGGCTGCCGGGCGGGTAAACGCCCATGCAGCGGATAAAGGCTTTCAGGGCGACATCGTCGAAGCGCACCCGATACTGCGGCAGGAACATCCGCGCCAGCGCTTCGTGGGGGCTCAGCGCCACCCGCGGGTCGAGCGGATTGCACAGGTTGTCGAAGTGGTTGGCGATGCACACGATCCGGCTCAAACGGCCGATGGACGCCTCTCGCAACTGCTGTGGATAACCGCTGCCGTCACAGTGCTCATGGTGCTCATGGATGATGCGCAGCACATCGTCGTCGAGCATCAGCTTCTCGCCCATGCGCTTGCCGTACAGCGTGTGCATTTCCAGCAATTGCTGCTCGGCGCGGGTCAGCGGTGGAGGTTTGAGCAGCACCTTGCTGGGCATCTCCAGCTTGCCGATGTCGTGCAACAGGGCACCCATGCCGAGCATGTGGCTGGCCTCGGCATCCAGGCCCAGCTGGCGGCCGAGCATCATCGACAGCACGGTGACGTTCAGCGAATGCACATAGGCGTCTTCGGCGGCCTTGCCGGTGATGCTGTGCAGGGCGACGCCGTCCTCGCCGAGCATGGTGGCTACCAGTTCATTGACCAGTGCGCCGGCCTGCTTGACCGATTCTTCCGGCTGGTTGCGCAGGCTCTGGTTGAGGGTCTTGACCCGCTGGCTGGCCTGGATGAAGGCGCGATCGACTTCGGACAGGCGCTTGCGCAGCACGCTGAGCTGCTTGACCCGTGTCTGCCGTGCCTGCTCCTGAGGATCGGGCGGCGGTGGCGGGGCGGCGGGCGCCGGCACCGGCGTTTCAGCCAGGGTCAGTGGCTCGCAGTCGCTGCGCGCCGGGTCATAGCGCAGGCGCTTGAGGCCCAGAGTACGCAGCTGCTTGAGCTGGCCTTCGTCCTTGATCTTGAAGTTGCTGAAGGCGAACGAGTGCTCCCACCAGCTCAGGTCCAGATGAACATAGAGGCCGATACAGAGTTGATTGGGGGAGATGTAAGGCAGGTTGGCGGGCATGCCGTGCTCGTGTTAGCTGGCTAATTGCCCACAGTTTAGCCGGCAGTCGAGGTGATGGCAGCAGTTCTTCAAGCCATCACGTCGATGCTGTTACCCAGGTTTGGCGGATTGGCGGGAGCGCTGACCGGTGCAGCGACCTGTACCAGGCCGCTGATGCTGGCGCTCTGTAGCTCAAGTGTCTTGCGCAGCAGCAGGAGCGACATCTGCGCGGAAATCTGCGCCGATGCCTGACTCGATAGCTGGCTGGCAATGCTGCTCAGCTCCACGTCCGTCTGCTCCTATTCAGGATTGAGGTGGCAGGCATACACCCGTACCGCCCAGGCCGCAATAACCTTCCGGGTTCTTGGCCAAGTATTGCTGATGATAAGCCTCAGCATAGTAGAAGGTCGGCGCCGGCGCGATCTCCGTGGTGATCTCGCCGAGGCCGGCCTTGCGCAGCTCCTCCTGGAACTGCTCCTGGCTGTGCCTGGCGGCGGCGAGTTGCTGCTCGTCAAGGCAGTAGATGGCCGAGCGATACTGGCTGCCGATGTCGTTGCCCTGGCGCATGCCCTGGGTCGGGTTGTGCACTTCCCAGAACACCTTGAGCAAGTCTTCGTAGCGGGTCAGCTTGGGATCGAATACCACCAGCACGACCTCAGCGTGACCGGTCAGGCCTGAACAGGTCTCCTCGTAGGTCGGGTTCGGCGTATGGCCGCCGGCGTAACCCACCGCCGTGGTCCAGACGCCCGGCTGCTGCCAGAAACGCCGCTCGGCGCCCCAGAAGCAGCCGAGGCCGAACAGGGCGCTCTGCAGGCCGGCGGGGAAAGGGCCCTGCAGCGGGTTGCCGTTGACGAAGTGGGCGTCGGGTACCGAGATCGGCGTTTCGCGGCCAGGCAAGGCCTGCTCGGCGCTGGGCAGTTCGAGTTTGTGGGCGAGGATTTCCGAGCGTAGGGCCATGCTGACTGTTCTCCGAATCGTTGTGCTGGGGTAGACCGCGGTGGCTGACGGAGGTTGGTTACCGTCTGGCGGCCGGGCGTCGCGAGTAGCGCTTGAGACTTTCTACCAGATCGCGGCCCGGAATGGGGCGATCGAATAGATAGCCCTGACCGATATCGCAGTGCTGACGGCGCAGGAACCCCAGCTGCGCGTGCGTCTCGACACCTTCGGCGACGACCTTGAGCTTGAGGTTGTGGGCCATGGCGATCACCGCGGAGGTGATCTCCATGTCGTCCTCGCTCTCGGGGATGTCCTTGATGAAGCTGCGATCGATCTTGATCACGTCGATGGGGAATTTCTTCAGGTAGCTGAGCGACGAGTAGCCGGTGCCGAAGTCGTCCATGGCCAGGGTCAGGCCCAGTTGCTTGAGGGCATTGAGCTGGCTGCGGGTGCCGTCGGTAGCCTCCAGCAGCAGCCCTTCGGTCAGTTCCAGCTCGAGCAGGTTCGGCGGCAGCTGTTCTTCTTCGAGAATCGCGGCGATCGAGCCGACCAGATCCGGGTCGCTGAACTGTTTGGGCGACAGGTTGATGGCCACCTGGAGGTTGCCGAGCCCGACGGCGGTGAGTTGCTTGCTCATGCGGCACGCCTGGCGCACCACCCATTTGCCGATCGGCACGATGAGCCCGGTTTCCTCAGCCACGCTGATGAACTGGTCCGGGCGGATCATGCCTTTTTCCGGGTGCTGCCAGCGCAGCAGCGCTTCCATGCCCAGCAACTGGCCGGTCTTCAGGCACAGTTTGGGTTGGTAGAACACCTCGAGCTCGTTCTGCGTCAGGGCACGGCGCAGGTTGTTCTCGACGAACAGCTTGTAGTTGGCTTCCTCGTTCAGCGCATCGGTGAACACCTGCATCTGGTGCTTGCCGTTGGCCTTGGCCTTGTGCAGTGCGAGGCCGGCATGCTTCATCAGGGTCTGCGGGTCGGCGCCATGTTCGGGCGAGCAGGCCAGGCCCACGGAGCCGCTGATGATGATCAGCTGGTTGTCGACGAACAGCGGCTTGTCGAGGGTTTCCAGCACCTGCTGGGCGATCAGTTGGCCACGCTGGCTCTCGCAGTTGTCGAGCAGGATGGCGAATTCGTTGCTGGCGAAGCGCGCCAGGGTGCCTTCGCCGCTGAAGCTGTTGCGCAGGCGTTTGGCGAGGCTGACCAGCAGCTTGTCGCCAGTCTGGTGGCCGAGGGTGTCGTTGATGCGCTTGAAATTGTCGATGTCCACCAGCAGCAGGCTGACCGGTGCGGTACCGCTGCTGAAGCGCTTTTCCAGCGCGCGGATGAAGGCGTAGCGGTTGCCCAGGCCGGTGAGGTTGTCGCTGTAGGCCAGGCGTTCGATGCGCTGTTGGGACTGCTTGGTCTCGGTGATGTCTTCGTAGATGCCGATGTAGTGGGTCAGGGTGCCGTCGTCGGCATGCACCTTGGAGATCGAGAACTGGCTCCAGTAGGGCTCGAGGTTCTTGCGCCGGCTCTTGAACTCGCCCTGCCAGCTGTTCTGCTCGGCGAGCCCGGATTCACTGTCGAACAGCAGTTCGCTGAGATTCTCCAGGGCCGGCAGCTCGGCCAGCTGACGGCCCTGCACCTCGTCGGCGCTGTACTGGGTGATGGCCGTGAAGCTGGGGTTCACGTATTCCACCATGCCGTCACGGTTGAGCAGAATGAAGGCGCTGGCGCTCTGCTCGACGGCGCGCTGGAACAGATACAGGGCGCTGGTGGCGTTGCGCCGCTCATGATTGCTCAGCACGTTGGCGTACTGGTCGGCCAGCTCGCCGGCAAAGGCGACTTCGTCCGCCTGCCAGGCCCGCGGGCCGCCGGTGTGTTCAAGGCAGAGCACGGCGACCAGCTCACCGCCGACACGAATGCTGGCGTCAAGCATGGCCGATACCGACTTCGGCCGCAGGTAGTCGTCGAGCAATTCACGGGTGCGCGAGTCGTTCTCGGCGTCGTGAGCGTCCAGCGCACGGCCCTCCTTGAGGGCGCGCAGGTAATTCGGGTAGCGCCGGCCGTCGATCGGCTGCGGCATCTGGTGCTGCCCCTGCTCCTGGAGGTAGAGCGCCACAGGTTCGAGGGTATCGCCGTTGACCTGCCAGATACCGGCGCGCGATACGCCATAGATCTCGCAGGCGCTGCGGGTGATCAGTTCGGCGGCTTCACGGCAGGGGTCATTGCCCTGATAGCGCTGGCTGGCCAGGCGCACGATGAGCTGCTGCTGGGCGAAGGCGCGCGTCTGGTGCTGCTGCAGCTCGGCCTGGCTGCGCTGCAGGTCCTCCAGCGCCTCCTGCTGGTGGGCTGGCGAGTCCGCCGCTTCGTCACTGGTGATCATCAGGTAGCCGCGCAGCAGGGCGCGGCCGCGCTGCTTGAAGGGCTCACCCAGCTCCATCAGCTGCAACGGGCCGTGCGGCGTATGCAGGGTATAGCGCACCAGGTAACGGGAGTTTTCCGCGAGCTGCTGCTGGATGGCATCGTGCAGTCGGTAGCGCGCTTCCGGTTCCATCAGGCTGGCGTAGGGCGTTTCGACGAGATTGCAGAGGTCGCTGGGTGGGATGCCGAACTGCCTCTCGCAGCTCGCATCGATAAACAGCAGCAGCCAGTTCGCCTCGTTCATCCGCTCGAAACGCATCATGCCGAGCCGCGAGGGCACGGGCAATTGCGTCACGACCTCGGCCATGGCACGGCCTGCGGTATCGGGATGGCTCTTCATCGAATGGCTTTATCCATCGGCTGGCACAGCTTATTGACCGGCCACATCACTATAGCGCTAACAAGGGGATTACCGTATCTGCTCCCGCCACCATGGGGCGATAGTGGTTGGCCTAGGTTGCACCATGGTGTGACGGCTGACAAGAAGTCTAATGGCATTGTGATGTCTTTATTTTAACTACCTGATTTGAAACGGATATTGCACGCAGTAAAAGGCATATGAACGGCCCGTTTGGCAACATGAATGGGCAAAAAAAACCCCGCCGGATCGGGCGGGGTCGAGGATACGAGCGTGGCGCTCGAAATAGGTGCTTACAGCAGCATGGTGCGGATGTCGGTCAGCACATCGCCCAGGCGCTTGGTGAAGCGGGCAGCAGCTGCACCATTGATCACCCGATGATCGTAGGACAGCGACAGCGGCAGCATCAGCTTGGGCTGGAAGGCCTTGCCATCCCAGACCGGCTGGATGGTCGCCTTGCTGACCCCGAGGATCGCCACTTCCGGCGCGTTGACGATCGGCGTGAAGCCGGTGCCGCCAATGTGGCCGAGGCTGGAGATGGTGAAGCAGGCGCCCTGCATGTCGTCAGCCGACAGCTTCTTGTTGCGGGCCTTGTCAGCCAGTGCAGCGGCTTCGGCAGCCAGCTGCAGCAGGCTCTTCTGGTCGACGTTCTTGATCACCGGCACCAGCAGGCCGTCCGGTGTGTCGACGGCGAAGCCGATGTGCACGTATTTCTTGCGGATCACTGCCTTGCCGCTCGGTGCCAGGGAACTGTTGAAGTCCGGCAGCTCCTTGAGCAGGTAGGCACAGGCCTTGAGCAGCAATGGCAACACGGTCAGCTTGACGCCCGCCTTCTCGGCGACGGCTTTCTGGGCGACGCGGAAGGCTTCCAGCTCGGTGATGTCGGCCGAGTCGAACTGGGTCACGTGCGGCACGTTCAGCCAGCTGCGGTGCAGGTTGGCGGCGCCGACCTGCATCAGGCGGGTCATCGGCACTTCTTCGACTTCACCGAACTTGCTGAAGTCGACGGTCGGGATCGGCGGAATGCCGGCGCCGCCATTCGCGCCCGCGGCGGCGGCAGGAGCCGACTTGGCCTTCTGCAGTTCGGCCTTGACGTACGCCTGCACGTCTTCCTTGAGGATTCGACCTTTCGGGCCACTGCCAGGCACCGAACTCAGCTCGACACCGAACTCGCGGGCCAGCTGACGCACCGCCGGGCCGGCGTGCACCTTGCTGCCGTCGCGGCTTGGCGCGGCAGCCGGAGCGGCCTGGGGTGTGGCCTTGGCCGGTGCGCTGCCTTGCACGTTGGCGGGCTTGGCCTGCTCCGGGTTAGCGGCGGGGGCCTGGGCGGCGGCGGCCGGTTTGGCGGCAGCCCCCTGGACCTTGAGGGTCAGGATCAGGTCGCCGGTCTTGGCCTGGTCGCCGACCTTGATGGCGATGCTTTCGATCACGCCGGCCTTGGGCGCGGGGATCTCCATGCTGGCCTTGGCCGATTCCAGGGTGATCAGGGACTGCTCGGCTGCCACGCTGTCGCCTTCCTTGACCAGCATCTCGATGACGCTGGCAGCGTCGGCGCCAATGTCCGGGATACGCACTTCTTCAGTGCTCTCACCGGCCGGTTCTTCGGCTGCCGCAGCGGCCGGCGCTTCGGCCTGAGCCGGGGCGGCTGCCGGGGCTGGCGCGCTGGCGGCCTGCCCCTGGGCGCCCGCAGCACCCTTGAGCACCAGGATCAGGTCGCCGGTGCCGACTTCGTCACCGACCTTGACCGACACGCTCTCCACCACGCCGGCTGCCGGCGAGGGGATTTCCATGCTGGCCTTGTCGGACTCGAGGGTGATCAGCGACTGGTCGACTTCGATGCTGTCGCCCGGCTTGACCGCCACTTCGATGATGCTGGCCTTGGCGCTGGAGCCGATGTCCGGCACCTTGACTTCCTGAGGCCCGGCACTGCCGGCCGACTGAGCCTGGGGCTCGGCGGCTGGCTGCTCGGCAGCGGCAGGTGCTGCCTGCTCCTGCTTCTGCTCGGCAGGGGCGGCTTCAGCGTCGCCTTCCACGTCCAGTTCGAGCAGCTCGTCACCTTCTTTCAGGGTATCGCCGAGCTTGACCTTCAGGCTCTTGACCACGCCGGCCTTGGGGGCCGGGATTTCCATGCTGGCCTTGTCTGACTCCAAGGTCAGCAGGCTCTGGTCGGCTTCGATGCGGTCGCCGACCTTGACGAACAGCTCGATGATCTCACCTTCACCGCCGCCGATGTCGGGTACGCGAATCAATTCACTCACAATGCGTCTCCTCAGCAGTCCAGTGGGTTGCGTTTTTCGGGGTCGATACCGAACTTGACGATGGCCTCGGCCACCACCTTGCGCTCGATTTCACCGCGATCGGCCAGCGCTTCGAGCGCGGCCAGGGCGACCCAGCGGCGGTCCACTTCGAAGAAGTCGCGCAGCTTGCGACGGCTGTCGCTGCGGCCGTAACCATCGGTACCCAGGACCTTGTATTCCTTGACCGGTACCCACTGGCGAATCTGCTCGGCGAACAGCTTCATGTAGTCGGTGCTGGCCACGACCGGACCCTTGCGGCCGCTCAGGCACTGCTCGACGTAGCTCTGCTTGGGCTCGTCGCCCGGGTGGAGGCGGTTGCTGCGCTCTACGGCCAGGCCGTTGCGACGCAGTTCGTTGAAGCTGGTGACGCTCCATACATCGGCAGCGACGTTGTAGTCGTTGCGCAGGATCTTCGCCGCTTCGCGAACTTCGTTGAGGATGGTGCCGCAGCCCAGCAGTTGCACGTGGTGGGCGGCTTCCTTCTGGTCCTCTTCGAGCAGGTACATACCCTTGATGATGCCGTCTTCGACACCTTCGGGCATGGCCGGCTGCTGGTAGTTCTCGTTCATCACGGTGATGTAGTAATAAACGTTTTCCTGCAGGGTCATCATCCGGTGCGTGCCTTCGCGCATGATCACCGCCAGCTCGTAGGCGTAGGTGGGGTCATAGCTGCGCACGTTGGGGATGGTGCTGGCGAGGATGTGGCTGTGGCCGTCCTCGTGCTGCAGGCCTTCACCGTTCAGGGTGGTGCGGCCGGAGGTGCCGCCCAGCAGGAAGCCGCGGGTCTGGCCGTCGCCGGCTGCCCAGGCCAGGTCACCGATACGCTGGAAGCCGAACATCGAATAGAAGATGTAGACCGGCAGCATCGGCGTGTTGTAGTTGCTGTAGGCGGTACCGGCGGCGATGAACGAGGAGAACGCACCGGCCTCGTTGAGGCCTTCCTGGAGGATCTGGCCGTCCTTCTCTTCGCGGTAGTACATCACCTGGTCGCGGTCGACCGGCTCGTACAGCTGACCGACCGGGGAATAGATACCCAGCTGGCGGAACATGCCTTCCATGCCGAAGGTACGCGCCTCGTCAGCGAGGATCGGCACGATGCGCTTGCCCAGCTCCTTGTCCTTGACCATCGAGGCGAGGATGCGCCCGAACGCCATGGTGGTGGAGATTTCACGGTCACCCGAGCCGTCCAGAACGGCCTTGAGGGTTTCCAGCGGCGGCGTCGGGATGCTGATGCTGCCGCGGTTGCGCTGCGGCAGGTGGCCGCCGAGTTTCTCGCGGCACTTGCGCAGGTATTTCATTTCCGCGCTGTCTTCGGCCGGGCGGTAGAAGGGCAGTTCTTCCAGCTGCGAATCATTGAGCGGAATGTCGAAGCGATCGCGGAATTTCTTCAGCGACTCGATATCGACCTTCTTGGTGTTGTGCGCGGTGTTCTTCGCCTCGCCGGCACCGGTGCCATAACCCTTGATGGTCTTGGCCAGGATGACGGTGGGCTGACCCTTGTGGTTGACCGCCTGGTGGTAGGCCGCATAGACCTTGTACGGGTCGTGGCCGCCACGGTTGAGGTTGAAGATTTCCTCGTCCGACAGCTTCTCGACGCGCTTGAGCAGTTCCGGGTCGTGACCAAAGAAGTGCTTGCGCACGTAGGCGCCGTCCTTGGCCTTGTAGTTCTGGTACTCGCCGTCGATCGCCTGGTCCATACGACGCTGCATGCGGCCGTCTTCGTCCTGGGCGAACAGTGGATCCCACATGCGGCCCCAGATTACCTTGTTGACGTTCCAGTTGGCGCCGCGGAACACGCCTTCGAGTTCCTGGATGATCTTGCTGTTGCCGCGAACCGGGCCGTCGAGGCGCTGCAGGTTGCAGTTGATGACGAAGATCAGGTTGTCGAGGTTCTCGCGGCCGGCCAGGGAAATGGCGCCCAGGGTTTCCGGCTCGTCGGTCTCGCCGTCGCCGATGAAGCACCACACCTTCTGCTTGCCAGCCGGGATGAAGCCGCGGTTTTCCAGGTACTTCATGAAGCGTGCCTGGTAGATTGCGGTGATCGGACCCAGGCCCATGGAAACGGTCGGGAACTGCCAGAAGTCCGGCATCAGGTGCGGGTGCGGGTACGACGAGAGGCCGCCACCGTCCACTTCCTGGCGGAACTTGAGCATCTGCTCTTCGCTCAGGCGGCCTTCCAGGAAGGCGCGGGCGTAGATACCGGGCGATGCGTGGCCCTGGTAGTAGATCAGGTCGCCGCCGTGTTCTTCGGTCGGGGCCTTGAAGAAGTAGTTGAAGCCGATGTCGTAGAGGGTCGCGCTGGAGGCGAAGGTGGAGATGTGACCACCCAGGTCCGGGTCCTGCATGTTGGCGCGCATCACCATGGCCAGGGCGTTCCAGCGAACGATCGAGCGGATGCGGCGTTCCATGAACAGGTCGCCCGGCATGCGTGCTTCGCGCGTGACCGGAATGGTGTTGCGGTAGGGCGTGGTGATCGAATAGGGCAACTGCGTGCCGCTACGAGTGGCCAACTCACCCAGGCGCGTCATCAGATAGTGGGCACGGTCTTCGCCTTCCTTGTCGAGGACGGATTCCAGTGCGTCCAGCCATTCCTGGGTTTCGATTGGATCGAGGTCTTGCATGGCTTGCTCCAGAGCGGAAAGGCTTCCAGAATCGGAAACCAGATGCGTGGCCGGCTTTTTGAGCGGGCACATTAATTCTTGGATGTACCGGTTGGGTAGATCCGGCTTCCTGTAGTTTTACTACATTTCGTCGGCGATTTCAGCTCTCTCGATCAATCCAGTCGTGGCAAAACTACAATCAAATCAGGCGAGAGCCAGAAACGGCGAGCCTTCGCAGGGCCTGCGCCGGTTTCCACCAGGCTCACAGCCCGCCGAAAAGGATAGACCATGAGCTTGCCCGCGCTCGTCTCTTTGCCTGCCGCGCTTCACCCCATCGCCCAGCGTGCCGAGCAGTCCCTCGCCCAGGCGTTCGCGACCTTGTCCAATAAGGCTGCCACCGATTTTGCCGCCTGGCCGGCGCAGCGCAAGGAGCACCTGCAGCGGGTCACGGCCGCCAGTGACTTCGTCACCCAGCAGGGCCTGCGCGATCCGCAGATGCTGCTCGAGCTGGCCGGCAGTGGCGAGCTGGAGCGGCGTCTGGCCGGCGGTGAGTTGCGTCGGCAGCTGGCCGAGCAACTGAGCGAATGTGCCGACGAGAATGCCCTGGCCCGTAGCCTGCGGCGCTTTCGCAACCGTCAGCAGCTGCGCATCATCTGGCGCGACGTCAGCCGCCAGGCGGATCTGGTGGAAACCTGCCGCGACCTCTCCGATCTGGCCGACGCGTGTATCGACCAGGCCTATCACTGGCTCTACCCCCGGTATTGCGAGCAGTTCGGCACGCCGGTCGGGCGTCGCAGTGGCGAGCCGCAGCACATGGTGATCCTCGGCATGGGCAAGCTCGGTGCCCATGAATTGAACCTGTCGTCGGATATCGACCTGATCTTCGGTTACCCGGAGGGCGGTGAGACCCAGGGGGTCAAGCGTGCGCTGGATAACCAGGAATTCTTCATTCGCCTGGGCCAAAAGCTGATCAAGGCGCTGGACGCCATCACCGTCGATGGTTTCGTGTTTCGCACCGATATGCGCCTGCGCCCCTATGGCTCGTCCGGCGCGCTGGTGTTCAGCTTCAACGCGCTGGAGCAGTACTACCAGGACCAGGGGCGCGACTGGGAGCGCTACGCGATGATCAAGGCGCGGGTGGTCGGCGGTGACCAGCAGGCAGGCGCGCAGCTGCTGGAGATGTTGCGCCCTTTCGTCTACCGCCGTTACCTGGATTTTTCCGCCATCGACGCGCTGCGCACCATGAAGCAGCTGATCCAGCAGGAAGTGCGCCGCAAGGGCATGGCCGAGAACATCAAGCTCGGTTCCGGCGGCATCCGTGAGGTGGAGTTCATTGCCCAGGCCTTCCAGCTGATCCACGGCGGGCGTGACCTCAGCCTGCAGCAGCGCTCGTTGCTCAAGGTGCTGCACACCCTCAAGGATCAGGGTTACCTGCCTGCTCAAGCGGTCGACGAGCTGCTCGCCGGCTACGCCTTCCTGCGTTACACCGAGCATGCCCTGCAGGCCATCGACGACCGGCAGACGCAGATGCTGCCGGATAACGATCGGGATCGCGCCCGGGTGGCCTTCATGCTCGGCTTCGATAGCTGGGATGCCTTCCATGAACGGTTGATGCACTGGCGCGGCCGGGTCGACTGGCATTTCCGCCAGGTCATCGCCGACCCCGACGAGGATCAGGACGGCGACGAGGAGGCCATGGTCGGCGCCGAATGGTTGCCGCTGTGGAACGACGACCAGGATGAAGAGGCGGCCTGTCGCCAACTGGCCGAGGCCGGTTTCCTCGATGCGAAGGCCGCCTGGCAGCGGCTGGTGGGGCTGCGCAACGGCAACCAGGTTCGGGCCATGCAACGTATCGGCCGTGAGCGGCTGGATGCTTTCATTCCGCGACTGCTGGCCGCCACCGTCGAGCAGGAAACGCCGGATCTGGTGCTGGAACGGGTGCTGCCGCTGATCGAGGCGGTCGCGCGCCGCTCCGCCTATCTGGTGCTGCTCACGGAAAACCCCGGGGCCTTGCAGCGCCTGCTGACGCTGTGCGCCGCCAGCCCGTGGATCGCCGAGCAGATCAGTCGCTTCCCGCTGCTGCTCGACGAATTGCTCAACGAAGGGCGCCTGTTCAGTCCACCCCAGGCACCGGAATTGGCCGCCGAGCTGCAGGAGCGCCTGACGCGCATTCCCGAGGAGGATCTGGAGCAGCAGATGGAGGCGCTGCGCCACTTCAAGCTGGCCCACGGCCTGCGCGTGGCCGCCTCGGAAATCGCCGGCAGCCTGCCGCTGATGAAGGTCAGCGACTACCTGACCTGGCTGGCCGAAGCCATTCTCGACCAGGTACTGGCCCTGGCCTGGCGGCAGATGGTCAGCCGCCACGGCACACCCCTGCGCGCCAATGGCAGCCCCTGTGCGCCGGATTTCATCATCGTCGGCTACGGTAAGGTCGGGGGTATCGAGCTGGGCCACGGCTCCGATCTGGATCTGGTGTTCATCCACGACGGCGACCCCCAGGCCGAGACCGATGGCGCCAAGCCCATCGACGGTGCGCAATTCTTCACCCGTCTGGGGCAGCGCATCATTCACCTGCTGACCGCACAAACCAACTCCGGCCAGCTCTACGAGGTCGATATGCGCCTGCGGCCGTCGGGCGCTGCAGGCCTGCTGGTCAGCTCCCTGGGCGCGTTCCGCCGTTACCAGGAGGGCGAGGCCTGGACCTGGGAGCATCAGGCCCTGGTACGCGCCCGGGTGCTGGTCGGCTGCGAGCGGGTGGCCAGCGCATTCGCCGAGGTACGTACCGCGGTGCTGGCCCGTGAGCGTGATCAGGCCAAGCTGCAAGCCGAGGTCAGCGAGATGCGCGCCAAGATGCGCGACAACCTGGGCAGCCGTGTCACGGCGGCCGGTACGGCGGAAAATGCCTTCAGCGCGGCCTCGCCCTTCGACCTCAAGCAGGATGCCGGAGGTATCGTCGATATCGAATTTATGGTGCAATACGCGGCCCTGGCGTGGTCGAAGCAGCACCCGGCGCTGCTCGAATTTACCGACAACATCCGCATTCTGGAAGGCCTGGATCGCCTCGGTCTGCTCCGCGATGGCGAGGCGACCCTGCTGCAGGACGCCTACAAGGCCTATCGCTCGGCAGCCCATCGGCAGGCCTTGCAGAAGCAGCCCGGGGTCGTGGGCGGCGACCAGTTTCACGAGCACCGGCGCAATGTGATGCGCATCTGGCGTGAACTGGGCCTGAGTTGATGGCTGCCGTTTGCCATCGGGCTTCTCTAGCGAAACTGAGCTTATGAATATTCTGATCATCGGCCCTTCGTGGGTAGGCGACATGGTGATGGCGCAGACATTGTTCCAGTGTCTGAAACTGCGTCATCCGGAATGCGCCATCGACGTGCTGGCCCCGGACTGGAGCCGGCCGATCCTCGAGCGCATGCCCGAAGTGCGTCAGGCGCTGAGCTTTCCCCTCGGCCATGGCGTGCTGGAACTGGCCACGCGGCGGCGCATCGGCAAGTCCCTGGCGGGCCGTTACGATCAGGCGATCCTGCTGCCCAACTCCATGAAGTCGGCGCTGGTGCCGTTCTTCGCCGGAGTCCCGCTGCGTACCGGCTGGAAAGGCGAGATGCGCTACGGCCTGCTCAATGACGTGCGCAAGCTGGACAAGGATCGCTACCCGCTGATGATCGAGCGCTTCATGGCCCTGGCCTATCCGGCGGGTGCCGAGTTGCCGCAGCCCTATCCGCGCCCGTCCCTGCGTATCGACCCCGCGACCCGTGAGGCGGCGCTGGCGCATTTCGGCCTTGCGCTGGATCGCCCAGTCCTGGCCCTGTGCCCCGGCGCCGAGTTCGGCGAGGCCAAGCGCTGGCCCAGCGAGCATTACGCCAAGGTCGCCGAGGCGAAGATCCGTGAAGGCTGGCAGGTCTGGCTGTTCGGCTCGAAAAAGGATCATCCGGTGGGCGAGGATATCCGTTCGCGGCTGATTCCCGGCCTGCGCGAGGAGGCGGTCAACCTGTCCGGCGAGACCAGCCTGGCCCAGGCCATCGACCTGTTGTCCTGCGCCGCCTCGGTGGTGTCCAACGATTCCGGGCTGATGCACGTGGCCGCTGCGCTCAATCGCCCGCTTGTGGCGGTCTACGGTTCGACCTCGCCGCAATTCACCCCGCCGCTGGCCGATCAGGTGGAAATCATCCGCCTGGGCATCGAGTGCAGCCCCTGTTTCGAGCGCACCTGCCGCTTCGGCCATTACAACTGCCTGGTGCAGCTCCAGCCAGGGGTTGCCGTCGACGCCCTGCAGCGGCTGGCCGGCGAGCCAGTCGAGGTCATGCCCTGAATGCGCGTGCTGGTGATCAAGACCTCATCGCTGGGCGACGTGATTCATACCCTGCCAGCCCTCACCGATGCGGCCCGGGCGATTCCCGGCATCCGTTTCGACTGGGTGGTGGAAGAAGGCTTCGCCGAGATTCCGGCCTGGCATCCGGCGGTGTCCCAGGTGATTCCGGTGGCCATCCGCCGCTGGCGCAAGCAACCGTTGAAAACCCTGGTCAGTGGCGAGTGGTCGCGCTTCAAGCAGCGCCTGCGCGAAAGTCACTACGACCTGGTGATCGACGCCCAGGGGTTGTTCAAGAGCGCCTGGCTGACCCGCTACGTCAAGGCGCCGGTGGCCGGGCTGGACAGCAAATCCGCCCGCGAGCCGATTGCCGCGCGCTTCTATGATCGCCCGTACAGCGTGCCGCGGGCCCAGCACGCGCTGGAGCGCACCCGCCAGTTGTTCGGCCAGGCGCTGGGCTACAGCGTGCCCGCCGGTCTGGGCGATTACGGGTTGAACCGCGCCCAGCTTGCAGATCCGGCCGCGAGCCCTTATCTAGTGTTCCTGCATGGCACCACCTGGGCCAGCAAGCACTGGCCCGAGGCCTACTGGCGCGAGCTGGCCGAGCAGGTCGCCGAGCAGGGTTGGGCGATTCGCCTGCCCTGGGGCAACGAAGCCGAGAAGGCTCGCGCCGAACGCATCGCCGAGGGCATCGAAAACGCCGCCGTGCTGCCTAGGCTCAACCTGGCAGGCGTGGCCAAGGTGCTCGCCGGTGCCCAGGCCTGCGTGGCCGTGGATACCGGGCTGGGCCACCTGGCGGCGGCGCTGGACGTGCCGACCGTGTCGCTGTACGGCCCGACCCTGCCCGGCCGGGTCGGCGCCTACGGGCACTCCCAGGTGCACCTGTGCGCCAGTGGCCCGGATGCCGGCAAGGGTGACCGCGACAAGCCCTGTTTCGATGACCTGAAACCGCAGCGGGTGTTCACCGAATTACATGCCCTGCTGCTGGATCTGGGGCTGGACTGATGCAAGCGAGCGGAGGGCCGATGCGCCTGGCTTTTATCCTCTACAAGTACTTCCCCTACGGCGGGCTGCAGCGCGACTTCATGCGCATCGCCCTGGAGTGCCAGCAGCGCGGCCACAACATCCGCGTCTACACGCCGATCTGGGAAGGCGAGGTGCCGGAGGGCTTCGAGGTGGTGGTGGTACCGGTCAAGGCGCTGTTCAACCATCACCGCAACGAGAAGCTCACCGCCTGGGTGCAGGCCGACCTGCGCGAGCGCCCGGTCGACCGGGTGATCGGCTTCAACAAGATGCCGGGGCTGGATGTGTACTACGCCGCCGATGGCTGCTTCGAAGACAAGGCGCAGACCCTGCGCAACCCGCTGTACCGTCGCTGGGGCCGCTACAAGCATTTTGCCGAATACGAACGGGCGGTGTTCGCGCCGGAGTCGAACACCGAGATCCTGATGATCTCCGAGGTGCAGCAGCCATTGTTCGTCAAGCATTACGGCACGCCGGGCGAGCGCTTCCACCTGCTGCCGCCGGGCATCGCCCTGGACCGTCGCGCACCGGCCAATGCCGCCGAGATCCGCGCCGAGTTCCGCCGCAAGTTCGCCCTGGCCGACAACGACCTGCTGCTGGTGCAGATCGGTTCGGGCTTCAAGACCAAGGGGCTGGATCGCAGCCTCAAGGCCCTGGCCGCTCTGCCGCCGGCGTTGAAAAAGCGCACCCAGCTGATGGTGATCGGCCAGGACGATCCCAAGCCCTTCCTGTTGCAGGTCAAGGCGCTCGGCCTGAGCGACCAGGTGCAGATTCTCAAGGGGCGCAGTGACATTCCGCGCTTTCTGCTCGGCGCCGACCTGTTGATTCACCCGGCCTATAACGAGAACACCGGCACCGTGCTGCTCGAGGCGCTGGTCGCCGGCCTGCCGGTGCTGGTCACCGATGTCTGCGGCTACGCCCATTACATCAGCGATGCCGACGCCGGCCGCGTGGTGCCCAGCCCGTTCGAGCAGTCCACCCTGAACCACATGCTGGCCGAGATGCTGGCCGACCAGGCCGCGCGTGAGGCCTGGCAGCGCAATGGCCTGGCCTACGCCGACACGGCCGATCTGTACAGCATGCCGCAACGGGCCGCGGATGTGATTCTGGCGGCGCAGGCCTGATGCTCATCCTTCAGGGTCTGGCTCGCTCCGGTGGCACGGGGCAGGACTTATGCCTGCGTGTGGCAGCGCATTGCGCCGCGGCTGGCAATGCGCTGCATGACAACGATCTGCCGGCATGCCGGCTTCTGCGAGAGGCGCTATGCAGCTGATTCTTGCTGAACCATTCAAGTCCCTATGGGCCGGCAAGGATGCCTTCAGAGAAGTCGAGGGCCTGCAAGGGCAGGTCTACCGCGAGCTCGAGGCGCGGCGTACGCTGCGCACCGAGGTGGCCGGCAGGGGCTATTTCGTGAAGATTCACCGCGGGGTCGGCTGGGGCGAGATCGTCAAGAACCTGGTCACGGCTCGCCTGCCGGTGCTGGGCGCGGGGCAGGAGTGGAAGGCCATCCAGCGTCTGCACGAGGCGGGTGTGTCGACCATGACCGCAGTGGCCTACGGTGAGCGCGGTGGCAATCCGGCGCAGCAGCATTCGTTCATCATCACCGAAGAGCTGGCGCCGACCACCGACCTCGAGCAGCTGACGATGGGCTGGGCCGATCAGCCGCCGGCGCCGACCTTGAAGTGGGCGTTGATTCGCCGGGTCGCGCAGATGACCGGGGGCATGCATGCCGCCGGCGTGAACCACCGCGACTGCTATATCTGCCACTTTATGCTGCACACCGACACGCCCTTCGACGCCGAGGATTTCCGCCTGTCGGTGATCGATCTGCATCGCGCGCAGGTGCGCCAAGGCGTGCCGAAGCGCTGGCGCGACAAGGACCTGGCCGGGCTGTATTTCTCGGCATTGGGCATTGGCCTGACCCGGCGCGATCTGCTGCGCTTTCTCAAGGCGTATTTCGGCGTCGTCGACAGCCGCCCGCTACGCCAGATCCTGCAGGACGAGGCGGCGTTGCTGCGCTGGCTGCAGGGCAAGGCTGGCCGGCTGCGCGCGCGCTATACGCGCAAGTATGAAACGGGAGGTGCAGCATGAGTCAGTGGCGTGTCACCGCCTTGGCCACGCCCGAGGCGGCCCGGGCATTCGCGTCCCTGGATGCGGTCTTTGCCCTGCAGGGCGAGCCCATTACCCACGACCCGTTGTCGGATGTGATTCGCGTGGAGTTCGGCGGGCTGCGCTACTACGTCAAGCGCTACCACGGTGCGGGCAAGGGCGCGCGGCGTTTCGTTGGCCGGCCGCGGGTCAAGGCCGAGTGGCAGAACCTCAAGCATTTCGCGACCTGGGGCATCCCCACCGCGCCCATCGCCGCCTACGGGCTGGAGCGCAAGGGCGCGGCCTTTCACCGGGGCGCGCTGATTACCCAGGAGTTGGTCGATACCACGGACATGTGGCGACTCGCCTCCTCGGGCGATGCGCGCCTGCGTGACCGGGCCTGGGTCGAGGATGTCAGCTGTCAGCTGGCTCGCGCTACGCGCATTCTTCATGACCACCATTTCGCCCACAACGACCTGAAGTGGCGCAACCTGCTGGTCGATGAGCACCGCCGTCTGTACTTCATCGACTGCCCGACCGGCGCCTTCTGGCGGGGGCCGTTTCTGCGGCGGCGCATCGTCAAGGACCTCGCCTGTCTGGACAAGGTGGCCAAATACCACCTGTCGCGCACCCAGCGCCTGCGTTTCTATCTGCAGTACCGGCGCCGCGAGCGGCTCAACGACAGTGACAAGCAGCGCATCGGCCAGATCGTACGCTTTTTCGAGGGCAGGGAATGAAGGACTTCATCGACAGCGATGATCAAGCGCTGCTCGAACGTCGTGGCCTGGCCAGTTTCGAGGCGCTCTGGGCGCTCGAACTGCATGCGGTCGACGAACCCAACAAGGCGCCGCGCGGCGGCTGGAGCACGGTCTACCGGCTCGACCTGGAAGGCCATGGCTATTACCTCAAGCGCCAGAGCAATTACCTGACCCATAGCCTGGAGCGGCCCTGGGGCGAGCCGACCCTGGCACGGGAGTTTCGCAACATTCGCCGCTATCGGCGCCTGGGTATCCCGGCCATGAGCGCCGCGTTCTACGCCGAGCGGCGCATCGCTGGTGAGCGCCGAGCCGTGTTGCTGACCCATGCCCTGGATGGCTGGCGGGATCTGGACAGCTGGCTGCCCGAGTGGCGTCAGCTCGCCGCCGAGCAGCGCCAGGCGATCGTCAGCGCCTGCGGTCGTCTGGCCCGCCGGGTGCATGAACAGGGCCAGGTGCATGGCTGTTTCTACCCCAAGCATATCTTTCTGCAACCACGAGACGAGGGGTTCGCCGCGCAACTGATCGATCTGGAAAAGACCCGGCCGCTGTTTCTCGGCAAGCGTGACAGGGTCAAGGATCTCGAGCCGTTGCTGCGTCGCACCAATCCCTGGAATGAAGCGGATCACCTGGGTTTCCTGACTGCCTATCTGGGTGGCGGACAGCAGGTGGATCACTGGTCGCAGCGTCTTACGGCGCGCTTGAAGGACAAGGCCCAACGCCCATGAAACTGGCTTCTCTGACCCAGGTGGGGCGTAGCCCCGCATTGCCGCTGCTGATCGAGGTGCCGACAGGCCAGCCGCTCGAGCTGTGCAGCCTGCTGCGGGTACTGCCCGGCCAGCGTTATGTCGGCCAGGCCCAATGGCAGGGGCGTACGGTGCTGGCCAAGTTGCTGGTGGGCGGCAAGGCCGAGCGGCATTTCGCGCGGGAGCTGCAAGGTGTCCAGCTGCTGGCGGCCCAGGGGCTGTGTACGCCGTTGCTGCTCGAGCAGGGTGTGGCGGCCGGCCAAGGCGGCTGGCTGTTGTTCGAGTTTCTGGACGGCGCGCGCAGCCTGGCCGATGACTGGCAGGCCGTCGCTGACGAGGCCTGGTTGAGCGATGCGCAGCAGCAGGTGCTGGGCGAGGCGCTGGGGGTTATCGGCCAGTTGCATCGTCGTGGGCTGTGGCAGGAAGACCTGCACCTGGACAATCTGCTGCGCCACGACGGTCGTCTGCACCTGATCGATGGCGGCGGCATTCGTGCCGAGACGCCCGGTCAGCCGCTGTCGCGCGACAGGGTGCTGGCCAACCTGGGGCTGTTCTTCGCGCAGTTTCCCGGGGCCATCGACAGCTTTGTCGAGGAGCTGCTGGTGCATTACCTGCTGGTCAATGGCGAGCACGCGCTGCCGCTGGAGGCACTGCTCAAGGCGGTGGCCAGGGCGCGAGCAACGCGCCTGCAGGCGTACATGGCCAAGATCGAGCGCGAGTGCACGGCCTTTCGCGTCTGGCGCGGGCCGTCGCGCCTGCAGGTGGTGAGGCGCGAGGAGGACGTGGCGCTGGCGCCCGTCCTGGCCGACCCCGACGCGGCGATTGCCGCCGGCGAGCCGCTCAAGCTGGGCGGCTCCTCGACCGTCGCCCGCATCGAGCAGGCTGGCCGGCAATTGGTCATCAAGCGTTACAACATCAAGGGCTTTGGCCACTGGCTGCGACGCTTCTGGCGCCCGAGCCGCGCCTGGCACAGCTGGTGCGAGGGGAATCGTCTGGATTTCCTCGGGATCGCCACACCCACGCCGCTGGCCGTGCTCGAGCGGCGTACCCTGTGGTTGCGCCGCCAGGCCTATCTGATTACCGAACACACGCCGGGTATGGATATAATCGCCCGTTTCGCGCCCTGCGGGACGGACGGATTGCCGCCCGAAGCGGATTTGCAGGCGCTGGAGGCCTTGTTCGCTGCCCTGCTGCGCGAGCGCATCAGCCATGGCGACTGCAAGGGTAACAATATCCTCTGGCAGGACGGCCGCTGGGCGCTGATCGACCTGGATGCCATGCAGTACCATGGCCGGGCCAGCAGCTTCAAGGCCGCCTATGCACGTGACCGTGCGCGCCTGCTGCGCAACTGGTCAGCCGACAGCGCCTTGTACCTTGAGCTCGACCGGCGCTTGCCAACACTTATTTGAGCCCTCCGAACGAGGGCTCAGCGAAATCAAACCGTATCGGTTGTCGAGTCAGACAGCCGCGTTAAGAGGCTTTATCCGTGGCATTGACGATTCTTGGCCTGTCCGGCGCCCTCAGTCATGACCCTTCCGCGGCGTTGTACATCGATGGCAAGTTGATTGCCGCGGCGGAAGAAGAGCGCTTCGTGCGTGACAAGCACGCGAAGAATCGCATGCCCTACGAGTCGGCCAAGTTCTGCCTGGAGCAGGCCGGTATCAAGCCCTCCGATGTCGACGTGGTAGCGATTCCCTTCGCGCCCATCAGCCTGTTCGGCAAGGCGCGCTGGCACTACGCCAAGCGCTACTGGTACGCGCCGGATCGCGCCCTCGACGCCATCCTCATGGGGAACCGCCGTTACAAGCGTTATCGCAAGAAGATCGTCTGGTGCCTGGAACAGCTGGGTTTCGACGCCAAAAAGGTCAAGATCGAACCGGTCGAGCATCACCTGGCCCACGCCGCCAGTGCCTATCACTGCTCGGGCTTCACCGAGAAGACCGCTATCCTCGGGATCGATGGCAAGGGTGAGTACGCCACCACCTTCTTCGGGTATGGCGAGAACGGCCGCATCCACAAGATCAAGGAGTTCTTTGACCCGGACTCCCTGGGCGGCCTGTATGGCGCGGTGACCGAGTTCCTCGGTTTCGAGATGCTCGACGGCGAGTTCAAGGTCATGGGCATGGCGCCCTACGGCGATGCCAGCAAGTACGATTTTTCCCGCCTGGCCAAGTTCGAGAACGGCGAGCTGGTGATCAACACCGACTACGCCAACGTCATCGGCCTGCGCCGCCACAAGGAAAAGGGCAAGGGCTACTACTTCTCGCCCAAGCTGATCGACTGGCTGGGGCCCAAGCGTGAAGGCGATATCGCCGACGATCCCTACATCCACTACGCCGCCAGCATGCAGGCGCTGTTCGAGAAGCTGGCGCTGGAGATGATGGATTACTACCTGGGCGACATCATCCGCGAAACCGGCAAGATCGCCTTTGCTGGGGGCTGCGCGCTGAACGTCAAGCTCAACCAGAAGATCATTGCCCGCCCCGAGGTCAAGGAGCTGTTCGTGCAGCCCGCCTCCGGCGACGCCGGCACTTCCGTTGGTGCCGCGGCTTACGTTTCCCACAAGCGCGGCGTGCCGGTGGAGAAGATGGAACACGTCTACCTCGGCCCGGCCTACTCCAACGAAGACGTCATCGCCGCCTGCGCCCGCCACCCGAACGCACCGAAATGGCAGAAGATCGACGACATGCCGCAGCGCATCGCGCAGATCATGGTCGATGGCAACCCGGTAGCCTGGTTCCAGGGCCGCATGGAATTCGGTCCGCGCGCCCTGGGCGGTCGTTCGATCATCGGTTGCCCGAGCATCCCCGGCGTGGCCGACCGCATCAACGAACAGATCAAGTTCCGCGAGCGCTGGAGACCCTTCTGCCCGTCGATGCTCGACACCGTCGCCGAGCAGATGCTCAAGGTCGACCACCCGAGCCCGTTCATGACCTTCACTTTCGAAGTCAACGAGGAATGGAAGGAGCGGGTCAGCGAAGTCGTCCACGAAGACGGCACCTCCCGCGCCCAGGTCCTCAAGCGCGAGTACAACCCGCGCTGGTACGACCTGATGCTGGAGCTGGAAAAGCTCACCGGCAACGGCGTGTCCCTGAACACCTCGCTGAACCGCCGTGGCGAACCGATGATCTGCTCGCCGACCGACGCCCTGAACATGTTCTTCGGCTCGGACCTGCAGTACCTGATCATGGAGGACATTCTGGTGGTCAAGGACGGCGTTGCTGCACCGAACAGTGATCTGTCCGGCAGCGTGGAGTCTTAGGGTTGGCTGGCAGCCAGGCAAGGTTGAAGACGCTGCTGTTCAACGACACGTCTTCGGAGGGGCACCACGGCTGCCATTTGGTGATGCAGGCCTACCTGTTGGATTTCGAGCGGGCGGTGAGTTCAGTCGTGAAGCAGGCATCGACGACTTCAAGAAGATTATGCTGCGCCTGCGTGATCTGGGGTTGAGTGACAGCGTGCTCGAAGCGCTCGCCGCACGCTGCGCCTCAGCAACCGATTCGCCTGTGCTCGATGCCCAGGCGATGCTGGCCGAGCTGCAAGGGTTGAATGTGGTGCGTAAACCCACACGTTGGCGACCGCCGCAGCAGCTGCAAGGCTCACTCTGAGCGGCGAGCCCGGCAGTCCGGCGTTTGCGTTGTGCGGTTCGTCGGTTTTCAGGCGCATTTGGTTGCGTGGTGCCTGATGGTACAATCGCCGGCTTAATCCTAGAGCCAGCATCTTATGCCTGATTCAAGCGCCAAATCGCCTTCGATCTCCAGCTTCAAGTTGTACATGCGGCTGTTGAGCTACATGAGGCGCTACTGGTTCATGTTCGGCGTCAGCATGATCGGTTACATCATCTTCGCCTCGACCCAGCCAATGCTCGCCGGGCTGCTCAAGTATTTCGTCGACGGCCTTGCTTCCCCGAAGCGGGCATGGTCGAGCTGCCGCTGCTGGGCAGTATGCAACTGCTCTACGGCGTGCCGCTGGCGTTGTTGCTGATCACCATCTGGCAAGGGTTGGGCTCCTTTCTCGGCGGTTATTACCTTGCCCGGGTATCGCTTGGGTTGGTGCAGGATTTGCGTATTGCGCTTTTCAACAACCTGCTGACACTGCCCAACCGTTACTTTGACAATCACTCCACCGGCTACCTGATTTCCCGCATCACCTACAACGTCGGTTCGGTTACTGGCGCGGCGACGGATGCCTTGAAGGTCATGGTGCGCGAAGGCCTGACGGTAGTTTTCCTGTTCGGCTATCTGCTGTGGATGAACTGGAAACTGACCATGGTGATGGTGGCGATCCTGCCGCTCATTGCACTGATGGTTAAAAGTGCGAGCAAGAAATTCCGCAGCCAGAGTCGCAAGATTCAGAGCGCCATGGGCGAGTTGACCCATGTTTCTTCCGAGACCATTCAGAACTACCGTGTGGTGCGCAGTTTCGGTGGCGAGCGTTACGAGCGTGAGCGCTTCTACGAGGCGAGCGAGGACAGCACCCGCAAGCAGCTGCGCATGACCCGCACCAGTGCGATCTATACACCCAGCCTGCAGCTGCTGAATTACGCCGCCATGGCGTTCCTGATGTTCCTGGTGCTGTTCCTGCGCGGCGACGCCAGTGTCGGTGATCTGGTGGCGTATATCACCGCCGCAGGGCTTCTGCCCAAGCCGATTCGCCAGCTCTCGGAGGTCAGCTCGACCATCCAAAAGGGGCTTGCCGGTGCCGAAAGCATCTTCGAGCAACTGGACGAAGCGCCTGAGCCGGATCAGGGCACGGTCGAGAAAGAGCGGGTCAGTGGAGCTCTCGATGTCAAAAATCTGAGCTTCGTCTACCCGGGCACTGAAAAAACCGTCCTGCAGGACATCAGTTTTAGCGTGGAACCGGGGCAGATGGTGGCGTTGGTCGGTCGTTCAGGTAGCGGCAAGTCGACTCTGGCCAATCTGATTCCGCGTTTCTATCAGCATGATCAGGGGCAGATTCTGCTCGATGGCACGTCGATAGAAGACTATCGCGTCGAGAACCTAAGAAAACATATTGCCCTGGTCACGCAGCAGGTTTCCCTGTTCAACGACTCCGTCATCAACAATATTGCCTATGGCGATCTCCGGAGTCTGCCTCGCGAGGCGGTCGAGCAGGCCGCCGAGGCTGCTTATGCCCGCGAATTCATCGATCTGCTTGCGCAGGGTTTCGACACCAAGGTGGGGGAGGATGGCGTCATGCTGTCGGGCGGCCAGCGTCAGCGTCTGGCGATCGCGCGGGCGTTGCTCAAAAGTGCGCCTGTGCTGATTCTCGATGAGGCGACCTCGGCGCTGGATACCGAGTCCGAGCGTTATATTCAGGCCGCTCTCGACAAGGTCATGGAGGGGCGCACCACGCTGGTCATTGCGCATCGGTTGTCGACCATCGAGAAGGCCGATCTGATCCTGGTCATGGATCAGGGACGCATCGTCGAGCGAGGTACCCACGAGTCACTGCTTGCGCAGAACGGTTACTACGCCCGCCTTCATGCCATGGGCCTCGAGGAAAAGGATGAACCCAGTCCAAGCCCTGACTAAAGGGCGGACGTCGAAGCGACAACGACACGGCGTTCCGAATGAGCGGATGTGCTCGAAAGTTTGCAGTACTTGATCACGGACGATATTGAATTATGCGGGAGTTTTGATGGCCGAGGTTTTAACGCACGCTGATACCCATCTATCGGTGGTGTCGGCTGATTGTCGGATCGCATTGGTGCCTTCCATGGGCTTAGGGGATGGATGCGTATACCTGGTGCTGGCTGCCAACCTGGCGCGCGCTGGTTATCGGGTGACGGTGCTGAGCAATCACTTCGGCCCCCTCAACGACTGGTTGCCGCTATTCGAGACCCGGCCGCTGCCGTTGCCCGCGGACACATTCGCGGCGCTCGGTGGTTTCGATCTGGTTATCTCAGACATGGGCAGCATGCTGACCCGCTATACTGAGGCGGCCGAGGAGTTGGCCAAGCGTTATGTCTTCGTCGGCACACTGAAAGTCGACTCACGATTCGTGCAGGATTCGGCGGTCGATACCCTGGCGCGACTGCCATCGGAAAAGGCTCGCCTTCTGGCTCCTCTGGCTGCAGCCGCCGGGCCGCTGCGTTGCCTGCCGGACGACAGCGTCAGTATGGTCGAGCAGGCGGTTGCCTTCTGTCGTATGCGCTTGGGGCTGAGCGATGCCAGTAGCGATATCGGCCTGCAGATGCCTTCCACGCTCCAGCATCGCCGCCATGCTCGGCGTGTGATGCTCCACCCGCTTTCATACAACGTGAAGAAAAACTGGCCCCATAAAAAGTATCTGCGCCTGGCCCGGCGCCTAAGGCGGGAAGGGTTCGAGCCTCAGTTTGTGTTATCACCGAAGGAGCGAGCGGCGTGGGCGCAGCGCTTCGAGCCGGAGTTCGCCGTTCCGCAGTTTGCCAATGCCCGGGAGCTAGCGGCTCATCTGTATGAGTCAGGTTATGTGATCGGCAATGACTCCGGAGTCGGACATTTGGCCTCCGCTCTCGGCGTGCCTGTGCTGACTCTTTATCGCAAACGGCGCGACGGCTTCTGCTGGCGCCCGGGATGGGGTGACAACGAAGTAGTACGGCCGCTCATCTCGCTGGGCTCGATCAAACGCGCCTGGATGGTCTTTCTCGGGGTGTCGCGTGCGGAGAGGGCCTTCAAGCGGCTGGTCGCTCGCTGTGAGGCGGCTCAATGAGTGCCGGCATTCTACTCTCGGTCATTATCCCCAGTTATAACTATGCTGGCGTGTTGTCGCGTGCCGTCGACTCGGTGCTGCTTCAGGCGACCCCCGAAGTTGAACTATGGGTGGTGGACGATGGCTCCAGCGACGACACACCGGCGGTATTCGTTAGTCTGAGTCAGCGTCATGGTGCCGCCTTCCAGGGCGTGCGCCAGGACAACGCCGGCCCTTCTGCGGCTCGTAACAAGGGGGTGCAACTGGCGCGTGGGCGTCATGTGCTGCTGCTTGACGCCGACGACGAGCTGGCGCCCGGGGTGCTGCCAGGCCTTTGTAAACGCCTGCGCGCCCAGCCCGAGGTGGATCTGTGGCTGGCCGGGCACGTGGCTGTGCAGCCCGATGGCCGCGAGCGCGAGCATCCCGCCAGTGCCGTTCCTGCCGACGTCTTGCCGCGCTTGCGGTACTACCTGCTGGACAAGCGTATAGCCCTTAGTCACGGCGCCTGCCTGTTCCGCCGCGAGTTGCTGCTGCAGCGGCCCTATCCCGAGTTTCTGCGGCACAGCGAGGACATCCCGGTGTTTGCCTACTGCCTGAGCCAGCCTCGAGTTGCGCTCCTTGACCTGATGCTGGCGCGCATCCACAAGCATCCCGACAGCCTGCGGCATAACGCCGAGGCGGCACGCCGCGTCGGCTTGGCCCTTGTGGACGAGGTCTTCCGTCAACTGCCTGCCGACCTGCAAACACTTAAGCCCGCATACTGCGCCCAGCGGTGCCTGTCGCTGTTCCGTACCTGCCTGTTAGCCGGCGACCGCGACCACGCGCGTGGCTACTACCGCGAAGCGCTGCGTACGGATTGGCGGATGGCGTTGAAGTGGCCTTACGTTCGCAAGGCCATCCGTCTGTGGTTGAGCCGAACCCCATGAAGGTGTTGGTGCTCAGCAGTGCGGGGCGCGAGCCGGACCTGTCCTGTGTCCATGAACGGCTTGGACAACTAGTCGACCTCGATTTGCGCATTCTCGACAAGTCCGAGCAACGCCGCCTGCGCCGCTATCTCCACGGTCTCGACCTAGGGCGTTATGACCGCGTGCTGCTGGACCTTCACTTCAAGAACATTTGCCGCCAGACCGCCTTTTTGCGACAAATCCCCGGACTGTTGGTCTACGAGGAAGACGCCTGCCAGAATTACCTGGCCGCATCCCGTTGGCGCGGGTGCTTCAGTCGCTTCTATCGCGCCCTCCCCAACGCCCGAATCGTGGTGACCGGCGCCAGTGTCGCCGAGCGCCTGCGCGGCGAGGGGTTCAACGTCCATTTCCTCGCCAAGGGCTACGATCCGCGCGCCGTCTACTGCGAGGCGGTTGCGCGGGATATTGAGCTGGGTTTCGTCGGGCGTACCGCCAGCGCCGCTTATGGCGGGCGCAAGGAGTTGCTGGAACGGCTGGCAGCGCAAGAGCCGCTACAGTTGCTGCGCACCGCGCCGGGCCAGCCCTATCGCGAGATGCTCAACCGCATCCGCTATTTCGTCAGCGCCGATGTCGGGCTCGGCGAGTACATGGCCAAGAACTTCGAGGCGATGGCCTGCGGCTGCGTGCTCCTCGCCTGGCGCCAGGGGCGCGAGGAGGCGGCCATCGGCCTGCAGGATGGCGTCCATCTGCTGCTGTATTCCGACCTTGACGAGTTGCGCGGGCACCTCGCCAGGTTGCGTGGCGATTCAGTGCTGGCCGAGGCGATAGCCGACCAGGGGCGTCGCTTCGTCGAGGCGCATATGAGCCATAAGCATCTGGCCGAGCAGTTGTTCGGCGTGTTGCAGCAGACCTGGCCCGAGGTAGGCAAAACCTCCGTCTGGCAGGCTTTGCGCGCGCGCTTCAATTTCCTTTGAGTGGCCACAATGACGTCCATGAGTGATTCCTCGCAGCCGCTGGTCAGCGTGATCATCGCCTCCTACAACCATGCGCCCTATATCGAGGCGAGTATCGAGAGCGTGCTGCAGCAGAGCTATCCGAACATAGAACTGTTGGTAGTGGATGACGGCTCTCGCGACGACAGCGTGGCGCGCATCCAGGCGCTGCAGAAGCTGCATGGCTTCGACTTTCGTGTGCAGATCAACAAGGGCCTTTCGCGCACCTTGAACGAGACCATCGAGCGAGCCAGGGGCAGCCTGATTGCCCCCTTCGGCTCCGACGACATCATGCTCCCTGAGCGTATAGCCACCCAGGTGGCCTACATGTCCGGCAAGCCCGAAGTGGGAATTTGCGCAGGCGCTATCCAGATCATCGACACCGACGGAAAGCCCAGCGCTAAGCCGCGCGCGCTGCCGTTGCGGCGGCTGGATTTCGAAGATGTGTTTATGGACCGCAAGCCGGGCGCGCCGGCTCCCACCTTGCTATTTCGCCGCGAGGCGCTGGAGCGGGTCGGCGGCTTCGAGCCCGATGTACGTCTCGAGGATCTGATGATCGAGCTGAAGATCACCCATGCCGGCTATTTCATCGACATTCTCGACGAGCCCCTGGCGCTCTATCGGGTACACGATAGCAACACCTACAAGAATTACCGCTTCATGGTCGATAACGTGCTGAAGACCTATGCCCGTTTCAGCGGCCACCCGGCCTACCCTCAGGTCTGCGCACGTTTTCGCAGCTCGATGCTGCTCAAGTGCGCGCGCAGCGATCGCGCTCTGGCTTGGGCCCTATTACGCGAGATTCCGCCGCGCTTCTGGCGCTGGAAAACGTTACGTGGCCTGGCGCGGATGCTCCATGGACGCGGCTGACAGGGGGCAGAGAAGGGCACCGAAGGTTTCGGTGGTCATTCCAAGCTACAACTACGCGTGCTTCTTGGGGCAGGCAATTGCCAGTCTGCAGGCGCAATCTTGGGCGGACTGGGAGGCGATAATCGTCGACGACGGCTCGACGGACGATACGGAAAGAGTCGCGGCGCAACTACTGGGCGAGGACTCGAGGATCGTCTACGTTCGCCAGCCGAACGGTGGCACATCTGCGGCAAAAAATACCGGAATCCGCCATGCCAGTGGCGAGTACCTGATGTTCCTCGACGCCGACGATCTGCTCACGACGAATAAGCTGGCAGCTCATATCGGGCATTTCCAGAACAACCCTCATATCGATATTTCATACTCACGTTTTCGCTATTTCCTGGATGGCCACGAGAGCTGTCTGTTTACCAAGCTCGATCTCTCCTCCGAGCAGGAGTGGGCAGTGGCGATTGATGGCCGACACGATGTCGCGCTTCCGGTGTTCCTTAGGGGCAACAACATGGCCATTCACGCAGCAATGGTGCGCAAGTCCATGATCGACCGGGTGGGCGACTTCGACACCGAGATGCGTGCGCTTGAGGATTGGGATTACTGGTTGCGCTGCATCCTGCGTGGCGCCCACTTGGCATTTTTGGATAATCCGCAGGTGTTAGCGCTGACCCGGGTACATAAAAACAGCGCCACCCAGACGCTGGATTTTTCCGACTACAAACTTAGGGTTTACGAAAAGGTTCGCCAGGAGGCGCTGGGGTTGCGCGGGGAAGGCGAGGAGCGCTTACAGGCGCTGCTAGATAAGGAGCTGCAACGGCTGGAGCGGCGGGAGCGAAAGCGCCTGCTCAAAACTCAGCGCAGAGCTCTGCAGGCGCGCATCCGCGGCGCTGGGCTGCTGGATTTTCGTGAGTTGTCGCTTATCGCCGAACAGTACGGCCGAATTAATTGCCTCGCGGTGTATCTGCGGGTGTTGCTCAAGTCCTTGTCCGAATGGCGGTGATGTTTGTTTTTCATGAGTAGAGAGCGTCTGGGCAACAGGCTTGCCTGGCTGACCGTCCTCGGTCTGGCTTGCTTCCTGTGCGGGCCATGGCTGTTACCCAGCAATTCCTATTACCACCGGCTGATCATCCTGTTGCTCTGGGGGCCAGCGTTTGTTCATTTTCTTGTCCTGAGAAAACAGTACCCGCCAGTCCCCGGGACGTTCGTCTGGCTGTATCTGGCGCTGTCCCTCTGGTACTGGCTCGTCGTGGCGCTGACGCTCGAAGGGCAGGATGACCTTCGCGAACTCAAGTTGCCTTTCTATATCGCTTTTAGCTTGCTGGGCGTTATGGTCTGCGCCTTGCACCTGAAGGCACGCTTTGCCGACTTCCTGCTGCTGTGCGGCCTGCTCGGAGGGCTAGGGGCTGGCTGGTCATGGATCGACTTCTACTGGGTTGAGGGCCATCGCTATGGCGAGCGGGTGGTGTCGATGGGGCTGTGGCGGGTCATTATTCCAGCGGCACAAGCCTGCGGCGCACTGGTGATCCTGACCGCCATGCTGGGGCTGACGGGTAAGCGCAAGCCGTGGGAGCTTTGCGCGGTCCTGCTGGCCTTGTCCTGCTATGGTTTGTTCTTGTATTTCAACCAGAGTCGCTGGGTCTGGCTGTGTCTGGCGATGGCCTTCGTCGGCGGCAGTATTCTCTCTCGCCATCGCGCCTTGTATGTGATGGCCCTGGTCTCTATCGCGCTGCTGGTTATCGTGCTCTTGCTCAAACCCTCGTTCCTGTTAAACCGGGGTTTGTCGTACCGACCCGAGCTATGGTCGGAAGGGTTCAATCTGCTGCTCTCGAACTGGGAGCATGGCTTGGGCTTCGAGGAGTACTGGGTCAAGGCCGCTACGCTTAACTTCAGCTCCCGCCATCCGCACAACATGTTCCTCGACGTTGGTATCCGTTTCGGGCTGCCGGGCTTGCTGCTGTGGGCGGGGCTCTGGCTATGGGCCGGATGGCGAGCGTTCAGAGCGCGTCACACCGCCCATGGCGGTGCGCTCGTCACCCTTTGGTTATACTCGGGTCTGGTGGTGCTAACGGACGGTACGGCACCTTGGGTGAAGCCTGAGCCGATCTGGTTCGTGACGTGGTTGCCTATCGCGTTGGCGCTGGCGAGCAATCTGCGGGCCAGCTCTGCCGAGCAGTCTCCGGCGCCCTAGCGCCATTAGCGTGTGGCGTCGGCCACGAGCTGTTGCTCGTATGCCTGCAGCAGGAGCTGCCAGGGAAAGTCTTCGATGTGGTTGCGCCTCAGGTAGCCTCTGAGGTGTTCCAGGTTGCGTCGCGCCAACCGGCTGCTCAGCGGCCCGCGCTTGAAGCGCATGTCCAGGAAGTCGATCAGGCCGAAGCCGCCTTCGGGCAGTTGCAGGATATTGCCCAAGTGCAGCGAGCGGAAGTAGATGCCCCGCCGGTGTAAACGGTAGATGAATTGGGCCAGGGCCGGTAGCAGGGCGTCGAACTCCTTGCGTTGCTCGCGGTACAGCTGGTCCAGCGAACGCCCAGTCAAGGGCGAATAGAGGCAGGCGCTGATCGCGTGGTCGCGATCGAGCCACAGGCATTCGCTGATCTTGGGGGTTGCGATCTGGCACCCGCCCAATCGCTCGGCGTTGCTGGCGAAGCGCTGCGCAGCAGGGCGTAGGCGAGCAAACCACAGGCGACGGCGCGGCCGGAAGATCTTCAGCAGGCGCCCATCCGGCTGGCGCAGTACCTTGGGGCCCCGACCGTCCTGCTCTAGCACCGCGCCCTGCTCGAGCCACTGCTGTAATTCGTTCGCTGGTATAATCCGCATCAACTTTCTCTGAATATTTTGGGATCGAGAGTGGCCAATTCTAACCGGCAATCGGATCTTCGCATCTATCTGCGGTTGCTGCGGTTGCTGCGGTTGCTGCGGTTGCTGCGGTTGCTGCGGTATGTCAGGCCGTATATGGGTGTTTTCCTGTTCAGTATTATGGGTTTTTTGATCTTCGCTGCGACCCAGCCGATGCTGGGCGACATCCTCAAGTACTTCGTCTACGGCCTATCGAATCCCGGGGCTAGCTTTTTCGCTGGCGTCTCTTATCTGTCGGAGATTCCCTTTCTCGTCCACCTGAAACTGCTGCAAACGGTGCCGCTGCTAATCGTGTTGATCGCACTATGGCAAGGCATTGGCTCGTATTTAGGTAATTATTTCCTGGCCAAGGTTTCGCTGGGGTTGGTGCATGATCTGCGCGTGGCGCTGTTCGGCAAGCTCCTCGTTCTGCCCAATCGATATTTCGACAATCACAATTCCGGGCACCTGATTTCGCGTATCACCGTAACCATGGTCACCGGTGCGGCCACTGATGCGATCAAGGTAGTGATTCGTGAAGGTATGACGGTGGTAGATCTAGGTAGCTATGGGCGACGTGACTCATGTCGCATCCGAGACCATTCAGGGATACCGCGTCGTGCTTAGTTTTGGTGGCGAGCCTTACGAGTTGGAGCGTTTTTGGTCTGCCTCCAACGACAACACCCTCAAACAGTTACGTATGACCAAGACAGGAGCCGTCTATACGCCAATGCTGCAATTGGTAATCTTTAGCTCCATGGCGATACTCATGTTCCTGTTCATGCGCGGCGATGCTTCTGCGGGCGACCTGGTGGCCTATATCACTCTGGCCGGTTTGTTGCCTAAGCCTATTCGTCAGTTATCCGAGGTGAGCTCTACCATACAAAAGGGGTTGGCTGGTGCCGAGGGTATCTTTCAACAGCTCGATGAGATGCCGGAGGTTGATCGCGGAATGCAGGAACGCGAGCGCGTCAGAGGGCGTCTGGAGGTGCGCGACTTGAGTTTCAGCTATCCGGGGTCGGAAAAGCCGGTACTGCTATACGTCTCGTTCATCGCCGAGCCAGGGCAGATCGTAGCGCTGGTCGGCCGTTCCGGTGGTAGCAAATCGACCCTGGCGAATCTGATTCCGCGTTTCTATCACCATGAGCAGGGAACTATTTTGCTCGATGGGCTGGATGTCGAGGGATACACCTTGCGCAACCTGCGTCGTCATATTGCCTTGGTCACCCAGCACTTCACTCTGTTCAACGACACGGTGCGCAACAACATTGCCTACGGCGATCTGACTGGTGCTCCACGGGAAGCAGTACAGCAGGCCGCCCGCAATGCCTATGCCGCCGAGTTCATTGAGAAGATGCCGCAGGGTTACAACACCTTATTCGGTGAGAACGGAGTGTTACTCTCTGGCGGTCAGCGCCAGCGCTTGGCCATCGCCCGCGCATTGCTCAAGGATGCACTGCTGCTGACTCTCGACGAGGCCACCTCCGCGCTGGACACCGAGTCCGAGCGGCATATCCAGGCCGCGTTGGATCGGGTGACGCAGGGCTGCACCACCTTAGTAATCGCTCGCCGCCTGACCACCAACGAGAAGGCTGACCTGATTCTGGTAATGGACCAAGGGCAGGTCGTGGAGCTTGGTAGTTATGCCGAGTTGCTGGGGCAAAACGAATACTACACGCGCTTGCACGCGAGGCAGTTCGACGAGGGGGGCGAAATCGTCGCCACCCAGCAGGGCCTCTGATGCTGAGTCACCTGCGAAGCTGGCGCGAGCGTGGCTGGGTACCCATCGCTGTTGACGATTACGCCGCGGCCTGGGCCCGTTTTGGTGGCAGCGTCATCACCCATCCACAGGTCGTTCAGCGGTTGGCCGGGTTGGCCGGAATTCCGGTGCGCTATTTGGGCCACTTCATCGATGGCGAACTCAAAGCTGCCATACCGACCTGGGGGCGCCACCTAGCGTTGTCACGCGATGTGCTCAAGCGTCAGGGGCGAGGCGACTTTTTCGATCTGGGCAATGCCGAGGTGATATTGCCGGTCGCCCCAAGAACCATGGCTCCGGTTCGCCAGCGCATGCGTTATGTGACTACCCTGCATGAAGGCGGGGTATCGACACTGCGCAAACAGCGGGAAGAGTTGGCCCTGGCGCGCCAGCCGGAGGAATACGGCAAGAAATTCCGCTACAACCAGCGGCGCGAGTTGCGAATTCTGGAAGGGGCGGGGGGTGAAATCCTGCCGGTTTCGGGCCTGTCGCCCGATGCCCTGGCTGCCATCTACACGGAACTGTTCGAAAAAAGATGGGGCTTCGATGTTCCCGGCAAACAGCATCTTTGCGAAGTGTTCGAAGCACTGAAGGATTTTCTCTGGGGCAATTATCTGCAGCTCGACGGCAAACCCGTAGCCGTTCAGGTTCTGTACAGGGTCGAATCGCCAGACTGGATCAGCATCGAATATATCAACGGTGGAGTCGATCCAGCCTCTCGTGATTTCAGCCCCGGCAGTGTGCTCACCTTTATCAATACCCAGTCCGCATGGGAAGATGCGCGCCTGCGAGGAAAGCCGCTGCGCTACTCGTTCGGCAGAGCGGATGTTGAATACAAGGATCGTTGGTGTAATCGCCAGCCTGTTTTTCGGGTGTAAGTGAATGGAAGCACGCAAGCAGCAGTTGGTACGCCGGCATCGGCGTAACAAGCGCATTCTTATGGTCGTGGCACTGCCGATTTTGGTGGCGCTTGACTGGTTCGGTTCGTGGGGAACGGCGCCGGTCGTCCTGGTGCTGGCCTGGATCGCCCACGAAGCCTGGTTTTCCGATCACCTTTTCTACTCGCCCCGTGACGACTACCGGCACGCCTTTGCGCCAGAGAGCCTCAGCCTCTCGGTGCTGCTCGACCGTGGCGGGCAAATGTCCCCACACGCGGGCTCGTGGCCTGAGAGTGCCGACACGCTGGTACTGGCCGTGCATATTCGCAGCAGTTGGCTGGGTCGCTGTCTCGACCCTCATGTGCTAATCGGCGAGGGCGAGGATCTTGATCGACAGGATTTCGAACGGGGCGTCGACGGTGTGCGCTTTCTCAACCTTTCGGGATTGCTGCCATTGCTGCGCAGTGGGCAATTGAAGCTGCGCGGGCGCTTCTGCAAACTGGGGCGCGAGGTAACCCTGTATTGCTTCAGTAACCCGGATTACTCGCGCCGTCGCGTAATGGTGCTCGCGCCCCATGCAGACGATGCCGAATTGGCTGCCTTTGGGCTTTACAGCCGCAGTAGCGAGGTGTCCATTGTTACCTTGACCCAAGGTGAGATCGAGGCCGACTTCTACCGCCGTCTTGGCCTCAGCGACGCCGCTGCCGCTCGCCTGAAGGGACGCTTGCGCAGCTGGAGCAGTCAGACGGTACCCCTGTGGGGTGGGGTCGAGCCCAGCCGTTGCGTGCAGCTTGGCTATTACTGCATGCAACTGCGGCAGATGGAGGCAGAGCCGGCCGTGGCGTTTGCCTCGCGTGAGTCTGGTGACTCGGATATCCGCAGCGTTCGACGTTTCAATGCGTTAGAACTACCGGGCGACGTGGATGGCGCGCCGACCTGGAACAACCTGATCGCCGATCTCGCCGCGCTGTTGCAGCATTTCAAGCCTGAGGTCGTTGTGCTTCCACACCCCGAGCTCGATCCGCATCCTGACCATAATCAGACGGGCCGCGCGTTGCGCCAGGCCATCGGGCAATCTGGCTGGCAGCCCGAGGTGCAACTGCTGTACGCCAACCACCTGGCCGACAATGACCGCTGGCCCATGGGCCCCGCGGGCAATGGTGTGGCATTACCGCCGTGCATCGAGTCCTTGCCGGCCGACAAGCTGTGGTGCCTGCACCTCGACGACCATGTCTTGCTCGACAAGAGCCAGGCGCTGGCGATGCAGCACGATCTGCAAACGCCGCTACCCTTCAAGAAGCGTATGCGGCGTTTCATTCAATGGTGCCTGGCAGCACGTCGCTGGCCGCAAGCCGGTGAAGACGAGTTTTTCCGCAAGGCCGTGCGGCGCCATGAGCTGTTCTGGGTGCGCCCGTTCGATCGCTGAGCGCTGCCAGAGTGCCTGCCGGCGGTGTGCAATAGCTGATGTGCTATTCTCCGCGACGATTTTGCAATTCCGGAGTTTCCGCATGAAGTTATCCATGCCCCGTTTCGATCAGGCGCCCGTTTTGGTGGTGGGCGATGTCATGCTCGATCGGTATTGGCACGGCGCTACCTCGCGTATATCGCCCGAGGCTCCGGTGCCGGTGGTCAAGGTCGAGCAGATCGAGGATCGCCCTGGTGGCGCGGCCAATGTCGCGCTGAATATCGCGGCGCTGGGCGCGCCTGCGGTGCTGGTGGGCGTTACCGGTGAAGACGAGGCTGCACAGAGTTTGCAGCAGAGTCTGGAAGCCATCGGCGTGAAGACCTATTTCCAGCGCATCGAAGACCAGCCGACCATCGTCAAGCTGCGGGTCATGAGTCGTCACCAGCAGTTGCTGCGCATGGATTTCGAAGAGCCGTTCCACACCGATGCCGAGGCCCTGGCACGGCAGGTCGAGCAGTTGCTCGATCAGGTCAAGGTGCTGGTGCTGTCCGATTACGGCAAAGGGGCCCTGCAGAACCATCAGGTGCTGATCAAGGCGGCCCGGGCCCGCGGTATTCCGGTGCTGGCCGACCCGAAGGGCAAGGATTTCTCCATCTACCGTGGCGCCAGCCTGATCACCCCGAACCTCAGTGAGTTCGAGCTGATCGTCGGCCGTTGCGAGGACGAAGCCGAGCTGGTCAGCCGCGGTGCCCGCCTGATGCGCGAGCTCGACCTGGGCGCGTTGCTGGTCACCCGTGGCGAGCATGGCATGACGCTGCTGCGGCCGGATCACGCGCCGCTGCACCTGCCGGCGCGTGCGCGCGAGGTATTCGACGTGACCGGCGCGGGGGATACGGTGATCTCCACGCTGGCCGCCTCCATCGCCGCGGGCGAGGATCTGCCCCAGGCCGTGGCCTTGGCCAACCTGGCGGCCGGGATCGTGGTGGGCAAGCTGGGCACGGCAGCCATCAGCACGCCGGAGCTGCGCCGTGCCGTGCAGCGCGAAGAGGGCTCGGAGCGCGGGGTGCTGAGCCTGGAGCAATTGCTGCTGGCCACCGAGGATGCCCGTGCCCATGGCGAGAAGATCGTCTTCACCAATGGCTGCTTCGACATCCTGCATGCCGGCCACGTGACCTACCTCGAGCAGGCGCGTGCCCAGGGCGACCGCTTGATCGTGGCGATCAATGACGACGCTTCGGTGAGCCGCCTCAAGGGCCCGGGCCGGCCGATCAATGCCGTGGACCGCCGCATGGCGGTTCTGGCCGGTCTCGGCGCCGTGGATTGGGTGGTGAGCTTCAGCGAGGACACCCCCGAGCGGCTGCTCAAGCAGGTGCAGCCCGATGTGCTGGTCAAGGGCGGTGATTACGGCATCGACCAGGTGGTCGGCGCCGACATCGTGCTGGCCTACGGCGGCGAGGTGCGGGTGCTGGGGCTGGTCGAGAACAGCTCGACCACGGCCATCGTCGAGAAGATTCGCAGTCGCTGATGGCGTAAACAGAGCCCCGCCACCTGGCGGGGTTGTGCTTTTAGGCGTGGGCCGCGATCAGACCGCAGTCGCCGTATCCAGGCGAACCTGCGGCGCGGGTGCCGGGGCGCTGCTGAACACGGTACCCTCGGGTTTTTCGGCTTTCGGGGTCAGGTTCTGCAGCGCCAGCCAGTCCTTCCAGCGAATGCGTTCATCGCGTACCAGCCAACCGTCCTGGGCGGCGAAGCTTTCTGCCAGCCACAGGCCGCGGGTGCTGGCCGATACCAGCTGGCCCTGGCGCAGGGTCAGCAGCTCGGCGCTGGGGCGGCCCCCGTCGAGCGGAATCAGGTAAAGGTCCGGGCGGCTGTGGTCCAGACGTGCGATCAGCTTGCCGTTCTCCAGGTATTCGTCGACATGCAGCAGGCTGGGCTGCTTGGCTTCCTTCGGCAAGTCCAGGCACAGATCGTAGACCAGCTGCAGCGAGGCGGTGGGCACATGCACGTAGGCTCGTGGACGCTCCAGCAAGGTCAGGTTGCCGCACTGCACCGGGCGCGCTGCGCCCGACAGCGGGCTGAGTCGAAAATGGATGTTTTCCCGGTACCTGAGCGCACCCTCGTAGGGCGCCGGTAGCCAGGTGTCGCCGAAGCGGCCGTACAGCCAGCCCTCGCTGGTTTCCAGCAGGCACTCTTCGGCCACTTCCTGGATGGCGGTCAACAGCGGCAGGTTGAGTTCGTGAGCCGGCACGTAGCCGGAGATCAGCTTGAGCACCACGTCGCCGCGGTCGTGGCGACGCTGGCGCACCAGCAGCCAGTACTCGCGGCCTTGCCAGTTCAGGGTCAGGCGTACCGAGACGCCCAGGTTGGCCAGCTCCACGGCGAAGCGCTGGCTGTCGGGAAGTTCGACGGGCTTGCGGCGTTCGAGCATCTCGCTGAAGTTCAGCGGGCGGCCCAGGCTCTGGTAGGCGATGCCGTCAGGCGTTGCCTCGACATAAAGCGGCAGGGTCTTGAAGGTGGCGGGGTCCTTGCGGGAAATGATGCGCGGCATGTCGGCTCCTTCTTGCGTCGGGGTCGGCCGCCTGGGCGGCGTTAACGGCGTGCGCGGCACGCCTGTACATCACTCTGCTGATCCTGTGCTACCAGGTTTAGTGCCGGCAATAACCTCGGCCGCCACGGCCACGTTGTGCGCCAGGTGCAGCGGGTTGATGGTGCCGACGATGGCGCTGCCCACGCCGGGATGCGCGAAGATCAGCTCGAAGCTGGCCCGTACCGGGTCGACACCGCTGTCCAGGCAGACGTGGCCGCTGGCCAGGGCCTTCTTGATCAGCACGCCTTTGCCGTGGCTGGCAGCATAGTCCAATACCGGACGTTCCTGCTGCTCGCCCAGGTTGTAGGTGACCATGGCGCAGTCGCCGCGCTCGAGGGCCAGCAGGCCGCCTTCGAGCGTCTTGCCGGAGAAGCCGAAGCCGCGGATCAGCCCGGCCTGCTTGAGCTCGGCCAGGGTGTCGTAGACGCCTTCGTCGCGCAGAATCGCCAGGTCGTCACCGTTGGAATGCACCAGCACCAGATCGATATAGTCCGTTTCCAGACGTTTCAGACTGCGTTCCACCGAGCGCCGGGTGTGCGCAGCGGAAAAGTCGAAATGCGACAGGCCGTTGTCGAACTCCTCGCCGACCTTGCTGACGATTACCCAGTCGTGACGCTGGCCGCGCAGCAGCGGGCCGAGGCGCTGTTCGCTGCTGCCGTAAGCGGGTGCGGTGTCGAGCAGGTTGATGCCCAGCTCCCGCGCCAGGCCGAGCAGCTGCAGGGCCTGCTGGTCATCGGGAATGGTAAAGCCGCTGGGGTATTTGACGCCCTGGTCGCGACCCAGCTTGACCGTGCCCAGGCCCAGAGGCGAGACGCTCAGGCCCGTGGAGCCTAGCGGGCGATGCAGCTGGTGCAGATCACGCATCAGAACGCCGCCTCCCACGCGGTACGGCCGATGACCGGGCGTGGCAGTTCGGGCACGGCCGCGTGAGTCGCCGGACGAATGCCGTCGCGTTCGAGATGGCTCAGCACGCGATCGGCGAAGTCCGGCGCCAGGGCCAGCTTGGTCGGCCAGCCGACCAGCAGGGCGCCCTGGTCACTGAGAAAGGCATTGTCGGGGCGCACCAGGCCACTTTGCGCGGGCTCCGCACGCTCGACGCGCAAGGTCGCCCACCGGGCTGTAGACAAGTCGATCCAGGGCAGCAGCTGGGTGAGCTCCTTGCGCGCCGCCTCGATCTGCGCCGCTTCGTCGCGGGCCACGCCATCGGCTTCGGCCAGGTCGCCGCCCAGGTACCAGACCCATTCACCGTCGGCGCTCGGGTGGCTGGTCACGGTGATGCGCGGCTTGGGGCCGCCACCCAGGCAGTGGGCGTACAGCGGTTTCAGGCTCGGGCCCTTGACCATCACCATATGCAGCGGGCGCAGCTGCTGGTTGGGTTGGGCGACCTCGAGGCTGGCCAGCAGGTCGGCGTTGCCGCGGCCGGCGCTGAGCACGATGCGCTGGGCGCGGATCTCGCGACCGTCGACGCGCAGGCCGACCAGTTGGCCGTTTTCGTGCAGCGCCTGGATGTCATCGGCGGCCAGCAGGTTGTCGCCAGCGAGTTCGGCCAGACGCGCGATCAGGCTGGGTACGTCCACTACCAGTTCGGCCAGGCGGTACACCTTGCCCCTGAATTTCGGGTGCTGCAGCGCCGGCGGCAGTTGCTCGCCCTTGACCTGATCGACGCGGCCGCGCACCGCCTTGCTGGCGAAGAAGCTGGTCAGGTTGCCGGCCAGGGTGCCCGGCGACCACAGGTAATGGGCATCGGAGAGCAAGCGCACACCGGACAAATCTAGTTCGCCGTTGCCATCCAGCGCCTCGCGCCAGCGCCGCGGCATGTCGGCGATGGCTTCCGAGGCGCCGCTCAGGGCGCCATGCAGCGCATATTTGGCGCCGCCGTGGATGATGCCCTGGGATTTGACGCTCTGACCGCCGCCCAGGCTTTCGCGCTCCACCAGCAGCGTGGCGTAGCCCTTGGCGCGCAGGCGCGCATTCAGCCACAGGCCGGCAACACCGCCGCCGACGATCAGGACGTCTGTGCTCAGAGTTTGGGACATGCAGGCGCCTCGCAGAAAAACAGGTGCGCAGTATAACGCTCAGTGACCGGTGACGCGGGAGAACAGCTGGATCACCACCACGCCGCTGACGATCAGGCCCATGCCCAGCACGGCCGGCAGGTCGGGCTTCTGGTCGTAGACGAACATCGCCGCGATGCTGACCAGCACGATGCCCAGTCCCGCCCAGATGGCGTAGGCGATGCCCACGGGAATGGTGCGAACCACCAGGATCAGCATCCAGAACGCGATGCTGTAGCCGGCAATCACCAGCAACAGCGGCAGGGGTTTGTTGAGCCCGTCGACAGCCTTCATGGAGGTGGTGGCGACGACTTCGGCGGCAATCGCCAACGCGAGATAGAGATAACCATTCATCGGCAGCACTCCTCTAAACAGGCTTTCAATTTTACCGGCCCTGGCCGTTAGGTAAATTGATTACCTATCTGTATGGGAGATAGGTAGTGCGCTGGAATCTTGAGCAGTTGGAAGTCTTCGTGGCGGTGGCCGAGGGCCATTCTTTTTCTGCCGTGGCGCGGCGGCTCGGGCGCGTGCAGTCGGCGGTCAGCACTGCAGTGGCAACGCTGGAAGATGACCTCGGCGTGCGTCTTTTCGAGCGCAGCAGCGGTCGCCAGCCACGGTTGACGGACGCCGGTCTGGCGCTACTGGAAGAGGCCCGCGAGCTGCTGCGCCAGTGCGAGCGGCTGGAGGGACGGGCGCTTGGCCTGGCCCAGGGCGAAGAAGCCTGCCTGCGGCTCGCCCAGGACGAAGCCCTGCCGCTGCCCCCCGTGCTCGACAGCCTCGAGGCGCTGGCGCGGGCCTTTCCAGGTGTGGAAGTGCAGATGACCAGCGGCGGGCAGGGCGTGGTGGCGCGCCAGCTTATCGAACGGCGGGCCGACCTTGGCCTGTTGTTCCACCACGAAGGCATGCCGGCGGAGCTCGAGCGCCGGCGCCTGGGCATGGTGGAAATGGTCATGGTCTGTGGCGCCGGCCATCCATTGGCCCAGGCCGGCCCGGTCGGGCGCCGTGAGCTGGCGCGCCATCGGCAACTGCTGATCACCCTGCAGGACACCCAGTACCCGGGCAACGAACGGATCAGCCCGGCGGCCTGGCATGCGGACAGCTTCTATTCGATGGCCGAGCTGCTGATGCGCAACCTGGGCTGGGCCTGCCTGCCGCGGCATGTGGCCCAGTACCCGACCTACCAGGGCCATCTGGTGGAGCTGCGCAGCGACTGGATCGCGCCGCCGCTGCCGCTGGAACTGGTGTTTCGCCGCGATGAAGCGCTGGGGCCTGCCGCCCAATGGTTGGCCGGCTCGCTGGCCGAGCGCTTGCAGGTGCTCAAGGCGTGAGGGCGTGGCGCGACTTGTGCTGCCCCGCCCGCATCCCTAAGCTTCGCCGCCATGAACCGACATCTCTATAGCCTGCTGTTTCACCTTTGCCTGCCGCTGATCGGCCTGCGCCTGGCCTGGCGTGCCTGGCGGGCGCCGGCCTATACCCAGCGCGTTGGCGAGCGCTTCGCCTTGTTGCCGCCTCTGCGCCCCGGCGGCATCTGGGTGCATGCCGTGTCGGTGGGTGAAAGCATCGCCGCTGCACCGCTGGTGCGCGAGCTGCTGGCGCGCTATCCGGATTTGCCGATCACCCTGACCTGCATGACGCCCACCGGCTCCGAACGCATCCGCGCGCTGTTTCCCGAGGTGCAGTTCGCCGGGCGGGTGCAGCATTGCTACCTGCCCTATGACCTGCCCTGGGCCGCGGCGCGCTTCCTCAAGCAGGTGCGGCCGAAGCTGGCGGTGATCATGGAGACCGAGCTGTGGCCCAACTACATCCACCAGTGCGCCCGTCGCGGCATTCCGGTGGCGTTGGCCAATGGGCGCTTGTCCGCGCGCTCGGCCAGAGGTTATGGGCGTTTCGCCAAGCTCACCGCGCCGATGCTCGCTGAATTGAACCTGCTCGCGGTGCAGACGCAGGTCGAAGCCGAGCGCTTTATCGGCCTTGGTGCGCGCCCCGAAGCCGTTGAAGTGACCGGTTCGATCAAGTTCGACCAGCAGGTGGATGCCGAGGTGTCGGCTCGCGCCTCTGCGCTGCGTGAGCAGTGGCAGGCGCGCCAACGGCCGGTGTGGATTGCTGCCAGCACCCGCGAGGGCGAGGATGCGCTGGTGATCCAGGCGCACCGGCGATTGCTCGCCAGCCAGCCGGATGCCTTGCTGATTCTGGTGCCGCGCCACCTGGAGCGTTTCGACACGGCCGCGGTGCAGTTACGTGAAGCGGGCCTGGGTTACGTGCGGCGCTCCTCGGGCGAGGCGGTTGGCCCCGACGTGCGGGTGCTGCTTGGCGACAGCATGGGCGAGCTGATGTTTCTCTACGCCCTGGCTGATATCGCCTTCGTCGGCGGCAGCCTGGTCGAGACCGGTGGCCACAACCCACTGGAGCCTGTCGCGCTGGGCCTGCCGGTGCTCATGGGGCCGCACCGTTTCAATTTCCTGGAGATCACCGCGCAGTTGCTCGAGCACGGCGCGCTTTGCGAGGTGACGGATGCCCAGGCGCTGGGCGATCAGGTGGCGGTGCTGCTGAGCGAGCCGGCGCGGGCGGCCGCCATGCGCGATGCCGGGCTGGCGGTGCTCAAGGCCAACCAGGGGGCGCTGAAGCGCCTGCTGGATGGGTTGGCAAGGTTGGTCGCTTAAGCCTACTCGTCTAATTCACAAGCCTGCAGCTAAGCGGTGTATGTGGTGATTGGTTTGCTGCTGTGGGAGCGGGCCATGCCAGCGAATTCGCGCATGGCGCGCTCCCACGATTGGCGACTTAACGAGTGCCTCTGTATTCCTCGTCCGCTTACTCACCCTGCAGCTTCGCTTCGCCAGCCTTGGCCAGGTCGGTGGGCAGGAAGTCGCGGTCCGGGTTGTAGTCCGGTTTCAGGTAGGCGCCCAGCGCCTCCAGATCGGCCGGGCTGAGGGTGCCGGCGGCCTGCTTCAGGCGCAGGTTGTTGAGGATGTAGTCGTAGCGCGCGTCGTTGTAGTTGCGCACCGCGCTGTACAGCTGGCGCTGGGCATCGAGCACGTCGACGATATTGCGGGTGCCGACCTGATAGCCGATTTCCGTGGCTTGCAGCGCGCTCTGGTTGGAGATGATCGACTGGCGGCGTGCCTGCACGGTTTCTACATCGGTATTCACCGCCCGGTACAGGTTGCGGGTGTTCTGCACCACCTCACGGCGCAGGCCTTCGCGGCGTTGCTCGGACTGGCTGAGGCGCTGGTAGGCCTCGCGCGCCTGGGAACTGGTCAGGCCGCCGCTGTATAGCGGGATGTTCAGCTCCAGGCCGATGCTGCGTTGCGATACGTCGCTGCCGTAGACCGGCTCGGTGGGCCGGCCCGAATTGGTGAAGCCCAGGTTGTCGTTGTCGCCGCGCTGGTAGCTGGCCACCGCGTCCAGGGTCGGTGCATGGCCGGCCTTGCGCTGGCGCAGGGTTTGCTCGGCGGCATTCACCGCGAAGTTGCTGGCCTGCAGGTTGAGGTTCTGGGCCGCCGCGGTGTTGACCCAGGCGGTGGCGTCATTGGGCATCGGGGTGAGAATCGGCAGGCTGTGCTGGATGCCCTCGATGCTGCGGTATTCGCGGTTGGTCAGGGTGATCAGCGCCTCGAAGGCATCGTCGACCTGGCGCTGGGCGGTGATGCGATTGGCCCGTGCACTGTCGAAGCCGGCCTGGGCCTGCAGCACGTCGGTCTTGTCCGACAGGCCGACATCGAAGCGCTTGTTGGCCTGGTCGAGCTGACGGTTGAAAGCCGCTTCCTCGGCCTTGGTCGAGGCCAGGTTGTCCTGGGCGCGCAATACCGAGAAGTAGGCTTCGGCGCTCTGCAGGATCAGGTTCTGCTCGGTGGCCGACAGCTCCAGCGCCGCCTGCTCGCTGACCGCCTCGGCCGCCTGCAGCTGGAACCAGCGGTCGGCACGGAACAATGGCTGGCTGAGGTTGGCTTGGTACAGGGTGCCGCTGCGTGACAGGGTAGCGGGCGGCTTTTCCAGGGCGGTGCGCGTGTCCTGCACCTGGGCGCCGGCGCTGAGATTCGGCAGCAGGCCGGCGCGGGCCTGGGGCACGCCCTCGCGGCGCGCCTGGTAGTCGGCCCGGGCGGCGGCCAGGTCGGCATTGTTGGCAGCGGCTTCCTGGTACACCGACATCAGGTCGGTACGCACCGATAGCGGCGCGGGTTCTGCCCAGGCCGTGGCGGTTGAAGTGGCGGTCACGGCAACGGCCAGGGAGAGTCTGCGCAGCATGTCGATGGATCCTAGAGGGGCAGTAGCAGGCGAGACTAAGCCCGGCCACCGGGGTGGTCAAGGCGCGACGCAGGCGACCAGCGGGTCTGCTTCGCATTGCCGCCACCGGAGGCTGCCAGTAGACTGGCCAGGTTCTTGTCGGGGTGCCTCGAATCGGAGGCTGAGATCGGAAAGTTCCGGATCCCGTTGAACCTGATCAGGTTAAGGCCTGCGTAGGGAACAAGAGGTATCCACCTCTACAGATCGTTTAAAAACGTAGGCGAGGCAGCCAGCGCAAGGCAAAAAAGTGGCGAAAAAGCGGAGTGTACGAGTAGTACATGAGCATTTTGAGCCGGTTTTTAACGCCGCGATGGCAACGCAGATAGTTTTCAGCGACCTGCATGGTGGATTCCCCCACACCACACTCGTGGTGTGCCCGCGCCCTGGCTGTTTGATCATGCCGGCGCTCTTCAAGACTCCTGCATGCTCGAATAGTCTCGGCTCGGCGTTGCTTCATCGCGTGCATCCATCAGGTTCTCCCCGACATTCAGCCGAGGAGCCAGCCGATGAGCAGCAAACAACAACAGCAGAACCTCAGTGAGTCCGCCCAGGTCGACCAGCAGTCGATCCAGCCCTTCCCCCGTTCCCAGAAAATCTACGTGCAGGGCACACGAGCGGACATTCGCGTGCCGATGCGCGAGATCAGCCTGGATGTCACACCGACCGACTTTGGTGGCGAGATCAATGCCCCGGTCACCGTCTACGATACCTCCGGTCCCTACACCGACCCGAGCGTGACCATCGACGTGCGCAAGGGCCTGGCCGATGTGCGCAGCGCCTGGATCGAGGATCGTGGCGACACCGAGCGCCTGGGCGGCCTGTCCTCCGAATTCGGCCAGCGCCGCCTGGCCGATGAGGAACTGACCAGGATGCGCTTCGCCCATGTGCGCAACCCGCGCCGCGCCAAGGCCGGCAAGAACGTCAGCCAGATGCACTACGCGCGTCAGGGCATCATCACCCCGGAGATGGAATACGTCGCCATCCGCGAGAACATGAAGCTCGCCGAGCACCGCGCGGCCGGTCTGCTCGACGCACAGCACGGCGGCAACAGCTTCGGCGCCAGCATTCCCAGGGAAATCACCCCGGAGTTCGTACGCCAGGAAGTCGCCCGTGGCCGCGCCATCATCCCAGCCAACATCAACCACACCGAGCTGGAGCCGATGATCATCGGCCGCAACTTCCTGGTGAAGATCAACGGCAATATCGGCAACTCGGCGCTGGGCTCGAGCATCGAGGAAGAAGTCGCCAAGCTGACCTGGGGCATCCGCTGGGGCTCGGACACGGTGATGGATCTGTCCACCGGCAAGCACATCCACGAAACCCGCGAGTGGATCATCCGCAACTCGCCGGTGCCGATCGGCACGGTGCCGATCTACCAGGCGCTGGAGAAGGTGGGCGGCGTGGCCGAAGACCTGACCTGGGAGCTGTTCCGCGACACCCTGATCGAACAGGCCGAGCAGGGCGTGGACTACTTCACCATCCATGCCGGCGTGCTGCTGCGCTATGTACCGCTGACCGCCAAGCGGGTCACCGGCATCGTCAGCCGTGGCGGCTCGATCATGGCCAAGTGGTGCCTGGCCCATCACCAGGAGAACTTCCTCTACACCCACTTCGAAGACATCTGCGAAATCATGAAGGCCTACGACGTGTCCTTCTCCCTGGGCGATGGCCTGCGGCCCGGCTCCATTGCCGACGCCAACGACGCCGCCCAGTTCGGTGAGCTGGAAACCCTCGGCGAGCTGACCAAGATCGCCTGGAAACACGACGTGCAGTGCATGATCGAAGGCCCCGGCCACGTGCCCATGCAGCTGATCAAGGAGAACATGGACAAGCAGCTCGAATGCTGCGACGAGGCGCCGTTCTACACCCTCGGTCCGCTGACCACCGATATCGCGCCGGGCTACGACCACATCACCAGCGGCATCGGCGCGGCGATGATCGGCTGGTTCGGCTGCGCCATGCTCTGCTACGTCACCCCCAAGGAGCACCTGGGCCTGCCCAACAAGGATGACGTCAAGACCGGCATCATTACCTACAAGATCGCCGCCCATGCCGCGGATCTCGCCAAGGGGCATCCCGGCGCGCAGATCCGCGACAACGCACTAAGCAAGGCGCGTTTCGAGTTCCGTTGGGAAGACCAGTTCAACCTGGGCCTGGACCCGGATACCGCCCGTAGCTTCCACGACGAGACGCTGCCGAAGGATTCGGCCAAGGTCGCCCACTTCTGCTCGATGTGCGGGCCGAAGTTCTGCTCGATGAAGATCACCCAGGAGGTACGCGAGTACGCCAAGGAGAACGGGCTATCGGACGAGAGCAAGGCGGTCGAGGCGGGCTTCAAGGAGCAGGCCGAGCGCTTCAGGGAGGAGGGCTCGGTGATTTACCGGCAGGTCTAAGAACCTGTTGAGAGTTTTTCAGCCCGGGTCCGTCGATTTTGGCGACTAAGTGGCGCAAGCGGCCGCAAGCTGCAAGCCCCAAGCTACAAGTTAGAAGCAGTCCGCAGTGCTCTAGCTTCTTCTTGCAGCTTGAGGCTTGCGGCTTGAAGCTCAATGTCCGCTTCTGCCTTGTAGCAGCCGCTTCATAAAGATCGTGAACAGGTTCCAAGCCTCAGCCGCAAGCGCGACGGGTATCGCGCTTGCGGCTGCTATCCATCTTTTAGCGCGCGGCGCCAGGCATATACGTCGGACGCAGGATACCCTGCAGCTGGTTGTAGGGAATGAGGATTTCCGGGTGGCCGTCGGAGTAGGGCGCCAGGCGCGCGACGTCGTACTTGAGCATCACTGCATCGGGGTTCAGGGCGATATTGGCAGTGCGCTCGAACGGCCAGGTCTTGCGGTACTCCACATCGTTGCCGTGGCCCTGGGCGATCAGCCAGGCCTGGTGGGCGCGCTGAGCGATCTGCCAGAAGGCCGCTTCCTCGCCCGGCACCAGCATGTCCTGCAGGCTCAGCACCTCGTTCTGCCCACGGTCGTAGTTGAGGTAGGTGCGCCCGGGCACGCCGTGGGCGCCACCGATGAAGTGGTAGCTGGACAGCTCGATCACCACCAGTTGGTCATGCTGGCTGAGGACCTTGGCCTGCAGGTAGCTGACCCAGCCCGGCTTGCCGTTGGCGAGAAAGTCGCGTTCGTGTTCGGCCAGCGACGATGGCCGGGCGCCAGTGGCAGCCTTCACCAGGTCGAGCAGGGTGGCTTCGATGCGTGCATTGAGCTCGGGTTGGCCGCTCACGTGCTGCAGTTCCACGTTGACCAGCGGGCAATCCTGGGCGCTGCAATCGGCCGGCTTGTGCTCCCATTTTTCGTGGGTGGTGGCCACGCCTGCTGGCGCGTCGGATGGGGACAGGCTCTGGCAGGCGCCAAGCAAGAGGGCGAGGCTGAAAAGGGCACCGAGACGGGCAACGCTGGAGATCTTCATGCAGAAAAAAGCCATTGGCAGAGGACGGGCGTTCGACTGCCTGACGGCAGGGGAGTTCGCGATTATTCGCCAATGCGTGCGGATCGGCCAGGCTTTCGCGGCGTCGCTTGCGGGAGAGCCTTGACAGCCCCTAGGATGGGCTCAATGTGTGCAGATGAACGAACGAGAGACCAGCAGATGACCGAAACCTTCAACCCCGGCCCGGATGCGGTGGAAATCATCGAGCGTGAGGAATGCTTCCGCGGCTTCTACCGACTGGATCGTTTTCACCTGCGCCACCGACAGTTCTCCGGCGAGATGGGCCCGGTGCTGCGTCGCGAGCTGTTCATTCGCCACGATGCCGTGTGCGTGCTGCCCTACGACGCGGTGACCGACACCGTGGTGCTGATCGAGCAGTTCCGCGTCGGCGCCATGCACAAGGCCACCAACCCCTGGCTGGTGGAACTGGTGGCCGGGCTGATCGACAAGAACGAGGAGCCGGACGAAGTGGCGCTGCGCGAGGCCGAGGAAGAGGCCGGGCTGACGCTCACCTCGCTGTGGCCGATCACCCGCTATTTCCCTTCGCCAGGCGGTTCCGACGAGTTCGTCCATCTGTTCCTCGGCCGCTGCAGCAGCGCCGGCGTGGGCGGTGTACACGGCCTGGAAGAAGAGGGCGAAGACATCCGCGTGCAGGTGTGGCCCTTCGAGGACGCCCTGCAGGCGGTCAAGGATGGCAAGATCAACAACGCGGCGAGCATCATCGCCCTGCAGTGGCTGGCGCTCAATCGCGCCGAGGTCAGGGGGCTATGGGGTTGAACCTGCTGCGCGAGCGCTACCGGGTCGACTTGATCGAGCTGCAGGCGGCTTGCGAAGCCAATTATGCGCGGCTGATGCGTTTGCTGCCCGGCATGCGTGAGGCACAGAGTGCACGGCGTGTCGCCCTCAGTCAGGGCGAGCGGCAGCTCGGCGTGCTGGCGCTGGAAGTGGTGGAAAGCTGCCCCTATACCTCCACGGTGCAGGTGCGCCAGGAGCACAGCCTGCCCTGGTTGCCGGTGCCACAGCTGGAAGTGCGCGTCTACCACGACGCGCGCATGGCCGAGGTCACCGGTGCCCAGAGCGCCCGGCGCTTCCGTGGCATCTACCCCTATCCCAACGCCGCCATGCACCAGCCGGACGAGAAAACCCAGCTCAACCTGTTTCTCGGCGAATGGCTGAGCCATTGCCTGGCCTGCGGACACGAAACCGAACCGTTGCTATGATTGATGGCCTTTGGCCATGAAAATGCGTCGGATTTCTGTGAACCAGTGCTTGTTTTCGGGTTTACCGGCTCGCTTGCCGCTTCCATAATTCGCTCTCACTCAAGGAGAAGCACCTTGGCGCGTGCGCTTGTTCCCCCCCCAGCCGATTCTTCGGTGCTGCTGGTGCAGCTCACCGACAGCCATCTGTTCGCCGATGCGGACGGCAGGCTGCTGGGCATGGACACCGCCGACAGCCTGGGGCGGGTGGTCGAGCAGGTGCTCAAGGAGCAGCCGGCCATCGATCTGATTCTGGCCACCGGTGACCTGTCCCAGGATGGCAGTGCGGCCTCCTACGCGCGCTTCGTCGAATTGAGCGCGGCGATCGACGCGCCGGCCCGCTGGATTCCCGGCAACCATGACGACATCCCCACCATGCAGGCCGCCTGCGTCGGCACAGACCTGCTCGAGCCGGTGGTCGACTTGGGCAACTGGCGCATCACCCTGCTCGATTCGTCCATCCCCGGCGCCGTGCCGGGCTATCTTCAGGAGTCCCAGCTGCTGCTCCTCGAGCGGGCCCTGAGCGAAGCGCCGGATCGCCATCATCTGATCTGCCTGCACCATCACCCGGTGGATATCGACTGCCAGTGGATGGCGCCGATCGGCCTGCGTAATCCGGATGCCCTGTTCGCGCTGCTGCAGCGCTTTCCCCAGGTGCGCGCCGTGCTCTGGGGTCATGTGCACCAGAGCATCGACACCCAGCGCGGTGACCTGCGGTTGCTGGCTTCTCCCTCTACCTGCGTGCAGTTCACCCCGGGCAGCGAGGATTTCCAGGCCGACAGCGCGGCGCCGGGCTACCGCTGGCTGCGCCTGCACGATGATGGTCGTCTGGACACCGGCGTTTCGCGGGTCGAGGGCTTCGTCTTCGAGCCCGACTACAGCATTGGCGGCTACTGAGGCCCGGTGCGCGAATGGCGTATTGAGACCAAGGGCTGCGACGGCAGCGCTTGCAGCCTGGCGGCTGGCGCTAGTAGCCTCCCGTTATGAGCAATAGCATTCTTTATATCCACGGCCTCAACAGCTCGCCGGCCTCCACCAAGGCCAGCCAGCTGACGGCTGCCATGACCGCGCGGGGCCTGCAGGCACAGCTGCGGGTGCCGGCCCTGCATCACCATCCGCGCCAGGCGATCGCCCAGCTCGAGGCGCTGATCGCCGAGCTTGGGCGCCCCACGCTGGTCGGCAGCTCGCTGGGCGGCTACTATGCGACCCACCTGGCCGAACGGCATGGGCTCAAGGCACTGCTGATCAACCCGGCGGTGCGGCCCCACGAGCTGTTCGACGGCTACCTGGGCACGCAGACCAACCTTTACAGCGGCGAAACCTGGGAACTGACCGAGGATCATGTGACGGCCCTGGCCGAGCTGGCTGTCGAGCCGCCCACGGACCCGGCGCGTTATCAGGTGTGGCTGCAGACCGGCGACGAGACCCTCGACTACCGGCGCGCCCAGGCTTATTACCGACACTGCGCCCTACGCATCGAAGCGGGCGGCGACCACGGTTTCCAGGGTTTCGCCGAGCGCCTGCCGATGTTGTTCGCCTTTGCCGGCATTGCGCCCGCCAGCTGAGTGGCCGCAGCCAATCCCCGATCAATCAGAGCATTGCACAGACCCATGGCCCAGCAAAACGCCTACAACGCCGATGCCATCGAAGTTCTTTCCGGCCTCGACCCGGTGCGCAAGCGCCCGGGGATGTACACCGACACCACGCGCCCCAACCACCTGGCCCAGGAAGTCATCGACAACAGTGTCGACGAGGCCCTGGCTGGCCACGCGAAGTCCATCCAGGTAATCCTCCACGAGGACAATTCCCTGGAAGTGATCGACGACGGTCGCGGTATGCCGGTGGATATTCACCCCGAAGAAGGTGTGCCCGGCGTCGAGCTGATCCTTACCAAACTGCACGCCGGCGGCAAGTTCAGCAACAAGAACTACCAGTTTTCCGGCGGCCTGCACGGCGTCGGTATCTCGGTGGTCAACGCCTTGTCGACCCGCGTGCAAGTGCGCGTCAAGCGCGACGGCAGCGAGTATTCCATGGCCTTCGCCGACGGCTTCAAGGCCAGCGACCTGGAAGTGATCGGCACCGTGGGCAAGCGCAACACCGGTACCAGCGTGCATTTCTGGCCGGACGCCAAGTATTTCGATTCCCACAAGTTCTCGGTCAGCCGCCTCAAGCACGTGCTCAAGGCCAAGGCCGTGCTGTGCCCGGGCCTGGCAGCGAGCTTCCATGACAAGGCCAGCAACGAGAAGGTCGAGTGGCTGTACGAAGACGGCCTGCGCTCCTACCTGGTCGATGCGGTCAGCGAGTTCGAGCGCCTGCCCAATGAGCCGTTCTGCGGCAGCCTGGCCGGCAACAAGGAAGCCGTGGACTGGGCATTGCTGTGGCTGCCCGAAGGCGGCGATGCGGTGCAGGAAAGCTACGTCAACCTGATCCCCACCGCCCAGGGCGGCACCCACGTCAACGGCCTGCGCCAGGGCCTGCTTGACGCCATGCGCGAGTTCTGCGAATTCCGTAACCTGCTGCCGCGCGGCGTCAAGCTGGCGCCCGAGGACGTCTGGGAGCGCATCGCTTTCGTGCTGTCGATGAAGATGCAGGACGCCCAGTTTTCCGGGCAGACCAAGGAGCGCCTGTCGTCCCGTGAGGCCTCGGCCTTCGTCTCCGGGGTGGTCAAGGATGCCTTCAGCCTGTGGCTCAACGCCCACCCGAAGTTCGGCCAACAGCTCGCCGAGCTGGCGATCAGCAATGCCAGCCGCCGCCTCAAGGCGGGCAAGAAGGTCGAGCGCAAGAAGATCACCCAGGGCCCGGCGCTGCCCGGCAAGCTGGCCGACTGCGCGGGCCAGAACCCGCTGCGCTGCGAGCTGTTCCTGGTCGAGGGTGACTCAGCCGGCGGCAGCGCCAAGCAGGCGCGGGACAAGGAATTCCAGGCGATCATGCCGCTGCGCGGCAAGATCCTCAACACCTGGGAAGTGGACGGCGGCGAGGTGCTGGCCAGCCAGGAGGTACACGACATTGCCGTGGCCATCGGCATCGACCCCGGCTCCAGTGACCTGGCGCAGCTGCGCTACGGCAAGATCTGCATCCTCGCCGATGCCGACTCCGACGGCCTGCATATCGCCACGCTGCTCTGCGCGCTGTTCGTGCGCCACTTCCGGCCGCTGGTCGACGCCGGCCATGTCTATGTGGCCATGCCGCCGCTGTACCGCATCGACCTGGGCAAGGACATCTACTACGCCCTCGACGAGGCCGAACGCGACGGCATTCTCGATCGCCTGGTCGCCGAGAAGAAGCGCGGCAAGCCCCAGGTCACCCGCTTCAAGGGCCTGGGTGAGATGAACCCGCCGCAGCTGCGCGAAACCACCATGGATCCCAACACCCGGCGCCTGGTGCAACTGACCCTCGAGGATTTCGAGGGTACCCGCGAGGTGATGGACATGTTGCTGGCCAAGAAGCGCGCCGGCGACCGTAAATCCTGGCTGGAGTCCAAAGGCAACCTGGCCGAGGTGCTGCTCTGATGCGCCAGCTGTTCGGCGCCGTGCTGTTCGCAGCCGTGACGCCGGTGTTGGCCGACACGCCGCTCGAAGAACTCAAGCTGGCCAGCGAACACCCGGTAGCCGGCATGGAGGCTGGCAACCTGTCTGGCCTGGCCTGGTGCGGTGACGCGCTGTGGGCAGTGTCCGACCGCGAGGATGATCGCCTGTATCGCCTCGATTCGTCGGCCAGCGTCTGGCAGGCCGAGGCCGAGCGTTTCGTGGCGCCGCCGGCACCGGACATGCCGTTGCCCTGGGGGCTGCGCATGCGCTCGTGGGTCTCCGGGCTGGTGCGCGGTGGCCATCTGGATTTCGAAGGCATTTCCTGCGATGCCAAGGGCAACCGCTATTTGGTCAGCGAAACCCGCGCGGCGGTGCTGCAGGTGCCGCCGGCCGCCGATGCGCAGTGGCTGAACCTGCCCGAAGGCATGGTGCGCCAGGCGCGGGCCAGCGGCATGCTGCTGCATTTCAATTCGCTGTTCGAGGGCATCGCCGTCGATCCGGCCGGCGAACGCCTGTGGTTGGCAGCGGAAAAGGAGCGGCGCGGGTTGGTGGTGCTCCACAACCGCGGTTCAACCTGGCGCTGCGAGGGGGGGTGCGTGCTGCTCAACGAGGGCGGCGAGGAGGCCTCACCCGAGGCGCTGGGCGGCCGGTCTGCACCGGTGGACTTCTCCGACCTGGCCTTCTTCGAGGAAAAGCTCTACACCCTGGAACGTCAGGCCCATCGCATCTGCCGGCGCACGCCAGCCAGCGGCGAGGTCGAGCGGTGTTGGTCGTTCGCGGCCGAAGCGCTGACCGATGAGCGCCGCTATCCCATGCACTACGGCGTTGCCGAGGCCCTGTCGATGGACGCCGAAGGCGCCTGGATCGGCCTCGACAACGGTGGCCACGCCCGTGGCGATGGCGAGCAGCGCCCGCTGGTCTGGCGCTTCGCCGCGCCAAGCGGCGGCTGGGGGGCTGCGCAGTGAGCGAGCAGCCCGCAGGCCGCCGTGCCGGCCGGGTGATGCTGGTGCTCGCCTGGGGCGCCGGCCTGCTGCTGGCCACGCATTTTTTCGGTAACTGGGAGGATGCCAAGCAGCATCCCAATCGCCAGCCGCAATCGGTACATGGTGATGATTACGTCGAAGTGCGCCTGGCCAGCAGTCCCGGCGGGCATTATCGGGTCGACGGGCGGATCAATGGCGAGGCGGTGAGCTTTCTGCTCGACACCGGCGCCACCCAGGTCGCCATCCCCAGCCAGGTCGCCCGCGACCTGGGCCTGCAGGCCGGCGCGCCGGTGCAGATCCGCACCGCCAACGGCATCGCCACGGCGCACCGCACGCGCCTGGAGCGCTTGCAGCTCGGCGATATCGTCCTGCATGACGTGTCCGCACTCATCGCTCCGGGCATGGATGGCGACGAAATCCTGCTGGGCATGAGCGCCTTGAAACACCTTGAATTCAGTCAGCGCGACGGCACCCTGATGCTGCGCCAATCAACCTTGCAATGAGGCACGCATGAGCGAAACCCTCGATCTGAGCCTGGACGGCGTCGAACGCCGTTCCCTTGCCGATTTCACCGAGCAGGCTTATCTCAACTACTCCATGTACGTGATCATGGACCGCGCGCTGCCGCATATCGGCGACGGCCTCAAGCCCGTGCAACGGCGCATCGTCTATGCGATGAGCGAGCTGGGCCTGGACGCCGACGCCAAGCACAAGAAGTCGGCGCGTACCGTCGGCGACGTGCTCGGCAAGTTCCATCCCCACGGCGACAGCGCCTGCTACGAGGCCATGGTGCTGATGGCGCAGCCGTTCAGCTACCGCTACACCCTGGTCGACGGCCAGGGCAACTGGGGTGCACCTGACGATCCCAAGTCGTTCGCCGCCATGCGTTACACCGAGGCGCGCCTGTCGCGCTATTCCGAAGTGCTGCTGGGCGAGCTGGGCCAGGGCACCGTGGACTGGGTGCCGAACTTCGACGGCACCCTGAACGAGCCGGCGACCCTGCCGGCGCGGCTTCCCAACCTCTTGTTGAATGGCACCACCGGCATCGCCGTGGGCATGGCCACCGACGTGCCGCCGCACAACCTGCGCGAAGTCGCCGCCGCCTGCGTGCGCCTGATCGACGAGCCCAATGCCACGGTCGAGCAGCTGTGCGAGCACGTGCAGGGCCCGGATTACCCGACCGAGGCGGAAGTCATCACCCCGCGAGCCGACCTGCTGAAGATCTACGAAACCGGCCGCGGCTCGGTGCGCATGCGCGCCGTGTACAGCGTCGAGGACGGCGACATCGTGGTCACCGCGTTGCCGCACCAGGTGTCCGGCTCCAAGGTGCTGGAACAGATCGCCAGCCAGATGCAGGCCAAGAAGCTGCCGATGGTCGCCGACCTGCGCGACGAGTCGGACCACGAGAACCCGTGCCGCATCGTCATCATCCCGCGCTCCAACCGTGTCGATGCCGACGAGCTAATGACCCACCTGTTCGCCACCACCGATCTGGAGTCCAGCTACCGGGTCAACACCAACGTCATCGGCCTGGACGGTAAACCCCAGGTCAAGAACCTGCGCCAGATGCTGCGCGAGTGGCTGGAGTACCGGGTCGGTACCGTGCGCCGCCGCCTGCAGTTCCGCCTGGACAAGGTCGAGAAGCGCCTGCACCTGTTGGAAGGCCTGCTGGTCGCCTTCCTCAACCTCGACGAAGTGATCCACATCATCCGCACTGAGGAGCATCCGAAGGCGCGTCTGATCGAGCGCTTCGCGCTGAGCGAGATCCAGGCCGACTACATCCTCGACACCCGCCTGCGTCAGCTGGCGCGTCTGGAGGAGATGAAGCTGCGCAGCGAGCAGGACGAACTGCTCAAGGAACGCGACAAGCTGCTGGCCCTGCTGGGCAGCGAGGCCAAGCTGAAGAAGCTGGTGCGCAAGGAAATCCTCGAAGATGCCGAAAAATACGGCGACGATCGCCGTTCGCCGATCGTCGCCCGTGCCGAGGCCCGCGCGCTGTCGGAAACCGAGCTGATGCCCACCGAACCGGTGACTGTGGTGATTTCCGAGAAAGGCTGGGTGCGCTGCGCCAAGGGTCACGACATCGATGCCACGGGCCTGTCCTACAAGGCCGGCGACGGCTTCAAGGCCGCCGCACCCGGGCGCTCCAACCAGTACGCGGTATTTATCGACTCCACCGGGCGCAGCTATTCGCTGGCCGCTCACAGCCTGCCCTCGGCGCGCGGCCAGGGCGAGCCGCTGACCGGTCGTCTGACGCCACCGCCGGGTGCCTCCTTCGAGTGCGTACTGCTGCCCGATGATGAGGCGCTGTACGTGATCGCCTCCGATGCCGGCTACGGCTTCGTGGTCAAGGGCGAGGACCTGCAGGCCAAGAACAAGGCCGGCAAGGCACTGCTCAGCCTGCCCAATGGCGCGCGCGTGGTGGCCCCGCGGCCCCTCGCCAACCGCGAGGAAGACTGGCTGGCCGCGGTGACCACCGAAGGCCGCCTGCTGCTGTTCAAGGTCGCCGACCTGCCGCAGCTGGGCAAGGGCAAGGGTAACAAGATCATCGGCATTCCCGGTGATCGCGTGGCCAGCCGCGAGGAGTACCTCACCGACCTGGCCGTACTGCCGGCGGGCGCCACCCTTGTGTTGCAGGCTGGCAAGCGTACTCTGTCCCTGAAGGCCGATGACCTCGAACACTACAAGGGCGAGCGCGGCCGCCGCGGCAACAAATTGCCGCGTGGCTTCCAGCGCGTGGATGCCCTGCTGGTCGAGTAGGGCGGCTGGCCAATGGCCTGGGGCTGGAGTTAACGGGCGGTTTATCGGATGATACCGCCCCTCATGTGCTCGCCGAATGGTGAGCCATTTGCCATCGTTATGGTCGTGCGTCGGGTGGCAGACGCCTTGCATATGCACAGGGATTATCAGTTCCCCGCTGGCTATTGGCCGGCGCGGTGATTTATCTATTTTTTGTTATTGGCTTTTTCACCTGTAGCCACGATCGCTGGCCCTGTTGCCAGCCGGAAGACATTTGATGATTGCTAAGCGGCTTCCTCTCACCCTGCTTTTCGCCGGTCTGCTGATGCTGACCGGTTGCTCGCACCTGATGCCCGTATCCCTCTACCAGCTCGACGGTGGCCCGACGGCCAGCAAGACCGCGGACAAGGATGGCATGAGCGTATTGCTGGGCCCGATCACCGTGGCCGATTACCTGCAGCGCGAAACCCTGCTGCAACGCCAGGATGACGGCAGCCTGAGCCCCGCCCTGACCTCGCGCTGGGCCGGCAGCCTGGCCACCGACCTGGATCGCCAGGTGCTGCGCCAGCTGTCCAACCGAATCAACAGCCAGCGCCTGGTGCTGGCCTCGGACAATCCCAACTACAAGGCCCAGGTGCAGGTGCTGCTGTCCATCTCCCGCCTGGATTCCGGCCCGCGCCAGCCGGCCGTGCTCGAAGGCCAGTGGCGCCTGGTTGGCCGTGACGGACAGTTGCTCGACACCCGCCTGGTGCACCTGGAAGAGAAGCACAAGGGGCCGGTCGCCGATCAGGTCCGCGCCCAGAGCGCCGTGGTGCAGCAGTTGGTCGAGCAATTGGCCGCCGCGGTGAAGAGCCATGCCAACACGCCGATCGCCGCCGAGGAACCGCGGCGCAAGGCGCCGGTGCCGGCCGCACGGCAGGAGCCACCGAAGATGCCGGTGGCCGAACCGATTCGCATCGACGCCGAGGTCTTCCGCTTCTGATGCCGACGGGTCAGGCCAGGCCTGATCCGCTTTCGGGGTCTTCTCGCTGGTAGCCCTCCAGCACGCCCGCCGTGCGTACCGCCTCGTCGAGAAACACCGTGACGGCCGGGTGCTTGCGCTCGCCCTTGCGGTAGGCGAGGAAGATCTTGCGCTGGATGGCCGGGGCCAGGCGCACGGCGGTGACGCCTTCTACGGGCCGCAGCAGACGCAGGCCCGAAACCACCGAAATCGAATTGCCCGAGGCGACCATCGCCGCGACCATCTCGAAGCCCGCGCAGTGGGCATTGATACGTGGCGTGAAGCCCGAGCGGCGGCACAGGTTGGTGATGAATTCGCCGAACGAGCTGTTGGTGGAATCCAGTGCCCAGGCTTCGTCCTGCAGGTCGGCGATGGTCAGCGTGACGCGCGAAGCCAGTGGATGCGTGACGGGCAGCAGCACGTGCAGGCGGTCCTCGGTCAGCGGAATCAGTTCGTAGTGCTCCTGGCGCGCCTTGCTGGCGCCGGCCAGGTCATCGACCACCGCCACGTCGATCTGCCAGGCGCTCAGCGCACTGAGGCTTTCCTGGGGCTCCAGGTCGGCGACCACCACCTCCAGGCGCGGGTAGGCCTGGCGCAGGTTGTGCACGATGGGCGCGACCAGCGCCACGGCGATCGACGGGAACGCCGCGACGCGCAGCTCACCGGCGATCTCGCTGCGCATCTGCGCCAGCTCCGAGCGTGCCTCGTCGAGAATCACCAGAATCCGTTCCACATGGGCCACCAGCCGGGTGCCCGCCGGCGTCAGTGCCACGCCACGCCCACGCCGCTCGATCAATGCCACATCGGCCTCGCGCTCCAGTTGCGCGACCTGCTGGGACACCGCGGAGGGGGTCAGGTGCAGGAACTCGGCGGTCGCCGCCATGGTGCCGCAGCGGGCCAGTTCGCGCAGGGTGCGCAGGCGAATCAGATCCATGCTGAAGGCTCGATAGGTAAGATATGCTAATCAATACAGTAAGAATAAATCAGTATACATAACGTAATTCGGCTTTTAGATTTTTCTCACCGACGGTGCCTGACCGTGCACCCCGTCCCAACCTTACAGAAGAAAAATATCGCCATGGCCGTCAGCGTATTCGACCTGTTCAAAGTGGGCATTGGCCCATCGAGTTCCCACACCGTTGGCCCGATGCGTGCGGCCGCCCTGTTCACCCATGCCCTGGAGAACCAGGGGCACATGGCGGGCGTGGTGCGCGTGGTCGCCGAGCTGTACGGCTCGCTGGGCGCCACCGGCAAGGGGCACGGCAGCGACAAGGCGGTACTGCTGGGGCTCAGCGGCCATGAGCCGGATACCGTGGATGTAGAGCAGGTTGCCGGCTATATCGACGCCATTCGCACCGACAAGCGTATCGTGCTGCCGGGCGGGCACGCGGTGCCTTTCAACGAAAAGACCGACCTGAAGATGATCCGCAAGGCGCTGCCGTTGCACGCCAACGGCCTGCGTTTCGCGGCTTTCGATGCCGCCGGCATTCAGCTGCACGAGGCCACTTACTACTCGGTGGGTGGCGGTTTCGTGGTCAGCGAGGCGGTGCTCGCCGATGGTTCCAAGCACAAGGTGATCGCCCCGGACGCGACCGCGCTGCCGTTGCCGTTTCGCACCGGTGCCGATCTGCTGCGCCTGAGCCGCGAATACGGCGTGGGCATTGCCGAGATCATGCGTCGCAACGAACGCCACTGGCGTACCGACGAGGAAATCGACAAGGGCCTGTTGGCGATCTGGAAGGTGATGCAGGGCTGCGTCGAGCGCGGTTGCCGTACCGAGGGCATTCTGCCCGGCGGCTTCAAGGTGCGCCGTCGCGCAGCGATCCTGGCGCGTAAGCTGGGCGGCTTCCAGCGCAGCTACACCGAAGACCCGCTGCGCATGCTCGACTGGGTCAACCTCTGGGCCCTGGCGGTGAACGAAGAAAACGCTGCCGGTGGCCGGGTGGTCACCGCGCCCACCAACGGCGCCGCCGGGATCATCCCCGCGGTGCTGCATTACTACGCCAATGCCATTTCTGGCGCCAACGAGCGCGGCATCATCGATTTCCTGCTCACCGCTGGCGCCATCGGCATCCTGTACAAGGAAAACGCCTCGATCAGCGGTGCCGAGGTGGGCTGCCAGGGCGAGGTTGGCGTGGCCTGCTCGATGGCCGCCGGTGCCTTGTGCGCAGTGCTGGGCGGCACCCCGGAGCAGGTCGAGAACGCCGCCGAGATCGGCATGGAGCACCACCTGGGCCTGACCTGTGACCCGGTCGGTGGCCTGGTGCAAATCCCCTGCATCGAGCGCAACGCCATCGCCTCGGTGAAGGCCATCAACGCGGCGCGCATGGCGCTTTACGGCGACGGCGCGCACTACGTGAGCCTGGACAAGGTGATCAAGACCATGCGCGAGACCGGCGCCGACATGCTGACCAAATACAAGGAAACCGCCCGCGGCGGCCTGGCCGTGAACATCATCGAGTGCTGAATTCAGTGCCTCACTAGCGGCCGGATGCGCACCTTTCGGGGCTCGCATCCGGTTTTACCCGCTCCATAACAATAACAATCGTGACTTGTCCCCATGACCACTCGCACTACCTGACTGGCGCTGACCCCTGCTTCCTCCCTTATAATTACCGGCTGTCTTGGGGTGACCTGCCCGGTTGGCATGGCACATGCCCCTGCTGACCTGTCCCCCAAGGCCACCAAGCCTAGAATCTGGACAGCGTCTACAACATGAATACATTAAAACGCATTGCTTCCGCCTACTCGAACACCAGTCTGGTGCTGCGCATCTTCATCGGTCTGGTACTGGGCATTCTGCTCGCCTATTTCGCCCCGGACGCCGCACTCAAGGTTGGCCTGCTCGGCGAACTCTTCGTGCTCGCTCTGAAGGCGGTCGCGCCAGTGCTGGTGCTGGTGCTGGTCACCTCGTCGCTGGCGGCCCACCAGAGCGGCCAGCCCACCCACGTTCGCCCGGTGCTGCTGATGTACCTGATCAGCACCTTCAGCGCCGCGGCGCTGGCCGTGTGTGCCAGCTTTCTGTTTCCCACCACGCTGTCGCTGGACATCAGTTCGGCGGCCGGTGACCCGCCCGGCAGCATCATCGACGTGCTGCACAACCTGCTGATCAGCATCTTCGTGAGCCCGGTACAGGCGCTGAGCACCTCCAACTACATCGCCATCCTCGCCTGGGCGATCGGCCTGGGCCTGTTTCTGCGCCATGCCGCGCCGACTACCCGGGTGCTGCTGAGCGATCTGTCCGATGCCTTCACCCGGATCGTGCGTTTCGTTATCGAGCAGGCGCCCATCGGTATCTTCGGCCTGGTGGCGAGCACCCTGGCGGCCTCGGGCTTCGAGGCGCTGTATGGGTACGCGCGGCTGCTGTTGGTGATGGTCGGCTGCATGCTGGTGGTGGCGCTGGTGGTGAACCCGTTGCTGGCGTTCATTCGCATGCGCCGCAACCCCTATCCGCTGCTGTTCACCGTGCTGCGCGAGAGCGCGGTAACGGCCTTCTTCACCCGCAGCTCGGCCGCCAACATCCCGGTCAACCTGCGCCTGTGCGAGAAGCTCAAGCTGGACAAGGACACCTACTCGATCACCATTCCGCTGGGTGCGACCATCAATATGGCGGGTGCGGCGATCACCGTTTCCGTCATGGCGCTGGCGACCACCCATACGCTGGGCATCAATGTCGATTTGCCAACTGCGCTGCTGCTCTGCGTGGTGGCGTCCCTGGCCGCAGCGGGCGTTTCCGGCGTGGCCGGCGGTTCACTGCTGCTGATTCCAATGGCCACCAGCCTGTTTGGCGTCGATACAGAAATCGCCATGCAGGTAGTAGCCATCGGCTTCGTCATCGGAGTGGTGCAGGACTCCTTCGAGACCGCGCTGAATTCCCACACCGACGTACTGTTCACCGCAGCGGTCTCCTACGCCGGCGAAGCCCGCACGGAACCGGCGATTTAACCTTCCGCCGACCCGAAAAAACGCGCCTCAGGGCGCGTTTTTTTATGGGCTCGCGGGTGTCATACATATTGCCCCGCGGCGTAGCCCGAGGCCCAGGCCCACTGGAAGTTGAAGCCGCCCAGGTGGCCGGTGACGTCCAGCACCTCGCCAACGAAATACAGGCCGGGGGACTTCAGCGACTCCATGGTCTTGGACGACACCTCGCGGGTATCGACCCCGCCCAGGGTCACTTCCGCCGTGCGGTAGCCCTCGGTGCCGGCGGGTACCAGCTGCCAGTTTGCCAGGCGCTCGGCAATTGCCTTCAGCTCGGCCGGCGTGTATTGCTTCATCGGCTTGGAGGCGAACCACTGCTCGGCCAGCAGGCCGGCCATTTTCTTGGTGAACAGCTCGCCGAGCAGGGTCTTCAGCTCGCTGTTGGGCCGCTCGCGCTGCTGCCTCTGCAGCCACTCGGGCAGGTCGATATGCGGCAGCAGGTCGATGCTCAGCGTGTCACCGGGCTGCCAATACGAGGAAATCTGCAGGATCGCCGGGCCGCTAAGGCCGCGATGGGTGAACAGGATGTTCTCCACGAAGCTCTGGCCGTTGCAACTGACCCGGCAGTCCTCCACCGAGGTGCCCGACAGTTCGCTGCACAGGGTTTTCAACTGCGGGTCGGTCACCGTGAAGGGCACCAAGCCGGCGCGGGTCGGCAGCAGTTCATGGCCGAACTGACGGGCGATCTGGTAGCCGAAGCCGCTGGCGCCCAAGGTCGGAATCGACAGCCCACCGGTGGCGATCACCAGGGACTCACAGGCGACGGCGCCGAGGCTGGTGGCCAGGCGATAACGCTCGTCTACGCGTTCGATGGCGCTCACCGAAGTATCCAGGCGCAGGTCGACGCCGGCTTGCTCGCATTCGTCCAGCAGCATGGCGAGGATGTCGCTGGACTTGTTGTCGCAAAACAGCTGGCCAAGCTTTTTCTCGTGGTAGGGCACGCCGTGCTTGGCGACCAGGGCGATGAAATCCCACTGGGTGAAGCGCGCCAGCGCCGACTTGCAGAAGTGCGGGTTGTGGGAGAGGAAGTTGCCGGGCTCACAGTACATGTTGGTGAAGTTGCAGCGCCCGCCACCGGACATCAGAATCTTCTTGCCGGCCTTGTTGGCGTGGTCGAGCAGCAGCACGCGGCGCCCGCGGGCAGCGGCGCTCATCGCGCACATCAGCCCGGCGGCGCCGGCACCGATGATGACAACCTGGGGTGAAAGCACGGCATGTTCCTCATACGGGGGCGCCGGGCATGGCTGGGCCGACGCGAAACGGCGCAGTTTACCTGAAGGCATGGTGGCGCTGTGGGCATAGGGGGGCCGCGTGTCCGCTCCGCTCGGTACGCGCCTGCAGCTTTTCCGAACCCCGGATGCGTCGTTCAGGTCTAGCGAAAAAATGCCAACAGCGAGCCGCACTGGCGTTTTGCCGCTATCTTGTCTATCAGCCGTATGGTCACGCCTCGCCGTGATCCTGTTCCCGTCCATCTGCAAGGTCTGCCACCATTGAAAACCTGGCGCGTCTGGTTGCTGTCGCTGCTGCTGTTGCCTTGGGCCGGGTGGGCGGAGCACCTGCGTCTGGTCGCCGACAGCTGGCCGCCGTTCACCGATCAGCGCATGGCGGGCAACGGTGTGGCGGTGGAACTGGTGAGCACCGCCTTAAGCCGTGCCGGCTATACCAGCGACTACCGTGAGCTGCCCTGGCAGCGCGCCGTGCTGGGGCTGCAGCGCGGCGATTACGACGTGTTGATCACCGCCTGGTACAGCAGGGAGCGGGAGGCGTTCGGGTACTTCTCCGCGCCCTATCTGGTCAACCGCATACGCGTGGTGCAGCGCAAGGGGGCAGGCATCGTTTTCAACCAGCTTACCGATCTGCATGCCCACCACATCGCGATACGCCGCGGCTATGCCTATTCGCAGGCCTTCATGGCCGACGACCAGCTGCGGACGGTCGATGTCAGCAGTTTCGAGAATGCCGCGCGCATGGTGCACCGCGGCCGAGTGAGCCTGGCGCTGGAAGATGAGTACGTCGCCCGCTTCCTGTTCAGCAACTCACTGAAGGCGATTGCCGGCGATCTGGAATTGCTGCCCATGCCATTGAGCGAGAATGGCCTGCACATTCTCATTCGCCTCTCACATGGCGAGCATGCCGAGATCGCCCGCCGTTTCGATGCCGCCATCGCCGCCATGCAGGCCGATGGCAGTTATGCAGCGATCATGGCGCGCTACGGTCTGCAGTGATCGCTCACTGCCAATGGGTGCGTCCGCGACCCTGGTGCTTGGCCTGGTAGAGCTGCTGATCAGCCAGGTGCAGCAGGCTTTCCAGATCCTCCGGCGGACCGTGGTAGATACCCGCGCTGAATGATAGCGGCGGGGCGCCCACGGCGTATTTCAGCTGCCTGCAGTGCGCGCGCAGCAGGTCGAGGGCCTGGCCCAGTTGCTCGGCGGGTTGCGGGCTGACCATGGCGAACTCCTCGCCGCCCAGGCGGCCGAGCAGCGCGTCCGGAAAGGCGGCGCCGAAGGCCTTACTGAAGGCGATCAGCGCAGCGTCGCCGGCGGCGTGGCCGTGTTCGTCGTTGATCTGCTTGAACAAGTCCATGTCGAGCATCGCCACGCTCAGGGCCTGGCCATCGCGCTGCGCCTGCTGGAACTGCTTCAGCCCCTGCTCGTAGAAGGCCCGGCGGTTGTTCAGGCCGGTCAGGGCGTCGTACTGCGCGGCCTTCTTCAGGGCACGCAGCATGTCGCGGCGTTCCAGGGTGAACATCACCCGGCAGGTCAGCTCTTCGGGGCAGAACGGCTTGCGTAGAAAGTCATCGGCGCCGTGCTTGATGAACATGGCGCTCAGCGAGCCCTTGGTATCGGCGGACAGGCCGAGAATCACCAGGTCGTTGCGCTTCATCTTCTGGCGCAGCAGCTTGACCAGCTCGAAACCACTGATGCCCGGCATGCTGTGGTCGACCACCAGCAGGTCGATATCCGGCTGTTCCTTGAGAATGCCCAGGGCTTCTTTGCCGTCGCGGGCGTCGATGATCTGGTAGCGATGCGGCGCCAGGACGTGGCGAATGAAGTTGCGGGTGGCCTCGGAGTCCTCGGCGACCAGGATCTTCACCTGGCTGTTGCTCTCCAGGCGGTGCAACAGGCGGAAGGCGTATTCGTAGGAGTGCTGGCTTTCCTTGAGCACGTAGTCGACCACGCCCTTGAGCAGCAGGTCGTCGCGGCGCTTCTCGTTGTACGAGCCGCTGAGCACGATGCAGGGCAGGGCGTAGCGCATCACCAGGTCGACGCTCTCGCCATCCGGCGCGTCGGGCAGGTGCAGGTCGACGATGGCGGCGAAGAACAGGCCCGCCGAGGCTTCCAGCATCACTTCGGCCTCGCCGAGGGAGGCGCAGAACACCGGCTGCAGATTCGGCTCCTGACGGAACAGGTGGTCGAGGATCTTGAGCACCAGCGGGCTGTCTTCGATGATCAGGATATTGCGCACGAACCCCCCTGTCAGGCCGTTGAAAAACTACCTGCCTTGGCAATACTGCGTTAAAAACAGCCACAAAATGCTCATTTACAACATGTGAGCTGCGCTTTTCCGCCCGTTTCTGCCTTGTCTTGCCTGCCTCGCCTACGTGTTCCAACGGCCTGCTATGCCCGCTTGTCCGTCAGGTTGATTCTAGAGGGTGCGCACGCGCAGCGAGCGACCTTTTATCTTGCCTTCGCTGAGGCGCTTGAGTGCCTGCTTGGCGATGCCGCGCTCCACGGCCACATAGGCCTGGAAGTCGAAGATGGCGATCTTGCCGACCTGGGCGCCGGGAATGCCCGCTTCGCCAGTGAGGGCGCCGAGGATGTCGCCAGGGCGCAGCTTGTCCTTGCGCCCGGCACTAATGCACAGGGTGATCATCGGCGGTTGCAATGGCTCGCCGGCCCGTGGCTTGAGGCTGCTCAGCGGGTGCCAGGTCAACGGGGCGTTCTGCAGGGCCTCGATGGCCTGGGCGCGGTGGGCTTCGGGCGGCGCCACCAGGCTGACGGCCATGCCTTTCTCGCCGGCGCGGCCGGTGCGGCCCACGCGGTGGATATGGATTTCCGCGTCACGGGCCAGTTCGACGTTGATCACCATGTCCAGGCCGTCGATATCCAGGCCGCGGGCGGCCACGTCGGTAGCCACCAGCACCGACAGGCTGCGGTTGGCGAACATCGCCAGTACCTGATCACGGTCGCGCTGCTCCAGGTCGCCGTGCAGGGCCGCGGCCGAGATACCGGCGGCGCCCAGTTGGTCGACCACCTCCTGACACTGCTGCTTGGTAAAGCAGAACGCCACCGTCGATTGCGGGCGGAAGCAGGCCAGCACGTCGACCACCGCCTGCAGGCGCTGTTCGGGGGCGATCTCGTAGAAACGCTGCTCGATCTGGCTGTCGTCGTGCAGCGCCTCGACCCTGACCTGCTGCGGGTTGCGCATGAAGGTCGCCGACAGTTGCTTGATACCCGCCGGGTAGGTGGCCGAGAACAGCAGGGTCTGGCGGCGCTCCGGGGTCTGGCCGATGATCTCGGCGATGCTGTCGTAGAAGCCCATGTCGAGCATGCGGTCGGCTTCGTCGAGCACCAGGGTATTGAGGCCGTCCAGCTTCAGCGTGCCCTTGGCCAGGTGCTGCTGCACGCGCCCCGGGGTGCCGACGATGATCTGCGCACCGTGCTCCAGGGAGCCGATCTGCGGGCCCATGGGCACGCCGCCGCACAGGGTGAGGATCTTGATGTTGTCTTCGCCACGGGCCAGGCGGCGCAACTCCTTGGCGACCTGATCGGCTAGCTCGCGGGTCGGGCACAGCACCAGCGCCTGGCAGCCGAAATAGCGCGGGTTGAGCGGCGCCAGCAGGCCGATGCCGAAGGCCGCGGTCTTGCCGCTGCCGGTCTTGGCCTGGGCGATCAGGTCCATGCCCTTGAGCATCACCGGCAGGCTCTGCGCCTGGATTGGCGTCATCTGCGCGTAACCGAGGGACTCGAGGTTCGCCAGCATGGCGGGGGACAGGGCAAGGGAGGAAAAAGCGGTGGCGGTCACGGTGCGGGCCTGAAGAGCGTCGAAAAGAGCGCTAGTGTAGCAGGCGCGCTGCCACGGCCTGCCGACTGCTCGTCATTCGTCGACGTCGACCTTCACCCGTCTGGCACTGCGCCCGTCTTCAGCCGACAGCTGCAGGAAGATGCCCGCCGCCAGGATCGTCAGCAGGCCGATGCACAGGTAGGTGGCCTGGAAGGCACTGAGCACACCATCGACCGCATCCCCCTTGTCCAGGCTGAAGCCGCTGAGCAGGGCGGCGCCCGTGGCGATGCCCATGCTGATCGACAGCTGCACCACCACCGACAGCAGGCCATTGCCGCTGCTCGCCTCGCTGTCGGGCAGGTCGATCAGGGTCACGGTGTTCATGGCGGTGAACTGCAGCGAGTTGAAGGCGCCGATCAGGCTCAGCTGGATGGCCAGCTGCAGGTGCGAGGTCTGGCCGTCGACCAGCGCCATGCTGGTGATCAGCAGCCCCAGCAGCACGGTATTGAAGGTCAGGATGCGCTGGTAGCCGAGGCGGTCGATCAAGGGTTTGGCCAAGGGCTTCATGGCCATGGCGGCGAGCGCCAGGGGAATCATGCTCATGCCCGCATGGGCCGGCGAATAGCCCATGCCCAGTTGCAGCAGCAGCGGCGTGAGGAACGGCAGTGCACCGGTGCCCAGACGCGCGAAGATATTGCCGAAGATGCCCACCGCGAAGCTGCGGGTGTTGAACAGCCCCGGCGGGAACAGCGCGTTGGCGGTGCGCCCGGCGCGCAGCCAGTAGGCGGCCAGGCACGCCAGGCCGGCGAGCAACAGGAGCACCACGCGCATGTGCGGCAGGTGCAGCTCGCCGAGGCCTTCGAGGGCCATGGTGATCAGCAGCATGCTGGCGCCGAACAGCAGGAAGCCGAGCAGATCAAAACGGGTACGCTCGCTACCGCGCAGCTCCGGCATGAAACGGTAGGCGGCCCAACAGCCCAGGGCGCCGACCGGCAGGTTGAGCAGAAAGATCCAGTGCCAGCTGGCATATTCCACCAACCAGCCGCCCAGGGTTGGGCCGATCAGCGGGCCGAGCAGGCCGGGCAGGGTGATGAAGCTCATGATGCGCACCAGCTCGGTACGCGGGTAGGCGCGCAGTACCACCAGGCGCCCCACCGGCATCATCAGCGCGCCGCCCAGGCCCTGGATGATCCGGGCCAGCACCAGCATGTTCAGCGACTGGGACACCGCGCACAGCAGCGAGCCGAGGCTGAACAGGGCGATGGCACCAAAGAAAATGTGCCGCGTGCCGAAGCGGTCGGCCAGCCAGCCGGAGGCGGGAATCAGCAGCGCCACGGTGAGCATGTAGGCGATCACCACCGACTGCATGCGCAGCGGGTCTTCGGCCAGGTCCGCCGCCATGCTCGGCAGGGCAGTGTTGAGGATGGTGCCGTCCAGCGTCTGCATGAAGAACGCGATAGCGACGATCCAGGGTAGCAGGCGGGCGGTGCGGGCATCGAGCAGGGTCATGGCGAGCGGTTATCAGCAGTGGTTGGAACAGTGTGACCCACCTTGGCGACGAATGTCGCAACAAAGCGACACACCTCAGGGCGTGTGAAAACGTAGCGAGCGAAGGTCAGGCGAGGCAAAACCCGGCGAAAAAGCGGAGTTTACGGGTTGTAAATGAGCATTTTGATTGGACTCGCATCCGAGCCGGGTTTCCACGCGGCATGGCCGAGCGCAGTAGCTTTCACTCGGCCTGACCCGCGCCACGATCAGGCGCGGGTGTGTCAGCTCGTTCACGAGGCCGAGCGCATGTCCTCGACCACCCGTCGTGGGGCGCCGCGTACCGGCGCGCCGTTGGCCACATGGTAGGGTGCGGTACTGCGCGGCAGCGCTTCACGAGCGCGGATACGGTCGGCGATCTTCTCGGCGATCATGATGGTGGTGGCGTTGAGGTTGCCGGTGATGATCTCCGGCATGATCGACGCATCCACCACGCGCAGCCCTTCGAGGCCGTGCACGCGGCCCTGGCCATCGACCACCGCCATGTCGTCCGAACCCATCTTGCAGGAGCAGGAGGGGTGAAAGGCGGTTTCCGCATGCTCGCGGATAAAGGCGTCCAGCTCCTCGTCGGTCTGCACGTGGGCGCCGGGGCTGATCTCGCGACCTCGGTACGGGTCGAGGGCCGGCTGCGCCATGATCTCGCGGGTGATGCGGATGGCGTCGCGGAACTCCTGCCAGTCCCGATCACTGCTCATGTAATTGAACAGGATACTCGGGTGCTGGCGCGGGTCCCGGGACTTCAGCTGTACGCGGCCACGGCTCGGCGAGCGCATCGAGCCGACGTGGGCCTGGAAGCCATGCTCGTTCACCGCATTGCTGCCGTTGTAGTTGATCGCCACCGGCAGGAAGTGGAACTGCAGGTTCGGCCACTCGAATTCCGGGCGCGAGCGGATGAAGCCGCCGGCCTCGAACTGGTTGCTGGCGCCGATGCCGTCGCCTGCGAACAGCCACTTGGCACCGATGCCGGGCTGGTTGAGCAGCTTGAGCGCCGGGTACAGCGACACCGGCTGGGTGCAGGCGTACTGCAGGTACATTTCCAGGTGGTCCTGCAGGTTCTCGCCGACGCCCGGCAACTCGTGCACCAGGTCGATGTCCAGGCTGCGCAGCAACTCGCGGGGGCCGACGCCGGAGCGCTGCAGGATCTGCGGCGAGGCGATGGCGCCGGCGCACAGCAGCACTTCACGGCGGGCCTGGGCAAGGGTCGCCTGGTTGGCATTGCCGACCAGGTAGGCGACACCCGTGGCGCGCTTGCCCTCGAACAGGATGCGGTCGGTGGTGGCGTGGGTGACGATGGTCAGGTTCGGCCGCTCGCGGGCCTGGTCCAGGTAGCCGCGGGCGGTGCTGGCACGACGGCCTTCGGGCGTTACGGTGCGGTCCATCGGACCGAAGCCTTCCTGCTGGTAACCGTTGAGGTCATCGGTACGCGGGTAGCCGGCCTGCACGCCGGCTTCGACCATGGCGTGGAACAGCGGGTTGTTGCCGGCCTTGGGCGTGGTCACGCTGACCGGGCCGCTGTCGCCGTGGTAGTCGTTGGCGCCGCTGTCGCGGCTTTCCGCCTTGCGGAAGTACGGCAGGCAATCCAGGTAGCTCCAGTCTTCCAGGCCGGGCTGCTTGGCCCAGTTGTCGAAGTCCAGGGCGTTGCCGCGGATATAGCACATGCCGTTGATCAGCGACGAACCGCCCAGGCCCTTGCCGCGCCCGCATTCCATGCGGCGGTTGCCCATGTGCGGCTCCGGGTCGGTTTCGTAGGCCCAATTGTAGCGGCGGCCCTGCAGGGGAAAGGCCAGGGCGGCGGGCATCTGGGTGCGAAAATCGAGGCGGTAGTCGGGGCCACCGGCTTCGAGCAGCAGTACGCTGACATCCCCATCTTCGCTCAGGCGGGTCGCCAGCACGTTACCGGCCGAGCCGGCGCCAATGATGATGTAATCGAATTCCATAAGAGCAGCACCCTCCGGGTGAGAGCGGCAAGCTTCAAGCTGCAAGTAGAAGCAGATGCTGCTTTGGATTTTCTTGCAGCTTGTGGCTTGCGGCTTGTGGCTGTTTTCGTCAGAACACCGAGGCGTAGTCGCCCAGCTCGACCTGTACGGACTTGATGCGCGTGTAATGGGCCAGGGTGGTCAGGCCGTTCTCGCGGCCGACGCCGGACTGCTTGTAGCCGCCGACCGGCATCTCGGCCGCCGACTCGCCCCAGGTGTTGATCCAGCAGATACCGGCTTCCAGCTTGTGGATAACCCGGTGGGCGCGGTTCAGGTCGCGGGTGACGATGCCGGCGGCCAGGCCGTAGGAGGTATCGTTGGCGCGGCGGATCACCTCGTCTTCGCTGTCGTAGACGAGGATGCTCATCACCGGGCCGAAGATTTCCTCGCGGGTGATGGTCATGTCGTCCCGGCAGTCGGTGAATACGGTCGGCGCCACGTAGGCGCCATTGGCGTAGTCGCCGTCGGTGACGCGCTCGCCACCGATCAGCAGGCGCGCGCCCTGCTGGCGGCCCTGCTCGATGTAGCCGAGCACGCGCTCCATGTGGGCGAAGCTGACCAGCGGGCCGAAGTTGGTGGTGTCGTCCTGGGGGTTGCCCAGGCGAATGCGTTTGACCCGCTCGACGATCTTGCTCTCGAAGCGCGCCTGCAGGGCACGGGGCACGAACACCCGGGTGCCGTTGGTGCACACCTGCCCGGTGCTGTAGAAGTTGGCCATCATGGCGATGTCCGCGGCGCGATCCAGGTCGGCGTCTTCGCAGATGATCAGCGGCGACTTGCCGCCCAGCTCCATGGTCACTTCCTTGAGCGACGAGCTGGAAGCGCTGGCCATGACCTTCTTGCCGGTCAGGGTGCCGCCGGTGAAGGAAATCTTTTCGATGCGCGGGTGCTCGGTCAGCCACTGGCCGACCTCGCTGCCCAGGCCGGTCAGCACGTTGAACACGCCACCCGGCACGCCGGCCTCGGTGTAGATCTCGGCCAGCTTCAGAGCGGTCAGCGAGGTGACTTCGCTGGGCTTGAAGATCATCGCGTTGCCAGCGGCCAGGGCCGGAGCGGATTTCCACAGGGCGATCTGGATCGGGTAGTTCCAGGCGCCGATACCGGCGACCACGCCCAGCGGCTCGCGGCGGGTGTAGACGAAGCTGGTGTCGCGCAGCGGGATCTGCTCGCCCTCGATGGCCGGAATCAGGCCGGCGTAGTACTCCAGTACGTCGGCGCCGGTAACGATATCCACATAGCGGGTTTCGCTCAGCGGCTTGCCGGTATCGAGGGTTTCCAGCTCGGCCAGCTCATCGTTGCGTGCACGGAGGATATCCACCGCTTTGCGCAGGATGCGCGAGCGCTGCATGGCGGTCATCGCCGCCCACACCTTCTGGCCCTGTTCGGCGCTGGCCACGGCGCGCTCGACGTCGTCCTGGCTGGCGCGCTGCACGTGGGCCAGTATCTCGCCGTTGGCCGGGTTGATGCTTTGAAAGGTCGCGCCGCTGCTGGCATCGACGTACTGGCCACCTATGTAGAGCTGCTGGTCTGCGAATCGGGCCATGGGGCGTCCTCCTGAGCGGGGCAAGACGCACTTCGGGCGCCTTGGCGAATGGGTCGACTGAGCGAGGTGATGAGGGATGTCAGGCGATTTGGTTAAAAAACAGCCTACTTTATTTTTATTGATCGTTCAATCAATAAACATCTCAGGGGCGACCAGAACCGCACCGGATGCGCCATGGGCGCTGGGCTTCGGGTGTTTGTAGATGAGCCGTCGGGCGGCGGAGATTTGTGGGATGAGGCCGGCCGCCTAGGTGAAACTCATCAGCCGACAGTGAGGTTCATCAACCCGGTGGGAGCGGGCCATGCCCGCGATTTCGCGCGCCTGGCGCGCTCCCACGTACGCGTCAGTCCGTAGGGCTGCAGGGAGTCTTAGAGACGATCGGGTTCACTCTGCCTTGGCGAGCTGCAAATCCAGGTAGTCGTAGGCGATCTGCGCGGCCTGGCGGGTGTCGAAGTTCTCGCCGGTCAGGGCGCCGCGCAGCCACAGGCCGTCGATCAGTGCGGCCAGGCCACGGGCGGCGGCGCGGGCTTGTGCTTGCGGCAATGCGCGGCGGAACTGGCCACAGAGGTTGGAATACAGGCGCTGGTCATTGACCCGCTGCAGGCGACGCAGGGCCGGCTGGTGCATGCTGCTGGCCCAGAACGCCAGCCAGGTCTTCATGGCCGGGCCGCTGACCTGGGTGTCATCGAAGTTGCCGTCGATGATGGCGCGCAGGCGTGCCCGCGGGGTGTCTTCGCGCAACAGCTGGTAGCGCGCGTGCACCGCCTCGCGAAGCGCCTGCATGAGGTGGCGCATGGTCGCCTCGAGCAGACCGTTCTTGTCCTGGAAGTAGTGGCTGATGATGCCGTTCGACACGCCGGCAATCCGCGCGATATAGGCGATGCTGGCATCGCTCATGCCAACCTGGTCGACGGCTTCCAGGGTGGCCGCGATCAGCTGGGAGCGGCGGATCGGCTGCATTCCGACCTTGGGCATCATGTTCTCCGGCGAGGGGTGTTTCCCGAGTCTAACAGAGCGCGCGGAGTTGTCGGCGCGTTCAGGTTTCTCAGCGCCTGTTCACGATCTTTATGCGTATAAAGCGGCAACTACACGGCAAAAGCGACCGTTTGCGTAAATCGTAGGACGGGCTTTAGCCCCGGCTAAAGCCACTCCTACAAGCGTATTCCAATCACCGCCCGCTCACGCCACTTAGCTGCCTAAATCGACGAATCCGGGCTGAAAGATCATGAACAGGCCTTCAGGCGATCAGCCGGTAGCCGACACCCGCTTCGGTGACGATCAGCCGCGGCGCCGCCGGGTCGTCGCCGAGCTTCTGGCGCAGGTGGGCGATGACGATGCGCAGGTAATGGCTGTGCTCGATATGGGTCGGGCCCCAGATGTCGCGCAGCAGTTGCTGCTGGGTGACGACCATGCCGGGGTGGCGGGCCAGGGCATCGAGCACCGCGTATTCCTTGCGGGTCAGGCTGATTTCCTGGTCGTCCAGGGTCACTCGGCGAAAGGCGAAATCGACCCGCAGCGGGCCGCTGGCCAAGGCCGCCGCAGGCTTCTCGCTGACCGGGCGGCTGCGCAGCAGGGCGCGCACGCGGGCGAGGAACTCCTGGACGCCGAAGGGCTTGCTGACGTAGTCGTTGGCGCCGTTGTCCAGGGCCTGCACCTTGTCCTTTTCACGGGCGCGCACCGACAGCACCAGCACCGGCACGGCCGACCATTCGCGCAGGCGGGTCAGCACCTCCTGGCCGTCCAGGTCGGGCAGGCCGAGGTCGAGCACCACCAGGTCGGGTTGCTCCAGGGCCGCCAGGCGCAGCGCCACTTCGCCGCAATCGGCCTCCATTACCTGATAGCCCTGGGCCTGCAGGCCGATGCGCAGGAATTTGCGGATCGCCGCTTCGTCGTCGACCAGGAGGATGCGCGTTTCAGTCATGCCGGGTTCTCGTCAGGGTGTTGCAGGGGCAGCTGCAGGATCAGGGTGGCGCCCTGGCCGGGCGCCGACTCGACCCGTGCCGTGCCGCCGTGGGCGTTGAGCATGCCCAGGCAGATCGCCAGGCCCAGGCCGGTGCCCTGGCCGCCGCGATCGCCGCGGGCGGTGGTGTAGAAGAGGTCGAAGATCTGCGCCTGTTCGCCGACGGGAATGCCCGGGCCCTGGTCGCCGATGGCGAAGCTGAAGGTCTCGCCATCGTGGCTCAGGCGGATGTCGATCACCCCGCCGGGTGGCGAGAAGCGCGCGGCGTTGTCCAGCACGTTGACCAGCGCCTGTTCGATCAGCGCGCCCTGCACCCACAGCAGCGGCAGGTCGGCGGGCACATCCATGCGCACCTGCAGGTGTTGCAGCACTGGTTGCAGGCGCTGCAAGGCAGCAGCGAGCAGGTCGCTGGCGGCCACCCAGTCGCGCTCCAGGTGCAGGCCGCCGTGGCTCAGGCGGGTCATGTCCAGCAGGTTCTGGATGTAGCGGTCCAGGCGCGAGGCTTCGCTGGCGGTGCTTTGCAGCAGGTCATCGCGAGTCGCCGCGTCCAGGCTGTCGATGAATAGCTGCAGGGTCTCGATATTGCCGCGCATGGCGGTCAGCGGCGTGCGCAGATCATGGGACACCGAGGCGAGCAGGGCGCTGCGCAGGCGCTCGGTTTCATGTTGCAGGCGCGTATGGCCGAGGGTCTCGACCAGTTGCACACGGGCCAGGGCATGGGCAAGCAGCGGCAGCAGCACGTCGATCAGCTGGCGCTGCTCGCCGGCCGGCGGGTCGCCCTGGGCGGTGCGCATGCCCAGCAGGGCCAGCGGCTGGTCGTTGTCCAGCAATGGCCACCACCACCAGTGCGGATGGGTCAGGCTGTGGCTGTCGTAACCGCGCGGGTGACGGCTCTGCCAGGCGTGTTCGGCGCTGATGCGCTCCAGCTCGCTGAGCGCCAGCCGGCTGCCATCGGCCTGCTGCCAGTTGCCCTGAACGTCGCGGCTGAGCAGGCACAGGCGCTCGGCTGGCAGGTCCAACTGGCTGAGCATGGCGGCTAGCAGGTCGCCCTGGTCCTGGGCGCTGGACAGCCGCTCGGCGAAGCCCAGCAGACTTTCGGTCTGCCGCTGGGCCACCTGCAGGTCACGGAACTGCTGGCGCTGGCGGGCGGCGAGGTTGCCGGTCAGCAGGGCGATGAACAGGAAGAACAGCAGGGTCAGTACGTCCTGCTCGCGGTGCACCACCACCGACCAGGCCGGCGGCAGGAAGCAGAACCCGTAGGCGGCGAACGACAGCAGGGCGCACAGCAGTGCGGGGCCGACGCTGCTGCGTACCGCCACCATCAGCACCACGGCGAGAAACACCAGGGAGATGTTCGGCAGGTCCAGCCAGCGCGAGACGGCCAGGGCCAGCAGGCAACCGAGCCCGGCGGCGAGGGCGGCCAGCAGGTAGTCGCGCAGGGGAGCGGGCGGGCGGCGGGTGAGGCGATCGGCGGCGGTGGGCATGCGCAATTCCGGTGCGGGGCGTGGGCAGATCATGGCGTCGTGCAAGGTTGGCGTAAAGAAGCGCGCCTGCGCGTAAAAAAGCCGTAAAACTGCGCGGTGTAAAGCTGCTGCGCGCGTAAAGCCAGCGTATACCTAGGGGTAATCGAGTTCATCACGGATACCCCTGCAACGTGAGCACCCCCTCCCGTACCTCGCCCATTGCTCTGCTGATCGGTGCCGTCGGCATCGTCTATGGCGACATCGGTACCAGCCCGCTGTACAGCCTCAAGGAAATCTTCTCGCCGCACTACGGTGTCGGCCTGTCCCAGGCCAGTGTGCTGGGCATCCTGTCGCTGATCTTCTGGTCGCTGACCCTGGTGGTCACGATCAAGTACGTGATGTTCATCCTGCGTGCCGACAACGGCGGCGAGGGCGGCATCATGGCGCTCACCGCCCTGGCGCAACGGGCGGCCGCCGGCTACCCGCGGCTGCGCACGCTGCTGATCATGCTCGGCCTGTTCGGCGCCGCGCTGTTCTACGGCGACAGCATGCTCACGCCGGCGGTCTCGGTGCTCTCCGCGGTGGAAGGCGTCGGCCTGGTGGTCGACGGCATCGACCACTGGGTGGTGCCGCTGGCCCTGCTGATCCTGATTCCGCTGTTCCTGCTGCAGCGCCACGGCACCGCGCGCATCGGCTACCTGTTCGGGCCGGTGATGGTGATCTGGTTTCTGGTGCTTGGCGCCCTCGGCGTGCACGGCATCGCGCAGCGCCCGGAAGTGCTGCTGTCGCTCAATCCCTACTGGGCCCTGCAGTTCTTCATCGCCAATCCGCTGCTCGGCCTGACGGTAATGGGCGCCGTGGTGCTGACCATCACCGGTGCCGAAGCGCTGTACGCCGACCTCGGCCATTTCGGCCGCAAGCCCATCGTGCATGCCTGGCTGTTGCTGGCCTTCCCCGGGCTGATCCTCAACTACTTCGGCCAGGGCGCGCTGCTGCTGAGCGACCCCGAAGCAGTGCGCAACCCGTTCTACCTGCTGGCGCCGGGCTGGGCCTTGATCCCACTGATCGGCCTGTCGACGGTGGCCACCATCATTGCCTCCCAGGCGGTGATCACCGGGGCTTTCTCGGTCACCCGCCAGGCCATCCAGCTCGGTTACGTGCCGCGCATGCAGATCCTGCACACCTCCAGCGCCGAGCAGGGGCAGATCTACATTCCGCTGATCAACAGCCTGCTGCTGGTCGGGGTGGTGCTGCTGGTGCTCGGCTTCCAGTCGTCCAGCGGCCTGGCTGGCGCCTACGGCGTGGCGGTGACCGGCACCATGCTGTGCACCACGCTGCTGGTGTCGTCGGTGATCCTGCTGCTGTGGCGCTGGCCGAAGGTGCTGGCGGTGCCGCTGCTGGCAGTGTTCCTGCTGGTCGACGGCATCTTCTTCGCCGCCAACGTGCCGAAGATCATTGGTGGTGGCGCGGTGCCGATGGTCGTCGGCATCCTGCTGTTCGGCCTGATGACCACCTGGAAGCGTGGCCGCCAGCTGGTGCTCGAGCGGCTCGACGAACACTCCCTGGTGCTGCGCGACTTTATCGCCAGCATCGCCCTGCAGCCGCCCCATCGGGTTGCCGGCACGGCGGTGTTCCTGACCAGCCGGGTCGAGGTGGTGCCCCATGCATTGCTGCACAACCTGCTGCACAATCAGGTGCTGCACGAACGGGTGATGCTCCTGACCGTGCTCTACGAGGATCGCCCGCGGGTACCGCTGGCCGAGCGGTTCGACCTGGAGGCCTATGACCAGGGCTTCTATCGCGTGCGCCTGCGCTTCGGCTTCCTCGAGGCGCCGGACATTCCCCAGGCATTGGCCCAACTCGGTGATCAGGGCATCGACTGCCCGCCGATGCAGACCACCTACTTCCTCAGCCGGGAAACGGTGATCCCCTCCGAGCGTATCGGCATGGCCATGTGGCGCGAGCGCCTGTTCGCCGTGCTGCAGAAGAACGCCGGTAGCTCCCTGGGCTTCTTCCGCCTGCCGGTGAACCGGGTGATCGAGTTGGGCACGCAGGTGGAGATCTAGCCTGCTACCAGGCTAAAACCGCCACCGGCGCTGTACCTGTGGGAGCGGGCCATGCCCGCGAATCGCGCGCACAGCGCGCTCCCATAAAGGGGATGCTTCGATTTACGCGCCGTCTCTGCGCCGCCACACACTCGCCAGCCACGGCTGCTGGTCGCGGGGCAGGCCGGTGGGGCGGTAGTAGTGTTCCAGTTCGTCGAAGCCGGCGGCGTCGAGCAGGCGGCGCCAGCTGTCCAGGTCATGCCAGGCGCCGTAGCGTTCGCCGCTCCAGCCTTCCTGGTTGTCGCCACGGGGGTTGGAGCTGAAGAGCACACCGCCCGGCTTCAGGCTGGCGCGCAGTTCCCTGAGCACCCGCGGCAACTCCTGGCCCGGGATATGGAACAGCACGGCGTTGGCGAAGATGCCGTCGAAGCGCGCGGCCGGCAGGTCCAGAGCGAGAAAGTCCTGCTGCCACACCTCGCAGCCGCTGTCGGCGCGGGCCATGGCAACGAACTGCGGGCAGCCGTCGAGGCCGACGGGCTGGTGGCCCAGGGCCCTGAAGGCGCGCAGATCACGGCCGGGGCCGCAGCCGAAATCCAGAATGCTCAGCGGCGCGCTGCCATGTACATGGCGCAGCAGCGCGTCGATGTTCTGGCTGACGTCGTGGTCGCGAGTGCCTTCGCGAAAACCGTCGGCGCTGGCCTGGTAATGGGCCAGAGTGCGGCGGGTGATCTGTTGCAATTGTTCGTGGTCGAGTGGCATGACGAACCTCAGTTCATAACCTGGTGCCCATTTAACCCCATTCTGCAGCGGTTGCGCGGGCGGGTTACCATCGCACCCTGAACAGCATTCGAGGTGGCAGGGTGGATCTACAGCAGGGCTTCGTCCTGACCCGGCACTGGCGCGACACGCCGGCCGGCAGCCAGGTGGAATTCTGGCTGTCGACCGATGCCGGCCCGCGTCTGGTGCGCCTGCCGCCGCAAACCTCGGTGGCCTTCATCCCCGCCGAACAGCGTGCCCGTGCCGAGGCGCTGATCGCCGGCGACAAACAGTTCGAGCTGCGCCCGTTGCAACTGCGCGATTTCCATCAGCGACCCGTGCTGGGCGTCTATTGCCGCCAGCAGCGGCCACTTGTCCAGCTCGAACAGACCCTGCGCCAGGGCGGTGTGGCCGTTTACGAGGCCGATATCCGCCCGCCCGAGCGCTACCTGATGGAGCGCTTCATCACCGCCCCGGTGCTGTTCAGCGGCACGCCCGCCCCGGACGGCGTGCTGGTCGACGCCCAGCTCAAGCCGGCGCCGGACTACCGCCCGCAGCTCAAGCTGGTGTCCCTGGATATCGAGACCACCGCCCGTGGCGAGCTGTATTCCATCGCCCTGGAAGGCTGCGGCCAGCGGCAGGTGTACATGCTCGGGGCGCCGAACCGTGACACCGAGGTGGACTTCGACCTCGCTTACCTGGACAGCCGCGCCGCGTTGCTGGAGGCGCTCAACGACTGGCTGGAACGCCATGACCCGGATGCCATCATCGGCTGGAACCTGGTGCAGTTCGACCTGCGTGTGCTGCACGAGCATGCCCAGCGCCTGCAGGTGCCGCTACGCCTGGGCCGTGGCGGCGAGCTGCTGAGCTGGCGCGAACACGGCGCCAGGCAGCACTTCTTCGCCAGTGCGCCGGGACGGCTGATCATCGATGGCATCGAGGCGCTGCGTTCGGCGACCTGGAGCTTCCAGTCCTTCAGCCTGGAGAACGTCGCCCAGCAGCTGCTTGGCGAGGGCAAGGCGATCGACAACCCCTACCAGCGCATGGACGAGATCAACCGCATGTTCGCCGAGGACAAGCCGGCCCTGGCCCGCTACAACCTCAAGGACTGCGAGCTGGTCACGCGCATCTTCGCCAAGACCGAGCTGCTCACCTTCCTGCTCGAACGGGCCACGGTCACCGGCCTGCCGGTGGATCGCAGTGGCGGCTCGGTGGCGGCGTTCAGCCACCTGTACATGCCGCTGATGCACCGCCAGGGTTTCGTGGCGCCCAACCAGGGCGAGCGCCCGCCCGAGGCCAGCCCCGGTGGCTTCGTCATGGATTCGCGGCCAGGGCTGTACGAGTCGGTGCTGGTGCTCGATTACAAGAGCCTGTATCCGTCGCTGATCCGCACCTTTCTGATCGACCCGGTGGGGCTGATCGAGGGGCTGCGCCAGCCCGACGACGCGCATTCGATTCCCGGCTTTCGTGGCGCACGTTTCTCGCGCACCACCCATTGCCTGCCGGCCATCGTCGAGCGCGTGTGGCAGGGCCGCGAGGCGGCCAAACGCGCCGGCAACGCGCCGCTGTCCCAAGCGCTGAAGATCATCATGAACGCCTTCTACGGTGTGCTCGGCTCCAGCGGCTGCCGCTTCTTCGATACGCGGCTGGCGTCGTCCATCACCCTGCGTGGCCATGAAGTGATGCGCCGCACCCGCGAGCTGATCGAGGCCGAAGGGCACACGGTGATCTATGGCGACACCGACTCCACCTTCGTCTGGCTGCGCCGCGCCCACGGTGAGGACGAGGCCGAGCGCATCGGCCGTGGCCTGGTGCAGCGCGTGAACGCCTGGTGGCGCGAGCATCTGCAGGCCGAGTTCGGCTTGCAGAGCGCCCTGGAGCTGCAGTTCGAGACCCATTTCAGGCGCTTTCTGATGCCGACCATTCGCGGCATGGAGGAGGGCAGCAAGAAACGCTACGCCGGGCTGATCCGCCGCGCCGATGGTCGCGAGGACATGGTCTTCAAGGGCCTGGAAACCGTGCGCAGCGACTGGTCGCCGCTGGCCCAGCAATTCCAGCAGGAGCTGTACCTGCGCATCTTCAAGGGCCAGCCCTACCAGGACTACGTGCGCGACTACGTGCAGCGCACCCTGGCCGGCGAGTTCGAGGAGCGCCTGGTATACCGCAAGCGCCTGCGCCGCCGCCTCGACGACTACCAGCGCAACGTGCCGCCCCACGTGCGTGCGGCGCGCCTGGCCGATGCCCATAACGACGAGATGGGCCGACCGCGCCAGTACCAGAGCGGCGGCTGGATCAGCTACGTGATCAGCGTCGCCGGCCCGGAACCCCTGGAGCTGCGCCGCGCGCCCATCGACTACGGCCATTACCTGGGCAAGCAGCTGCAGCCGGTGGCCGACGCCATCCTGCCGTTCGTGGACGATGACTTCAGTGCGTTGATCGGCGGGCAGTTGGAGTTGTTTTGAACCGGGTCGTTGTCAGACCGTTGGCCGGTTAGCCGGAACCTCACCCTTTCACTGAGTTCCTTACTGAACATTCGTAAGGAGGCGACCCGCCATGGCGCTCAGTGAAAAACACAAGATGCTCACCGGCGAACTCTACCTGGCCAGTGACCCGGAGCTGCAGGCCGACTGCGCAGCTACCATGGCCTGGCTGGCGCGTTACAACGGCAGCCTGGGGTTGTCGCCGGCCGAGCGCAACCAGGTGCTGGGCGAGCGCCTGGCGGCGGTCGGCAAGGGGGTGGTGGTGCGCTCGCCGTTTCACTGCGATTACGGCTTCAATATCAGCCTGGGCGACGGCGTGTTCATCAACTTCAACTGCGTGATTCTCGACGTGGTGGCGGTGAGCATCGGCGACAGGACGCAGATCGGCCCGGGCGTGCAGATCCTTACCGCCGACCACCCCCGTGACCCGGGCGAGCGCGAGTCCGGCCTGGAGTTCGGGCGGCCGGTGAGCATTGGCCGTAATGTGTGGATCGGCGCCGGGGCCTTGATCCTGCCGGGGGTGAGCATTGGCGACGATGCGCTGATCGGCGCCGGCAGCGTGGTGACCCGCGACGTGCCAGCCAGTGCCACGGTGGTCGGTAATCCGGCGCGGATACGCGCTTGAGCGAATCGAATAGGGGTTCGCGCGGCGCGACTGCGGTCGCCGAGCCTTTGTTTTTCTGGTTATAAATAAATCGTTATTTATTCTTTTTAATATTTCCTGCTCCTCAGCATAGTGGGCGCCACGCAACGACTCACCTGAGGAGCACAGCCATGAGCATCCGCCTGGGCGACATCGCCCCCGACTTCGAGCAGGACTCCAGTGAAGGCCCCATTCGTTTCCACGAGTGGCTGGGCAATCAATGGGGCATCCTGTTCTCCCACCCGGCCGACTTCACGCCGGTGTGCACTACCGAGCTGGGCTTCACCGCCAAGCTGAAGGACGAGTTCGCCAAGCGCAACGTCAAGGCCATTGCCCTGTCCGTCGACCCGGTCGATTCGCATCTCAAGTGGATCGGCGACATCAACGAGACCCAGAACACTGCCGTCAACTTCCCGATCCTCGCCGATGCCGACCGCAAGGTGTCCGAGCTCTACGACCTGATCCACCCGAATGCCAACGATACCCTGACGGTGCGCTCGCTGTTCGTCATCGACCCGAACAAGAAGGTGCGCCTGACCATTACCTACCCGGCGAGCACCGGGCGCAATTTTCACGAGATCTTGCGGGTGATCGATTCGCTGCAGCTCACCGACAGCCACAAGGTGGCCACGCCCGCCAACTGGCAGGACGGTGACGACGTGGTGATCGTGCCGTCGCTCAAGGACGAAGACGAGATCAGGCAGCGCTTTCCCAAGGGTTACCGCGCGGTGAAGCCCTACCTGCGTCTTACCCCGCAGCCCAACAGGTAAGGACGCCCCATGCTGGTGGTTTTTCTGGGTGGCAGCCCGAGCCTGAAGTCGCGTTCCAACGTGTTGCTGGGCAAGGCCAGGCAGTGGCTGCAGGCTCGTGGCGTGGAAGTGGTGACCTATCAGGTACGCGACTTCGAGGCCGAGGACCTGCTTTTTGCGCGCTTTGAAAGCCCGCGAATCCTGGGCCTGCAGGCCCATGTGGCGGCAGCCGATGGCCTGGTGGTGGCGACGCCGGTGTACAAGGCGTCGTTTTCCGGCGCGCTGAAAACCTTGCTCGACGTGCTGCCCGAGCGCGCGCTGCACCACAAGGTGGTGCTGCCGGTGGCTACCGGTGGCAGCAATGCGCACATGCTAGCGGTGGATTACGCCCTGAAACCGGTGCTGTCCGCGCTCAAGGCCCAGGAGGTGCTGCACGGCGTGTTCGCCGATGACAGCCAGATCAGTTACACCGAGGACGGCGGCGAGCTGTCGCCGGCCCTGGAACAGCGTCTGGACGACGCCCTGCAGCAGCTGACTCAGGCGCTCAATCGCCGGCCCCAGCCCATCGCGCCGGGCCTGCTGAACGAGCGTCTGCTCAGCGGGCGCTGGAGTGCCTGAAGTAACCCGCACCTGAATTCCAGGCAGTTCGCTGCCACCCACCTTACTAGCCTCGTCAACGAGGCAGCAGGTGGCCACACACTCAATGCAGAGGAGAGCGCCATGCGCACTGCCACCCTGCGTCGGAGTCTGGTCGCCTTGTTTGCCGCGGCCATTTCCTTCGGCGCCATTACCCAAGTCCACGCCGAAACGTTACGTATCGGTTATCAGAAGTACGGCACCCTGGTGCTGCTCAAGGCCAACGGCGCGTTGGAAAAACGCCTGGCCGCCAAGGGCATCGACGTCAAATGGACCGAGTTCCCCGGCGGGCCGCAACTGCTCGAAGGCCTCAACGTCGGCTCGGTGGACTTCGGCACCACCGGCGAAACCCCGCCGGTATTCGCCCAGGCCGCTGGCGCGGATCTCTTGTACGTGGCCTTCGAGCCGCCCGCGCCGACCAGCGAAGCGATCCTGGTTGCCAAGGATTCGCCGATCAACTCGGTCGCCGAGCTCAAGGGCAAGAAGGTCGCCCTCAACAAGGGCTCCAACGTGCACTACCTGCTGGTGCGCGCCCTGCAAGAGGCCGGCCTGAACTACAGCGACATCCAGCCGGTGTACCTGCCGCCTGCCGACGCCCGCGCCGCCTTCGAACGTGGCAGCGTCGATGCCTGGGTGATCTGGGACCCCTTCCAGGCGGCCGCCGAACAGCAACTGCAGGCGCGCACCCTGGTTGACGGCAGGGGCCTGGTCAGCAACCACCAGTTCTACCTGGCGACCCGCTCCTATGCCGAGCAGCATCCGGAGGTGGTCGAGGCGCTGGTCGAGGAAATCCGCGCCATCGGCGAGTGGGTCAAGGCCAATAACGACGCGGCCACCGCCCAGGTCGCGCCCTTGCTCGGCCTGTCGGCGGACATCACCCGCCTGGCGGTGCAGCGCCAGAGCTACGGCGCTCAGCTGATCACCCCAGAGGTGGTCGAGGCCCAGCAGAAGATCGCCGACACCTTTACCGCGCTCAAGCTGATTCCCAAGCAGCTGGCTATCAGCGACGTGGTCTGGCACGCCCCGGCCACCAAGGTCGCTCAGCACTGAACCCTCGCCTCCGCCTGCCGGGCGGGGGCATCGTGATTTCCAAGGAGACCGCTCCATGAGCCTCAATATCTTCTGGTTCCTGCCGACCCACGGCGATGGCCATTACCTCGGTACCTCGCACGGGGCCCGCGCCGTCGACCACGGCTACCTGCAGCAGATCGCCCAGGCCGCCGATCGCCTCGGCTTCGGTGGCGTACTCATTCCCACCGGGCGCTCCTGCGAGGATTCCTGGCTGGTCGCCGCTTCGCTGATCCCGGTGACCCAACGGCTGAAGTTCCTGGTCGCCCTACGCCCGGGGATCATTTCGCCGACCGTGGCCGCGCGCCAGGCGGCGACCCTGGACCGGTTGTCCGGCGGCCGCGCATTGTTCAACCTGGTCACCGGCGGTGACCCGGACGAACTGGCCGGTGACGGCCTCAACCTGTCCCACGCCGAACGCTACGAGGCCTCGGTCGAATTCACCCGCATCTGGCGCCGCGTGCTGGAAGGCGAGGTGGTCGACTACCAGGGCAAACACATTCAGGTCAAGGGTGCCAAGCTGCTCTACCCGCCCGTCCAGCAACCACGCCCACCGCTGTATTTCGGCGGTTCCTCGGAGGCGGCCCAGGATCTGGCCGCCGAGCAGGTCGAGCTGTACCTGACCTGGGGCGAGCCGCCCGCCGCGGTGGCCGAGAAGATCGCCCAGGTGCGCGAAAAGGCGGCTGCCCAGGGTCGTGAAGTGCGCTTCGGCATTCGCCTGCACGTGATCGTGCGGGAAACCAATGAGGAGGCCTGGAAGGCCGCCGACAAGCTGATCGCCCATGTCGACGACGACACCATCGCCCGGGCCCAGGCGTCCCTGGCGCGCTTCGACTCGGTCGGCCAGCAGCGCATGGCCGCCCTGCACGGCGGTAGCAAGGACAATCTGGAAGTGTCGCCGAACCTCTGGGCCGGGGTCGGCCTGGTGCGTGGCGGTGCCGGTACGGCGCTGGTCGGCGATGGCCCGACGGTCGCCGAGCGGGTCAAGGAATACGCCGCGCTGGGCATCGATACCTTCATCTTCTCAGGTTATCCACACCTCGAGGAATCCTACCGAGTCGCCGAGCTGTTGTTCCCGCACCTGGAGGTGAACCGCCCGGCACTGCCGGAAGGCGCGAACTACGTGAGCCCGTTCGGTGAAATGGTCGCCAACGACATTCTGCCCAGGGCGGCTTCGGCCAGTTGAAAACAGCGCCGGGTGTGGATGGCCCGGCCCGCGATGATTCCGAGGTACGCGATGAACAGCACATCTTTCAATAGCCTGGCCCTGCGCCTGGCGCCCTGGGCCCTGCCCGTGGCGCTGCTGGTTGCCTGGCAGAGCTCGGTGGCCCTGGGGCTCCTGTCCACGCGCATCCTGCCGGCGCCCAGCGCGGTGTTCGAGGCGGGCTGGCAGCTGTTGTCCAGCGGCGAGATCTGGACGCACCTGGCGATCAGCGGCTGGCGTGCGGCGGTGGGCTTCGCCATCGGCGGTGGTATCGGCCTGGCGCTGGGCTTCATCACCGGCCTGTCGACATGGGGCGAGCGGCTGATCGACAGCTCGGTGCAGATGATCCGCAACGTGCCGCACCTGGCGCTGATTCCCCTGGTGATCCTGTGGTTCGGCATCGACGAGAGCGCGAAGATATTTCTGGTCGCCCTCGGCACCCTGTTCCCCATCTACCTGAACACTTACCACGGCATCCGCAACGTCGACCCGGCGCTGCTGGAAATGGCGCGCAGCTACGGCCTGTCCGGCTTCGCGTTGTTCCGGCAGGTGATCCTGCCCGGCGCGCTGCCGTCGATCCTGGTCGGCGTGCGCTTTGCCCTTGGCCTGATGTGGCTGACCCTGATCGTCGCCGAGACCATTTCCGCCAGCGCCGGCATTGGTTACCTGGCGATGAACGCCCGCGAATTCCTGCAGACCGACGTGGTGGTGCTGGCCATTCTGCTCTACGCCGTGCTCGGCAAGCTGGCCGACGTCGCCGCCCGTGGCCTGGAGCGTGCCTGGTTGCGCTGGCACCCGGCTTATCAGGGAGCGGCTGCGAAATGAATGCGCCAATGAGTGTTTTGCATGCCATCAAACGAGGCACGCCGCTGACCATTCGCGGTATCCGTAAATCCTTCGGTGAGCGTGAGGTGCTCAAGGGTATCGACCTGACCATTCCGGCCGGCCAGTTCGTTGCCGTGGTCGGCCGCAGTGGTTGTGGCAAGAGCACCTTGCTGCGCCTGCTCGCCGGCCTCGACGCGCCCACGGGCGGTGAACTGCTGGCCGGCAACGGGCCGTTGGCTGCCAGCAGCGGGGATACCCGGCTGATGTTCCAGGAGGCGCGGCTGCTGCCCTGGAAACAGGTGATCGACAACGTCGGCCTGGGCCTTGCCGGTGACTGGCGGCCCAAGGCTCAGCAGGTGCTCGAAGCGGTGGGCCTGGCCGACCGCGCCAACGAGTGGCCGGCGTCCCTGTCCGGCGGCCAAAAGCAACGCGTCGCCCTGGCCCGCGCATTGATCCACGAGCCGCGCCTGCTGCTGCTTGACGAACCCCTGGGCGCCCTGGATGCGCTGACCCGTATCGAGATGCAGCAACTGATCGACGGCCTGTGGCAGAAGCATGGCTTCACCGTGTTGCTGGTCACCCACGATGTCAGCGAAGCGGTGGCCACGGCGGATCGGGTGATCCTTATCGAAGATGGTGAGATCGGCCTCGACCTCGAGGTGGATCTGCCGCGCCCACGTAATCGCGGCTCCGCCTACCTGGCGGAGCTGGAAGCCGACGTGCTCAACCGTGTGCTGCAAATCCCTGCGCTGCCGGCGCAACCCGACCCGATTTCACCCCTGCCGACCCAGCTGCGCTGGGCGCTCTAACAGACCGTTGAAAAGCGTAGGCGAGGCAGCCGATGCGAGGCAAAAACAGGCGAAAAAGCGGAATTTGCGTGCTGTAAATGAGCATTTCGAGCCTGTTTTTAACGAAGCAGCGGCAACGTAGGTAGTTTTTCAAGGGCCTGCTAACCCTGACCTCATGCCCCGAATGGGCACCATAAACCCAGGAGATTTACCCATGACCATCAAAGCCATCAACGTGCGCAACCAGTTCAAGGGCACCATCAAGGAAATCGTCGAAGGCGACGTGTTGTCGGAAATCGACGTGCAGACCGCTGCCGGCATCGTCACCTCGGTGATCACCACCCGCTCCGTGCGCGAGCTGGAACTGGGCGTGGGCAGCGAAGTGATTGCCTTCGTGAAGTCCACCGAGGTGTCGATCGCCAAGCTCTGATCACTGCCGCGCTTTCCGTTAACAGCTTGTGGGAGCGGTTTATGCCCGCGACGTCGCGTCCATGGCGCGCTCCTACAGGTTGTGGCCTCACCTTCACCTTCTTGTCTAACCATAGACTCGCTGTAAGAAAGGCTGAAATCGCACGAGCGGTCATTCACAAAACTATTTTGTGGGAGCGGGCGGGGGCGCCTAGTCCATGCCCGCGAAAAACGCCCCCACACCGCGCTGCTTCTGGGAACCGCGTGTAGGGCGTACTCGCCGAAGGCAGTACGCCGCAACCGACAGGGCGTCGTGCTTTGCGGGCCAGGCGGCGGACTGTTCGCTCAGGCTACGAGCGGCCGGCATCCCGGTCCGCCCTACGCAGCTGCGCCGTTCACTGGCAATCTGTGAGAGCGAGTCGTGCTTGCAAATTCGCGCCATGGCGCGCTCCCACAAGGGCGCTCTCTTAGAACCCGCACCATAAAAACGGCCGGCATGTACGCCGGCCTTTCTCATCTCCGCAGCTGAATCGCTATCGCTCTTCGCGCAGCCTGGCCATCTGCCGTTCGAGCAGCGCCGGGTACGGATCGAGCAGGCGCTCGACGCAGCTGGCACCCTCGGGGCTGGCGATGGCGCGGATGCGCGCACGCTGGCGCAGGGTGGCGTCTTCGGCTACGCGGCGCTCGACCAGCAGCAGGTTGCGGCTGTGCTGAGACAGTGCCAGGGCGTCCTGGGCGGTTTCGCTGAGCAGCAGGTCACCCTGGCTCAACCCCTGCAGGCCTTCGCCGAGGGTCAGGCCCAACTGCAGGTGCAGGGTGATGCCACTGTCGGCGACCTCGATCTGCAGGGCATGGCCGAGGGCGCGCAGCAATTCGCCGCAGCAGATGGCGTGGGTCAGGTAGTCGTCCCCGCTGGCGTCGTGATGGAACAGCATCAGGCTGCTGCCGTCGTTGAGGGTGTGCAGCTCGGCCTTGTAGAGCGTGGCGGCCTTGTCCAGGCAGCCACGATAGCTTTCCAGCAGCTCCATCAGGCGCGTGCGCGGCAGGCGGCGCAGCTGTTCCTGGGCACCCAGCTGAACGGCCAGTACGGCACTCTTGCGGGGGGCGCCGGGGCCGCTGGCGCAGGCGTGGCCGGGCTGTCCTCGTCGTCGTACAGATCGGCGAAGGCATCGTCGTCATGCTCGTCGCGGCGACGGCTCGGCGGGTCGTAGTCGTCGTCGCTGTCGAAGCGGCTGTCGCGCAGGTCGCGCATCGCGAAGCTCGGGGCGGCACGCTCGTCACGCCCATCGTGATCCTCGCGTTCGTCGTCGAGGAACTCCTCGCCCAGGTCATCGAGGTCGTCGAATTCCGGCTCGGGTTCAGGTTCCGGCTTCTCGGGGGCCAGGCGTGCCTGCAGCTGGCGGGCCAGGTCGCCGATCTCGTCCTGGCGATTGCCGCCCGGGGCGTAATCGTCCGGGTCGCGCAGCCAGATACGCATCTGCATCAGTGGCGTGGAGATCTGCCGGCCCAGACGCAGGCTCAGCGACAGGGTCAGGGCCAGCAGGATCAGGCTGAGAATGCCCATGCTCTGCAGGCTGATGGTCATCGGCTGTTCGAACTGCTGCATGTCCAGGCTGATGCGCAGCTGCCCGGCCATCACCTCCTGAAAGGTGATGGGCGTCGAATACAGGCCTTCGGTCTCGCCGAGCATGCTCTTGCTCGGGCGGGTGCCGGCTTCGGCGAGGATGCGGTTGTCCACGCTGTAGATGGCCGCGTGGGCCACCAGCGGGTTCTTCACCAGGTTATTGAGCAGCACGTTGAGGCTGAGGATGTCGTTGGACACCAACAGCTCGGTGGCCGAGGCGGCCGTCTGGGTGATCAGGCTGCTGCCCAGCGCTTCGGCCTGCTGCTGCATGGCCTGCTTGAACTGCATGCCTATCACCCAGGCATAGATCATCAGCGCCATGGCCACCAGCAACAGGCTGTGGCTGACGATGCGCAATGCCAGCGGCACGCGACGTTGGCGCAGTGCACGGAAGAGCAGGAGGAAGAAATTGTCGGGCTTTACGGGGGCGGGCCGGTTCACAGAGCTCGGCTCTCGTTGACTGGAGGTGGCGCGCAGTATAGCGAGCGGCCCGTACAGGGCAAAGCGCCGCGCGTGCCCGCGGGGTGCCGAAATGGTTAGAATGTGCGTTTTTTCACCGGCCCTGCTGCACATTGCCGTTCGGCAGACCGTTCATAGTCCTGCGAGCCCCGGAGTACGCCTTGCGCCAAATCGTCCTGATCAACGTTACCGGTGAAGATCGGCCCGGCCTCACGGCAGCCGTTACCGGCGTGCTGGCCCAGGCTGGCGTGAACATCCTCGATATCGCCCAGGCCGCGGTGCACGGCACCTCGTCGCTGGGCATGCTGATTGAAGTGGCCGATGGCGCGTCGCTGCCGGCCTTCTCCAAGGACCTGTGGGGCGCCGTCCAGGCGCTGGGCCAGCAGGCGCGTATTACCCAGGTCGATGAAGCCGATTACCGGCGTTGGGTCGAGGAGCAGGGTAGCGAGCGCCATATCGTCACCTTGCTGAGCCGCCAGGTCAGCGCCGAGCAGGTGCAGCGCGTTAGCGCGCTGAGCGCCGAGCAGGGCCTGGCTATCGAACGTATCGAAAGGCTGTCCCTGCCGGTGGCGTTGGATGGGCAGCCGGGCAATGCCTGCATCGAGTTCTCCCTGCGCGGCGCGCCGGGCGATGCCGCCGCGCTGCGCACCGAGTTCCTGCGCGCGGCCGACGAGCTGAATGTGGATATCGCCTTTCAGGCCGATTCGCTGCAGCGCCGCCACCGCCGCCTGGCGGTGTTCGACATGGACTCGACCCTGATCGAAGCCGAGGTGATCGACGAGCTGGCCAAGGCCGCCGGTATCGGCGACAAGGTGTCGGCGATCACCGAGCGGGCGATGCGCGGCGAGCTGGATTTCCGCGCCAGCTTCAAGGAGCGCCTGGCGCTGCTCAAGGGCCTGGACGTCGGTGTGCTGGACGAGATCGGCGCCTCGCTGCGCCTGACCGAAGGCGCCGAGAAGCTGTTCGCCGAACTCAAGCGCCTGGGCTACAAGACCGCCATCCTCTCCGGCGGCTTCACCTATTTCGCCAAGCAGCTGCAGGCCAAGCTGGGCATCGACTATGTGTTCGCCAACGAGCTGGCGGTGGTCGACGGCAAGGTCACCGGCGTCGCCGTCGAGCCGATCGTCGATGCCCAGCGCAAGGCCGATCTGCTGCGCGAACTGGCGCACAAGGAAGGCCTGCAGCTGGAGCAGACCATCGCCGTGGGCGATGGCGCCAACGACCTGCCGATGCTGGCCATCGCCGGCCTGGGCGTGGCGTTCCGCGCCAAACCGCTGGTCAAGCAATCGGCCAGGCAGGCGATCTCCACTCTGGGCCTGGATGGCGTGTTGTATCTGCTGGGTGTGCACGAGCGCGACTTGCAGCGCTAAGAACCTGTTCTCGTTCTTTGTGCGCATGAAGCGGCAACTACAAGGCAGAAGCGGACATTGAGCCGCAAGCCGCAAGCCGCAAGCCGCAAGCCGCAAGCCTCAAGCCTCAAGCTGCAAGAACAAGCTAGAGCACTGCGGACTGCTTTTAACCTGTAGCTTGGAGCTTGCAGCTTGCAGCTTGCGGCCGCTTCCGCCATTTAGCTGCCAAAATCGACGAACTTGGGCTGAAAGATTATGACCAGGTTCTAAGGTATTTGAGGCGGGAGCGGGGCAGCCTGGCTGCCCTGGCGATCAGTCATCCGACGAGAAGTTGTAGTCCATCGACTGGCTCGGGCCCTGCAGGTAGTAGCCCTGGATGTAGTTGGTGCCCGCCTGCCAGAGGGTGGCCAGCACGCTGGCCGATTCCACGAATGGCACGATGGTCAGCTTGGCCTGGCTGTGCAGGCTGGCCAGCATGGTTTTCAAGGTTTCCTGGTTGGCCGGGTCGGCCAGCTCCTTGGTGAACGAACCATCCACCTTGACGAAGTCGACCGGCAGGTGACGCAGGGTGTTGAACGGGTTCAGGGCGCAGCCGAACTGGCTGAGCGCGAGGTGGCAATGCAGGTCCTTGAGGCCCTGGGCCAGGGCCTTGGCCTGCTTCAGGTAGGTGACCGCATCCGGCTCGCTGAACTGGAACACCAGGGCATCGGACGGCAGGCGTGCGGCTTTCAGCGCCACGCTCAGCCACGGCAGCAAGGTCGGGTCCTGCAGGCTGGCGCTGGACAGGTGCACGAACAGGCGCGTCGCGTGGCCCTTGGCGCGGTGATCGGCGAGCAGCTTGATGGAGCTGAGAATCACCCAGCGGTCGATCTTCTCACCCATGCCCGACTCCCTGGCCACGGCGAGGAATTCATCTGGCGGCACTTCCTGGCCGGACGGGCTGAGCAGGCGCAGCAGCACCTCGTAGTGCTCGTGCTCGTCGCCGCGCAGGCTGATCACCGGCTGGAACAGCAGGCGGAAGCTGTTCTGTTCCAGGGCCTGCTGCACCATGGCCACCACGCTGCCGCGGTTGGCGGCGGCCGCCAGTTCCTCGGACGGGTCGAACAGCTTGAGGGTGCCCGGCTCGTCCAGCTGGTCGGCGCAGCGCTGGGCCCGGTCGATGACTTCCCCGGCCTTGGGCGTGGTGTCGTTGAGACCGGCGACGCCGACGGACAGCGTGGTCTGCGCGGTGCGCCCGTTGATGTCGAACAGGTGCGCTTCGGCCTTCTTCAGCAGGGCTTCGAGCAGCGGGCGTTGCTGCTGCGGCGACAGGCCGGTCTGCAGGACGGCGAACACGTCGTCGCCAAAGCGCGCCAGTTGCGCATCCTTGGGGAAGTGGGCGCGCAGCAGGGCGGCCAGGTCGGTGAGCAACAGGTCGATGGCGCCCAGGCCCATGTCGGCGAGCAGCGCGGCGTAACGATCGACGCGGATATAGGCCAGGCTGGCCGGCTGTTCGTCGTGGACGGCGTGGTGGGCGGCGTTGTCCATCAGTTCGAGGAAGTGGGTACGGTTGTACAGGCCGGTGACCAGATCCAGGCTGCTGATCTCGCGCAGCTTCTCTTCCAGCTCGACGTTGGCGGTCTCGGCGCGGATCACCACCTGAATGCACGGCTCGCCATCGTAGGCCGCCGGCGACAGGCTGATGCGCGCCGGGAAGCTGCTGTCGTCGGTGCGCACGCCGGCGCAGCCGAGTTCATGCTTGTCCATCTGCTGATGGTTCTTCAGGAAATCCTTGAACGCAGCCTGATCGCTGGCGCCGATCAGGTCGATCATCGGCAGGCCTTCGAGCTCCTCGGCGTCATCGAAGCCGAACAGCTCCAGGTAGGCGCGGTTGGCATAGATGTGCATGCCATCGTGTACGTAGGCGATGGCATCGACCGAGCTGTCGAGCAGCAGCTGGCAGCGTTTCTCGGCTTCGCGCAGGGCCACCTCGGCGGCGCGGCGGGCGCGGCGTTCCTCGAGGTTGACCAGTTCGCGGCGGGCGACCAGTACCAGGCGCTCGTCCTCACCATGCGGCAGGGCGTCCTGGGCACCGAGCATCAGCGCTTCGGTGACGCTGTCCGGTTCGTTGTCGGCCAGCAGCAGGATCACCGGGATGTCCTTGCCCTGGTGGCGGATGCAGGCAAGCGCTTCGTGGGGATCCAGGCAGTCGCTGGCCGGCGAGCAGATCAGCAGGTCCCAGTTGTGCTTGAGGGCGTCGAGCAGGTCTTCGCTGGAGATCAGGCGGTGTACGCGGGTGGCATTACCGGCATTGCGGAACAGGCTGACGAGACGCTCGGCCTCGTTCTGCGAGTCTTCGAGAATCAGCAGGCGGATGGTTTTCTTTTCGATGGCCATTAGCGAAGTCGAATCTGCGATAAAACAGCAGAACAGGGCGGGAAATTAAGGGTTTTCCGGCAATCTACAGCGACTTCCAGAGTGAGTCAAAGTCTTCCTCCCCGGCTGGGCGCTGGGTGCCGGAGGCTGTGACGGAGGTCGCGTGATCCGTGGTTTTCTGCTCCAGGTCGTGGTACTCGAACTGGCTGAAACTGCCGGTGCTGACCTGCTTCTGGCTGAGCACCGCGCGGCGCTCCTTGCCGTTGACGTTGATCAGCACCTTGCTGCCCTCCTGGAAGGGCAGGCGCGGGGTGATCAGCGTGGCCGGCCGGGAGATGGCGGCGATTTCCGGCAGCAGCAGGGCACGCAGGTACTGGCTGTTCTGCTCGGCCTTGCGCACCAGTTGCAGGCCACAGGACTGTGCGTGGGGGGCGATCAGCTCGATGCCCATCTGCGTGCCGCCACCGCGTACCTGGCGGATCCAGCGCACCACGGCGACGCTCCAGCCCTGCTGGGGATTGTCGCGGATGCCGAGAATCTCGCCGGCCTGCAGCTGGCTGGGCACTTCCTTGGGCCACGACAGGCAGTAGCCACCGGGGCTGTGGTTGACGATGGCCAGCACGAAGGTCGGATAGCTTTCCCCGGTACCCGCTTGCGCTTCCTGCTCGCCGGCGGGCTTGGGGTATTCGATCTCCTCGAAGGGCAGGCCATTGTCCCAATCGTTGACCCGGCGTGCATCGTGGGCGCTGGCCCATACATCGGGCTCACCGCTCAGCGGCTTGAACGAGGCGGTGGTGTCGACCTGCTGTTTGAGAATTTCGCTGAACGCGCGGCCATTGGCCAGGTAGTAGTTCAGGGCGCTCATGCCGATGCACAGGGTCATGCTGCCGGTACCCTGGGTTCGCTGGAAGGTGCGCTCGGAGATATCGCCCCAGGCCGCGGTGGCGTGCTGCAGCATGTCCACGCTGAAGCCTTCGGGCACCGGCAGGCGCGAGCGGGGACGGTCTTCGGGGGGCAACGCCAGGTGATCCTTGATGGCGTTGACCAGCGGGGTCGGGTCGATACCCAGGGCGCCCTGCAGCTCGCTCGGCTGGAACAGCGAGGTGTAGCGGGGTGGGCCATCCAGCTGCGGTGCCACGGCGAAGATGCTGCTCGGCTGGCCGCCGGCCTGCAGGTTGACCAGCGTGCTCCAGGCCTCCAGCGCTTCGGCGAGGCGGGCGATGGCGCTCTGGCGCATTTGGTTGCAGCGCGAGCAACCGATCAGCAGGGCGACGATATAGCCCTGCTCGACGCTCAACCCTTGAGTATGGCGGGCCAGCGGGTCGCGGATCACCACCTTGTGCAGCTCGTGGCGCCGGGCAATCAGGTACAGCTGGTGAAGCTCCAGCCAGAGGCCTTCGGGCACCGGGCAATACAACTGGCTGGTGCGGATCAGCGGGCCGTTGAGGCTGTGCACGGCCCGCTGCAGGGCCATGCCGAGCAGCGCGTTGCGCTCGCGATTCGGCTGCGCGGCCAGGCGCGAAATGATCAGCTTGTAGCCGATGGCCAGGTGGTTCTGCAGCGCCTGGCAGAGGTTGGCGACCTTGCGTGGGCGCTCATCGAGCACGATGGCCTGGTTGAGGAAGTGGCGCTCCAGGTGCTGGCAGACGAAATACACTTCTGGGCGCAGCAGCTCGAGCAGCTGGATGCGGTTGTCCGACGGGGTCAGCAACTGGTTGAGCTCGATCAGCGCCTGGTACAGCTGCCGGGCGGTTTCGCCAAGGTTGGCCTTGGGCAGGCCGGCGATCCAGCGTTTGAGGTCGCGTGGCGTGGCGTCGCAGAAAGTCAGGCCCTGCTTGGTCGGCGTCGGGACGCGGAGCAAAAGGTGGGGGCTCTGTTTATCCATCTAGCTTCGTTACTCCAGGGCCCGCATTCGAGCGATTCATTCGTTGGGGGTGCAGCGACTCTAGCAGCATCCAGCCATCATCGCAGCCTTGCCACGCCACCGGCCGGGGCTGCGGGTCAGGGCATCGGTTCACTGGCCGAGCAACTGGCCCATGCGCACCGGGCTATTGGCACCCAGTTCTTCGGCCCATTTCACCTGCTCGGGGCCGAACAGCACGATGGCCGTGGAACCCAGTTTGAAGCGGCCCAGCTCGGCGCCTTTTTCCAGGCTGATCGGCGCCCGCGCGGCTTCGTCGTAGCGCACGGTCTTCAGCTCGCGCTTGGGGGGCGTGATCAACCCGGCCCATACGGTTTCGATGGAGGCGACGATCATCGCGCCCACCAGCACCACGGCCATCGGCCCGCGTTCGGTATCGAACAGGCACACCACGCGCTCGTTGCGGGCGAACAGCTCGGGCACGTTTTCCGCGGTGGTCTGGTTCACCGAGAACAGCCGGCCCGGCACGTAGATCATCTCGCGCAGGGTCCCGGCCAGCGGCATGTGCACGCGGTGATAGTCCTTGGGCGACAGGTACACGGTGGCGAAGTCGCCGCCCATGAAGGGTGCGGCGCGCGCGCTGTCGCCACCCAGCAGTTCGGTCACGCTGTAACTATGGCCCTTGGCCTGGAACACCCGGCCATGTTCGATGCGGCCCAGCTGGCTGATCGCGCCGTCGGCGGGGCAGAGAATGGCGCCGGGCTGGTTGTCCAGGGGCCGCGCGCCTTCCTTGAGGGCACGGGTGAAGAAGGCGTTGAAATGCTCGTAGGCGGTGAGGTCTTCGACCTGTGCCTCGCTCATGTCCACCTGGTACTGCTTGGCGAACCAGCCGATCAGGCGGTTCTTGAACCAGGCAGCGCGACACTCCGCGGCGCAGCCGATCAGGCGCGACAGCAGGTGGTGCGGGGTCAGGTGCTGGCTGAGGATAAACAGGCGTTCTTTCATCTTTATTCCTTGGCTGCCCGGCCGTGCATGCCGGGCATATGAGAATGGACAGTCAGGTCGGGCTCAACGTTCGACAGGTGTGTCGGGCAGATTGCCCCACTCGCCCCAGGAGCCGGCGTAGGCCTTGACTCGCGGGTAGCCCAGGGCCTTGGCGACCAGGTAGGTGAAGCCCGAGCGGCGATGGCTCTGGCAGTGGGTGATGATTTCCTTGTCGGCGCTCAGCCCGCGCTGCGCGAGCAGTTCGGCGATGTCCTGGCGAATGCGCAGGCCACGGGCGGGATCCATGCCCGCGGTCCACTCGAAGTGGATCGCGCCGGGGATGTGCCCACCCCGAGCAGCCTGCAGTTTTTCGCCGCGGTACTCCTCGGCCGAGCGTGCATCCCAGATGGCCAGGTCGGCGGCGCCCAGGCGCGACTGCAGGTAGCTGGCGCTGGCCGTCGGCTCTTCGCTGAGCGTCAGCGACACCGTCGTGCGTTGCGGCGCAGGCGTGTCCTGGCTCAGCGGCCGGTCTTCGGCTTCCCAGGCCGTCAGGCCGCCATTGAGAAAGTGGTAGCGCGAGTGACCGATCACGTCCAGCAGCCAGATGAACCGGCCGGCCCAGCCACCGCCCTCGTCGTCGTAGACCACGTAGGTCGCTTGTGGGTGGTGGCCCAGCTCGCTGAACAGCCTCTCGAGTTGCGCCTGGTCGGGCAGCAGGCCGGGTGCCGGCGGCTTGCCGGACTGGGTGCGTTTGCCGTCGACGAAGCGGGCGCCGGGAATGTGGCCGTCCAGATAACGCGGGTGGCTGCTCAGGTCGACCAGGATCAGCTCGGGCGCTTGCAGTCGCGGGGCGAGATCCGCCGGCTCGATGACCAGCGGCAGTTCGTCGAAGGCTGTCATACAGGCCTCGTTGGCGGAATTAAGAGCACGATTGTAGCGCAGAAGAATGCCGGAAAACGGCGGAGCTCAACGCTGACGTTTGCTGAAGGTGTCCAGCGCACGCTCGATGCATTGCGTGGTTTTGGTGAAGGCCTGCACGACGGTGTCACCGATCGGCTGGCCACTCTGGTCGGCGAACAGCAGCATCACCACCCGTTCGTTGCTGGCCAGGGAGCGAATCAGCAGGTGTTCGCTGGGCAGCAGGGCTTTCAGGTCGCCGGGCAGCAGGGCGGAAAATTGCGCGATGTTGGCTGGCGTGAGGCGCAGTTGCGCGGGCTTCTGCAGCAGGCGACGCAGCACCTGGCTTTGCGCCGGGTCGAGGGTCAGGCCGCTGGCGCTGGCGGCCACGCCGGCATGCTGCTGCAGCTGCAGGCGCGTGTGGGTGCGGTCGGCGAGCAGCATCATTACCCGTGACAAGCCGGCGGCCTGCAGCGCCTGGCGGGCGCAGGTGGTGAGTTGCTGCACATTGTTGAATGCCGAAGGCTGGGCGAGCAGTTGGGTGCACAGCTGCCGCCAGTCAGCGACCTGCGGCGCCGGTGCCGGCTTGCGCGCTTGAACGTGGCGGGCATTCCACGGCCACAGCAGGGCTTCGGCGGGGTGCCAGAGACCGACGGTATCCAGTTGCCGTGCGCTGTGCGCCGCGTTCTGGTGGATCTGCTGTTGCAGGTCGGCCAGCGGCAGCTGCAGGTACAGGCTGTTGAGCCCGTGCCAGCGCCTGGTGTGGCTGCCGCTCCAGGCGTTGTGGGCCGATACGGCGATCACGTTGGCCAGCAGGATGCTGTTGGCGGGCTGGGTGAGCCAGCGCTGCAGGGCCGGATCGGCGTCCAGCTCCTGCTGCTGGCGCAACGGCTCGTCATGGCGACGCGCCAGGTACAGCGCCTTGCCCAGCAGCCGGCGGTCATCGATCAGCAGGCGATAGCCCTGAACGATCCAGGCCGGCAGCCGCCAGCGCTCGGCCAGCGCCAGGCACAAGTCGAACAGCGAAACGCCGAGCATGTCGCGCTCGACCTTGACCGGCGGCTCGCCGTCTATCAGCACCCGTTGTTCCCAGGCTTCGAACAGATGGGGGTGGGCGGCCAGCAGGGCCCAGACCGGCGACAGGAACAGCAGGCTGCCCCAGTGGATTTCCTGCCACAGGCGCGCCAGGCGTGCGGCGAACAAGCCATTGGCCTGGTAGGCGGCGTGCTGGCTGATCAGCTGGATCTGCCGCAGGGGCAAGGGGATGTCGGCGAGCGCCCGGGCCGGTAGGCGAGCCAGCAGCTCTTCGGCGCGCTTGAGGCCCAGGCGGGTCAGTGCCGTTTCCAGGCTTTCCGCCGCTTCCCCCAGGGCGCTGCCCTTGCCGTTGGCCTCGCGCAGCACGCTGAGCACCAGCGCCGGGCTGTCCTGCATCAGGTCGGCGATTTCGCGCAGCGAGCGGCGGCTGTCGCCCAGGGCGCGGCGAACCTGCTGGTGATGATCGGTCGCGATGGGCAATAGCTGCCCGTCCAGCTGCTTGAGCCAGGCCTCGAGGGTGCGCGGTAACGGCGTGCTTGCGACCATGGGGCTGTGCCAGAATGGCTTTTTTTAGACTTAACTGACTATAGTCTGGCGTATCTCTTCCGATAAGTAGAAGGGGATTCGCGCGGTCGCCCTTTCTTTTCACCTGCTCAAGTTTCCTTCTATGGCCAAAATCATCGGCATCATCGTTGTATTCGCTTGCGTACTCGGCGGTTTCGTCGCGTCCGGGGGCAAGATCATGGCATTGGTACACCCCTTCGAGGTGCTGATCATCGGCGGGGCTGCCCTGGGCGCCTTCCTGCAGTCCAACCCGGGCAGCATGTTCATGACCGTCTTCAAGAAGTCCCTGAAGATGTTCAAGTCGCGCTTCACCCACGACTATTATCTGGAAGTGCTGCGCCTGCTCTACGAGATCCTCAACAAGGCGCGTCGCGAGGGCATGATGGCCATCGAGGCCGACCTCGAAGACCCGGCGGCGAGCCCGATCTTCAGCAAGTACCCGGCGGTGCTGGGGGACGAGCGGATGGTCGCGTTCATCTGCGATTACCTGCGCATCATGTCCTCGGGCAACATGGCGCCCCACGAGCTCGAAGGCCTGTTCGACATGGAACTGGTGGGCCTCAAGGAGGAGCTGGAGCATCCTGCCCACGCCGTGGCGAAGGTCGCCGACGGCATGCCGGCGATGGGGATCGTCGCCGCGGTACTGGGGATCGTGATCACCATGTCGATCCTGGCCGAAGCGGATAACGCCCAGATCGGTGAGAAGGTCGGTACCGCGCTGGTCGGTACCTTCCTCGGCATTCTCGCTTCCTACGGTTTCTTCGGCCCGCTGGCCGGCGCGCTCGAACACGACGCCAAGGAAGAACTGAACGTCTACGAGGCCATCAAGGCCGGCCTGGTGGCTTCCGCCTCCGGCATGCCGCCGTCGCTGGCCGTGGAATTCTCGCGCAAGACCTTGTACCCGGCGCACCGCCCAAGCTTCAGCGAGCTTGAACAGGCCATGCGCGGAAGCTAAGCACCATGGAAAACAACCAGCCGATTATCGTCAAACGGGTCAAGAAGGTTGCCGGCGGCCATCACGGTGGCGCCTGGAAGATCGCCTTTGCCGACTTCGCCACGGCGATGATGGCCTTCTTCATGGTGATGTGGCTGATGTCCTCGGCCACCCCCGAGCAGAAAAAGCTGATTTCCGGTTACTTCAAGGATCCCATCGGCTTTTCCGAGAGTGCCAGCCCCTACGTGATCGATCTGGGTGGCTCGCCGACGCCGTCGCCGGATCGCACCCTCAACGAGCAGCCCCAGGAATCACCGGGCGACCAGGCGGATACCGAACCCAAGGACCCCGCCGAGCTGGATGCCGAGCAGGCCGAGGCCAAGGCCGAGGAAGTCGAGCGCGAGCGCCTGGAGTTGCTGTTGCAGGAGTTGCAGAACAAGGTCGAACTGGACCCGCAGTTGCAGCGCTTCAAGGATCAGATTCTCTTCGAGATCACCCAGGACGGCCTGCGCATCCAGATCGTCGATGCCGAGAACCGGCCCATGTTCGCCCTCGGCAGCGCGCAGTTGCAGCCGTATTTCGAGGACATCCTGTTTGCCCTGACCGACACCATCAAGGCGGTACCCAACAAGATCAGCATCAGTGGGCATACCGACGCCAAGCCTTTTGCCGGTGCTGGTGGCTTCGGCAACTGGGAGTTGTCGGCCAACCGCGCCAACGCGGCGCGGCGCGTGCTGGTCGCGGCGGGCTACGAAGACGCGCAGGTGGCGAGGGTGGTCGGCTATGCCTCATCGGCACTGTTCGACCGTGACGATCCGTTCAACCCGGTCAACCGGCGTATCGATATCGTGGTGCTGAACAAGAAGGCGCAGCGCGACATCGAGGGCGAGCAGAGCGGTGGCGCGCTGGCGCCCGATCCCGCGCCGGCGGCCGGCGCCGCACCAGCCGGCGAGCCGCTGTCCAATGACCAGCTGCGAGAACGGCTGAATATCTTCGAGGATGGCGCGCTGAAGGTCGATCAGCCGGTCGAGTGATCGACCGGCGTCCCGGTGTGCTGGCCGATCAGTACTCCGGTTCCGGCAGGCTGGCCAGGATGTGCCGGTAGCTGTTCATTCGCTGGGGCTGGATGCGCCCTTCTTCCAGTGCCTTGAGCAAGGCGCAGCCGGGCTCCCGATCATGCTTGCAGTCGCGGAAACGGCAATGACCGAGCAGGTCGGCGAACTCGATGAAACCCGCCTCCACATCGTCACGGCTGACGTGGCCGAGGCCGAACTCGCGGATACCCGGTGAGTCGATCAGCTGGCCGCCGCCGGGGAAATGGAACAGTCGCGCGGTGGTGGTGGTGTGGGTGCCCTTGCCGGTCAGTTCCGACAACGCGCCGACCCGGGTGTCGACCCCCGGCAGCAGGCTGTTGACCAGCGACGACTTGCCCACCCCGGACTGGCCCACGAACACGCTGATGTTGCCATCGAGCTGTTTCTTCAGCTGGTCCATGCCGTCGCCTTCCAGCGCCGAGACTTCCAGCAGCGGATAACCCAGCTGGCGATACACGCCGAGCAGGGCGTTGAGTGCGGTTTCGTTCCCGGCATCGATCAGGTCGGCCTTGTTGAGCAGCAGCAGCGGGCGAATGCCGGCGTGCTCGGCGGCCACCAGGTAGCGGTCGATCAGGTTGGCATGGGGCTCCGGCAGCGGCGCGAAGACGATGACGATCAGGTCGACGTTGGCCGCCACCGGCTTCAGCTGGCCGCGGGTGTCCGGGCGGCACAGTTCGGTATCACGGGGCAACTGGGCGACGATCACCCCATTGCCCTGATTGCCCGGGCGCCACACCACGCGGTCGCCGGTGACCAGCGTCGGCAGGTTGGCGCGCAGGTAACAGCGGAACACCTGGCCGCTGAGCTCGCCGTCGGTGGCCTCGACTTCCACCTGCACGCCGAAGTGGGCGATCACCAGGCCGGTCTGCTCCGGGCCCAGGTCGCCACCTTCCAGGGTTTCCACCATGCGGGATTCGCGCTTGGCAGCGCGTGCGGCGCGCTCGCCCTGGATCTTTTCGATGCGCCAGTTTTGCCGGCGGTTGAGTTGGCGTTTGGCCATGGGGCTTCCGAGTCGTGCTGCGCTTGAAATGGCAGCGAGTCTAGCACGCCTGATGGGGCGGCAATTCGTCGATGCCGGGCGCCTCTGACAACGCAGGTAGTTTTTAGAGGTGCCCGGCCGGCGCTAGACTGTCCGCCCATCCTCAAACGAGCCAGGTCGGCATGGCTGCTTCCTATCGTGCATTGCACCGCCTGGGCGAACGCTATCCCGCCTTATCGGCCTTGCTTATCCAACTGGTGGTCACCCTGGTCATGGGCGTGGCGATCATTGTCGCTGCCCGGCTGTTCGAGTGGCGTGCCAGTCCTTTGACCGCCGGTTTGCTGCACGGCCTGCTCTGCGCCTGCCTGGCGCGCTGGCTGGGCCTGTCACGCTGGTGGTGGTGCCTGAACCTGCTGTTCGTGCCAGGGTTGCTGCTGGCCATTGGCGCGCCCTTGCCCTCCTGGCTGTTCCTGCTCGGGTTTGTGCTGTTGTTGTTGCTCAACTGGAACAGTTTTGGCGAGCGCGTGCCGCTCTACCTGACCGGCGCCGGTACGCGCCATGAACTGGCGCGCCTGCTCGAGACCCGAGGCCAGCGCTTCGGCTTCGTCGACCTGGGCTGCGGCCCGGCCGGTACCTTGCTGTGGCTGGCGCGGCGTTTTCCCCAGGCGCAGTTCACCGGGGTGGAAACCGCGCCGCTGTCCTTCGCCATCGCCTGGCTGCGTTGCCTCGGCCAGCGCAATTGCCGGATTCGCTACCAGAACCTGTGGCGCACCGAGCTGGGCGCCATCGACGTGGCCTACTGCTTTCTGTCGCCCGCGCCCATGCCCGCGCTCTGGGACAAGGCCCGTGTCGAGCTGCCGAAAGGTGCCTGGTTGATCAGCAATACCTTCGAGATTCCCGGCGTGGCGCCGCAGCGTGTGGTGGAACTCAGGGACTGGCGCGATTCACGCCTGCTGCTCTGGGAGATTGGCTAGAATGGCGGCTCTATAGAGGAGCGCAGCATGCAGAACCCAGAGAATCTGATCTGGATCGACCTGGAAATGACCGGCCTCGATCCCGAGACGGACGTCATCATCGAAATGGCGACCATCGTCACCGATACCGAACTCAACGTGCTGGCCGAAGGCCCGGTGATCGCCGTGCACCAGAGCGACGAGCGCCTGGCGGCGATGGACGAGTGGAATACCCGCACCCACGGCGAGAGCGGCCTGACCCAGCGCGTGCGCGACAGCCGCATCAGCCAGGCCGAGGCCGAGGCGCAGACCATCGCCTTCCTGGAACAGTGGGTGCCGAAGGGCAAATCGCCGATCTGCGGCAACAGCATCGGCCAGGATCGCCGCTTCCTCTACAAGTACATGCCAGCGCTGGAAGCCTACTTCCATTACCGCTACCTGGATGTCTCGACCCTGAAGATCCTCGCCGAGCGTTGGGCGCCTGGGGTCAAGGAAGGCTTCGTGAAGACCGGTACCCACCAGGCGCTGGACGACATCCGCGAGTCGATTGCCGAACTCCGGTACTACCGCCAGCACCTGCTCAAGGTCTGAGAGAGGCAGCTTTAAGCTGCGAGCCTCAAGCTGCAAGTGGAAGCGCGGGCAGGCGTGTTGACCGCTCGGGCACTGGCTTGCAGCTTACCCTTGTTGCGTCAGGCGCGCGCCGCGTGCTGCGCCAGCGCCCATTGCACATGCTCGCGCACCAGCTCCGACGGGTAATCGCGACGCGCCTCAAGTGCTTCCAGCACCGGGATGCTCGACGGCGCGTTGCCCAGGCCGACGGCCAGGTTGCGCAGCCAGCGCTCATACCCGGCGCGGCGCAGGGGTGAGCCCTCGGTACGGCTGAGAAACTCTTCCTCGCTCCAGCGAAACAGCTCGGCCAGCTCGGCGTTGTCCAGGCTGTGCCGCGGCTGGAAGTCGCTTTGCCCGCTGGGTTTGGCGAAGCGGTTCCAGGGGCACACCATCTGGCAGTCGTCGCAGCCGAACACCCGGTTGCCGATGGGCGCGCGCAGCTCTTCCGGGATCGGCCCCTTCAGCTCGATGGTCAGGTAGGAGATGCAGCGCCGTGCATCCAGCACATAGGGGCCGACGAAGGCGGCGGTCGGGCAGATGTCCAGGCAGGCGCTGCAGCGCCCGCAATGTTCGCTGGCGTGGGGGGCATCTTCGGGCAGCGGGATGTCGACGAACAGCTCGCCGAGAAAGAAGTAGCTGCCGGCCTTGCGGTTGAGCACCAGGGTGTTCTTGCCGATCCAGCCGAGACCGGACTGCTCGGCAATGGCCTTTTCCAGCACCGGCGCGCTGTCGACGAAGGCGCGGTAGCCAAAGGGGCCGATGGCCTGCTGGATACGCTCGGCCAGTTGCTGGAGGCGTTTGCGGATCAGCTTGTGGTAGTCGCGTCCCAGGGCGTAACGCGACACGTAGGCTTTTTCCGGCTCCTGCAGGCGCTGGGCCATCTGCGTGTCGCCGGGCAGGTAGTCCATACGCAGCGAGACCACGCGCAGGGTACCGGGCACCAGCTCGTCGGGATGTGAACGTTTGCGGCCATGTGCGGCCATATAGTCCATCTCGCCCCCGTAGCCGGCATCCAGCCAGCGCTGCAGGTGCGCTTCGTGCTCACCCAGCTCCAGGCCGCTGATGCCCACCTGCTGGAAGCCCAGTTCACGGCCCCAGTCCTTGATGGACTTGGCGAGGCTGGCGAGGTCGAGGGTGGCGTCGGTCATGCTGGGCGGGAATCTGCAGTAGGCGGCGTATAATTCTGCCAGACATCGGAGCTCAGGCATGCGGCATTCATCAGACGATTTTCCCCTCCCGCTCTACAGCGCCGCCCAGGTGCGGGCGCTGGATGCAGCGCTGATCGCGGCCGGCACGCCCGGTTTCGAGCTGATGCAGCGCGCCGCCCATGCCATCTGGCGGGCCTTGCGCCGCGCATGGCCGGATGCCGGCACAGTGACCGTACTGACCGGGCACGGCAACAATGCCGGGGACGGTTACCTGATAGCGGCATTGGCGCAGCGCGCCGGCTGGCAGGTGCGGGTACTGGCCGTGGGTGAGCCACAGCGTTTGCAGGGCGATGCCGCCCTGGCCCGCGACGAGGCCCGCGCTGCCAGTGTCGAGGTGCTGGCCTGGCAGGCCGCTGCCGAGCCGCGAGGGGTGTTGGTCGACGCGTTGCTCGGCACCGGCCTGGCGGGCGAGGTGCGCGAGCCTTACGCAGCGGCCATCGACTGGATCAATCGCAGTGGCCGTCCGGTGCTGGCGGTGGATATTCCCTCGGGGATTTGCGCCGATACCGGGCAGGTGCTGGGCGCTGCGGTAAAGGCGCAGCTCACCGTCACCCTGATCGGCTTGAAACTCGGCCTGTATGTCGGCCCGGCGCTCGATCATGTCGGCCGTGTGGTGTTCGATGCGTTGCAGGCCGATGCCGAGATCGTCGCCAAGCAGCAATCCGTTGCACGGCGCCTGGCGGGTGATCGTCTGCCGCAGGTGCCAGCCCGCCAGCCGACCACCCACAAGGGCCAGCTTGGCCACCTGTTGGTGGTCGGCGGCGATCAGGGCACCGGCGGCGCGGCGCTGCTCTCGGCGCAGAGCGCGCTGCGCAGCGGCGCCGGCATGGTGTCGCTGGCCACCCGCGCGGAACATATCGGCGCCGCGCAGGCCCGGCTGCCCGAGGTCATGGGCCTGGCCGTTGCCTCGGCCAATCAGTTGCACGCCCTGGCTGGCAGGATCACGGTATGGGTCGTCGGTCCGGGTCTTGGCCAGGGCGCCTGGGGCCGCAGCCTGCTGTCGGCCGCGACGGCCGCCGGCGGTGCCCAGGTATGGGATGCCGATGCGCTCAACCTGCTGGCGGCCGGTGCGGCGCATATCGCACCCGGCAGCGTGATCACTCCCCATCCCGGCGAGGCGGCACGCTTGCTGGGCATCTCGACGGCGGCACTGCAGGCGGATCGGCCGGCAGCGGCCAGGGCGCTGGCCCAGCGCCATGACGTGGTCTGCGTACTCAAAGGGGCCGGCACCCTGGTCGCCGATCCGGCCGGGCGTCTGCTGGTGTGTGATCGCGGTCACCCGGTGATGGCCGGCGCCGGGTTGGGCGATGTACTGGCGGGCTTGATCGGTGCCCTGATCGCCCAGGGCTGCAGCGCATGGCAGGCAGCCTGCCTGGGGGTATGGGTGCACGCCGGCGCGGGTGAGTCATTGGCACATAAAGGAAATGGTCTGGCGGCGGGCGATCTGTGCGACGCTATCCGTCATTTGCTACAGGAGCGAGCCGCTTGTCGGAAATAGAACTGTTCGCCGCCGATGAAGACGCCATGCTGGCGCTCGGCGCGCGCATTGCCGTTGCCACCGGTGGGCGCGGCGTGATTTACCTGGAAGGCGATCTGGGCGCCGGCAAGACCACGCTGTCACGGGGCATCCTGCAAGGCCTCGGCCACCGTGGCGCGGTGAAAAGCCCCACCTTCACCCTGGTCGAGCCCTACGAGATCGGCGAGGTTCGCGCCTTCCATTTCGACCTCTATCGCCTGGTCGATCCCGAGGAGCTGGAGTTTCTCGGCATTCGCGATTACTTCGAGGGCGACGCCCTGTGCCTGATCGAGTGGCCCCAGCGCGGTGCCGGCGTTTTGCCAAAGGCCGACCTTGACATTACCATTAGCCCGCGAGCGGGTGGCCGGTCGCTGCTGTTTCGCAGTCATAGCGCGAAGGGTGAACGCTGGTGTGCCGTCTTGGCACCCGGAGCATGAACGATAGAGTGGGGGCGGGTATGCGCATAGGCGCGCGAATGATCGCGGTCGGGCTGATGTTGGCGGCCATGGCTGCCGATGTGTGGGCCGCGTCGGATGTGCGCAGTGTTCGCCTGTGGCGCGCACCGGACAACACGCGCCTGGTCTTCGATCTGTCCGGCCCGGTGCAGCACAGCGTCTTCACCCTGACGGCGCCGGATCGCATCGTCATCGACATCAGCGGGGCCAAGCTGGTCACCTCGCTGGACAAGCTCGCCCTGAGCAACACGCCGATCACCGCCGTGCGCTCGGCGCAGCGCACGCCGGACGACCTGCGGGTGGTCATCGACCTGTCGGCCCAGGTCACGCCCAAGAGCTTCACCCTGGCGCCCAATCAGCAGTACGGCAACCGCCTGGTGGTCGACCTGTTCGATCAGGCCTCGGACGCGGCGCCCAGCCTGCCGTCCACCACCACCGCCAGCGCGCCGCCGGTGCCCGTTACGCCGACCCAGGCGCCGCCCAAGCTGGCACCGGTGCCCGGCGGCAAGCGCGATATCGTGATCGCCATCGACGCCGGTCATGGTGGCGAGGACCCGGGTGCACTGGGCCCGACCAAGGGCCAGTTCGAGAAGAACGTGACCCTGTCCATCGCCAAGGAGCTGCAACGCCAGATCAACGCCCAGAAGGGTTTCCGGGGCGAGCTGGTGCGCACCGGCGACTATTTCATTCCGCTACGCAAGCGTACCGAGATCGCCCGCAAGAAGGGCGCCGATCTGTTCGTTTCCATTCACGCCGATGCGGCGCCACGGGCGGCGGCCTTCGGCGCCTCGGTGTATGCGCTGTCCGATCGTGGCGCCACCTCGGAAACCGCGCGCTGGCTGGCCGACGCCGAAAACCAGTCCGACCTGATCGGCGGTGCCGGCAACGTCAGCCTCGAAGACAAGGACCGCATGCTCGCCGGCGTGCTGCTCGACCTGTCGATGACCGCGTCGCTGTCGTCCAGCCTCAACGTCGGGCAGAAGGTGCTCGGCCAGATGGGCCAGGTCACGCCGCTGCACAAGCGCCGCGTCGAACAGGCCGGCTTCATGGTGCTGAAGTCGCCGGACATTCCGTCGATCCTGGTGGAGACCGGCTTCATCTCCAACCCCAGCGAGGCGCGCAAGCTGCATTCGGCCAGTCACCAGCAGAACCTGTCGCGCTCCATCGTCACTGGCGTGAAACAGTTCTTCGAACAGAATCCGCCGCCCGGCACCTATATCGCCTGGCTGCGCGACAACGGCAAGATCGCCCAGGGGCCCCGTGAGCACGTGGTCGCCTCCGGCGAAAGCCTGGCGCTGATCGCCCAGCGCTACCAGGTCAGTCTGGCCAATCTGCGCAGTGCCAACTCGTTGAAGTCCGATGTGATCAAGGTCGGCCAGACGCTGCACATCCCGGCGACCTCGCTGGCTGCCCAGCCATGAGCGAAATGGCTCGTATCCAGCTGCTCAGCCCGCGGCTGGCGAACCAGATTGCCGCCGGTGAGGTGGTCGAGCGCCCGGCATCGGTGGCCAAGGAGCTGCTGGAGAACAGCCTGGACTCCGGCGCCAGGCGTATCGAAGTGGATGTCGAACAGGGCGGCGTGAAGCTGTTGCGCGTGCGTGACGATGGTCGCGGCATCGCCGCCGATGACCTGCCGCTGGCCCTGGCGCGGCATGCCACCAGCAAGATTCGCGAGCTCGAGGATCTCGAGCAGGTGATGAGCATGGGCTTCAGGGGTGAGGCCCTGGCGTCGATCAGTTCGGTGGCCCGGCTGACGCTGACCTCGCGTACCGCCGGTGCCGACCAGGCCTGGCAGGTGGAAACCGAAGGCCGCGAGATGCAGCCGCGGGTTCAGCCGGCGGCCCACCCGGTCGGTACCTCGGTGGAAGTGCGCGACCTGTTCTTCAATACCCCGGCGCGGCGCAAGTTCCTCAAGGCCGAGAAGACCGAGTTCGATCACCTGCAGGAAGTCATCAAGCGCCTGGCGCTGGCGCGCTTCGACGTGGCCTTCCACCTGCGCCACAACGGCAAGAACGTCTTGACCCTCCATGAAGCCAATGATGACGTCAGCCGCGCCCGGCGTGTCGCCTCCGTATGCAGTGCCGGGTTTCTGGAGCAGGCGCTGCCCATCGATATCGATCGCAACGGTCTGCACCTGTGGGGCTGGGTGGGCTTGCCGACCTTCTCGCGCAGCCAGGCGGACCTGCAGTATTTCTACGTGAACGGGCGCATGGTGCGCGACAAGCTGGTCGCCCACGCGGTGCGTCAGGCGTATCGCGATGTGCTGTTCAACGGTCGCCACCCGACCTTCGTGCTGTTCCTGGAGATCGACCCGACGGCGGTCGACGTCAACGTGCACCCGACCAAGCACGAAGTGCGCTTCCGGGAAGGGCGCATGGTCCACGACTTCCTGTATGGCACTCTGCACCGCGCGCTCGGTGAGGTGCGCCCCGAGGATCAACTGGCCACCCCGGCTGCCGTGGAAACCGTATTGCGGCCGACCGGCCAGGCGGCGGGCGAGTTCGGCCCCCAGGGCGAAATGGGCCTGTCCGCCAGCGTGCTCGAACGCCCCGTGGAGTCGGTCTGGCGCTCGCCGGGCGCCGGCTATCAGAGCCAGCGCAGCGAATCGTCGCTTCCCGCGGCAGAGGCCCAGGGTGTCTATCGCGAATTCTTCGCGCCGCTGCCAGGGGGCGCGGCGCCTGTCACCTTGCCGGAGCAGCAGGGCGATATCCCGCCCCTTGGCTACGCCATCGCCCAGCTCAAGGGCATCTACATTCTTGCTGAAAGCGCCCACGGCCTGGTGGTCGTCGACATGCACGCGGCCCATGAGCGCATCATGTACGAGCGCCTCAAGGTGGCGATGGCCAGCGAGGGGCTGCGCGGTCAGCCGCTGCTGGTGCCCGAGTCCATCGCCGTGAGTCAGCGCGAAGCGGACTGCGCCGAGGAGCACGGCCAGTGGTTCCAGAAACTGGGCTTCGAGTTGCAGCGTCTGGGGCCGGAAACCCTGGCGATCCGGCAGATTCCGGCGCTGCTCAAGCAGGCCGAGGCGACGCGCCTGGTGGGCGACGTGCTGGCCGATCTGCTCGAGTACGGCACCAGCGACCGCATCCAGGCGCATCTCAACGAGTTGTTGGCGACCATGGCCTGTCACGGCGCCGTGCGCGCCAACCGGCGCCTGACCCTGCCGGAAATGAACGGCCTGTTGCGTGACATGGAGCAGACCGAGCGCAGTGGCCAGTGCAACCACGGCCGGCCGACCTGGACGCAGATGAGCCTGGACCAGTTGGATAAATTGTTCCTGCGCGGCCAGTAACAGGCCGTTGAAACACTACCCGCGTTGGCGATGCTGCGATAACAACGGCCTCGAGTGCGAGCCCAAGCTAGGTGCCCCCGTCAAAATGCTCATTTACAACACCTAAACTGCGCTTTTTCGGCCGTTTTCGCGGGGCCTCCATCGGTATGTCTTGCCTGCCTCGCCCAGGTTTTTCAAAAACGGCCTGGTAACCTCGGCGCCGCGCTTGCGGCAGGCGGCCCATGTCCGGAAAATGGACCGCCGTTCAGTCGAGTCGTGCCGTGCCGATGCCTTCCCTTCCTCCCGCCATCTTTCTGATGGGCCCGACCGCCTCCGGCAAGACCGATCTGGCCCTGGCCCTGGCACGGGTACTGCCCTGCGAGCTGATCAGCGTGGACTCGGCGCTGGTCTATCGCGGCATGGACATCGGCACGGCCAAACCGGATCGGGCCACCCTCGACGCCTTTCCTCACCACCTGGTGGATATTCGCGACCCGGCCGAAGCCTACTCGGCGGCCGATTTCCGCCGTGATGCCCTGGCGGCCATGGCCGACATCACCGCGCGCGGGCGTATCCCGCTGCTGGTGGGCGGCACCATGCTGTATTACAAGGCGCTGCTCGAGGGGCTGGCCGACATGCCGGGCGCCGATGCGCAGGTGCGTGCCGAGCTCGAGGCGCGTGCCGAGCATGAGGGCCTGGCGGCGCTGCATGCCGAGCTGCAGGCGGTGGATCCGCAGTCGGCGGCGCGCATCCACCCGAACGATCCGCAGCGTCTGGTCCGGGCCCTGGAAGTGTTCCGGGTCAGCGGCGTGACCATGACGCAACTGCGTGCACAGCAGAGCGAAGCGGCGGCGCAGGACGGCGGCTTGCCTTATACTGTCGCGCAGCTGGCCATAGCGCCTGCGCAGCGGCAGGTTCTCCACGAACGAATCGCCAGACGATTTGATCTGATGCTGGAACAGGGCTTTGTCGCCGAGGTCGAACGCCTGCAGCGGCGAGGTGACCTGCACGGCGATATGCCGTCTATCAGGGCGGTGGGCTACCGGCAAGTGTGGGATCATCTGCAGGGACGACTCAGTGCGGCACAGATGCGCGAGCGCGGCATCATCGCCACCCGCCAGTTGGCCAAGCGGCAGTTCACCTGGCTGCGTAGTTGGCAAAATGTGCACTGGCTGGACAGTCTCGATTGCGACAATCTGCCACGTGCCTTGAAATACATGGCGACGGTCTCCATATTGAACTGAGACCTTGCCGCAGGCCGTCTATCCTTGGGGGAAGGCGTGCCAAAGCCGTTCACAGGCTAAGCAACCGTTCAAAAACTATTCAATTATCGATTCATTTAGGAGTGCGGCACATGTCAAAAGGGCATTCGCTACAAGACCCTTACCTCAACACCCTGCGGAAGGAGCGCGTCCCGGTTTCCATTTATCTGGTCAACGGCATCAAGTTGCAGGGCCAGATCGAATCCTTCGACCAGTTCGTCATCCTGCTGAAGAATACCGTCAGCCAGATGGTTTACAAACACGCGATCTCCACCGTGGTACCGAGCCGTCCGGTTCGCCTGCCGAGCGCGTCCGAGTCCGATCAGGCTGAATCCGAGCCTGGCAACGCCTAACCCAGGGGGTCGCATTGTTCTTCGAGCGCCATGAAGGGGGTGAACGGGCCATCCTGGTTCATCTGGATAGTCAGAACACCGAGGCGAGCGAGGATCCCCAGGAGTTTCACGAACTGGCGCTTTCCGCGGGCGCCGATACCGTGGCGTTCTTCAGTGTGCCCAACAGCCGGCCCACGGCGAAGTTCCTCATCGGTAGCGGCAAGGTGGAAGAGCTGCGAGACCAGGTCAGGGCCCATGAGGCCGACCTGGTCATCTTCAATCATGTCCTTACGCCCAGTCAGGAACGTAACCTCGAGCGCATGTTCGAGTGTCGCGTACTGGATCGTACCGGGCTGATTCTCGATATCTTCGCCCAGCGCGCCCGTACCCACGAAGGCAAGCTGCAGGTCGAACTGGCTCAGCTCGATCATATGAGCACGCGCCTGGTGCGTGGCTGGACTCACCTCGAGCGGCAGAAAGGTGGTATCGGCCTGCGCGGCCCCGGTGAAACCCAGCTGGAAACCGACCGCCGCCTGTTGCGCGTGCGCATTCGCCAGATCAAGCAGAAGCTGGAGAAGGTGCGTAGCCAGCGTGAGCAGGCGCGCCGAGGCCGCAAGCGGGCGGACATCCCTTCGGTGTCCTTGGTCGGCTACACCAACGCCGGCAAGTCCACCTTGTTCAACGCCCTGACCGAATCCGAGGTCTATGCGGCGGATCAGCTGTTCGCCACCCTCGACCCGACCCTGCGCCGTCTGCAACTGGATGACCTGGGCCCGGTGGTGCTGGCCGATACCGTGGGCTTCATCCGTCACCTGCCGCACAAGCTGGTCGAGGCGTTTCGCGCCACGCTCGAGGAGTCGAGCAACTCCGACCTGCTGCTGCACGTGATCGATTCCCACGAGCCGGAGCGCGACGCCCAGATCGAACAGGTGCTCGCGGTGCTCGGTGAGATCGGCGCCCAGGATCTGCCGGTGCTCGAGGTGTACAACAAGCTCGACCTGCTCGAAGGCGTCGAGCCGCAGATTCAGCGCAATGCCGATGGGCGTCCCGAGCGGGTCTGGCTGTCGGCGCGTGATGGCCGTGGCCTGCCCCTGCTCAAGCAGGCGGTCGCCGAGCTGCTCGGCGACGACCTGTTCGTCGCCACGCTGCAGTTGCCGCAGCGCCTGGCGCGCTTGCGGGCGCAATTCTTTGAACTGGGCGTGGTGTTGCAGGAGTCCTATGCGGAGGACGGCAGCAGCCTGTTGCAGGTGCGTATTCCGCGGGTCGAACTCAACCGTCTGGTCAGTCGCGAGGGCCTGCAGCCACTCGAGTTCATCGAGCAACACACTTTGCAATAAAGCCCGCAGCGGTGATTTTGCCGCTGGAAGCAGGCATTCTGTAGCATTGGTGGGCGCGCCGTTGGCGCGTCTTTGCTTTATCAGTATGGAGAGCGCTATGGCTTGGAATGAGCCGGGTGGCAACTCGAATAATCAGGATCCCTGGGGTGGCGGCGGCCGTCGTGGTAACGGCGGCGGTGGTGGCGGCGACCGCAAGGGACCACCGGATCTTGACGAAGCCTTCCGCAAGCTGCAGGACAACCTCAATGGGTTATTCGGTGGCAAGAAACGCGGCAGTGATGGTAGCGGCTCCAATAGCGGCAGGGGCGGCGGTTTCGGCCTGCTGTTCGTTGCGCTGGCCGTGGTCGGCGCCTTTTGGCTGTACAACGCCATCTACGTGGTGGACGAGCAGGAGCAGGCCGTCGTGCTGCGTTTCGGCAAGTACCACGAGACGGTCGGGCCGGGCCTGAACATCTACTTCCCGCCGATCGATCGCAAGTTTCAGGAAAACGTCACCCGCGAGCGTGCCTACAGCAAGCAGGGGCAGATGTTGACCGAAGACGAGAACATCATCGAAGTACCCCTGACGGTTCAGTACAAGATCAGCAACCTGCAGGATTTCGTGCTCAACGTCGACATGCCTGAAACCAGCCTGCAGCACGCCACCGACAGCGCCGTGCGCCACGTGGTGGGCTCCACCGAGATGGACCAGGTGCTGACCGAGGGCCGTGAGCAGATGGCTGGCGATGTGCGTGAGCGTCTGCAGCGCTTCCTCGACACCTACCGCACCGGTATCACCGTGACCCAGGTGAACCTGCAGAGCGCGGCGGCGCCGCGTGAAGTGCAGGAAGCCTTCGATGACGTGATCCGCGCCCGTGAAGACGAGCAGCGTGAGAAGAACCAGGCGGAAACCTATGCCAACGGCGTGGTGCCGGAAGCCCGTGGTCAGGCCCAGCGGCTGATCGAGGATGCCAGCGGTTACCGTGACGAAGTGATCTCCCGCGCCCAGGGTGAGGCGGATCGTTTCACCGCGCTGGTGGCCGAGTACCGCAAGGCGCCGGAAGTCACTCGTGAGCGTCTGTACCTGGACACCATGCAGCAGATGATGAGCAACACCAGCAAGGTGCTGGTCACCGGCGACAAGGGGCAGAACAACCTGCTCTATCTGCCGCTGGACAAAATGATCGACAGCCGTGGCGGCAGCAGCAATGCGTCGTCCAGCGCGGCCGGCGCCGGCGCTGCCGATCTCGGCGCACGCGTTGGTAACAACGTCGGGCAGGCAGACGTGCGTACAAGGGAGAGCCGTTGATGAGCAATAAATCACTGGTGACCCTGATCGCGGGCGTGGTGCTGGCCCTGGTGGCCTGGAGCAGCTTCTACATCGTGGCGCAGACCGAGCGGGCGGTATTGCTGCAGTTCGGGCGGATCGTCGAGGCGGACGTGCAGCCGGGTCTGCACATGAAGATTCCTTACGTCAACCAGGTGCGCAAGTTCGATGCCCGCCTGCTGACCCTGGATACCGTCAACTCGCGCTTCCTGACCCTCGAGAAGAAGGCGCTGATGGTCGATGCCTACGCCAAGTGGCGCGTGCTGGATGCCGAGCGTTACTACACCGCGACCTCGGGCGTGAAGCAGATCGCCGATGAGCGTCTGTCCCGTCGTCTCGAAGCATCGCTGCGTGACCAGTTCGGTAAGCGCACCCTGCACGAGTCGGTGTCCGGCGAGCGTGATGCGCTGATGGCTGACGTGACCGCCTCGCTGAACCGTGCGGCGCAGCGTGAGCTGGGTATCGAGGTGGTGGACGTTCGCGTCAAGGCCATCGACCTGCCCAAGGAAGTCAACCGCAGCGTGTTCGATCGGATGAGCTCCGAGCGTGAGCGCGAGGCCCGCGAGCACCGCGCGAAAGGCAAGGAGCTGGCGGAGGGGATTCGTGCGGATGCCGATCGTCAGCAGCGCGTGATTCTCGCCGAGGCTTATCGCCAGGCCGAGGAGCTGCGTGGTGAGGGTGATGCCCAGGCCGCTGCCATCTACTCCAAGGCCTATGGTCAGGATCAGGAGTTCTACTCCTTCTATCGCAGCCTGAACGCCTATCGCGAGAGCTTCTCCGACAAGCGTGACGTGCTGGTGCTGGATCCGAGCAGCGATTTCTTCCGCTACCTGGAGAAATCCAAGCCATAACGCGGCCATGAGCCGCAGGCCAAGCGCCGCAAGCCGATGCCGAGTGCTCGCTTGTCGTGTGAAGCTTGCGGCTTGAGGCTTTCGACGTGGTATGATGCGGCAGCCGGGAAAATCCCGGCTTTTTTGCGCCTGTGGGAATCATGCGGCACGAACTGAGCGTTACGTTCTGTCTTCCAAGGTCCCTGACCTTGCCCCTTTCCGCGCCGCTGGCGCGGGGGCTTCGTGCAATCAAATCTCTGATCGTCTCGATGCCCGTTCCTGGAGTCGACCGGCCTGTTGCCGGGCTCGGCTTTCCATCCGCTTCACTGAAGGCTTGTGCCGCCCGAATCAAGAGGGAAATGGCGAAATGGCAACGGTAGACCGCTGGCTGCTGCCAGATGGGATCGAAGAAGTATTGCCCCCGGAAGCGGCGCGCATCGAAATCGCGCGTCGCCAGGTGCTGGATCTGTTCCAGCGCTGGGGTTACGAATTCGTGGTTACGCCCCACATCGAGTACCTGGAGTCGCTGCTCACCGGCGCGGGCCAGGACCTGGATCTGCGTACCTTCAAGGTGACCGATCCGCTGTCCGGCCGGCAGATGGGCTTTCGTGCCGACATCACCCCGCAGGTCGCGCGCATCGATGCGCATACCCTGCGCCGTGAGGGCCCGAGCCGCTTGTGCTACGCCGGCAGCGTGCTGCATGCGCAGCCGCGGGCGCTGACCACCTCGCGCAGTCCGATTCAGCTGGGCGCCGAGCTGTATGGCGATGCCAGCCCGGCCAGCGATGTCGAGGTGATCAGCCTGCTGGTCGACACCCTGGAGCTGGCCGAGGTGCCGGACGTGCACATGGACCTGGGCCACGTCGGTATCTACCGCGGCCTGGTGCGTGCCGCCGAACTCTCCGGTGAGGCCGAGCAGCAGCTGTTCGATGCCCTGCAGCGCAAGGCCATGGACGAAGTCGATGCGCTGACCGAGGCGCTGCCCGACTCGCTGCGGCGCATGCTGCGGGCCCTGGCCGAGCTGTGCGGGAGTCGCGATGTGCTGGATCTGGCCCAGGCCTGCCTGGTCGAGGCGCCGGACGACGTGCACGCCGCCCTGGATGAGCTGGTGGCCATCGCCGATGCGCTGGAGCGGCGTTACCCGGAGCTGCCGCTGTATTTCGACCTGGGCGAACTGCGTGGTTACCACTACCACACCGGCGTGGTGTTCGCCGCGTTCGTACCGTCCGTGGGGCAGGCCATCGCCCAGGGCGGGCGCTATGACGACATCGGCGCCGACTTCGGCCGTGCCCGGCCGGCTACCGGCTTCTCCACCGACCTGAAGACGCTGGTGACGCTTGGCCACATGCCCCTTGGCGAAGAGCCGGCGGGTATCTGGGCACCGGACAGCCATGACGTCTACCTGTGGCAGGCGGTTCGCCGCTTGCGTGCCGAAGGCGAGCGTGTGGTACAGGCGCTGCCGGGCCAGCAGCTGGGTGAAGCGGCGCAGGCGCGCTGCGATCGCCAGCTGGTATTGCGTGACGGTCGCTGGCAGGTACTGGCGCTGGACTGAGCGGCCTGCGGGGTCGTCTATTCTGATTTACTTTCGCCGGCCGTGACCGGCTCAAGCTTGCGCGAAGAGGACAAGTATCATGGGTAAGAATGTCGTCGTCCTGGGCACCCAGTGGGGTGATGAGGGCAAGGGCAAGATCGTCGATCTGCTGACCGAACATGCCGCCGCCGTTGTGCGCTACCAGGGCGGCCATAACGCCGGTCACACCCTGGTGATCGATGGCGAGAAGACCGTGCTGCACCTGATTCCGTCGGGCGTGCTGCGCGAAGGCGTGCAGTGCCTGATCGGCAACGGCGTGGTGGTCGCCCCCGACGCCCTGCTGCGCGAGATCACCAAGCTGGAAGAGAAGGGCGTACCGGTGCGCGAACGTCTGCGCATCAGCCCGTCCTGCCCGCTGATCCTGTCCTATCACGTGGCGCTCGATCAGGCGCGCGAGAAGGCCCGTGGCGAGCTGAAGATCGGCACCACCGGTCGCGGCATCGGCCCGGCTTACGAGGACAAGGTCGCCCGTCGCGGCCTGCGCATCGGTGACCTGTTCCACCGCGAGCGTTTCGCCGCCAAGCTCGGCGAGCTGCTGGACTACCACAACTTCCAGCTGGTGAATTACTACAAGGAGCCGGCCATCGACTTCCAGGAAACCCTGGATCAGTGCATGGACTACGCCGAGCAGCTCAAGCCGATGATGCTCGACGTCACCGCCGAACTGCACAACCTGCGTCGCTCCGGCAAGGACATCATGTTCGAAGGCGCCCAGGGCTCGCTGCTGGACATCGACCACGGCACCTACCCGTACGTCACCAGCTCCAACACCACCGCCGGCGGTATCGCCACCGGTTCCGGTGTCGGCCCGATGTACCTCGACTACATCCTCGGTATCACCAAGGCCTACACCACGCGCGTCGGTTCCGGCCCGTTCCCGACCGAGCTGTTCGATGACATTGGCGCCTTCCTGGCCAAACGTGGCCACGAGTTCGGTGCCACCACCGGCCGTGCCCGTCGCTGCGGCTGGTTCGATGCGGTGATCCTGCGTCGCGCCATCGACGTCAACAGTATCTCGGGCCTGTGCCTGACCAAGCTGGACGTGCTCGACGGCCTGGAAACCATCCGCATCTGCGTGGGTTACAAGAACGAGAACGGCGCCGTCATCGATGCGCCGACCGATGCCGACAGCTACATCGGCCTGGAGCCGGTGTACGAAGAGATGCCGGGTTGGAGCGAGTCGACCCTGGGCGCCAAGACCCTGGACGAACTGCCGGCCAACGCCCGTGCCTACATCTCGCGCCTGGAAGAGCTGGTCGGCGCGCCGATCGACATCATCTCCACCGGCCCGGATCGCAACGAGACCATCGTGCTGCGCCACCCGTTCGCCTGAGTGCGAAGGCTCGTTCAGAGCCGTAGGTCGGTAAACGAAACGGGTCGCCCTTGGGCGGCCCGTTTTTCGTTTGACGAACGACAGGGCGCGGCGCAATCTGGCGATGTGCCGCTACCCGGCACGCGCCTTGCTTCGTCTTGATCCTACCCCTGAAGTTGCCGCTCCCCTGGCGGTCGGAGGATTTGCCCGTGATCGCTGTCTTGTCGCTGTTGCGTAGTCGCCTGCTGTTGCCCGTGTTCATTGCCCTGGGCGTGGCGTTGTTGGTTCAGGTGCTGCTGGTGCTGGCCCTGACTCGCAGTACCGTGGACGCTCTGGTGACCGATCTGGAGCGCCAGCTGGGCAGCGATTCCCGGCGCCTGGCAAGCGAGCTGGAGCAGGCCAACCAGGACGTATCGGCGAGCCTGGGCAGTCTTTCCGTGCGCACCCGCGAGAGTCTGTCGGCCGGGTTGTCGAGCCGGCTCGGCGAGGAGCGGGTGCAGATCCGCGCCAGCCTCGAGCGCAGTCTTCGTGATTCCGCCAATGATCTGGCGCAGCTGCTCGCCGCCGTGGCGCCGCGGGCCATGTGGGATTCCGATATTCCCGCGCTGTCGGAATTCGCCCGCCGTGCGCAGCGTAACCCCAACGTGCTGTTCGTGATCTACGACGACGCCGAGGGTAACCATCTGACCCGTTACCTCAATCGCCAGAACGAGCAGATCAAGAGCATGCTCGACAGGGGCGAGGGCGAGCGTGCCCTGGACAAGGTGATCAACGCGGCCAAGACCGACCCGAGCGTGTATTTCGTCGAAGCCAGCATAAGCCCCAACGAGGTGGAAATCGGCAAGGTGCTGATGGGGGTTTCCACGGCCGCCATCGATGCCGAACTGGTGGCTGTGGACAAGCGTTTCGAGGCCTTGCTGGCCAGTGGTGGGCAACTGGTCGCCGATAGCCTGGCCGGCGCCTCCACGGACAGCGCCAAGGCGCTGTCGGCGCGCCTGGCATCGGCCCAGCAGGCCGCCCAGGGCATGGCGAGCAATACCGGTGCGGCGGTGGACGCCGCTGCTGCGAACCTGCGCTGGCGTATCGGGCTGGGCCTGGCGGTGGTCGGTTTCGGGGTGCTGCTGGCGCTGGCGATCGTGCTGGGTCGCCGCGTGGTGGTGCGCCTGCGCACCCTGATCGCGGCGCTCGACGATCTGGCTGCCGGCGAGGGCGATCTGACCCGGCGGATCGAAATCGACAGCCGTGACGAGGTGGGCGAAATGGCCTCGGCGGTCAACCGTTTCGTCGCCAAGCTGCAACCCATCGTTCGCGAAGCCGGCGAGGTGGCGGTGCGCACCGGGCAGGAGATCACGGCCTTGAGTACCCGTAGTGCAGCGGCGCAATCGGCGGCCGAGCGCCAGCGTGACGAGGTGGCAGCCAGCCTGCAGGCGTTGGCGGCAATGGCCGACGAGGCCCAGGCCGAGAGTCGCGCCATGCAGGAGGCCCTGCAGCGGGTCGAAGCCATTCGCCAGTCGACCCAGGAAAATGCCGCGATCGCCAATCGGGTCGGCAGCTCCATCGAAGAACTGGTACAGCGGGTCGATGCCGGGTCGGCGGTCATCGAGCGGCTGGCCAAGCAGAGCGAACAGATCGAGGTGGTGCTCACGGTGATCCGCTCGATTGCCGAGCAGACCAACCTGCTGGCCCTCAATGCGGCCATCGAGGCGGCGCGGGCCGGCGAGAGCGGCCGCGGTTTTGCCGTGGTGGCGGACGAAGTGCGGGCGCTGGCCAGCAAGACCCAGCAATCCACCGGTGATATCCAGTCGCATATCGTCGCCCTGCAGCAGGGCGCGCGCGAAGCGGTCGAAGCGGTCGGCCAGGCCGGGCAGCAGGCCGATCAGGGCCTGGCGGCGCTGCGCGAAAGTGCACGAATCCAGCAAGCGGTGCAGCGTTCCGTGGAGGACGTACACGGCGCCATCAATACGGCGACTCAGGCGGCGGCGCACCAGGCCGAAGGTGCCGATGCGGTGCGTGGGCGGGTCGAGGTGATTCATGCCGAGGCCCAGCGCGCGGCCGAGGCGGTGGCGGCGACAGCCAATAGCGGTCGGGTGCTCGATGGCCTGGCGGCTCAGCTCAAGGGCAGCCTGGGGCAGTTCAAGGTCTGAGGGTGCGGCACGGGCCCGGCGTTCGCCAGGCCCTGCCGGCCACTTTTCTGCAGGCAATAAAAAACCGAGCCATTGGCTCGGTTTTTTGAATTTGGTGCCCAGGAGAAGACTCGAACTTCCACGATCTTGCGATCACTGATACCTGAAACCAGCGCGTCTACCAATTCCGCCACCTGGGCACTGCAGTAATGTTCACCGTTGCCGGTACGGATCATTACGTCCGTTATTTGCAAAACAGCTTATCAGACTGCTTCACGAAATTTGGTGCCCAGGAGAAGACTCGAACTTCCACGACCTTGCGGTCACTGATACCTGAAACCAGCGCGTCTACCAATTCCGCCACCTGGGCACTGAAACTGATGATTGCTCATCTGTTCCGTGTTACAACGTCTGCTCGACGCTGTGGGCGCGAACTATACGGTCGTGCTTTTACCTTGTAAACCCCTGACGTCGAAAAATTATTCGCGGCGAAAGCTGACCCGGAGGGCGCTTTCGCGCTTCAATACACACATGGCAAAAACCGACTCTATAGATAAGGTGAACAGTTTCTAATGGCCGATTGGCAATCCCTCGATCCCGAGGCCGCCCGAGAAGCGGAAAAGTATGACAACCCCATTCCCAGTCGTGAGCTGATTCTTCAGCAGCTGGCTGATCGCGGCTCGCCCGCCAGTCGTGAGGAGCTGCTCGACGAATTCGGGCTGACCACCGACGAACAGATCGAGGCGCTGCGTCGCCGGCTGCGCGCCATGGAGCGCGATGGTCAGCTGATCTATACCCGCCGCGGTACCTATGCGCCCGTGGACAAGCTGGATCTGATCCTCGGGCGCATCAGCGGCCACCGCGACGGCTTTGGCTTCCTGGTGCCCGATGACGGTAGCGACGACCTGTTCCTCAGCCCGGCGCAGATGCGCCTGGTATTCGATGGCGACCGCGCATTGGCGCGGGTTTCCGGCCTCGATCGGCGCGGCCGCCGCGAAGGCGCCATCGTCGAAGTGATCTCCCGTGGCCACCAGACCATCGTCGGCCGTTACTACGAAGAGAGCGGCATCGGCTTCGTGATTCCCGACAACCCGAAGATCCAGCAGGAAGTGCTGGTCACCGCTGGCCGCAATGGCGGCGCCAAGCAGGGCCAGTTCGTCGAGGTGGCGATCACCCATTGGCCGACGCCGCGCTTCCAGCCCCAGGGCGACGTCACCGAAGTGGTCGGCAACTACATGGCGCCGGGCATGGAAATCGACGTGGCGCTGCGCAGCTACGACATCCCCCACGTCTGGCCCGAGGCGGTGCTCAAGGAAGCCCGCAAGCTCAAGCCCGAGGTCGAGGACAAGGACAAGGAAAACCGCGTCGACATGCGCCATATCCCCTTCGTCACCATCGACGGTGAGGATGCCCGGGACTTCGACGACGCGGTGTATTGCGAGAAGAACGGCAGCAACTGGCGGCTGTTCTCCGGCGGCTGGAAGCTCTACGTGGCCATCGCCGACGTTTCCCACTACGTGAAGGTCGGCTCGGCGCTGGATGCCGAGGCCCAGGTGCGAGGCAACTCGGTGTATTTCCCGGAGCGGGTCATTCCCATGCTGCCGGAAGAGCTGTCCAACGGCCTGTGCTCGCTGAACCCCAAGGTCGACCGCCTGGCGATGGTCTGCGAGATCTCGATCTCCAAGACCGGCAAGATGGCCGACTACAAGTTCTACGAGGCGGTGATCCACTCCCATGCACGCCTGACCTACAACAAGGTCAGCGCCATGCTCGAGCAGCCCAAGAGCAGCGAAGGCAAGGCCCTGCGCAGTGAGTACAAGGACGTACTGCCGCACCTCAAGCAGCTGTATGCGCTCTATCAGGTATTGCTCGCTGCGCGCCACGAGCGCGGCGCGATCGACTTCGAAACCCAGGAAACCCGCATCATTTTCGGTTCTGGCCGCAAGATCGCGGAAATCCGCCCGACCCAGCGCAACGATGCCCACAAGCTGATCGAGGAATGCATGCTGGCGGCCAACGTGGCCACCGCCGCGTTCATGCAGAAGCACGGCATCCCGGCGCTGTACCGCGTGCACGATGGCCCGCCGCCGGAGCGCCTGGAAAAGCTCAAGGCTTTCCTCGGCGAGCTGGGCTTGTCCCTGCACCGTGGCAAGTCCAAGGATGGCCCGTCGCCCAAGGACTATCAGGCGCTGCTGGAAAGCATCCGCGGGCGTGACGATTACCACCTGATCCAGACCGTGATGCTGCGCTCGCTCAGCCAGGCGGTGTACAGCGCCGACAATCAGGGGCACTTCGGCCTCAACTACGATGCCTACGCGCACTTCACCTCGCCGATTCGCCGCTACCCGGACCTGCTGATCCACCGCGCCATCCGCAGTGTGATCCGCTCCAAGCAGGACACCCCGCACGTCGAGCGTGCCGGCGCCGTCAGCATGCCCAAGGCGCGTATCTACCCGTACGACGAGCCGATGCTCGAGCAGCTCGGCGAGCAGTGCTCGATGTCCGAGCGCCGTGCCGATGAAGCCACTCGTGATGTGGTCAATTGGCTCAAGTGCGAGTTCATGAAGGACCGCGTCGGCGAAACCTTCCCGGGGGTGATCACGGCGGTAACCGGCTTTGGTCTGTTCGTCGAGCTCAAGGACATCTACGTCGAAGGCCTGGTGCACGTCACCGCGCTGCCGGGCGACTACTACCACTTCGATCCTGTGCATCATCGCCTGGCCGGTGAGCGCAGTGGCCGCAGCTTCCGCCTCGGCGACAGCGTGTCGGTGAAGGTCATGCGTGTCGATCTGGACGAGCGCAAGATCGATTTCGAAATGGCGGAAGGTGCAGAGCAGGCGCCGGCGGCCCGCGGCAAGCGCCGTGAGTCCGGCAGCGACAGCCGCGGCGGCCGTGGTTCGCGTGGTGGCTCGACGGGCAATACCGACGTGCAGAAAAGCCGTGACGTGAAAAAGGCCCTGCTCGCCGACTCCAGGTCTTCTGGCAAAGGTGCCAGCAAGGTGGCGGACAAGGGCGGCAAGCCGAGCCGTCACCGCAAGGGCCCCTCGAAGAGCAAGGCCAAGTCATGAGTCAGCTGGAGAAGATCTACGGCGTGCATGCCGTGGAAGCGCTGCTGCGTCATCACCCCAAGCGGGTGAAGCAGATCTGGCTGGCCGATGGCCGCAGTGACCCACGGGTGCAGCCGCTGCTCGAGCTGGCCGGCCAGGCGCGGGTCGCCGTCGGCCAGTGCGAGCGCCGCGAGATGGACGCCTGGGTCGAGGGTGTGCACCAGGGCGTGGTCGCCGAAGTCAGCCCGAGCCAGGTGTGGGGCGAGGCGATGCTCGAGGAGTTGCTCGATCGTTGCGAAGGCCCGCCGTTGCTGCTGGTGCTCGATGGCGTGACCGACCCGCACAACCTCGGCGCCTGCCTGCGCACCGCCGATGCGGCAGGCGCCCTGGCGGTGATCGTGCCCAAGGACAAGTCGGCCACGCTGACCCCGGTGGTGCGTAAGGTCGCCTGTGGGGCTGCCGAGGTGATCCCGCTGGTGGCGGTGACCAACCTGGCGCGCAGCCTGGAAAAACTCCAGCAGCGCGGCCTGTGGGTCGTCGGTACGGCGGGTGAAGCCGAGCAGGAGTTGTTCCAGCAGGACCTGACCGGCCCCACGGTGCTGATCATGGGCGCCGAAGGCAAGGGCATGCGCCGCCTGACCCGCGAGCACTGTGATTACCTGGTCAAGCTGCCCATGGCCGGCAGCGTCAGCAGCCTCAACGTGTCGGTCGCCACCGGCATCTGCCTGTTCGAGGCGCTGCGCCAGAGGCGCGGCAACGGGCTTCAGGCAGCAGGCCGCAAGTAAAAGCCGCAGCGCAACGCCTGATCGGCCGGCGTCTGCGCTGGGCATGCTAGGCCTGAAACCGCTGTTGTTCAAAAAATCGCCAAATCGCCTTGCGTGCGTCAGGGGGCTTCTCTAGAATGTCGCCCCTTGCCGTCATGGCAGGCGTTTGCGCGCCCACCCGTTACAGCAAGCCAACAGAGTCATTCACTCCTTGCCTGACCGCATTTTCGTGGCAGGCTACAACCCGTAAGGAGCATTCATGCGTCATTACGAAATCATCTTTCTGGTTCACCCGGACCAGAGCGAGCAAGTCGGCGGCATGGTCGAGCGTTACACCAAGCTGATCGAAGAAGACGGCGGCAAGATCCACCGTCTGGAAGATTGGGGCCGTCGTCAACTGGCCTACGCCATCAACAACGTTCACAAGGCTCACTACGTGATGCTGAACGTTGAATGCAGCGGCAAGGCCCTGGCCGAGCTGGAAGACAACTTCCGCTACAACGATGCCGTGATCCGTAACCTGGTCATCCGTCGCGACGAAGCCGTTACCGGTCAGTCCGAGATGCTCAAGGCCGAAGAAAACCGCAGTGAGCGCCGTGAGCGTCGTGAACGTCCTGAAAACGCCGAGTCCAACGACGGCGATGACAGCGACAACAACGACAGCGACAACGCTGACGAGTAATCCACGGATCTATTGAGGAGCCAATCCCATGGCACGTTTCTTCCGTCGTCGTAAATTCTGCCGTTTCACCGCTGAAGGCGTGAAAGAGATCGATTTCAAGGATCTCAACACCCTGAAAGCCTACATCTCGGAAACCGGCAAAATCGTTCCTAGCCGTATCACCGGTACCAAGGCTCGTTATCAGCGTCAGCTGGCTACCGCTATCAAGCGCGCCCGCTTCCTGGCCCTGCTGCCCTACACCGACAGCCACGGCCGTTAAGATCTGACGTTCGACAAGTAGTAAGGGATAGATCGCATGCGCGCCTTGGCAGAATTCATCATGCGCGGCCGTATGCAGGCCACCCTCGTGGTGGTCGGTTCTGCAGCTTTGCCGCTGCTGTTCTGGTTGAGTGCCGCCGCCGGATGCCTGGTGCTTCTGCGGCGTGGCCTGAGTGATGCCATTGGCATCCTCGCCTGGGCGTTGCTGCCGGCCATTGGCTGGTGGTACTTCGGCGAACCGCGCACCTTGCTGGTGTTGCTGGGCGCGCTGGGGCTGGCGTGCGTATTGCGCGCCAATCCGTCCTGGAGGCGGGTGCTGTTGTTCAGCATCGCGCTGGGCCTGGTGTATGGACTGGTATTGGGGGCGACGTTCCGCGAGCCCATCGAAGCCATGGCCCAAGAGCTGAACAAGCTCTTGCCGCAGATGCTCGATGGCGTTCACCAACAGATGTCGGTGGACGATCAGGCGCGTCTCCAGGGTCTCATTGCACCGGTGCTGACCGGATTGCTGGCAGCGTTGCTGCAGGTGGTCAGCTTGCTGAGCCTGATGCTTGGGCGGTTCTGGCAGGCGGCGTTGTACAACCCGGGAGGTTTCGGCGCGGAGTTCCGTGAGCTGAGATTTCCGCCGATGCTGGCGATGTTGCTGCTGGTCGGCATGCTGCTCGGGCCCAATCTGGGCGTCGAGATGGCCATGCTCACGCCGTTGTGCAGTGTTCCGCTGGCGTTCGCGGCCATCGCCCTGTTGCATGGGCTGGTGGCCAAGGGCCGACTGTCGAAGTTCTGGCTGGTCGGACTGTACATCACGCTGCTGCTGTTCATGCAGCTGATCTTTCCCTTGCTGGTGGTGTTAGCCATCGTCGACAGTCTGTTTGATTTTCGTGGTCGTCTGGCGGACAAGCCCGGTTCGGGTCCCGCCAACGGTGAAGGTTAAAAGTTAAGAGGTAACACCCAAATGGAAGTCATCCTGCTGGAAAAAATCGCCAACCTGGGCAACCTGGGCGATAAAGTGAACGTTAAAGCCGGTTACGGCCGTAACTTCCTGCTGCCGCAAGGCAAAGCTACCGCTGCCACCGAAGCCAACGTCGCTGCTTTCGAAGCACGTCGCGCTGACCTGGAAAAAGCCGCTGCCGAGAAGAAGGCTTCCGCCGAAGCTCGTGCTGCTCAGCTGGCTGAGCTGGAAGTCACCATCACCGCCACCGCTGGCGATGAGGGCAAGCTGTTCGGTTCCATCGGCACCCACGACATCGCTGACGCCCTGACCGCCTCCGGCGTTGAAGTGGCCAAGGCCGAAGTGCGTCTGCCGAACGGCACCATTCGCCAGGTTGGCGAGTACGACGTGGCCGTGCACCTGCACAGCGATGTCGAAGCAACCGTCAAGGTTGTCGTGGTCGCTGCCTAAGTCTCAGCGAACTGCTTAGCGGGCTTGCACTCAGGTGCCTTCCCGCTAACATCGGGCACGGTATTGCGAAAGCGATACCGTGCCCTTTGTTTTTCTCCGCAAGCATTCTTTCCAGGCGCCCATGAACGACATCAGCATCCCCGAACAGTACGACCTGCAAACCGCTGCCCTGAAGGTGCCACCGCACTCGATCGAGGCCGAGCAGGCGGTGCTCGGTGGTTTGATGCTCGACAACAACGCCTGGGAGCGCGTGCTGGATCAGGTGTCCGACGGCGACTTCTATCGCCATGACCATCGCCTGGTCTTTCGCGCCATCTTCAAGCTCGCCGAGCGCAACCAGCCGTTCGATGTGGTCACCCTGTCCGAACAGCTGGACAAGGAAGGCCAGCTGACCCAGGTTGGCGGCCTGGCGTACCTGGGGGAGCTGGCCAAGAACACGCCGTCGGTGGCCAACATCAAGGCCTACGCGGGCATCATTCGCGAGCGCGCCACCCTGCGCAAACTGATCGGCATCAGCAACGAGATCGCTGATAGCGCCTATGCGCCCGAAGGCCGAACTGGCGAAGAGATCCTCGACGAGGCCGAGCGGCTGATCTTCCAGATCGCCGAGGCGCGGCCCAAGACCGGCGGCCCGGTGGGCATCAACGATATCCTGGTCAAAGCCATCGACCGCATCGACGAACTGTTCAACAACGGCGACGCGATCACCGGCCTGTCCACCGGCTTCACCGACCTGGACAACCTGACCAGCGGCCTGCAGCCGGCCGACATGATCATCGTCGCCGGTCGTCCGTCGATGGGCAAGACCACCTTCGCCATGAACCTGGTGGAAAACGCGCTGATGCGCAGCGACAAGTCGATCCTGGTGTATTCCCTGGAGATGCCCTCCGAATCCATCGTGATTCGTATGCTGGCGTCCCTCGGCCGCATCGACCAGACCAAGGTGCGTGCCGGCCGCCTGGACGACGACGACTGGCCGCGGCTGACCTCGGCGGTCAATCTGCTCAACGACCGCAAGCTGTTCATCGATGACACCGCCGGTATCTCGCCGAGCGAGATGCGTGCGCGGACCCGGCGCCTGGCCCGTGAGCACGGCGAGATCGGCCTGATCATGGTCGACTACCTGCAGCTGATGCAGATTCCCGGTTCCAGCGGCGACAGTCGGGTCAACGAGATTTCCGAGATCTCCCGCTCGCTCAAGGCGCTGGCCAAGGAGTTCAACTGCCCGGTGATCGCCCTGTCGCAGCTCAACCGTGGCCTGGAGCAACGGCCCAACAAGCGCCCGATCAACTCCGACTTGCGTGAATCCGGGGCGATCGAGCAGGACGCCGACATCATTCTTTTCGTCTACCGCGACGAGGTCTACCATCCGGAAACCGAGTACAAGGGCGTCGCCGAAATCATCATCGGCAAGCAGCGTAACGGCCCCCTGGGGACCGCGCGCCTGGCCTTCCTCGGCAAATACTCGCGCTTCGAGAACCTGGCACCCGGCAGCTACCAGTTCGACGACGAATAACCGCTCAGTCTGCTGCGGGCTGGAACACCGCGTAGCCCGAGCGGCCGGCGGCCTTGGCCTGATAGAGCGCCTGGTCGGCGGCCTTGTAGAGGCCGGCGAACTGCTCGGCATGCTGGGGATAGAACGCCGCGCCTATGCTGATGCTGACGTTCAGGGCGTGGCCGGCGTAGTCCACCGGCCGGGCCAGCTCGGCGAGCAGGCGCTCGGCGACATCCCCGGCGTAGCGCCGGGCGTCGGCGCCGCCAATCAGTACCGCGAATTCATCCCCGCCCAGGCGTGCCACCGTATCGCTGCCGCGTACGTGCTCGCGCAGGCGCTTGCCGATGTGCTGCAGCAACAGGTCACCGGCGTCGTGGCCATGCTGGTCATTGATCGGCTTGAAGTGATCCAGGTCGATCAGCAGCAGTGCGAGGTTTTCATCGCTGTGCCGCGCGCCGCGCAAGGCGCTCTCGCACTGCTCCACCAGGTGACGGCGATTGGGCAGGTCGGTCAGGGCATCGTGAAAGGCGGCATGCCGCAGTTCCTGTTTCTGCTGGAAGAGCTGCAGGTTGGCGTTTTTCAGCTCGGCGGTTCGCCGATCCACGGCCAGCTGCAGTTCATCGGCGCTGGCCTGCACCTGGGCCAGGCGGGCGCCTTTTTCCTCGTCGGCGCGCTGCAGCGCTTCGGCCCGCTGGTTCTTCAGCAGCTGGATGCGGTAGGCGAGGGCGAACGAGAACAGGATCGACTCCAGCGCCACGGCGACCGGAAACACGTAGCTGTTCCACGCCGCCGGCTGGATGACGCCAGTGGCGCGCAGCAGCAGCAGGTTGACGCTGGCTAGGATCATGCCGTAACCGCAGAAGTACAGGCACGCCGGAAAATAGCCCTGGCGCCAGCGCTGCAGCGAGGCCCACAGCGCGGTGGGAATGGTGGTAATCGCCAGTAGCACGAAGATCCAGGCACCGACCGCGCGCAGGCCGCAAGCATCGGCGAGTACCGCCAGCAGATAGAGCGCGCAGCTCAGGGTCAGCAGGTGGTGGGCCCAAGGGGTGTAACGGCGCGTTTGCAGCAGCTTCTGGGTGAAGCGGCAGGCACCGAACCCCCACAGCGCCGGCACGCTGATGCGGTCCAGCCAGAAGGGCACCGCCGCGCCGGGCCACAGGTACTGGAAGCCGTGCCCGGTCATGCCGAGAATCATCAGCAACGCGCCGCTGGTGGTGACCACGTACCAGAAGTAGGCGCTGTCGCGCAGCGCCAGGAACAGGAACAGGTTGTACAGCAGCAGTGCGGTGATCACCCCGTAGATCAGGCCAAGCCAGAGGTTTTCGGTCGCCACCTGGGTTTTCAGGTCAGCCAGCTGCCACACCTTCAGCGGGAAGGAATTGCCGGCCGGGTCGTAGGTGCGCAGGTAGAAGGTAAGCGGCTGTTCGCCCAGCTCAGGAAGGCGCAGCAGCATACGCCGGTGCGGATGATCACGGCCCTCGGCGAAACCTACCGTTTCCCCGGACTGACGCTTGTGCCAGCCCCCCTGGCCATCGGGCAGATACAACTGCAGGTCGAGCAGGGTGACCGAGGCGATCTCCAACCACCACTGGCGGGGGGCATCCGCTGCGGCGTTCAGGGTCACCTTGATCCACCAGGGATTGGCGCTCTGGCCGACGCTGGCCTTGCCCTGGGCAGGCACGAAGCGCTGCTGCACGGCGGGGTCGGCCATCTGTTCGATGCTCAGCTTCGCGCCGGGGTCTTCGAGCAGCTCGATGTGCTCGTTCAGGCTCTGCCCGCTGCTGGTCGCCGTCAGGCTGATGCCCTCGGCGTGGGCCGACAGGCTCATGGTCGCCAGGATCAGAATCTGCGACAGGAATGTGGCTAGGCGCTGCAAGCGGGGCTCCTGAAGGCAGGCAGGTCTTGTGGTGTAAGCCTGAGCTTACACCGAACTCGTGCTTTTATAGATGAGCAAAGCGAGGCGCGATACCTGCTATCGGATGCCCGGTACAACCTAGCGCAGCAGTCGGGTTTGGTTAAAATTTGTGCTATATTCCGCGCCCCGTGAAATTCCTGATCAAAAACGGTTACCGCCATGCAAGCCGCCAAGCCGCTGTTCGACTATCCCAAATACTGGGCCGAGTGTTTCGGCCCGGCGCCGTTCCTGCCGATGAGCCGGTCGGAGATGGATCAGCTCGGCTGGGATTCGTGCGACATCATCATCGTCACCGGTGATGCCTACGTCGACCATCCCTCGTTCGGCATGGCGATCATCGGCCGTCTGCTGGAAGCCCAGGGCTTTCGCGTGGGCATCATCGCCCAGCCGAACTGGCAGTCCAAGGACGACTTCATGAAGCTCGGCGAGCCGAACCTGTTCTTTGGCGTGGCGGCCGGCAACATGGACTCGATGATCAACCGCTACACCGCGGACAAGAAGATCCGCTCCGACGACGCCTACACCCCCGGCGGCCTGGCCGGCAAGCGTCCGGATCGCGCCAGCCTGGTGTACAGCCAGCGCTGCAAGGAAGCCTACAGCCACGTGCCGGTGGTGCTTGGCGGCATCGAGGCGTCGCTGCGCCGCATCGCCCACTACGATTACTGGCAGGACAAGGTACGCCGCTCCATCCTGATGGACGCCACCGCCGACATCCTGCTCTATGGCAATGCCGAGCGTGCCGTGGTGGAGATCGCCCAGCGCCTGGCCTACGGGCAGAAAATCGAGGACATTTCCGATATTCGCGGCACGGCGTTCATCCGCCGCGACACGCCGACGGATTGGTTCGAACTCGACTCCACACGCATCGACCGTCCGGGCCGGGTCGACAAGATCATCAACCCCTACGTGAACACCCAGGATACAGCTGCCTGCGCCATCGAGCAGGAAAAGAGTGCCGTCGAGGATCCCAACGAGGCCAAGGTCGTCCAGCTGCTTTCGCACCCGCGCCTGGAGCGCGACAGGACGGTGATCCGCCTGCCGTCCTTCGAGAAGGTGCGCAACGACCCGGTGCTCTATGCCCACGCCAACCGCGTGCTGCACCTGGAAACCAACCCGGGCAACGCCCGCGCACTGGTGCAGAAGCATGGCGACGTGGACGTCTGGTTCAACCCGCCACCCATCCCCATGACCACCGAGGAAATGGACTACGTGTTCGGCATGCCCTACGCGCGCGTGCCGCACCCGGCCTATGGCAAGGAGAAGATCCCGGCCTACGACATGATCCGCTTCTCGGTGAACATCATGCGTGGCTGCTTCGGCGGCTGCACCTTCTGCTCGATCACCGAGCACGAAGGCCGCATCATCCAGAACCGCTCCCACGAGTCGATCATCCGCGAGATCGAGGAGATGCGTGACAAGGTGCCGGGCTTCACCGGCGTGGTCTCCGACCTCGGCGGGCCGACCGCCAACATGTACCGCATCGCCTGCAAGGATCCGGAGATCGAGAAGCACTGCCGCAAGCCGTCCTGCGTGTTCCCCGGTATCTGCGAGAACCTCAACACCGATCACTCGTCGCTGATCGAGCTGTACCGCAAGGCGCGGGCGCTGCCGGGGGTGAAGAAGATCCTGATCGCCTCGGGCCTGCGCTACGACCTGGCCGTCGAGTCGCCGGAGTACGTCAAGGAACTGGTCACCCACCATGTCGGCGGCTACCTGAAGATCGCCCCGGAGCATACCGAGCGCGGCCCGCTGGACAAGATGATGAAGCCGGGCATCGGCAGCTACGACACCTTCAAGCGCATGTTCGAGAAGTACTCGAAGGAGGCGGGCAAGGAACAGTACCTGATCCCCTACTTCATCGCCGCGCACCCGGGCACCACCGACGAGGACATGATGAACCTCGCCCTGTGGCTCAAGCGCAACGGCTTCCGCGCCGACCAGGTACAGGCGTTCTACCCCTCGCCGATGGCCACCGCCACGGCCATGTACCACTCGGGCAAGAACCCGTTGCGCAAGGTCACCTACAAGAGCGATGGCGTGGAGATCGTCAAGAGCGAGCAGCAGCGTCGTCTGCACAAGGCGTTCCTGCGCTACCACGACCCGAAAGGCTGGCCGTTGCTGCGCGAGGCCCTGGAGCGCATGGGCCGCGCCGACCTGATCGGCAATGGCAAGCATCAGTTGATCCCGACCTACCAGCCCAAGGCCGACGAGTACCAGAGCGCCCGTCGCAAGAACTCCACGCCGGCGGGCAGCAAGAAGGTCGGCGGGGCAGGCAAGCCTGCGGGTGGCCGCATCCTCACCCAGCACACCGGCCTGCCACCGCGTGGCAGCGACGGCAGCAAGCCCTGGGACAAGCGCGAACAGGCCAAGGCGGCGGCCGAAGCCAGGCTGCAGGAGCAGAAGAGAGGCGGCGGCAAGGGCGCTGCGGGCAAGAAGAAGCCACGCCCTGTGGCGCCGCGTTAAGGCGATCGGGATATCTGGGGGAGCGCGGCATGGGCGCGATTCGCGGGCACGGCCCGCTCCCACAGGCCGGCTTATCTACTCATTTGCTGTCCAGCCTGGCCCCTGGCCTTAGCCGTAGCGCTTCTTCGCCTCGATGGCCAGGCCGCTGCCAATGCTGCCGAAGGTATTGCCTTCCACGTGCCGGGCGTTGGGCAGCAGCGCCGCCACGCTCTGGCGCAGGGCCGGCACGCCGCTTGAGCCGCCGGTGAAGAACACCGTGTCGACCTGCTCCAGGCCCACGCCCGCATCGCCGAGCAGGGTGGTCACGCTGCCGCGGATGCGTTCGAGCAGCGCCGCGATGCTGTCCTCGAACAGCCCGCGGGTCAGCTCGGCGCTCAGGCCCGCCTCGATACGCTGCAGGTCGATGGGGTGTTGCAACTGCTCGGTCAGGGCTATCTTGCTGTCTTCGATCTGCATCGCCAGCCAGTGGCCGGCGCGTTGCTCGATCAGCTTGAACAGGCGGTCGATGCCGGTCGGGTCGACGATGTCGTAGCGCATGTTCTGCAGCGCCCGCTGCGAGGCGGCCGAATAGACCACGTTGATGGTGTGCCAGGTCGCCAGGTTGAGGTGGAAGCTGGTGGGCATCAGCGCATCGCTCTTCATCCGGCTGCCATAGCCGAACAGCGGCATCACGCCGGCCAGCGAGAGCTGCTTGTCGAAGTCGGTACCGCCGATATGCACGCCGCCGGTGGCCAGGATGTCGCCCTGGCGCTCGGCGAGCTGACGGCGCTCCGGTGCCAGGCGCACCAGGGAAAAGTCCGAGGTACCGCCGCCGATATCGACGATCAGCACCAGTTCCTCGCGCTCGATGGTGGATTCGTAGTCGAAGGCTGCGGCGATCGGTTCGTACTGGAAGGACACGTCCTTGAAACCGAGCTTCTGCGCCACGGCGACCAGGGTGTTCTCGGCTTCCTGGTCGGCCTGCGGGTCGTCATCCACGAAGAACACCGGGCGCCCCAGCACCACGGCCTCGAAGGGGCGTTCGGCCACCGCTTCGGCGCGTTTCTTCAGCTCGCCGATAAAGAAGCCGAGCAGGTCCTTGAACGGCAGGGCGCTGCCCATCACCGCGGTTTCACTCTTCAGCAGCTTGGAGCCGAGCAGGCTCTTGAGCGAGCGCATCAGGCGGCCTTCGTAGCCTTCCAGGTATTCGTGCAGGGCCAGGCGGCCATAGACCGGGCGGCGCTCCTCGAGGTTGAAGAACACCACGGAGGGCAGGGTGATCTTGCCGTCTTCCAGCGGGATCAGCGTGTCGCCGCCCGGGCGCAACCAGCCGACGGTGGAGTTTGAGGTGCCGAAGTCGATACCGCAGGCGCGGGCAGGGGTGGAAAGAGGCATGTCGCACGGCTCCTGAAAAAACGGCCGCGCATTCTAGGCCAAATGAGGTGTTAGGGTCTGTAGCCGTTTCAACGCGAGCCGCGTTGCCGCGAGAAATCTCGCCAGGCCGGGCGGCGATCCGCTAGGCGGAGGACGCAGGGAAAGGCGTTCCCTTTTCAAGTCCTCCAACGACGCATGGCGAGATTTCCCGCACAACCTAGGCGGCCCCACCCGTAGGGCCGGGCCCGTTTTGCCGCGATGCAGCGTTTCTCGCGGCTCATTTAGCTAGCTAAACTTCGCGGCTGTGTGACCCACATGGATGTGGGAAATGCCGCAAGCCCGCCGGGAGCGGGCGTGGCCCTTGCCTCGCGGCAAAGCGGGCTCCGGCGCGGCCGTGCATGAAACGGCAACAGACCCTAGCGCTGCCGCTTCGTCAGGGCAACGGGGGATTTTGCACTTCGCCGCGGCGTTCGCGCCATTGGCCCCACTCGAAGCCCAGCACGACGACCAGCGACAGGGCGAATGGCAGCAGCAGGTAGAAGCCGCGGAACACGATCAGCGCGGCCAGCACGTCCGAGGCGGGGATCTCCGGCAGCGCGGCCAGGAAGCTGACTTCCAGCACACCCAGACCGCCGGGGGCGTGGGACAGCAGGGCCAGGGAGAAGGACGCCAGGAATACGCCGAGCACCACCATGTAGCCGGGGTTGTAAGCCTCGGGCAGGGCGAAGTAGATGATCGCCGCGGCGCAGGCCAACTCCAGGGGGCCGGCCAGCAGTTGGCGACCGACGATGCGCAGACGCGGGTACTCGACATGCAGCTTGCCGAATTTCCAGGGTTTGAACTGCAGCCAGGACCCCAGCACGTAGAGGCCGACCAGCAGCAACAGGAGGCCGCCGACGGCCACCGAGACCAGCGGGGTGACGTCCAGCACGCGGTGGATCAGGTCCGGCTGCAGCACCAGCACGCAGCCGCTGGCCAGCAGGGTGCCGAGGGCGAAGGTGAAGGAGCAGAAGACGATCAGGATGCCGATTTCATGGGGCGTCAGGCCCTTGGTGCGGTAGGCGCGGTAACGTACCACGGCGCCGGAGAACACCGAGGCGCCGATATTGTGGGCCAGGGCGTAGGTGGTGAAGGAGCACAGGGTGATGAACCGCCAGGAGATCTTCTTGCCCAGGTGGGCGATGGCGATGCGGTCGTACCAGGCGAGCGCCGAATAGGCGCCCAGGGTGGCGACGGCGGCGAGAATCCAGTTCAGGTGCGGGATGGCCTTGAGGCTGCCGGCGATCTCGTCGAGGGAAATGTTGCGCACTTCGCGGTAGAGCAGGAAGCAGGACGCGACCACGGCGCACAACCCGATCAGCGTCCAGATCAGGTCACTGCGTTTCATCGTGGGCTTGGTACCTTGCAACGGCGATCCCCTGTTTCACGTCTTGGCGAGCAGTCGATTGTGCATTCGATGAGTTGTCGCACCCATCGTTCAGACCCTTTCCCTGGGTATGACCCGGTGGGTTGTGGGTGTACAGGGTGCGCAGTATCCCGGAGGCGGGCCGGTTGCTCAACTGGCACCGGTTCGCAGGCCGTTACCGCGTGTGTCTTTTTACCGGCTCAAACCCAGCGTGGCCGCGGCCAGCACGGCATAACGCAGGGTTTTCGCCAGGCTGACGATCAGCGTGAAGCGCCACAGGGGCTCACGCATGATGCCGGCGACCAGGGTCAGTGGGTCGCCGATCACCGGCAGCCAGCTCAGCAGCAGCGACCAACGTCCGTAGCGCCCGTACCAGTGCTGCGCCTGCCGCAGGCGCCGAGCGCTGACCGGAAACCAGCGCCGGTCACGAAACCGTTCCAGGTAACGGCCCAGCCACCAGTTGACCAGCGAGCCCAGCACGTTGCCCAGGCTGGCGACCAGAATCAGCGTCCACACCGGCTGCGCGCCGCCGAGCAGCAGCGCCACCAGAAGCGCCTCGGACTGCAGTGGCAGCAGCGTCGCCGCACCGAATGCGGCGGCGAACAGCCCCAGGTAGGCGTAGATATCCGCCAATGCGATGGGCTGTCAGGACTTCTTGTCGGCTTCGGCGTTGGCCATGATCTCTTCCAGCTTGAGGCCGGTGAGGTCATGGATGGTGCGCCACAGGTAGTAGAAGATGGCCATCAGCATGATCATCGACGGAATGGCGATCATCGGGTAGCTGAGCAGGGTCATGCGGCCCAGCTCGTCGTTGAAGGCCTCGCTGCCGGCCGGACTGGTGACGATCCACTTGGCCAGCACGTAGTTCATCGCCGAGGAAAAGAAGAAGGTAGCGCTCAGCCAGTAGGTGGCGCGCAGCAGGCGTGCTTCGAAGCGCTGGGTGTGACCGCCCTGTTCCAGGCGATCATGGATCTTGTCGACGTTGAGCACGGTCTTGTTGAACAGCAGCGTGCGGATCAGCGGGTAGCGGGTGCGCGTCGACACCAGCACGGCGATGCCGATCAAGCCGGGAATCGCCGCTTCCTTGATCGCCAGCCACTGGTTGTCCAGGTGCAGCAGGCCGATGCCGCCGGTGAGGATCACGCTGACCAGGCCGAGCAGGGCGACGAAGTTGAATTTGCGGTACTTGACCAGTTCGAACGCGCCCCAGCCCAGGGGGAAGGCCAGGGCCAGCACCAGCGCGCCATCCGGGCCCAGTCGGGCTTCGCCGCTGAGCTTCATGAGGATCAGCGACGGGATCACGATGCTGATCAGCAGGTCGATGAACGGGCGGGGTTTGTGCGGTGCGGCGGGGGTCTGCGTGGTGTCGGTCATGTCGATGTGCGTTGAGGGGCGAGCGCCGATGATCGCCTGCCTGAGGCGCTGGCGCCAGCCCGATTGTCGGTGCAATCACCACAAAGTCCTTCCTGTTCGGATGGCGCAGTTGGCCGAGCGGTAGTGCGCCGGCGCCGCTGCTTGCTGAAATTGGCCGGTCACTGGGGTAAAATTGCCGGCTTTAGCTGCAAGGTGAGCGTCGACGACCCGCCGGCGCCGATCCATTGTCAGGCAGCCGTTTTTGTTCAAGCGTTCATGGGGATGGCCAGATGGGCCCGCTGCGTTGCTATGGTGTGCTGGTTCTCGCGCTGCTGCTGTGCGCGCGGGTGAACGCCGAACTGCGCATCCTCACCGAGCCGGGCCCGCCTACTGCATTCATGCAGGACGGCGAACTTCGCGGTTTTGGCGTCGATGTGGTACGTGAGCTGATCGAGCGAACCGGCAGCCACGCGCAGATCGAGATGATGCCCTGGACCCGCGCCTATACCCTGGCGCAGCGCGGGCCCGACGTGGCCCTGTTCGCCATGGTGCGGACGCCCGAGCGTGAACAGCGCTTTCAGTGGGTCGGGCCGATCCTGCACGGCAAGGTGCGCTTCTATTCGCTGAAATCCAGCGGTATGCGGGTCGACAGCCTCGATGATGTGGCAGCCAGCGGCCCCCTGGCCGTGCCCAAGCAGTGGTACAGCTACGAGGCGTTGCAGGCCAAGGGGCTGCAGAACCTGTACGGCGTACCGACGCCACAGACCATGGTCACCCTGTTCGCCCATGGCCGCGGCAACCTGATCCTGCTTGAGGACATCCTGCTGCGCGACATGCTCGCCCCGGCAGGGCTGGACCCGGCGGACGTGCAGCCGCAGATGGTGTTCATGGAGTCGTCGTATTACATCGCGTTTTCCCGCGAGACCGACCCGGCCATCGTGGCGGCCTGGCAGGAGGCGTTGGCGGAAATGCGCCGGGATGGCAGCTTTTCGGCGATTTTCCGCCAGTGGCTGCCCGATGTAGAGCCGCCCACCGCCCTGCGCTGAGTTGGCGGGAAATTTGCTGCGAAGCGGGGATCAACCGAGGGCCGACGTATCCGCGCGGCAGCCTGCGCAGCCGGCACCTGGCCCATCGGTCGCGGCACGCCACAAGAATTCGCTTCAGACGGCTGGGGACAAGGCCGTCGAGCCCCCGATTCATCCGACGTTTGGACAATGCCTATGACCAACATGCAACGTGCTTCCCACCATGAATTGCGGCGCGCCTTCCGCACCCTGCTGGCTTCGGGAGCCTGCTACCACACCGCTTCGGTCTTCGACCCGATGTCCGCACGTATCGCCGGCGATCTGGGCTTCGAGGTCGGCATCCTCGGCGGCTCGGTCGCTTCGCTGCAGGTGCTGGCGGCACCGGATTTCGCCCTGATCAGCCTGAGCGAGTTCGTCGAGCAGGCCACCCGGATCCACCGCGTTTCCCGCCTGCCGGTGATCGCCGACGCCGACCATGGCTATGGCAACGCCCTGAATGTGATGCGCACCGTGGTCGAGCTGGAGCGCGCCGGCATCTCGGCGCTGACCATCGAAGACACCCTGCTGCCCGCCCAATTCAACCGCAAGTCGACCGACCTGATCAGCGTCGCCGAAGGCGTTGGCAAGGTGCGTGCGGCCCTGGAGGCGCGGGTCGACCCGGACCTGGCGATCATCGCCCGTACCAATGCCGGCGTGCTCGGCGTCGAGGAAGTCATCAAGCGCACCATGGCCTATCAGAAGGCCGGCGCCGATGCCATCTGCATGGTCGGTGTCGAGGACTTCGAGCACCTGGAGAAGATCGCCGAGCACCTCAGCGTGCCGCTGATGCTGGTGACCTACGGCAACCCCAAGCTGCGCGACAACGAGCGCCTCGCCAAACTGGGCGTACGCATCGTGGTCAACGGCCATGCCGCCTACTTCGCTGCCATCAAGGCCACCTACGACTGCCTGCGCGAACAGCGCAATGCCGTTGCCAGCGACCTGAGCGCCTCGGAGCTGGCGCACAAGTACACCCAGCCCGAGGAGTACGTGGCCTGGGCCGACGAGTTCATGAACGTCAAGGAATAACCCCGCTTCACCTGCCACGCCGGACAGCGGCCGCGCAACGCGAGCCGATTCGTCCGCCGTCGGCTGCCCCTTGCCAATCCCGTCCGCCCGCTCCTATCTTCCGGTCAGCACTATTCTTTTCGGAGAGCGATATGGCCACCGGTTGGGCGCAAGACGGCGCCGTGCAGGAGCAGATCGACAGCACCATCGAAGACGCCGTGCAGCGCGCGCGCAGTCAGTTGCCCAAGGGCGAAAGTCTGACCCATTGCGAAGAATGCGATGCACCGATTCCCGAAGCACGGCGCCAGGCCGTGCCCGGCGTGCGGCTGTGCGTGAACTGCCAGGCCCAGGCCGACAAGGAACAGGCCAAGGCCGGTGGCTTCAACCGTCGTGGCAGCAAGGATAGCCAGCTGCGCTAGGGTCGTGACAGGGTCTTGTAGTAGATGGCATTGGCCCGGTACTGGCCGTCCGGCCCGCAGGCATAGTCGGGCAGGCCGCCGATGCGGGTGTAGCCCAGGGCGCGATAGAGGTGTTCGGCCTCGCTGCCGGCCTCGGTGTCCAGATAAAGCAATCCTCGCTTCAAGTGCGCCGCATGGGCCTCGAGCTGCTGCATCAGCAGCCGGGCGATACCACGGCGTCGTGCACTGCTCAGTACCAGGAGCTTCTGCACTTCGCCGCGATTCAGGCCATTGGCCTTCAGGCACAGGCTGAGCTGCACCGAGCCCAGCATGTTTCCATCCTCTTCAGCGACCCAGATGGTCAATGCACCGCTGGCCAGCGCCCGGTTTACCTCGTTGAAGTATCCATTCGCCTGCTGGCTATCGATATCGGCCAGAAAGCCCACGGACGCGCCATTGGCCACGGCGTCGATCAGCAGGGTGATCAGGCCCTGGCGACAGGCTTCGAAATCGGCTGCGTCGAGCTGACGGATCTCTAGGCTCATGGCGTGCTGCGCTGCGGGGTGAGGATCAGCTGCATAAAGGTCAGGTCCAGCCAGCGGCCGAACTTGCAGCCGACCTGGGGCATCTGCCCGGTGATGGTGAAGCCCAGGCGTTCGTGCAGGCGCACCGAGGCGGTATTGCCGCTTTCGATGGCGGCGACCATCACATGTTTGCCGACCTCTCGCGCCCGCTCGACCAGCGCCTGCATCAGCAGCGGGCCGAGGCCCTGGCCGCGGGTGTCGTGGCGCACGTACACCGAGTGCTCGACCGTATTGCAAAAGCCCTCGAAGGGCCGCCAGTCACCGAACGAGGCGTAGCCCAGCACCTGCTGCGCCTCGTCGATCGCCACCAGAATCGGATAGCCCTGGGTCGCCCGCGCCTCGAACCAGGCCTGGCGGTTGGCCAGGTCCACGGGGCGCTCGTTCCAGATGGCCGTGGTGTTGAGCACGGCATCGTTGTAGATGGCGAGCAGGGCAGGCAGGTCGTCGCTGATGGCGTCGCGGATAACGGCAGGCATGGTGCGTCTCTCGGCGGATGGGGCCGGCAGGCCGGCCCCGGATCGGATCACTTGTCGCGGTCGACCGCGAACGGGCCCCAGGCCTGACGGCTGGGCATGATTTCCAGGCGGTTGATGTTGATATGGGCGGGCAGGGTGGCGACGTAGAAGATCTGCTCGGCGATATCTTCCGCGCTCAGCGGTGTAGTGGTGCTGTACAGCGCATCGGAGGCGGCCTGGTTGCCCTTGGTACGCACCAGGGTGAACTCGGTCTCGGCCATGCCCGGGGCGATGTCGGTGACGCGCACGCCGGTTGAGACCAGGTCGCAACGCAGGTTGAAGCTGAACTGTTTGACGAACGCCTTGCTGGCGCCATACACGTGGCCGCCCGGGTACGGCCATTCGCCCGCTACCGAACCGATATTGATGATGCTGGCGCCCTTGCCGGTTTCCAGCAGCTTGGGCAGCACGGCATGGGTGACGTTGACCAGGCCGGTGATGTTGGTATCGATCATGGTGTGCCAATCCTGCAGGGCCACCTTCTGCGCGGCTTCCGGCGCCAGGGCCAGGCCGGCGTTGTTGATCAGCGCGTGGATCTTGTCGAACGGCGCCGGCAGGCTGTCGACCAGGGCCTGCACGGCAGTGGCGTCACGCACGTCGAGGGTGGCGATATGCACCGGCACCTTGCTCTCCAGCTCGGCCTTGAGTTCTTCCAGGCGCTCCTGGCGACGGCCCGAAAGCACCAGCGCCCAGCCGGCCTCTGCAAAGCGGCGAGCGGTGGCGCGGCCAAAGCCGGAGGTGGCGCCGGTGATGAAAACTACCTGGGTCATGTTCTGCCTCTTGTCTGTCGTCAGTGAGAATCGCTGAGCCGCGATGGATCAACGGCTGCCGTCGACTGCCGGGGCGGGCTCATCGACGCGGATCATCGCCACCTGGACGCCTGCCGGTTGGCCGGCAGGTGAGGGCTGAGCGGTGGCGGACGGCAAGAATAACCGCGTAAGCGATTACCGCGTAGATACAGCTGCGCTGTTTTGCCGCTCAGATCGCCACCAACCCACGTACACCATCGGCTTCCATTGTTTCGCCACGGCCCTGCTGGACGATTTCGCCGCGGCTCATCACCAGGTACTGATCGGCCAGTTCGGCGGCGAAGTCGTAGAACTGCTCGACCAGCAGAATGGCCATGTCGCCACGGGCGGCGAGCTTCCTGATCACCGTGCCGATTTCCTTGATCACCGAGGGCTGGATGCCTTCGGTGGGCTCGTCGAGGATCAAGAGGCGCGGTTGGCTGGCCAGGGCGCGGCCGATGGCCAGCTGTTGCTGCTGGCCGCCAGACAGGTCGCCGCCGCGGCGGTGTTTCATTTCCAGCAGCACCGGGAACAACTCATAAATGAACGGCGGGACTTCCTTGGCCTGGCTGCCGGGAAAGCGCGACAGACCCATCAGCAGGTTCTCTTCCACCGTCAGGCGGCCGAAGATTTCCCGGCCCTGGGGCACATAGGCGATGCCGGCGTGCACCCGCTGGTGCGGCTTGCAGCCGGTGATGGCCTTGCCTTCCCATTGCACGCTGCCTTCCCTGGCCGGCAGCAGGCCCATCAGGCACTTGAGCAGGGTGGTCTTGCCCACGCCGTTGCGACCGAGCAGGCAGGTGACTTCGCCGACCTTCACGTCGAACGACAGGCCGCGCAGGATATGGCTGCCGCCGTAGTACTGATGCAATCTTTCGACTTGGAGCATGATTCGATTCCTCGTCCTAGGAGCCTCAAGCCTCAAGCTGCAAGCCACAAATAAAAGCGGCACGGGGTCTACTTCTACTTGCAGCTTGAGGCTTGCAGCTTGTAGCTGGCGCGTCAGCGCCCCAGATAAACCTCGATTACCCGTTCGTTAGCCTGTACGGCGTCGAGCGAGCCTGCGGCCAGCACGCGGCCCTGGTGCAGCACGGTGACGTGGTCGGCGATGCTGCCGACGAAGCCCATGTCGTGCTCGACCACCATCAGCGAATGCTTGCGCGCCAGGGATTTGAACAGTTCGGCGGTGAATTCGGTTTCCGCGTCGGTCATGCCGGCCACCGGCTCGTCGAGCAGCAGCAGTTGCGGGTCCTGCACCAGCAGCATGCCAATCTCCAGGAACTGCTTCTGGCCGTGGGACAACAGGCCTGCCGGGCGCTGGCGCGAGCCTTCCAGGCGAATGGTGGCCAGCACCTCGTCGATGCGGTCGCGCTGCTCGCCGCTGAGTGTGGCGCGCAGGCTGGCCCACACCGACTTGTCGGTCTTCTGCGCCAGTTCGAGGTTCTCGAACACGCTCAGCGCTTCGAACACCGTTGGTTTCTGGAACTTGCGGCCGATGCCGGCCTGGGCGATCTCGACCTCGCTCATCTGGGTCAGGTCGAAGGTTTCGCCGAAGTAGGCGACGCCGCTGTTGGGGCGGGTCTTGCCGGTGATCACGTCCATCAGTGTGGTCTTGCCGGCGCCGTTGGGGCCGATGATGCAGCGCAGCTCGCCGACGCCGATATACAGGGTCAGGTCGGTCAGCGCCTTGAAGCTGTCGAAGGCGACGTTGATGTCTTCCAGGGTCAGGATGGTGCCGTGGCGGACGTTGAGGCCGCGCCCGGCGCTCTGGCCCAGGCCGATGGCGTCGCGGCTGCTGCCTGCCGGGTCGATGAGCATTTCGGGAATCGGTGCGCTTCTCATGACTTGTCCCCTCGTTTGAGCAGGCCGATGACGCCCTTGGGCAGGCACAGGGTGACCACGATGAACAACGCGCCGAGGGCGAACAGCCAGTATTCGGGGAAGGCCACGGTGAACCAGCTCTTCATGCCATTGACCAGGCCGGCGCCGAGCAGCGGGCCGATCAATGTGCCGCGCCCGCCGAGGGCCACCCACACGGCGGCTTCGATGGATTGGGTCGGGGCCATTTCGCTGGGGTTGATGATGCCCACCTGGGGCACGTACAGCGCACCGGCCAGGCCGCACAGCACGGCGGACAGCACCCAGATGAACAGCTTGTAGCCGCGTGGGTCGTAGCCGCAGAACATCAGGCGGTTCTCGGCGTCGCGCAGGGCGGTGAGCACCCGGCCGAACTTGCTGCGCGCCAGGCGCCAGCCCAGGTACAGGCTGCCGACCAGCAACAGCACGGTGAGCGCGAACAGCGTGGCGCGGGTGTTCGCCGCGGTGATCTCGAAGCCGAGGATGCTGCGAAAGTTGGTGAAGCCGTTGTTGCCGCCGAAGCCGGTCTCGTTGCGAAAGAACAGCAGCATGCCGGCGAAGGTCAGGGCCTGGGTCATGATCGAGAAATACACGCCCTTGATCCGCGAGCGAAAGGCGAAGAAACCGAATACCAGGGCCAGCAAGCCAGGCGCCAGCACCACCAGGCACAGGGCCCAGAGGAAGTTGTCGGTGCCGTACCAGTACCAGGGCAGTTCGCGCCAGGCCAGGAAGCTCATGAACGCCGGCAGGCCGTCACCGGCGGCTTCGCGCATCAGGTACATGCCCATGGCATAGCCGCCGAGGGCGAAGAACAGGCCGTGGCCGAGGGACAGCAGGCCGGCATAGCCCCAGACCAGGTCTAGCGCCAGGGCGACGATGCAGTAGCAGAGGATCTTGCCGACCAGGGTCAGGCTGTAAGCCGACACATGCAGGGCATGCTCGGCGGGCAGCAGGTGCAGCAGCGGCATGGCGAGCAGCACCGCGAGCACCAGCAGGCCGATGGCCATGGAGACCTGCGGACCGAGCCTGTGGCTGGCGCGGGCCAGCAGCGTTTGGTTGGCGGCGTTCATCGGTGGATCCCCCATAAAACGACCCGTGCAAGCGCGCCCTGCGCGCGAACGATAGCGGGGACGCAGTCGCTGGTAGGGCCAGCTCTCACAGCGTCGAGGTCAAGAGTGCGGTTCAATCGATCACCCTCCCTTTCAAGGCGAACAGGCCCTGCGGACGTTTCTGGATGAACAGAATGATCAGCGCGAGGATAAGGATCTTGCCGAGCACGGCGCCGATCTGCGGTTCGAGGATCTTGTTGGCGATGCCCAGGCCGAAGGCAGCCATGACGCTGCCGGCCAGCTGGCCGACGCCGCCGAGCACCACCACCAGGAAGGAATCGATGATGTAGCTCTGGCCGAGGTCGGGGCCGACGTTGCCGATCTGGCTCAGCGCCACGCCGCCGAGACCGGCTATCCCTGAGCCGAGGCCGAAGGCCAGCATGTCCACGCGGCCGGTGGGCACGCCGCAGCAGGCGGCCATGTTGCGATTCTGGGTGACGGCGCGCACGTTGAGACCCAGGCGGGTCTTGTTGAGCAGCAGCCAGGTCAGCACCACCACGGCCAGGGCGAAGCCGATGATCACGATGCGGTTGTACGGCAGCACCAGGTTGGGCAGCATCTGGATGCCCCCGGACAGCCAGTAGGGGTTGGCCACCTCGACGTTCTGCGCGCCGAACAGCACGCGTACCAGCTGGATCAGGATCAGGCTGATGCCCCAGGTGGCCAGCAGGGTTTCCAGCGGGCGGCCGTAGAGGTGGCGAATCACCGTGCGCTCCAGGGCCATGCCGATCACCGCGGTCACGCAGAAGGCCACCGGCAGGGCCACCAGCGGGTACAGCGCCAGGGCCTCGGGAGCGAAGCGCTGGAAGAGGATCTGCACCATGTAGGTGGAATAGGCGCCGAGCATCAGCATCTCGCCATGGGCCATGTTGATCACCCCCAGCAGGCCGAAGGTGATGGCCAGCCCAAGGGCGGCGAGCAAGAGGATCGAGCCCAGGCTCATGCCGCTGAATGCCTGGCCGAGCAGCTCGCCGATCAGCAGCTTGCGCTTGACCTGGGCGAGGCTGGTCTCCGCGGCGGTGCGCACCCCGGCGTCGCTCTCCACGCCGGGTTCCAGCAGGGTTTCCAGGCGGGTGCGGGCCAGCGGTTCGCCGGTTTCGCCGAGCAGGCGCACGGCTGCCAGGCGCACCGCCGGGTTGGCATCGACCAGTTGCAGATTGGCCAGGGCAAGGGTGAGGGCGTCGCGTACGGCGTCGTCGTCTTCCTTGGCCTGCGCCTGGGCGAGCAGCGGCAGTTGCGCCGGCTGGGCGCTCTTCTGCAATTGCCGGGCGGCGCTCAGGCGCACCGCTGCATCCTCGGCGAGCAACCCATGGCTGGCCTGGGCGTTGGCGATCAGCCCACGCAGGCGATTGTTCAGGCGCAGTTTGCGCGGCGTGCCTTGCGGCTCGGCATCGCCTTCGGCGGCGCGGTAGCCGGCGTCGGTTTCGACGAAGGCGCGCTTGTCGCCGTCAGCGGCCACGCGGCCCTGCTGCAGCGCATCGAGCAGCGGCTGGCGCTTCAGGTCGGGCATGGCAGCCCAGCTTTCCAGCAGCTTGGCTTGCTGCGCCGGGCTGGCGGCGACGAAATCGTCGGCTTCGCCTGCCTGGGCGGCAAACGGCAGCAGGAGCAGCAGGCTCAAGAGAATTCGGGCAAAGGCATAAGGCATTGGCGTGTCCTTGGTATCCCGTTGCTGACGGGAGCGGCGGAGCCGAAGGACGACTTGTCCTCCGGCGCCTGCGCGGCGGCTCGGCTCAGTTCGACTTCACCGGGGTGTCGCCTTTCTTGTCGTTGCCTTCGATGTACGGGCTCCACGGCTGGGCGCGGATCGGCCCTTCGGTTTCCCAGACCACCGAGAACTGGCCGTCGTCCTGGACTTCGCCGATCATCACCGGCTTGTGCAGGTGGTGGTTCTTCTCGTCCATTTTCAAGGTGAAGCCGCTTGGTGCCGCGAACTCCTGGCCGGCCATGGCGGCGCGTACCTTGTCGACGTCGGTGGTACCGGCCTTCTCGACCGCCTGGGCCCACATGTGGATGCCCACGTAGGTGGCTTCCATCGGGTCGTTGGTCACCACGGTGTCGGCGTTCGGCAGCTTCTTGGCCTTGGCGTAGGCCTTCCAGTCGGCGACGAATTTCTCGTTGACCGGGTTCTCCACGGACTGGAAGTAGTTCCAGGCCGCCAGGTGGCCAACCAGCGGCTTGGTGTCGATACCGCGCAGCTCTTCCTCGCCGACCGAGAAGGCCACCACCGGCACGTCGGTGGCTTCGATGCCCTGGTTGGCCAGCTCCTTGTAGAACGGCACGTTGGAGTCGCCGTTGACGGTGGAGACCACCGCGGTCTTGCCGCCGGCGGAGAACTTCTTGATGTTGGCGACGATGGTCTGGTAGTCGCTATGACCGAACGGCGTGTAGACCTCTTCGATGTCCTTGTCCTGCACGCCCTTGCTGTGCAGGAAGGCGCGCAGGATCTTGTTGGTGGTGCGCGGGTAGACGTAGTCGGTACCGAGCAGGAAGAAGCGCTTGGCGGCGCCGCCGTCTTCGCTGAGCAGGTATTCCACCGCCGGGATCGCCTGCTGGTTCGGCGCGGCGCCGGTGTAGAAGACGTTCGGCGACATCTCTTCGCCTTCGTACTGCACGGGGTAGAACAGCAGGCCGTTGAGTTCCTCGTAGACCGGCAGCACCGATTTACGGGATACGCTGGTCCAGCAGCCGAAGGTCACCGCGACCTTGTCCTGGGTCAGCAACTGGCGGCCACGCTCGGCGAACAGCGGCCAGTTGGACGCCGGGTCGACCACCACCGGCTCGAGCTGCTTGCCGAGCACACCGCCCTTGGCGTTGATCTCGTCGATGGTCATCAGCGCCATGTCTTTCAGGGAGGTTTCCGAAATGGCCATGGTGCCGGACAGCGAGTGCAGGATGCCGACCTTGATGGTTTCGGCGGCCTGTACGGTCCAGCTCAGGCCCATGGCGACGATGGAAGCGGACAGGGTGAAGGCCTTGATCAGGCTGCGACGTTGCATGGTTCGATCTCCATTCACTAACGAGTTATGTGTTGTTGGCAGTTGGTCAAGGACATCGCTCAGCCCTGTGCTCGCACGGCGCGCTCGCGAGCGCTGTGCAGCATGTGCAGGGTGATCTTGCGCACTTCCGCCTTGCTGACCTCTATGTGGGCCTTGAGCAACAGCTGTGCCTCTTCGCAGCGGCGCGACAGGATCGCGCCGAGAATCCGTGCATGTTCGTCGTAGGTGGCTTGCACCCGCGGCGTCTGGGTGAAATCCAGGCGGCGGATGATGCGGATCTTCTCGCTGACCTCGCCGTGCAGGCGGGCCATCTCGCGGTTGCCGGTGGCCTCCACCAACTGGCAGTGGAAGCGCTCGTCGAGCCGTGACACTTCGCGGCCATCTTCCAGGCGCTGTTCGGGCGCCACCATCCAGATGCGCTTCAGCTCATCCAGCGGTGCGGGCGTTTCCCCGGCCTCGCGGTCACAGAGGCGCTTGACCGCCGCCTGTTCGAGGACGATGCGCACGTCGTACAGCTCCTCGAAGTGGGCGAAGTCGAACGGCTTGACCTGCCAGCCGCTGCGGAAATACACCTCCAGGTAGCCCTCGCGCTCCAGGCGATACAGCGCCTGGCGCACGGGTGTGCGGCTGGCCGCCATGCGCTCGGCGACTTCGCCTTCGCTGAAGCGGTCACCGGGCAGCAGGCGAAACTCGAAGATGTCGTCCTTGAGCTGCCCGTAGATGCGCTCGGCGAGGTTCTCCGGGCGCTCCTTGCCGCGCCTGATCGGGTCGACCAGTTGCATCTCAGGCGGCCTCGCCCGGTTCGAGCACCAGCAGTGCGTCACCCGGGGTGACCGCCTTGCCCGGCTGGCAGCGCACGGCCTTGACCGTGCCGGCCAGCGGCGCGAGCACGGCCAGCTCCATCTTCATCGCCTCGACCACCAGCAGGGTGGCGCCGGCCTCGACGTACTGGCCGGGCTCGACCAGCACCTTCCAGACGCTGCCGCACATGTCGGCGCTGACCAGATGGCCGTCGATGGCTTCGTCATCGTCCAGGCCCGCCGCTGGGGCGGTGTGGCTGTCGGCATCGTCGTCGCGCCACAGCTGCACTTCGGCGTCGAAGGCCTGCTTCTGCTGGCGCTGGAAGGCGTCGATGCTCGTCGCGTTGTCGGCCAGGAAGCCCTGGTACTCGGCGAAATCGAAGGTGCTCTGCTCGATCCTGATCTGCGCCCGGCCCTCGCGGAACGCCTCGCGGAATTCGTCCAGCTCGGCCTCGCTGACCGGGTAGAAGCGCACCTGGTCGAAGAAGTGCAGCAGCCACGGCTGGCCGCCCGCGAACTGGGCGTTCTTCACGAACTTGTTCCAGATCGGCAGGGTGCGGCCGACCAGCTGATAGCCGCCGGGCGAGTCCATGCCGTAGATGCACATGTACATGCCGCCGATGCCCACGGTGCCTTCGGCGGTGTAGGTGCGCGCCGGGTTGTACTTGGAGCTGAGCAGGCGGTGGCGCGGGTCGAGCGGCACGGCGCAGGGCGCGTCGAGGTAGACGTCACCGAGGCCGAGAATCAGGTAGCTGGCCTCGAACAGGATGTCGCGCACTGCCTCGCGGGTGGCCAGGCCATTGGCGCGCTGGATGAAGTCGACGTTGTTCGGCAGCCAGGGTGCCTGGCTGCGCACCGTCTCGCTGTAGCGGGTGACGGCGGCCAGGGTGGCGCTGTCCTCGAAGGCCATCGGCAGGTGGACGATACGGGTCGGCACCTTGAGGTCTGCCACGTCGCCCAGGTTGGCTTCCAGGCCCAGCAGGTGATCGAGCAGCGCCTGCTGGTGCAGCACGCGGCTGTCGTAACGTAGCTGCAGGGAGCGCACGCCGGGCGCCAGTTCTTCCAGGCCGGCGAGGGGCTGAGCCTTGAGTGCTTCCATCAACAGGTGCACGCGCAGGCGCAGCGCCAGGTCGAGCACGTTGTCGCCATATTCGAGCAGGATGTAGGCATCGCCCGCCTGCCGATAGACCGCGCGCGGGCGGTTGCCATCGGCCGGCAGCTCGGCGAGGATGGTGGCCGATACCGTTTCGCCCGGCTGCAGGCTCGGCGCCGGCAATTGCACCGCGCTGACCGCGCTGAGGCTTTGCAGGCTGGCCAGTTGCGCCTGCTCCAGGGCCTGGGCCTGCTCGAAGCTGATCGGGTGAAAGCGCAGGGTGTCGCCCGGCTTGACCTGGCCGACCTTCCACAGCTCGGCCTTGGCGATGGTCACCGGGCAGACGAAGCCGCCCAGGCTGGGGCCATCCTTGGTGAGGATCACCGGGAAGTCGCCGGTGAAATTGATGGCACCGATGGCGTATTCGCAATCATGCACGTTGGACGGATGCAGCCCGGCTTCGCCGCCGTCGGCGCGGGTCCAGCTCGGCTTCGGCCCGGAAAGGCGCACGCCCAGGCGGTTGGAGTTGTAGTGCACCTGCCAGTCGGCGGCGAAGAACTGCTCGATGGCTTCAGGCGTGAAGAAGTCCGGCGCGCCGTGGGGGCCGTAGAGCACGCCGATGTTCCAGGTGGTGCCGTAGGCGGGAATCAGGCTGGCATCCAGCGCCTGCGGCTCGCTGACCGGCGCCGGCGTGGTGCAGGCCGGCAGATCCTGGGAGATGGCCAGCATGTCGGCGGTGCGCAGGGTGCGGCCGGCATGGCCACCGAACTGGCCGAGGGCGAAGGTCGAGCGGCTGCCCAGGTACACCGGCACATCGAAGCCGCCGCGCACGGCGAGGTAGGTGCGGCAGCCACTTTGCGCGCGGCCGAGCTTGAGCACCTGACCAGCCTTGATGGCGACTGGCGCCCAATAGGGTACGGCTTCGCCATCCAGTTCGGCCGGGCAGTCGGCACCGGCGAGGGCGATCAGCGCATCGCTGTGAAAGCGCAGGCTCGGGCCCTGCAGGGTGAATTCCAGGCCGGCGGCGCTCTCGTGGTTGCCGACGATGCGGTTGGCCAGGCGGAAGCCGTAGTCGTCCATCGGCCCGGACGGCGGCACGCCGATGTCCCAGTAGCCGAGGCGACCGGGGAAGTCCTGCACGCTGCTGTAGGTGCCGGGCTCCAGCACCTCGACCACCTGGGCTGTGTAGTTGAAGGTGTCGAGCAGGCGCGTCCAGATCTGCGCACTGTGGAAGCGCGGCTCGGCCACCACCTGGCGCAGGTAATCGAGGTTGCTGGCGATGCCGTGCAGGCGGGTTTCACCCAGGGCTTTCTGCAACTTGGCGATGGCCTGGTCGCGGGTCGGTGCGTGAACGATCAGCTTGGCGATCATCGGGTCGTAAAAGGCCGACACTTCGCTGCCGGTGCTGACCCAGCCGTCGACCCGCACGTCATCCGGGAAATGCACGTCGGTGAGCACGCCCGGGCTGGGCTGGAAGTTCTTCAGCGGGTCCTCGGCGTAGATGCGCACCTCGATGGCGGCACCTTGCGGCGCGCGGTTCAGGGCCGCCCAGTCCAGCTCGTCGCCGGCGGCCACGAGCAGCATGCATTCGATCAGATCCAGGCCGGTGACCATCTCGGTGACCGGGTGCTCGACCTGCAGGCGGGTGTTCACTTCGAGAAAGTAGAAATCGTCGCGGGCGGCGTCGTAGATGAATTCCACGGTGCCGGCGCTGCGGTAGTTCACCGACTCGCCGAGTTGCACGGCGGCGGCGTGCAGGCGCTCACGGGTGGCCTGGGGCAGGTTTGGCGCCGGGGTTTCCTCGACCACCTTCTGGTTGCGTCGCTGCAGCGAGCAGTCGCGCTCGCCGAGGGCGGCCACGCGGCCGTTGCCGTCACCGAAAATCTGTACTTCGACGTGCCGCGCCTGATCGACGAAGCGCTCGATGAATACGCCGGCATCACTGAAGAACTGCTCGCCCATGCGCTTGACGCTGTCGTAGGCGCTGGCCAGGGCCACGGCGTCGGCGCAGCGGGTCAGGCCGATACCGCCACCGCCGGCAGTGGTCTTGAGCATGATCGGGTAGCCGATGCCTTCGGCGGCGGCCAGGGCTTCGTCGAGGCTGTGCAGCAGGCCGGTGCCGGGCGCCATCGGCACCTGGGCCTCGGCAGCCAGCTCACGGGCGCGGTGCTTGAGGCCGAACTCACGGATCTGCAGGGCATTGGGGCCGACGAAGGCGATGCCAGCGCTTTCGCAGGCCTCGGCGAACTCGGCGCTCTCGGAGAGGAAGCCATAACCGGGGTAGATCGCCTGGGCGCCGGTGTCCCTGGCGGCGGCGAGAATCTTGTCGATGCGCAGGTAGCTGTCGGTGGCCTTGTCGCCGCCCAGGGCCACCGCCACGTCGGCATCGCGCACATGCTGGGCGTTGCGGTCGGCATCGGAATACACCGCCACGCTCTTCACACCGAGGCGCTTGAGGGTGCGGATGGCACGGACGGCTATCTCCCCGCGGTTGGCGATCAACACTGTTTCAAACATGGCGGTTCTCCGTGGCGAGATCGCCGTGACGGGCTACGCCCATCCGGCACTTTGACCTCGTCGCTGCGCTGCTGCGCAGCTGGTCCCCGCGGTTGGCGATCAGTACGGTATGGAACATGTTCGTGTCCTCGACGTAGGGTGGATGGCTACCCCGTGGAAAACCGCGAAGCGTTTTCCACCAGCTGTTCGTGGGTGGATGGCTTCGGCCATCCACCCAGCGGTTTCAGTGCTTGGCGGCTTGCTGGCTGGCGATAAAGGCGCGCCAACCGCCGAAGCTGGTGATGTCGCGGGCATCACCCAGCGCCCAGGGCTCGCAGATAAAGCCCTTCACGCTGCGCCCATCGGCCAGGGTCAGGTTGCCGATGCCCAGCGGCGCGGGGATCTCGGCGACGAACTCGCCAAAGCGCGCCAGGGGGATGTCCCACAGCTCGACGATGATCGAGGTGCCGTCGGCGCTGCGCGCCAGGCCCGGTTTTGGCGGCACGGTGCCGGCCAGGGCGTAGAGGCGGTAATCCGGCGAGGTCAGGGTCTGCTCGACCAGCACCGCGTCGCGGGTGGTCAGCTGGAAATTCAGCGGCATGCCGGTCAGGTGTGCACCGACCACCGCGACCCGCACGCTGCCGGCCGGCACCGCGGCGGCTGGCGTGTGGGTTGGCAGCGCGCGGCCGGTGGCGCCCAGTGGCAGTTCCAGGCTGGCCTGCCAGCGTTTGCCGAAAGCTGCCAGGGCGCGGTCGTGCCAGGCCGGGGCGAGCAGGGTGATGCCGGCGGGTAGGCCGTCGTCACGCAGGCCGGCGGGCATTGCCAGGGCAGAGAGGTCGGCGAGGTTGGTGAAGTTGGTGTAGGTGCCGAACTGGCTGTTGAACAGCACCGGCTCCTGCTGCATTTCGGCGAGGCTGCGAATGGTCGGCGAGGTGGGCACTACCAGCGCGTCAAAGCCCGCCAGCGCGTCGTTGATGGTGCGGCTCAGCTCGGCGCGCAGGTACTCGGCCTTGTAGGCATCGCAGGCGCTGTACTGGTGGCCACTTTCGACGATGCCGCGCACCACCGGGTCGATATGCGCCGGGTCGACGCCTTCCACGGCAACCGTGCGCTCGGCGACCCAGGGGCCGTAATAGAGCTGCTCGGCCAACTGGCGGAACGGGCTGAAGTCGAGGGTCTTGAAGGTCACGCCCAGGCTTTTCAACTGCTCCAGCGCCTGCTCGAACACCGCCCGGGTCTGGGTATCGCCAAAGAACTCCAGGCTGTCCGGCACGGCGAAGGTCGGCGCGGCCGGCATGCCCACCGGGGCACTGTTGGGATTGTTGCGCGAGTAGGCGTCGGCGGCGTCGTAGCCACCGGCGATGCCGGCCACGGTTTCAGCATCGCCCACCGTCAGGGCGAAGATCGAAATGCAGTCGACGGTGCGGCACGCCGGCACCAGGCCGGTGTTCGGTAGCCAGCCCTTGGTCGGCTTGAGCCCGACGATATTGTTGAAGCCCGCCGGCACACGGCCCGAGCCGGCGGTGTCGGTGCCCAGGGAGAAGGGCACCAGGCCACGTGCCACTACGCTGGCCGAGCCGGAGCTGGAGCCGCCACTGACGTAATCGGCGTTGAAGCTGTTGACCACCGCCCCATGGGGCGAGCGGGTACCGACCAGGCCGGTGGCGAACTGATCGAGGTTGGTCTTGCCGATCAGGATGGCGCCGGCGGCGCGCAGGCGGGCGACCACCGTGGCGTCGGCTTCGGCTGTATAGGCGAACTCGGGGCAGGCGGCCGTGGTGGCCCAGCCGGCGGCGTCGATATTGTCCTTGATGGCGAAGGGCACGCCGTAGAGTGGCAGCTTGCTCCGCTGGCCTTCGGCCTGGTCGAGCAGCGCCTGCAGGTCGGCTAACTGCGCGTCGAGCTGCGCGGCGCTGGCCAGGCTGATCCAGGCATTGTCGGCAGTGCCGAGCTCGGCGAGCAGGCCATGCAGCAAATCGGCAGGCTGGGCGGCGTCACGGTAAGCCTGTTGCCAATCGGCGAGGGTAAAGGCGAAGGAGGCGTAGGGCATGCGCTGAGATTCCATCTTGTATCCAAGTTGAAATCACTAGAGCAATTGCGGTGCCAGTTTTTAATTTATTGATTTATATGGATTTTATTTATTCTTTATGAGTTTCTGGCTTGTTTCCGCACCGCGACGGGGCGAAAGCGAAGCCTTTTGGTGCGGTGTGAGCATGGGCAGGAGTAAGGCAGAAGCAGCCATTCCTAGGGTGCATCGGAGCGCGTAGCTGACGCTTCACCCATCCACCGCTTGCAATCGCAGTGGTGGACAAAAAAAAGCGTTGTCCACCCTACATCTGTGGGAGCCAACTGATGTGCTGACTCACAGGCCCTGCAACAACGCCCGGTAGTCCTTCACCGCCTCGAACTCCTCGGTGTCCTTCACGCCCTTGCGGCTATCGGGTTCGTACACCGCCAGCAAGTGCCTGACGCCAAAGCGCCCGGCGCTGCGCAGGATGGGCAGGTTGTCGTCGATGAATAGGCTGCGCGCCGGGTCGAAGGCCAGGTCCTGTTGCAGGGCCGACCAGAACTGCTGGTCTTCCTTGGGGTAACCGTAATCGTGGGAGCTGATCATGCGGTCGAAGTAGGGCGCCAGTTCGATGCGCTCCAGTTTCAGCGACAGTGAGTCGCGGTGGGCGTTGGTGATCATCACCACTCTTTTGCCGGCCTGGCGGATGGCGGCGAGAAAGGTGTCGGCATCCGGGCGCAGGGCGATCAGGTCGGCGACTTCGCGCTTGAGGTCCTTGATCGACAGCTTCAGCTCGCGGCTCCAGAAGTCCGTGCAATACCAGTTCAGCTGGCCGGTATGCTCGGTGAACAGCGGCTGCAATTCGGCATCGGCCAGGGCGCGGCTGACGCCATGGTGCTCGGCATAGCGCTGCGGCAGGTGTTCGAGCCAGAAGTGGTTGTCGAAGTGCAGGTCGAGCAGGGTGCCGTCCATGTCCAGCAATACGGTGTCGATATCGGACCAGGGCAGGTTCATGCGAGGTAACTCTCTCGAGGTGAAAACGGAGCGAAGGGTGCCCGCAGGTCGTCAAATGCTACGCCGAGGGCGCAGACATTCGGGGCAGGCGCGGTATGATAACCGTTCCGGTCAGCCCAGCAGCAGGACTCACCCATGCGTCAGAAGCCCACCGTCATCGCCCGCGAGATCGTCGCCAGCAGCCGCCTGTTCCGCGTCGAGGAGATCCAGTTGCGCTTCAGCAACGGCGCCGAGCGCACCTATGAGCGGCTGGTCGGGCGCGGCACCGGCCATGGCGCGGTGATGATCGTGGCGATGGCCGATGACGAGCACGTGCTGCTGGTGGAGGAATACTGCGGCGGCACCAGCGAGTACGAACTGTCGCTGCCCAAGGGCCTGATCGAGCCCGATGAAGACGTGCTCGATGCCGCCAATCGCGAGCTGCAGGAGGAGGCCGGATTCGGCGCACGCAAGCTGGAGCATCTCACCGAACTGAGTCTATCGCCGGGCTATATGAGCCAGAAGATCCAGGTGGTGTTGGCCCGCGATCTTTATCCACAGAGCCTGCCGGGCGACGAGCCGGAGCCGCTGCGGGTCGACATGGTCAGCCTGCGTGAACTGTCCGCGCTGATCCAGCACCCGCAGTTCAGCGAGGGCCGCGCCCTGGCCGCCCTGTACCTGGTGCGTGACCTCCTGGAGCAGCGCGGGGAATTGGCCCGATGAGTCATCCGTTGTTGGCTGGCGTGCTGGAGTTGGTGCAGCAGGCCGGCGAGGCCATTCTGCCGTTCTGGCGCCAGGGCGTGGAGGTGGTCGAGAAAGCCGATGCCTCACCGGTTACCGCCGCTGACCTGGCGGCCCATGGCATCCTGGCCGAGGGCCTGCTGGCGATGGAGCCGGGCATTCCCGTGCTGTCCGAGGAAGATGCCGATATCGCCCTGAGCGAGCGCGCCGGCTGGTCGCGCTGGTGGCTGGTCGACCCCCTGGATGGCACCAAGGAATTTATCGCCGACAGCGAGGAGTTCACCGTCAACGTGGCGTTGGTCGAGCGTGGAGAGGTGGTGTTCGGTGTGGTCGGCATTCCCGCTACTGGCGTGATCTACCACGGTGGCCGCGAGTTCGGCGCCTGGCGGGTCGCGCCGGGTGAGCCGCCGCGAGCGATCAACGTGCGCGAGACGCCGGCCAGCGGCCTGACCGTGGTTGCCAGCCGCCGCCACGGCAGCGCCCTGCAGGAACAGCTGCTGACCGCGCTGGTGGCCCGTTTCGGTGATATCGAGCGGGTCAGCGTCGGCAGTTCGCTGAAGTTCTGCCAACTGGCCGAGGGCAGCGCCGACTTCTACCCGCGCCTGGCGCCCACCTCGCAGTGGGACACCGCCGCGGCGCAGGGCGTGCTGGAAGGGGCGGGTGGTGCGGTACTGACGCTGCAGGGCGAGCCGCTTCGTTATGAGGCGCGTGAGTCGCTGCTCAATCCGTTCTTTCTGGCGTTGCCGGCGGATGCGAGTTGGCGTGGGCTGATCGTGGAAGAGGCGCGGGCGCTGGGTTGATAAGCAGTTAAAGGCTATTTAAAAACGTAGCCGAGGCAGCTAGCGCAAGGGCTAGGCGCCTCCACTAAAACAGGCGAGAAACGCCACGCAGCGTAGTAACAGCCATCGGCTGGCCCACAGGGTGAGCGTAGCGAATCAAGCGGCCAGGGGCGCGAGCGACTGTACTGTTGTACATGAGCATTACTCGCTTCGCTCGCCCTTCGGGCCGCGCTAAAGCGCGTTAGCGCAAGCGGCTTCCGACGGGGCTGGCAATCCAGCCTGTTTTTAACGCAGCGATAGCAACGCAGGTAGTTTTTAAAAGCCTTTCAGTCGAGCATGTCGCTGTAGCGACTATCCTGCTTGTACACCAGCGGTTGGGCGAAGCCCGGTACCTTGATCTGCGCATCGTCGATGGCGATCTCGGTGTCATCGATCAGGTCGTTGCCGAAGTTGTAGATGATCTCCAGCTGGCCCTTGGTCGCCTGCTCGTCGTAGGCCTGGGCACTGGCGCGGGTCTGTTCGCGACGCTGCTGGTAGGCGCCGAATGCCGCCTCGCCATGGCGCTTGCGCAGCATGCGCTCGACCACGTGGGGGGCGAGCACCACGGCGCTGGCATTGTTGCCGCCAAAGCCCTTGGAGTTGATGAAGCACACGTCCATGCGCTGGTCGTGACGGTCGACCTTGCTGATGCTCAGGTGCTGCTGGTGCACGTCGTCGGCCACGGCATCGATGGTCTTGATGCCGGGGATGATGCCGTACTTGAAGGTGCCCAGCGCGGAGATCACCTGGTCGCCGCTGGCGGTGGCCAGGGAGTGACCGACAAAGGCCTTCACCGCGGCCACCGGCCAGCTGTCGATGGCGAAGGCGGCGGCGACGCGATCCAGCAGTTCCGATTCGGTGACCCGGTTGGCCGGGGTGCTGGAGCCATGGGCATGCACGAAGCTGCGCTGGCGCACGGCGTCGATGCCGACCAGTTGGGCAGCGGCGGCGACGGCCTTGGCGACGGTCAGGTAGTTGCCCGGGCCAGGCGCGGAGATGGATTTCTTGAAGCCGTCGGCGTTGATGAATACATCGGTGGCGGCGCCGTGGATATCGGCGCCCAGCTGCAGGGCCAGCTCGTCGTCCATCAGCACCACGAACTGGCAGGCTTCGGACAGTGTGAAGCCACAATTCTCGCCGAACGGACGGCTGGCGCGGCGGAAGTCGACGCCGTCCTGGGCCATATCGGTCTTGCCTTCGATCAGGCGCAAGCCATCTTCGGTGGCCAGGGCGCCCATGGCGCCATAGCCCTCGATGCATTCGGCGTTGATCGGCGCTTCGCTGTTGCCGACGATCACCACCCGCGCCTTGCCGGCGTTGATCTGCTCGATGCCCTTCTGCAGGTTGTACAGGAAGGTGGCACAGGCACCGGTGACGCTGCCGGTGGTGCCGACGCTGCCCAGCACGTAGGCATTGATGAAGTCGGCCGGCATGGTGTTCAGGCCCAGTGCCAGCTGCTTGGAGCTGACGCGATGGCCCTTGAGGCGTGACTGCATCAAACCGCCGAAACCGTTTTCGTCGAGCTGGCTCATGATGCTGCCGGCGAACACGGCGATTTCGTCAGGCGCCACGTGGTCGACGATGGTTTGCCATGGCACGCCGGTGGCGCGCAGCGCGTCGGTCACGCCGACCACGGCCATCTGCAGGCCGCGGGGGTGGAAACGCGAGTTGTACAGCTCGCCGGGCTCGAAGCCGGTGGGCAACTGGCCGGCGGATTTCACCGGCAGGGCACGGTAGCTGTCGACCTTGAATTCAAAGTTGTCATGCAGGGTGACGCGCACCTCGTTGCCGTCCAGCTCCTCGACCGACCAGTTGGCCGGCAGTGGCTCGGGCAGCTGCTTGCGGTTGCTGACGAAGGTCAGGCTGCCGGCTTCGCCACCGACGGCGATGCTCTTGTGCCAGTGGGCAGCATCGGGATCCAGGTGCTGCTTCTCGATACGGCGCACCAGGGTCGAGGCGAGAATCTGCGCGCCGTAGCGGCGCTCGATGTCGGCGGGGGAGAGGGCTTCGCCGTCCAGGCTCTGGTAACGGCCATCCACCACGCGCACCAGCTTGGTCATTACCGCCAGACCGGTAAGGGTTTCCTGGCGTGCCTGTTCGTCCAGCGATTCGATCACCGTACGGCGGAAACCGTGGTGGAAGGAGCTGCGCCCGGCGGCATTGTAGCCACCGAAACCGACGATCACAGGCAAACGAGACTTCACGCGGACACTCCTTAAACTATTCAGATCGGCACGCAAAACGAGCGCGTGCCGGGTCAGCGGATCGAGGCGCGGCGCGCGCAAAGCGCCATGATGGCTTTTCAGGTGTCTATGCTGACGCGATCCATGACCCACAAGTCACGACTTGATACAAGGTTACCCGTTATCGCGAGCGTCAGCACGAACCGGATAGCGATTGCCATCGACCCTATGGGCACAAATAAAAAACCCGGCACTGGTGCCGGGCTTTTTCACATCGAGAGTCGGGTTACATGCCCAGCAGGTTCGGCAGCCCCAGGGAGATGAACGGCACATAGGTGACCAGCAGCAGGAAGCCCAGCATCACCAGCAGCCATGGCGATACGGCGCGTACCACGCGGGTCAGCGGCATGCCGGTGACCGCCGAGGTGACGAACAGGTTCAGGCCCGTCGGCGGCGTGATCAGGCCGATTTCCATGTTCACCACCATGATGATGCCCAGGTGGATCGGGTCGATGCCCAGTTGCATGGCGATCGGGAACAGGATCGGCGCCAGGATCAGGATGATCGCCGACGGCTCCATGAAGGTACCGGCGATCAGCAGCACGATGTTCACCACGATCAGGAACTCGATGGGCGAAAAGCCCTGCTCCACGACCCAGGCGGTGATCGACTGCGGGATCTGCTCGGTGGTCAGCACGTGGGCGAACAGCATGGCGTTGGCGATGATGAACATCAGCACCACGCTCAGCTTGCCGGCCTCGATGATCACCTTCGGGCATTCGCCGATGGTCATGTCCTTGTAGACGAAGATCGCCACGAACGCGGCGTATACCGCGGCCACCGCTGCGGCTTCGGTCGGCGTGAACATGCCCGAGTAGATGCCGCCAAGGATGATCACGATCAGCAGCAGCCCCCAACCCGCCTTGCGCCCGGCAACCAGGATCTCCTTGAGCGAAGCGCGCGGCAGCGACGGCATGTTCTGCACGCGGGCCATGATGTAGATCACCACCATCAGCACCAGGCCGAGCAGCAGGCCGGGTACCACGCCGGCCATGAACAGCTTGCCCACCGAGGTTTCGGTCGCGGTGGCGTAGACCACCATGACGATCGACGGCGGAATCAGGATGCCCAGGGTGCCGGCGTTACAGACGATGCCGGCAGCGAAGTCCTGCTTGTAGCCCGAACGCACCATGCCGGCGATGACGATCGAGCCGACCGCGGCCACGGTGGCCGGGGACGAGCCGCTCAGCGCGGCGAACAGCATGCACGCCATGATCGCGGCGATGGCCAGGCCGCCCTTGATATGACCGACGCAGGCGTTGGCGAAATCGATCAGGCGGCGGGCCACGCCGCCGCTGGTCATGAAGGCGCCGGACAGCAGGAAGAAGGGAATGGCCAGCAACGTGTAGTGCTCGCTGGTCTCGAACAGCTTGATCGCCAGCGAACGCACCGAGTCGTTACTGAAGAACAGGATGGTCATGGCCCCGGACAAGCCCAGGGAAATCGCCACCGGAATGCCGATGAACATCAGCACGAACAGGGCGACGAACAGAAAGGCAATGGTCATGCGCGTGTCTCCGCCTTGTCGTTTTCAGCCAGCTTCACGGCATCGTCCACTTCGCTGTGCAAGCCCAGGCCTTGTTGCTTGCCTTGCAGCACGCGAATGAAGATTTCCAGGAAACGTACGAACATCAGGGCGAACCCGATCGGCACGATCATCACGATGTGCCACTGACGAACACCGAAGCGATCCAGATCCTCGGCGCCGGTGCCGACGCTGTACAGCACGGCGACCCACTGCTCGCTGGAATAGGTCATCAGCGCGCAGTAGCCCAGGCAGATGAGCAGTGCCAGGATGGCCATCAGGCGCTGATTGGCGGGGCTGAACTGGCGCACCAGCAGGTCGACGCCGATGTGCGCGCCGATGCGAACCCCCCAGGCCAGGCCGACGAAAATCAGCCAGCCGAACATGGCCTTGGTCAGCGCCACGCTCCAGGTCATTTCCTGGGCCACGTAGAGGATGCTGTCGCCGATGGCGAACATCGCATCGTTGGCGAAAGGCAGCGAATCTCCCAGCGAATAAAACACGCCGTAGATGTTGTTGAATACCACGTACGAGAAGGTGACCAGGGTCATGCCTGCAAGCAGGAACGCCACCAGAAACTCTTCCAGGTTATTCCAGACACGAGCGACAGCGTGCATGGGAATCTCTCCGTCAGTAGAGCGGTCGCGAAGCGACGTAAGGGGCAGCGACACCGGGGCTGGGCAGCCAGGCTGCAGCCTTGAACCATAGGGGTCGGAAAAACGGGCGACGCCGCCGCTCAGGCGGCGTTGCCAGTGGCCCGGATACGGACCGGGTCAGCCTTAGTTGGCCTGGTTGGAGGCTTCGGCAGCCTTGATCAGGTCGGCACCGATATCGCCTTCGAACTTCTTCCACACCGGGCGCATGGCTTCGCGCCATTGTTCACGCTGCTCGGGCGTCAGGGTGACGATTTCGGTGGTGCCGGCATCGATGATGCGCTGCTTGTCCTTGGCATTCAGTTCGCCAGCCTGCTTGTTCACCTCGGTGGTGACTTCGGCCAGGATACTGGTCAGCTCGGTGCGGATATCTTCCGGCAGGCCTTCCCAGAACTTGGTGTTGGTGATCACCATGTAGTCCAGCACGCCATGGTCGGATTCGGTGATGAACTTCTGCACCTCGTGCATCTTCTGGCTGTAGATGTTCGAGTAGGGGTTCTCGGCACCGTTGACCACGCCTGTCTGCAGGCCTTGGTACACCTCGGCGAAGCTCATCTTGCGCGGTGCGGCGCGCAGGGCCTTGAATTGCTCGTCCAGTACGGCGGAAGCCTGTACGCGGAATTTCAGGCCGCGAGCGTCTTTCGGCTCGACCAGCTTCTTGTTGGCCGACAGCTGCTTCATGCCGTTGTGCCAGTAGCCGAGGCCGGTGATGCCCTTGCTTTCCATGCTGGTCAGCAGCGCCTTGCCTTCGGGGCTCCGCTGGAAGCGGTCAACGGCGTCGATGTCGTTGAACAGGAACGGCAGGTCGAAGATCTGGATCTGCTTGGTGTAATGCTCGAACTTGGCCAGCGACGGCGCGATGATCTGCACGTCACCGAGCAGCAACGCTTCCATTTCCTTGCCATCGCCGAACAGCGACGAGTTCGGATAGACCTGCACGGTCACCTTGCCCGGCAGACGCTCTTCGACGAGCTTCTTGAACAGGACGGCACCCTGACCTTTCGGCGTGTGCTCGGCCACGACGTGGGAAAACTTGATGGTGATCGGGTCGGCGGCCTGAGCCAGGCCGGCGATGCTCAGCGACAGGGCACAAGCCAGCGCCTTGGCAGTGAATTTGAACATGGGATGCTTCCTCTTGTTGTTGGATATCGGGCTGAGCGCCGAGGCGCAAAACGAGCGAACAAGAGCAAGTCGAGGATTGCCGCTCGAGCGGCAGGATCGGTTGGCAGCGATTGGCCCGGACTTGTACTTGTTTTTCGCTTGATAAGCAGCAGAGCAAGCGTTGTGCCAGCTTGCGGCAAAATCACGCAGCACAGCTTTGCGTGGCGCGCAAAGCGTGATGGCTCAAGGCTCGATCTATTTTACCGACGATGTGCCGCCGCCGGGGCAGTGCGAACGCTGGCTAGTCTCGGCCGGCACCCGACATTCAATCGGCAAGATTCCGCCTATCTAGTCGATGTCCTCTGGCGAGCTTCCGCCAGCATCGGCAAAGTTCAGGCCATGCTTGCGCAACTTGTCGTGCAGGGTCTTGCGCGGCACGCCCAGGGCCTCGGCGAGGCTGCGCAGGGAGTTGTGGTTGCGGGTCAGTTCGGCAGCGATCAGGGCGCGCTCGAAGGCCTCGACCTGTTCGCTGAGGCTGCCGGACAGCGGGGCGTTGTGCAGCTGGCTGTCGACGCTCAGCTCCAGGCCCAGGTCCAGCCCGAGGGCGAAGCGCTCGCCGGCGTTCTGCAATTCGCGCACGTTGCCCGGCCAGGCGTGGCGCAGCAGCATGGCCCGCTGGCCGGGTTGCAGTTCGCGCTGCGGCAGGCCGTGGCGGGCGCTGGCGGTGTTGGCGAAATGCTGGAACAGCACCAGGATGTCCTCGCCACGCTCACGCAAGGGCGGAATGCGCAGCGGCGCGACGTTGAGGCGGTAATACAGGTCGGCGCGAAAGCGCCCCTGGTCGGCGGCGGTGCGCAGGTCTTCCTTGGTGGCGGCGATCACCCGGATATCCAGGGGAATCAGCTGGTTGCCGCCGAGGCGTTCGACCACCCGTTCCTGCAGCAGGCGCAGCAGCTTGACCTGCACGTCGAGGGTCATGCTTTCGATTTCGTCGAGAAACAGGGTGCCGCCGTTGGCGAACTCGAACTTGCCGATGCGGCGCTTCTGCGCGCCGGTAAAGGCGCCGGGCTCGTGGCCGAACAGCTCGCTCTCCACCACGGACTCGGCCAGGGCGCCAGCGTTGATCGCCACGAAGGGGCCGTCGCGGCGGCTGGACAGGTCGTGCAGGGCGCGGGCCACGACTTCCTTGCCGGCACCAGTTTCCCCGAGGATCAGCACGTCGGTGCTGATCCCGGCGAGGGAGCCGATCTGCTCGCGCAGGCGTTGTATGGCCGGTGAATGGCCGACCAGGCGGCCGGACAGCTGCTGACGGTCGGCCAGGGCCAGGCGCAGGCTGCGGTTGTCCAGCACCAGGCGGCGCAGGGCCAGGGCACGGCGCACGCTTTCCAGCAGGTCTTCGCTGGCGAAGGGTTTCTCCAGGAAGTCGTAGGCGCCGGCGCGCATGGCCTGCACGGCCAGGGGCACGTCGCCGTGGCCGGTGATCAGCAGCACCGGCAGGTCCGGGTCCTGTTCGTGCAACTGCTTGAGCAGCTCCAGGCCATCGACGCCGGGCATGCGGATGTCGCTGACCACCACACCCGGCCAGTCGCGTTCGATACGCTCGGCCAGGCCCTTGGCATCGGCCAGGGTGGCGACCTTGAGGCCGGCCAGATCCAGGGTCTGGCTGAGGGCCTGGCGCAGGTGCGGGTCGTCGTCGATCAGCAGAACCTGAGTGTGGGCGTCGATGGTGCTCATACGGGGAAGTCCTCGGGCGGCTGGATGTTCACGCCGTTGCCGGCGGTGCGCAGGCGCAGGATCAGGTGCGCGCCGCCTTTGGGGTGGTTGGCGAACAGCAGTTCGCCGCCCAGGGCGCGCATCAGGGTGTCACAGATCGCCAGGCCCAGGCCAAGGCCCTGGGCGCTGGTCTTGGTGGTGAAGAAGGGTTCGCGGGCGTGGGCCAGGGCGCTTTCCGAGAAGCCGGGGCCATTGTCGCGCAGGTGCAGCTCGAGCAGGTTGTCCTGCTCCTCGGTGCTGATCCAGATGCGCCGCGGTTGCGGGCGCTCGGCCAGGGCATCCAGGGCGTTTGCCAGCAGGTTGCTGAGCACCTGCCGCAGGCGCGTCTCGCCAGCCTGCACCCACAGCGTGGCATCGGGCAGGTCGCGGATCAGCTCGACGTCCATGGCCCGCCGGCGTTTGGCCAGCAGTGCCAGGGCATCGTCGATGGCCGGCTGCAGGGCCACGCTTTCCGGCGCGTGGCGGTCGCGCCGGGCGAAGGCGCGCAGGTGGGCGATGATCGAGGCCATGCGCTCGGTGAGCTGGCTGATCAGCTTGAGGTTGCCGCGGGCGTCCTCGGTGCGCCCATGGTCGAGCAGCACGCCGGCGTTCTCGGCGTAGCTGCGAATGGCCGCCAGGGGTTGGTTGAGTTCGTGGCTGATGCTCGCGCTCATGGTGCCCAGGGCGGTCAGCTTGCTGGCCTGGACCAGTTCGTCCTGGGCCTGTACCAGTTCCTGCTGGGCTTGTTCACGCTCCAGCACTTCCTGCTTGAGGCGGCTGTTGAGGCGTTCCAGGTCCTGGGTGCGTTCCTGCACGCGCTGCTCCAGCTCCTGGCGGGCGCGGGTGTTGAGTGCGATGCGATCCAGGTAGTGACGGCGGCGCTGCATCATCAGGCCGACCAGCAGGATCAGCACCAGCAGGGCGCCGCCGCCGATGGCCATCACCGTGCGCACCGAGCGGTCGAGTACCATCCGCGGGGCGAGGATGCTGACGCTCCAGCCGGTTTCGTCGAGCACCCGGCTCTGGGTCAGCCAGACGTCCGGATCGAGCTGCAGGGGCGGCGGTGCCTGGGTCGGGTAGGGCTGGATGGCGGCGATGGAGGCGCGCTCGGCCTTGTCCAGCGGGCGGCTGGCGTGAAACCGCCAGTCGGGGCGCGAGGTCAGGATCACCACGCCGTTGCCGTCGGTCACCAGCAGCTGTTCCGGAGTGCTGCCCCACAGGCTTTCGGTGTGGTCCAGATCGACCTTGATGACCATCACGCCGATCTTCTGGTTGCCGTCGTAGACCGCCGAGGCGAAGTAGTAACCACGCTTGCCGGAAGTGGTGCCAAGGCCGAAGAAACGTCCCAGGCGGCCGGCCAGTGCTTCCTGGAAGTAGGGTCGAAAGGCGAAGTTGCCACGTACGAAGGTGTCCTGCTGATCCCAGTTCGAGGCGGCCAGGGTTTCGCCCTGGGGGTTCATCAGGTAGATGACGTCGGCGCCGGTCTGCTGGCGCACGCGCTTGAGCAACTGGTTGGCCGCCGCCTGCGCCGTTTCATCACCCGGCGTGGTCAGCACGGTGCGCAGGCCCGGCAGGTCGCCGAGAATCGGCGGCAGCACTTCGTAGCGGCGCAGGGTGCCCAGCAGGTTGGCCACGTACAGGTCGAGGGTCTGGCGATTCTGTTCGGTCAGCTCGGTGCGGTAGTAGCGCTCGGCGACGTAATGCAGGGGCCATAGCAGCGGCGCCAGCAACAAGGCCAGCAGGGCCAGGCTGCGCCAGCGAGGGCGTTTGGGAATGGTGCTGGAAATCGTGTTCATGAAGTCGGCGCCGGAAAGACCGAGGCATTATGAACGCATAAGCTTTCAGCCAGATAGCCCGGTCGAGCAGCGACACCCCAGGTATCGCTGCGCTCAACCGAGGCAGGGCAATGGCCTCAGCGTGGGCTGTTCAGGCACTGCAGCAGGCCGTCGTGCCAGTCCGGCAGGCGCACGCCCCAGTCACGCTCCAGGCGGCTGCAGTCCAGGCGCGAGTTGAGCGGGCGCCTGGCGGGCGTCGGGTAATCCGTGGTGGCGATGGGCTTCAGCGCGGCGACGGACTTGCCCTGTGCCAGCAGCTGTGCGGCGATGGCTTCGGCAAAGCCGAACCAGGAAGTCTCGCCCCGGGCGCTGAAGTGGTAGATGCCCCAGGCTTCGCCTTGCGCGCGCTGCCAGCGCTCGATCAGCTGCCCGGTCGCGGCGGCGATGCTGCCGGCCCAGGTCGGCGCGCCGATCTGGTCGGCCACCACGCTGAGCTGTTCGCGTTCCTGCAGCAGGCGCTGCATGGTCAGCAGGAAGTTGCGCCCGTGCCGCGAATACACCCAGCTGGTGCGCAGGATCAGGTGCTTGCCACCGACGGCCGAGATGGCCTGCTCGCCAGCCAGCTTGCTGCGGCCATAGACGCCCAGTGGGTTGGCAACGTCGTCCTCGTCATAGGCCGTGGCTTTGCTGCCATCGAAGACGTAGTCGGTGGAGTAGTGAATCAAGGGTACGTCGAGCGCCACGGCTTCTTCGGCCAGTATGCCGGGCGCCACGGCATTGATCGCAAAGGCCGCCTCCGGCTCGCTCTCGGCGGCATCCACCGCGGTGTGCGCGGCGGCGTTGATGATCAGCTGCGGCTGCAGTCGGCGTACCGCTTCACGCAGATGAACGGTGTCGGCAAGATCGAGCTGTTCACGGCCGAGCACGATCAGCTCATGGCGGCTGCCGAGGCGCATTTGCAGTTCCCGGCTGACCTGACCGTTGCGACCCAGCACAAGGATCCTCATGGAAACAGCTCGGCGTCATCGAAGCACGTGCCCTGCTGATCCTTGGCGGAAAGCCTGGGCTCGCCTTGCAGCTGCCAGTCGATGGCCAGCTTCGGGTCGTTCCAGCGAATGCAGCGCTCAAAGGCCGGGGCGTAGTAGTCGGTGGTCTTGTAGAGGAATTCGGCGAACTCGCTGAGCACCACGAAGCCATGGGCAAAACCTTCGGGGACCCACATCTGCCGTTTGTTGTCGGCTGACAGGTGCGCGCCCACCCACTGGCCAAAGGTCGCCGATTGGCGACGCAGGTCCACGGCGACGTCATACACCTCGCCAGCCGAGACGCGCACCAGCTTGCCCTGGGCCTGCTGCACCTGATAGTGCAGGCCACGCAGCACGCCCTGTTGCGAGCGCGAGTGGTTGTCCTGGACGAAGGTGGGATTCAGGCCCGTGGCTTCGCTGAAGGCGCGGGCGTTGAAGCTTTCGAAAAAGAAGCCGCGCTCATCGCCGAACACCCTTGGTTCGAGTATCAGCACGTCGGGGATGGCGGTTTGAATGATGTGCATCAGTTGTCCTCGGCCAGGCTGAACAGGTACTGGCCATAGCCGGTCTTGCCAAAGGCCTTGGCCTGGCGCAGCAGGCATTCGCGGTCGATCCAGCCCTGCCCGTAGGCGATTTCTTCCAGGCAGGCGACTTTCAGCCCCTGGCGGTGCTCGATGGTTTGCACGTACTGCGAGGCTTCCAAGAGGCTGTCGTGGGTGCCGGTGTCGAGCCAGGCGAAGCCGCGGCCGAAGCGTTCCACGCGCAGGTCGCCGCGCTGCAGGTAGGCATTGTTGACGTCGGTGATCTCCAGCTCGCCGCGTGGCGAGGGCTTGACCGCCTTGGCGATCTCGATCACGTCGTTGTCGTAGAAGTACAGGCCGGTGACGGCATAGCTGGAGCGCGGCTGGGCCGGTTTTTCCTCGATGGAAATCGCCTGGCCCTGGGCGTCGAACTCCACCACGCCAAAGCGCTCGGGATCCTTGACCCAGTAACCGAACACGGTGGCGCCCTTGTCCGCGGCAGCCGCGCGCAGGAGTTTTTCGGTGAAGTGCTGGCCGTGGAAGATGTTGTCACCGAGGATCAGGCACACCGAATCATCGCCGATGAATTCTTCACCAATGATGAAGGCGCGGGCCAGGCCGTCCGGCTCCGGCTGTTCGGCGTAGCTCAGTTGCAGGCCGAACTGGCTGCCGTCGCCGAGCAGCTTCTGGAACTGGGGCAGGTCGTGGGGCGTGGAGATGACCAGAATCTCGCGGATGCCGGCGAGCATCAGCACCGACAGCGGGTAGTAGATCATCGGCTTGTCGTAGATCGGCAACAGCTGCTTGGACAGGCCCAGGGTGATCGGGTGCAGCCGGGTGCCGGAGCCGCCGGCGAGGATGATGCCTTTCACTGTTGTTGCTCCTTGGGGGCGCCGAGCCGCTCACGCTGGTAGCTGCCATCCTGCACGCGGCGGCACCAGTCGAGGTTGTCCAGGTACCAGCGCACGGTCTTGCGCAGGCCGCTGGGGAAGGTCTCTTCCGGCTTCCAGCCCAGTTCGCGCTCGATCTTGCTGGCGTCGATGGCGTAGCGCAGGTCATGGCCGGGACGGTCGGTGACGAAGGTGACCTGCTCGCGGTAGGAGCCCGCGGCACGGGGCTGCAGCTCGTCGAGCAGGTCGCAGATGGCGTGCACCACATCGAGGTTCTTCTGCTCGTTGTGGCCGCCGATATTGTAGGTCTCACCGACTGCGCCCCGGGTCACCACCTGCAGCAGGGCGCGGGCGTGGTCCTCGACGAACAGCCAGTCGCGTACCTGCTGGCCGTTGCCATATACGGGCAGCGACTTGCCATCCAGGGCGTTGAGGATCACCAGCGGGATCAGCTTCTCCGGGAAATGGTACGGGCCGTAGTTGTTCGAGCAGTTGGTCAGCAGTACCGGCAGGCCGTAGGTGCGCTGCCAGGCGCGCACCAGATGATCCGAGGCCGCCTTGCTGGCCGAATAGGGCGAGCTGGGGGCGTAGGGCGTGGTTTCGGTGAACAGGTCGTCGACGCCGTGCAGGTCGCCGTATACCTCGTCGGTGGAAATATGGTGGAAGCGAAACGCCTGGCGACGGGGCTCGTCCAGCGTCGACCAGTAGGCGCGGGTGGCTTCGAGCAGCGCATAGGTGCCGACGATATTGGTCTGGATGAATGCCGTCGGGCCGTCGATGGAGCGGTCGACGTGGGACTCGGCGGCCAGGTGCATGATGGCATCCGGCTGGAAGCTCTCCAACGCCTCGCTTACCGCGGCCTGATCGCCGATGTCGGCCTGTAGAAAGCGATAGCGTGGGCTGTTCTCGACCTCGCCCAGGGATTCCAGGTTGCCGGCATAGGTCAGCTTGTCGAGGTTGAGTACCTCGTGATCGGTGTCGTTGATCAGGTGACGGATCAGTGCTGAACCGATAAAGCCGGCGCCGCCGGTAACGAGAATGCGCATGTGAAAGGTGCCCAGCCATTGAAAAAGTTGAAGTATGCCCGCCAGACCGCTTTTGCGTACAGCGCTCCAGTACTGGCGCGAACGCCTGCAGCGTGAAGGCTGGCGGTTTACAGTTGTGCGCTGGAAAAGGTGTCGCAGGCGCTCACCTTGCCGCCTTCGAAACCGGTGGTAAACCAGCGCACACGCTGCGCCGAGGTGCCGTGGGTAAAGGAGTCCGGCACCACGCGGCCACGGGCCTGTTGCTGCAGTCGGTCGTCACCGATGGCGTTGGCGGCGTTCAGCGCCTCCTCCAGATCGCCGGGTTCGAGCCAGTCCAGGCGGCGCTGGGCGTGGTGCGCCCAGATGCCGGCCAGGCAGTCGGCCTGCAATTCCTGGCGCACCAGCAGGCCATTGGCGCCTTCCAGGTTCTCGCCGCGCTGGCGCGCCGCATCGACCTTGGCAGAAACGCCCAGCAGGGTCTGCACATGGTGGCCGACCTCATGGGCGATCACGTAGGCCTGGGCGAAATCGCCGGCCGCGCCGTAGCGCTGTTCCAGGTCGCGAAAGAAGCTCAGGTCCAGATAGACCTGGTTGTCGCCCGGGCAATAGAACGGGCCCACCGCCGAGCTGGCGAAGCCGCAGGCGGAATTCACGCCGCCGTCGAACAGCACCAGTGTCGGGTCCTGATACTGGCGATCATTGGATTGGAAGATGGCGCGCCAGGTGTCTTCGGTATCGCCCAGTACGGCGCGCATGAACTCCGACTGCTCGTCGTTGGCCGCCGGGCGATCCACCTGGCTGCTCGAATAACCGCCGGACTGGCCGGCGAGCTGGCCGAGAATCTGCAGCGGGTCCTGGCCTATCAGCAAACCCACCATCACGACGATGGCGATGCCCCCCAGGCTCAGCCCGCGGCCGCCGCCAAAGCGCATGCCACCACCGCCACCGCGGGCGTCCACGACGTTGTCACTGCGGCGAGCTCGTTTCCAGCGCATGGCGATATCCTTTCCAGAGGGGCGAGTCAGTTGCCCGGATAACTACTGACCACGCTTTCGCCGCCTTGTGCGTCCAATCCAATCACCTGATAGGCATCGCGGATGTTGCCGCGCTCCATGCCCGGCGAGCCGGTGGGCATGCCGGGGGCGGCGATGCCGAGCAGATCGGGGCGCTCGCGCAGTTTGAGGATGTCGGCGGCGGGCACGTGGCCTTCGACGAATTTGCCGTCGATCACCCCGGTGTGACAGGAGCCCAGGCGCTCGGGTACGCCAAAGCGCTCCTTGACCGCGTGCATGTCGGTCTCGACATGATCGTTCACGGTAAAACCGTTGGCCTGCAGGTGGCTGATCCAGCCCTTGCAGCAGCCGCAGTTGGCATCACGGTGCACGTCGATGGTCAGCGGCTCGGCGGCCTGGGCGAGACCGGCGAACAGGCCGGCGACAAGAAGCAATGGGCGCATGACGCAAATCCTCCTGGAAGATTTCGCGAGCATAGCGCCGCCAGCGGGTGTTTACCTATTCGACCGGCTCGTAGGGCAACCCCACATAGTTCTCGGCGATGCTGGTGCGGCCCGCTTGGGAACCCACGAAGTAGTCCAGCTCGGTCTGCCGCATGCGTGCGGTGAAGGCATCGGTATCCGGGAAGTTGTGCAGCAGACCGGTCATCCACCAGGAAAAGCGCTCGGCCTTCCAGACCCGGCGCAGGCAGATCGCCGAGTAGCATTCCAGGAGCTCGGTGCGGCCATCGCGGTAGACCTTGAGCAGGATGCGGTACAGGGTGCTGACGTCGCTGGCGGCCAGGTTGAGACCCTTGGCGCCGGTTGGTGGCACGATATGGGCGGCGTCGCCAAGCAGGAACAGCTTGCCGTACTGCATGGGCTCGACCACGAAGCTGCGCAGCGGCGCGATGCTTTTCTCGATGGACGGCCCGGTTACCAGCTTGGCCGCCGTGTCGGCCGGCAGGCGCGCTTTCAGTTCCTCCCAGAAACGCCCGTCGGGCCAGTCCTGCACCTGCTCGTCGAGGCCGACCTGCACGTAATAGCGGGTGCGCGTCGGCGAGCGCATGCTGCACAGGGCGAAGCCGCGCGGGTGGCTGGCGTAGATCAGTTCTTCGGCCACCGGCGGGGTATCGGCCAGCACGCCAAGCCAGCCGAACGGGTAGACCCGCTCGAACACCTTGAGGGTTTCGGCGGGAATCGATTGCCGCGATACGCCATGGTAGCCGTCGCAACCGGCGATGTAGTCGCAGTCCAGGCGGTGGGCCTGGCCGTCCTTCTGGTAGGTGACATGGGGCGCGCCATCCTTGAGGTCGTGCAGCTGCACATCGCTGACCTCGTAGTGGGTCAGAGCGCCACTCGCCGCACGGGCCTCCATCAGGTCGCGGGTGACCTCGGTCTGGCCGTAGATCATCACCGTCTTGCCGCCGGTCAGGCCCTTGAGGTCGATGCGCGCGCGGCGACCGTCGAAGGCCAGCTCGAAACCGTCGTGTACCAGCCCCTCGCGATCCATGCGCGCGGCGACGCCGGCTTCACGCAGCAGGTCGACCATGCCCTGTTCGAGCACGCCGGCGCGGATGCGACCGAGCACGTAGTCCGGGCTCTGGCGTTCGAGAATGACGGTGTCGATGCCGGCGTTGTGCAGCAATTGGCCGAGCAGCAGGCCGGACGGGCCGGCCCCGATGATGGCGACGGAGGTTTTCATGGTGTCCTCGATAGTGTTGTGTGGACCTTTGTGCTTGTATTTTTGATTGGCGTTGTTCGGCGGATAAGGCAAATTCACGTCGTTTACTTGGACTTTCATAAACTTCGTTCGCCTATCGGCCACTTTTCGGGAGCGTCCATGAGCCAGCCGCAGATCGGCGTACCGGTGTTCAAGTTGTATGGCGATGCCCTGGAGTGGCCGACGCCCGACTTGCTGCACTGCGAGTCGATTCCCAAGCGCAGCCGCCTGCACGACTGGGTGATCGAGCCCCATCGCCATCCGGATCTGCTGCAGCTCCTGTACCTGCGCAGCGGTTGGGCGCTGATCGAGGTGGAGGGCGTGCAGTCGCGCATCGACGACGCGGCGCTGCAGGTGCTGCCGCCGCTATGCGTGCACGGCTTCCAGTTTTGCGATGACGTCGACGGCTACGTGCTGACCCTGGCGGCGCCACTGGTGGCCCAGTTGGAGACGCACCTGGGCGCCCAGCATCCGGTGTTCAGCGCACCGGCGCTGTACCCGGTGGGTGCTGACCAGGACCATCTGGACAGGCTGTTCGATGCCATCGACCGGGAATACGGGCAGAGCGCCCCCGCCCGCAACCTGCTGCTGCAGTCTCTGGTCGGCGTGTTGGCCGTGTGGCTTGGCCGTCAGGTGCTGGGGCGCCAGGCGGCCGATCGCCCGGTGCGCGGCGAGCAGCACCTGGCGGCGTTCAATCGCCTGGTTGAGCAGCATTTTCGCGAGCAGTTGTCGGTCGAGGAATACGCCCGGCGCCTGGGCATCACCACCGCGCACCTCAACAGCATGACCCGCCGCTACGCCGGGCAGAGCGCCCAGGCCCTGGTGCATCAGCGCCAGTTGCTGGAGGCCAAGCGCCTGCTGGTGTACTCGTCGATGACCCTGAGCCAGATCGCCGATGCGCTGCAGTTTTCCGAGCCGGCGTATTTCTCGCGTTTCTTCAAGCGCCTGACCGGCCAGACGCCCAGTGCCTTCCGGCAGCAGCGCTGACTGGCCTATGCTCTGCCCACGAGCCCAGGAGGACTGCGCCATGCTTTACGCCCGTATCTTTCTCGTCGTGCAAGTGCTGCTGCTCGCCGGCTTCGGCATCGCCTATTTTCTGCGACCGCAGGAAATGGGCGCGGTCAGCGGCATGCTGCTGATGGAGTCCGCTGCGGTGACCGATGTACGCGCCTATTACGGTGCCCTGCAGATCGGTCTGTCGGTGTTTCTGAGTCTGGCGTTAGCGCGGCATGAGCTGACCCGGCCGGCCCTGACGCTGCTGCTGGTGCTCTACAGCAGCCTGGCGCTGGGCCGTATCGCCGGCCTGTGGCTCGATGGCGGCGCGCAACAGACCTTCAACCTGTGGGCAATGCTCTTCGAGGTGGTGTCTGCGCTGCTCGCCGGTTGGGCACTGCGCCGCTGGCGGGCGGTATGATTAGACAGTTCAGAAGGGCGGCGAGGGCGTGATGTACAAATCCGGACAGCGGGTACTGGCGGCGTTGCGGCAGATGATCGCCTCGGGCGAGCTGGCGGCCGGCGAGCGCATCGCGGAAATCCCTACCGCCGAGCGGCTGCAGGTGTCACGCACGCCGATTCGCATTGCCTTTCGCACCCTCGAACAGGAAGGCTTGCTGTGCAAGGCGCCGGGCCGTGGCTACACGGTGCGTGCGGTGACCGACGCCGATATCGCCGGCGCCGTGGAAGTACGCGGTGTACTCGAGGGCCTGGCCGCTCGGCAGGCCGCCGAGCGCGGCCTCAGTGAGGACATCCGTCAGCGCCTGCACGCCTGCCTGGTGGAGGGCGATCGGCTGTTCGAAAAAGGCCATGTGGTGATGGAAGAGCTGGAGAGCTATCACGACCTCAACAAGCGCTTTCACCAGGCGATCATCGAGGCCAGCGGCAACAGCGCCATCGCCGTGGCCCTGTCGCGTAACGACCACCTGCCGTTCGCCTCGGTCAGCTCCCTGGCCGTGGACGGTAACGACATGCCCCGCGAGTACCGGCGCTTCAGCTTCGCCCATATGCAGCATCACGCCGTCTACGACGCCCTGGTCAATGGCCAGGGCGCGCGCGCCGAAAACATCATGCGCGAGCACGCCAATGCCACCCTGCGCTACGCCCGGGCGATGCAGAGTGAAGCAGGCGAGGCGGCGATGACCATCCTGCGCCATGGCTGAAGCGCGGATTCGTCGTGCACTCGACAGCGATGCCGAGGCGATCAGTGGGCTTATCGTGCAGACCCTGCGGCTCAGCAATGCCGGGGATTATTCACCTGAGGTGATCGACCGGGTGGCCGCCAACTTCGATGTTGCCGGCGTGCGTGGACTGATGGCGTCGCGGCAGGTGTTCGTGGCGCTCGACGCTGCACGGGTGATCGCCACCGCGAGCCTGGCGGGCGATGTAGTGAGGTCGGTATTCGTGCTGCCCGAGTTGCAGGGCCGAGGGGTGGGTCGGGTGCTGATGAGGCATGTCGAAGGCCTGGCTCGCACTGCTGGCATCCAGCAATTGCGGGTGCCTGCCTCGCTGACGGCGGTGCCGTTCTATAAGGCGCTTGGCTATGCCGTTGTGCGTGAAGTCGTCGAAGGCGACGAGCGCACTCTGGTGATGGCCCGCCAGCTCAATGTTGGTTAATCACCTTAGGATGGAGTCGTGCATTCGATTTGGTGGGCTGAAGCCCACCCTACAGGTGGTGGTTGGTGTAGGGTGGACTTCAGCCCACCATCGCTGCCGGCAGGGATCAGATATCCAGCACCAGCCGTGGGCTTTTCGCCCGTGAGCAGCAGGGCGTGAACTGGTCGTTGGCGGCCTGCTCATCCTCGCTAAGAAACAGGTCGCGGTGGTCCGGCTCACCGTCCAGCACCCGGGTCAGGCAGGTGCCGCAGATGCCCTGCTCGCAGGACACCGGAATCTCCACGCCGACGCCGCGCAACACCTCCACCACGCTGACGCCTTCCGGCACCTGCAGCACGTCGCCGCTGCTGGCCAGCTGAATCTCGAAACCGCTTTTCGGCTGCTCGTCGGCCCCGGCGCTGAAGTACTCGCGGTGCAGGTTGTCGTTCGCCCAGCCCAGCCCGCGGGCGCTGTCCAGCACGTGCTCCATGAAGCCGCCCGGACCGCATACGTACAAGTGCGTGTGCGGCTCCGCCGCTCCGATCAGCGTGGCGGTGTCCGGGCGCTTGCTCGGCTCGCCGTCGTCGAAGTGCAGGTGCACGCGGTCGGCGAAGGGCGACTGGCGCAGGCGTTCGACGAACGCCGCCTGGCGAGCCGAACGGGCGAAATAGTGCAGGCTGAAATTGCCGCCGGTGTGGCTCAGGCGCTCGGCCATGCACAGGATCGGCGTGATACCGATGCCGCCGGCCATCAGCAGATGGCGCCTGGCGTCGTGCTGCAAGGGAAACAGGTTGCGCGGCTCGCTGATGCTCAGCCCGACGCCCTGCTTGAGACCGTGCATGGCGCTGGAGCCGCCGCGCGAATCGGCGCTGCGCAACACGGCGATCTGGTAGCGGTGCCGCTCCTCGGGGTGGTTGCACAGCGAATACTGGCGGATCAGGCCATCCGGCAGGTGCACGTCGATATGGGCGCCGGCGCTGAAGGCGGGCAGCGGTTCGCCGTCGGCGCGGGCCAGGTCGAAGCTGAGAATGTCCTGGGCCTGGGGCTCGATGGCGGTGACGATGACGTCGATCATGGTGGCGCTCTCTTGAAGGCTTGCGCGCGCCACCCTGTGGCGCGCGACGGGCAAGGGTCAGCCGACCTGGCGGACGTCGATTCTCTGGGCGGCGAGGGCCTGCTCGTCGGCAAGCAGGCGGTCGATGATGCGCCGCGACTGCACGCCGCCGGCATCGATATTGAGCTTGAGCAGCCCGCGCTCGGGCTGCCAGAGCAGGTTGCGCTGCTGGCGCTCGAGCATCTCCAGGTCTTCGCTGAAGATCTTGCCCTGGCCTTCGCGAATGCTGTCGGTGAGTGCCTGATCCTCGGGCTTGAAGCTGCGCGCCATGCCCCAGAAGTACCAGATCGACGTCTCGCTTTCCGGGGTGATGAAGTCGACCACGATGCTCGCCGCCTTCACATCGGCCGGCGCCTCGTAGCCGCCATGACCAGCATGGGCCACGCCCACTTCGATCATCACGTGGCTGGGCGGGTTGAAGCGGCAGATCTGCCAGCGGTCCACTGGCACGTCGTCGGCCAGGCCATTGCCGCGCAGCGCCATGCGCCAGAAGGGCGGCGCCATGATGTTTTCCATATGGCGGCTGGTGATCACCTCGTCGCCTTCGACCTTGGTGACCGGCGGCGCTTCGTCGATCTCCTTCTGGCCGATGCTGGAGGCATGCACATAGGTTTCGTGGGTCAGGTCCATCAGGTTGTCGATCATCAGCCGGTAATCGCAGTTGATGTGAAACAACCCGCCGCCGTAAGCCCACTCGGGGTTTTCCGCCCATTCCAGATGGTGGATGGTCGCCGGGTCGGCCAGGGCCTGATCGCCGGTCCACACCCAGATGAAGCCATAGCGCTCCACCGCGGCGAATGAGCGGATGCCGGGGAAGCCGCGCACGCGCTGGCCTGGCATCGACACGGTGTTGCCCTCGCAGCCCATTTCCAGGCCGTGGTAGCCACAGATCAGGTTGCCGTTCTCGACGTAGCCGAGCGACAGCGGTGCGCCGCGGTGCGGGCAGAAATCCTCGAGGGCTACCACCCGGCCCTCGGCGCCGCGGTAAAAGACGATCTTTTCCCCGCAGATCTGCCGGCCCAAAGGCTTCTCGGCAATTTCGTCAGGGGTGCAGGCTACATACCAGGCATTTTTCGGGTACATGACAACCTCGGTTATTGTTGGTGTTATTGGATCCAATGGTTGGTTTTTAATCAGGCTAATGTCAATGCCTTGCCAGGAAAATAGTTAACAAAAGAAACTGTCCGATCAGCGAACGCATTCTTTAGGCCCCAGCTGTTTGCGCGAGCCCGCGTACGGCGGGACTTGGTCCGGGTCGAACCCTAAAGGGGGCGGTTCCGGCTCCGCTTGCGTGGATTGAATATTGGATCCACTTCTGCAAGGTTGGCCGCGGCTTTTCCCATAAAAACAATCCAGGATCTGCGCCGATGAACCTTTGCTTAGCTCCGTTAGCTGCCAATGGCAGCATGCCCCTTTGCTTATCGTCCGTTGCGGCGGCAGGAGGTGCGCGATGAGCGATCTCCGCCAAGTCGTCGACCACGGGCCGATGCGCGGCTTTCAGTGGGTGGCCATCGGCGTATGTATCGTGCTCAACATGATCGACGGCTTCGATGTGCTGGTGATGGCCTTCACGGCCTCGTCAGTCGCCGCGGACTGGTCGTTGGGCGGCGCGCAAATCGGCATGCTGCTCAGTGCCGGGTTGCTCGGCATGGCGGCCGGTTCACTGTTCATCGCGCCCTGGGCGGATCGCCTCGGCCGGCGCCCGCTGATCCTGCTGTGCCTGGTGATTTCCGGCACCGGCATGCTGCTTTCGGCACTCAGCCAGACGCCCACCCAGCTGGCACTGCTGCGCGGCCTGACCGGCCTGGGCATCGGTGGCATCCTGGCCAGCAGCAACGTGATCGCCAGCGAGTACGCCTGCAAGCGCTGGCGCGGCCTGGCGGTCAGCCTGCAATCCACCGGCTATGCCCTGGGCGCCACGCTTGGCGGCCTGCTGGCGGTGTGGTTGCTGTCGCACTGGGGCTGGCGCTCGGTGTTCTTTGCCGGCGGCCTGATGACCTTCGTGGCCATCGTGCCGGTGCTGCTGTGGTTGCCCGAGTCCCTGGATTTCCTGCTTTGCAAGCAGCCGGCCAAGGCGCTGGTGCAGGTCAATCGGCTGGCCGGGAAACTGGGCCAGCCGAGCCTGGCTGCACTACCGACGATGGCGGTAGAAGGGCATGGCGGCAGCGGATCCTTCGCGCGGCTGTTCGACCCCGAGCAGCGGCGCAGCACTCTGCTGATCTGGGTGTTGTTCTTCCTGGTGATGTTCGGCTTCTACTTCATCATGAGCTGGACGCCCAAGCTGCTCACCCAGTCCGGCCTGTCGGTGCAGCAGGGCGTCACCGGCGGCGTGTTGCTGAGCATCGGCGGCATTTTTGGCGCGGCACTGCTGGGGCTGTTGTCAGCGCGCTTTTCCCTGGCACGGGTGCTGGCCGGCTTCATGCTGATCACCGCCGTGCTGCTGGTGGTGTTCACCGGCCTCGGCTCGTCGTTCACCGCGGCGCTGGGCATGGGCCTGCTGATCGGGCTGTTTTCCAACGGCTGCGTCACCGGCCTGTATGCGCTGTCGCCATTGATCTACGGCGCATCGGTGCGTGCCACCGGAGTGGGCTGGGCGATCGGTGTCGGTCGCGGCGGGGCGATTCTGTCGCCGACCGTGGCCGGTTTGATGCTCGATGACGGCTGGCAGCCGCTGCAGCTGTACACCTGGTTCGCCCTGGTGTTCATCGCCGCAGCGCTGCTGCTGCTGACCTTGCTGCCGGCGCAGAAGCCGCAGCAGATGACGCCGGCTCAGGCCTGAGCCGACAAGGGCGCGAGGCAACTGCCTCGCGCCCGCTCCTTCACCAGAGCGCCAGGGTGTAGTCGATGTGCAGGCGAGTCTGATTCTCGTCGCGGAAGGCTGCGCCGGCGGCGAAGTCATTGCGATAGATCGAATGCCGGGCCTTCAGGCCGACGCCCTTGAAGGTGCCGCTCTGGATCACGTAACCGATCTCCATCTGCAGCTCGCGCTCCTTGAGGTCGGCGCCGCCCAGTGTCGGCAGTTCGATGTTGTCGCCACGCAGGTAACGCAGGCGCGTCTTCAGGCCGGGCACGCCGGCAGCGGCGAAGTCGTAATCGTAGATCGCCTGCCAGGTGCGCTCCTTGGGGTTGAGGAAGTCCGAGCTCATGGCCATTTCGCTGATCACCATCGACTCGGTGCCGGAGATGTAGGGCTTGGCCGTGTCGCCGCTCTGATGCATGTAGCCCAGGGTGAAACGATGGCCGTCGAGGCTGTAGGCGAACTGCGCGGCGAGGTTGCGGTTATCCACCTTGCCGGCACGAGCACTGCCATCCTCGTTGCTGATGAAGGCGCGCAAGTCGGTGCTAAACATGCCGGGGCCGACCGGCAGCTCGTGCAGCAGGCCGAAGTATTCCTGGCGATACAGGTCGGCGACCGTGGTGTGGTAGGCGCGCAGCTTCAGGCCCTTGCCGAGCTGATAGTCGCCACCGAAGAAGGCCGCGTGTGAGCTTTCTGCCGCTGGGTTGAAACGTCGGTTCGGCGAGGCCACCGTCATCGCCTGGTAGTTGCTGGAGTCGCGGCGGTTGATGCGGTCGAGATAACCCGCATTCAGGCTCAGATCCTCGATGTCCATGGACTGCAGGTAGGCGCCACGGAAACTCTGGGGCAGCAGTCGCGCCGGGCTGGCGACGATGGAGGGCAGGAACGGCGAAACTTCGCCGACCTTCAGCACGCTCTTGCCGGCGCGGATCTTGGCGGTCGGCGCCAGGCGCGAATACTCATCGGCGGCCCGCCCGCTGCTCGCGGAAACCGGCAGCAGTTCGGTGCCGCTGCGCCCTGGTGAGGAATCCAGCTTGACGCCCAGCAGGCCGGTGACGTCCAGGCCGAACCCGACGGCGCCCGGCGTATAGCCCGACTCCAGCTTGAGAATGAAGCCCTGGGCCCATTCGCGGGCTGCCGACTTGGCACCGTCGTCCTTGTAGTCGCGATCCATGTAGTAGTTGCGGGTGGTCAGCTTGGCGCTGCTGTCTTCGACGAAGCCGTCGGCCAGGGCATGGCCGGCCAGCAGGCCGGGAGCCAGCAGCAGGCCGGCCAATGAGCTGCGGCGAAAGTAAATGGAATCGAGCGCCCTATGGGTGTGCATGTCATTGTCCTTTTATTGTTGTTCTTGGCCCCGCCGATGCGGGCGGTGATGCAGCGCTGTTTGCGTTGCAGTGGGGCGAGAATGGAAAGGCAATGGCGAGCGGTCAATGCGCATTGTTCGATAATCGAACGTTAAAAACATTAATTATTTTAGGTATTAACAAAATTATTTAGCTAAGTGATTGATACGTTTCGATTATCCCCAAATTGATGTTCAGGGCTGAATTACTTTCGTTATTCATTATCTTTGTTAATCTTTTCAGGGCTCGCAGGGCGGTTTGTCGCGGGCGACGACAACAACAATAAAATCGAGGGTTTCCCCATGGATACGTCATCGCGTCGCTCGACGCTGACCGTCACGCTGTGTTTCATCGTTGCGCTCATCGAAGGCCTGGATCTGCAATCGGCGGGCATTGCCGCGGCGGGCATTCGCCAGGCGTTCGAGCTGGATCAGAAAATGATGGGCTGGATGTTCAGCGCCAGCATCATCGGGCTGCTGCCCGGGGCGTTCTTCGGCGGCTGGCTGGCCGACCGCATCGGCCGCAAGCGCGTGCTGATCGGCGCGGTGATTCTTTTCGGCATCTTCTCGTTGTGGACCGCCTTTGTCGCCAGCGTCAACGGCCTGCTGTTGGCGCGCTTCATGACCGGCCTGGGCCTTGGCGCCGCCTTGCCGAACCTGATCGCCCTGTGCGCCGAGGCGGTCGAGGAGCGGCGCCGTGGCACGGCCATCAGCATCATGTACTGCGGGGTGCCGCTGGGCGGCGCCATCGCGGCGGTAGTGGGCATGCTTGGTGGTGAGAGCTGGCAGATGGTGTTTATCGTCGGTGGCGTGGCGCCATTGCTGATCGCGCCGCTGCTGATCTTCGCGCTGCCCGAGTCGCGGGACTTTCGCGAGCAGCATCAGGACGCTGCGCCGCTACGCGAATCCACCGTGCAGGCCTTGTTCGGTGGTGGCCGGGCGAGCGCCACGCTGGCGCTGTGGGTCAGCTATTTCTTCACCCTCACGGTGATGTACATGCTGCTCAACTGGCTGCCATCGCTGCTGCTCGAACAGGGTTTCAGCAAGCCCCAGGCCGGCACCATCCAGATGCTCTTCAACATCGGCGGCGCCATCGGCTCGCTGCTTGGCGGGCTGCTGCTGGATCGTCGCGGGCGCACCGGGGTAGTGCTGTTCGCCTATGGTGGTGTGCTGGCCTCGTTGGCCGGCCTGGGTTTCGCCTCGGGCATGCTGGCCATGGCGATTGCCGGTTTCGCGGCAGGTTTGTTCATCATTGCCGCGCAACTGGTGCTTTACGCACTGGCGCCTCCAGCGTACCCCACCTCGGTACGGGCTACCGGCGTAGGTGCAGCGGTGGCGATCGGGCGCCTGGGCTCGGTCTCCGGCCCCCTGGCGGCCGGGCAGATTCTCGCCGCAGGGGCCGGCACCACGGGCGTGTTGCTGGCGGCATCGCCAGGGCTGGTGATCGCGGCGCTGGTGGTACTTGGCATGAGTCGGCGACGCGCTGTCGAGGCGCCGCCAGCCTCGAGCACATTCCGGTAGCGAGGCTGAGCCGACAAGCAGGTTGACGCGCCTGAAGGCCCGGCAAGCGCCAAGCCGTCGCGTCAGCCTGCAAAGGGTATGGGCGGAAGTGACCCTGTGTTGCGCTGCCGCACTTTTTCCACAGGCAATAAAAAACCCGCCGAAGCGGGCTTTTACTGACCAATGCCAACGTCCTGTCGGCTGCCATCCTGGCTATGGTCACGTCATCCATGACCCTGAGCACGTCCTGTGCTGCAGGTATGGGTATAGATTACGGCGTGGGTCGGGGTGCCACCAGAGCGAACCGGCGCACCGGCGTGTAAGCCTTTGGCTATAGCGAAGCGGCAGCGTGAACTGTTCGAGGTTATTCGGCCTGCGAATGGGCGGCTCTGCCAGGCGAATGTCCGAATTCGGCAGAGATGGTGATTTTAATTAATAGTTAATTGACATAACTATTTTTCAGGATTAGCTTCTGTTCATCGACAACCAAAACAAGAGCACACCCCATGAGCAAGTACGAAGGCCGCTGGCACACCGTCAAGGTCGATGTCGAAGAAGGCATCGCCTGGGTCACCCTCAACCGTCCGGAAAAACGCAATGCCATGAGCCCGACCCTCAACCGCGAGATGGTCGAGATCCTCGAGGTGCTGGAGCAGGACGCCGAGGCCCGGGTACTGGTGCTGACCGGCGCCGGCGAGTCGTGGACTGCGGGCATGGACCTCAAGGAATACTTCCGCGAAGTGGATGCCGGCCCGGAGATCCTCCAGGAGAAGATCCGCCGCGAAGCCTCGCAATGGCAGTGGAAACTGCTGCGCATGTACGCCAAGCCGACCATCGCCATGGTCAACGGCTGGTGCTTCGGCGGCGGCTTCAGTCCGCTGGTGGCCTGTGACCTGGCGATCTGCGCTGACGAAGCCACCTTCGGCCTCTCCGAAATCAACTGGGGCATCCCGCCGGGCAACCTGGTCAGCAAGGCCATGGCCGACACCGTGGGCCACCGCCAGTCGCTGTACTACATCATGACCGGCAAGACCTTCGACGGTAAGAAAGCCGCCGAGATGGGCCTGGTCAACGAAAGCGTGCCCCTGGCGCAGCTGCGCGAAACCACCCTGGAACTGGCGCGCAACCTGCTGGAAAAGAACCCGGTGGTGCTGCGTGCCGCCAAGCATGGCTTCAAGCGTTGCCGCGAGCTGACCTGGGAGCAGAACGAGGATTACCTGTACGCCAAGCTCGACCAGTCGCGCCTGCTCGACGAAGAGGGCGGTCGCGAGCAGGGCATGAAGCAGTTCCTCGACGACAAGACCATCAAGCCCGGTCTGCAGGCCTACAAGCGCTGATCGCCTGGCCCTGTCGTGCGGCGTGCGCCACGACGCGGCGAGCGTTTCCTACAACGACAACAATGAGGAATCATCATGCTGGACGTGCCCCTGCTGATCGGTGGCCAGTCGTGCCCCGCCCGTGATGGACGAACCTTCGAACGCCACAACCCGGTAACCGGCGAGGTGGTGTCGCGGGTCGCCGCCGCCACCCTGGAAGATGCCGATGCCGCAGTGGCCGCCGCCCAGGCCGCGTTTACCGCCTGGGCCGCGCTGGCGCCCAACGAGCGGCGTACACGCCTGCTCAAGGCTGCCGGGGAGATGCAGGCACGCGCCGGCGAATTCATCGCCGCTGCCGGGGAAACCGGGGCGATGGCCAACTGGTACGGCTTCAACGTGCACCTGGCGTCCAACATGCTGCGCGAGGCGGCGTCGCTGACCACCCAGATCCATGGCGAGGTGATTCCGTCCGACGTGCCAGGCAGTTTCGCCATGGCGTTGCGTCAGCCCTGCGGCGTGGTGCTCGGCATCGCGCCATGGAACGCCCCGGTGATTCTCGCCACCCGCGCCATCGCCATGCCGCTGGCCTGTGGCAACACCGTGGTGCTCAAGGCGTCCGAGCTGAGCCCCGCGGTACACCGGCTGATCGGCCAGGTGCTGCAGGATGCGGGCCTGGGTGACGGCGTGGTCAACGTGATCAGCAACGCCCCGGCCGACGCGGCGGCGATCGTCGAGCGGCTGATCGCCAACCCGGTGGTACGGCGGGTCAACTTCACCGGCTCGACCAAGGTCGGGCGCATCGTCGGCGAACTGTCGGCTCGCCATCTCAAGCCGGCGCTGCTGGAGCTGGGCGGCAAGGCGCCGCTGCTGGTGCTCGACGATGCCGACCTGGACGCCGCCGTCGAAGCCGCGGCGTTCGGTGCCTTCTTCAACCAGGGGCAGATCTGCATGTCCACCGAGCGCCTGGTGGTCGACAGCAAGGTGGCCGATGCCTTCGTCGCCAAGCTGGCGGCGAAGATCGCCACCCTGCGCGCCGGCAACCCGGCCGACAGCGCCTCGGTGCTCGGCTCGCTGGTCGACACCTCGGCGGGCGAGCGCATCAGGGCCCTGATCGACGACGCCGTCGGCAAGGGCGCGCGGCTGGTCGCCGGTGGCCAGGTCGAAGGCAGCATCATGCAGGCGACCCTGCTCGACAACGTCACCCCGGCCATGCGCCTGTACGCCGAGGAGTCCTTTGGGCCGGTGGCGGTGGTGCTGCGCGGTAGCGGTGACGAAGAACTGCTGCGCCTGGCCAACGACTCCGAGTTCGGCCTGTCGGCGGCGATCTTCAGCCGCGACACCAGCCGCGCGCTGGCGTTGGCCCAGCGGGTCGAGTCGGGGATCTGCCATATCAACGGGCCGACCGTACACGACGAGGCGCAGATGCCCTTCGGCGGCGTCAAGGCCAGTGGTTACGGCAGCTTTGGCGGCAAGTCGGCCATCGAGCAATTCACCCAGTTGCGCTGGGTGACCCTGCAGAACGGCCCGCGGCACTACCCGATCTAGTCAAACCATTGCTGCATTCCTGCGTGTGCCGGTCGCCTCTTGCGAGGGGCGATCACGGCGCCCCGACAAGAACAATAGTGGCGACCCGAGTCGCCCGCGTGGAGAAGCAAAGTGAACTCCGATACCGGACCGCGTTATCGCCAGGTGTCCATCGGCCGCCCGGCCGTTGAGGTCAGCGAACGTCAGGGCGTGTTGCACATGCGCTCGCTGGAACCGCTGGCGCCATTGCCCGAGCGCTTGCTCGATCGCCTGGTGCACTGGGCCGAGGTGCGTGGGCAGCAGACCTTCCTGGCCGTGCGCGGCGAGAACGGCGAGTGGCAGCACACCAGTTATGCCGGGATGCTCGAGGCGGTGCGGGCCATCGCCCAACGCCTGCTCGGCTTCGGCCTGAGCGCCGAGCGGCCCCTGGCGATTCTTTCCGGCAACGGCCTGCCGCACCTGCAGATGGCCCTTGGCGCCCTGTACGCAGGCATTCCCTACTGCCCGGTATCGCCGGCCTATTCGCTGCTCTCCCAGGACTACGCCAAGCTGCGCCATGTCTGCGACTTGCTGCAGCCTGGCCTGCTGTTCGTCGACAACGCCGCGCCCTACCAGCGCGCCATCGACGCGGTGATGGCCGCCGAGGTGCCGGTGATCACCGTGCACGGTGAAGTGGCGGGCCGGCGCAACCTCGATTTCGCCAGCCTGCTGGCAGAACCCGGTGGCGCCGAGGCGCAAGCCGCCTTCGCCGCCACCGGCCCCGATACCATCGCCAAGTTCCTGTTCACCTCCGGTTCGACCAAGTTGCCCAAGGCGGTGATCACCACCCAGCGCATGCTCTGCGCCAACCAGCAGATGCTGCTGCAGACCTTCCCGGTATTCGGCGAAGAGCCGCCGGTGCTGGTCGACTGGCTGCCGTGGAACCACACCTTTGGCGGCAGCCACAACCTGGGCATCGTGCTGTACAACGGCGGCACCTTCTACCTCGACGACGGCAAGCCGACGCCCCAGGGCATGGCCGAGACCCTGCGCAACCTGGGCGAGATTTCGCCGACCGCCTACCTGACCGTGCCCAAGGGCTGGGAGGAGCTGGTCAACGCCCTGGAGCAGGACGCGACGCTGCGCGAAAGCTTCTTCGCGCGCATCAAGCTGTTCTTCTTCGCCGCCGCCGGGCTGTCCCAGAGTATCTGGGATCGCCTCGACCGCATCGCCGAGCAGCATTGTGGCGAGCGCATCCGCATGATGGCCGGGCTGGGCATGACCGAGGCATCGCCGTCCTGCACCTTCACCACCGGGCCGCTGTCCATGGCCGGCTACGTCGGCCTGCCGGCGCCGGGTTGCGAAGTGCGCCTGGTACCGGTCGACGGCAAGCTGGAAGGGCGCTTCCGCGGCCCGCACATCATGCCCGGCTACTGGCGCGCGCCCGAGCAGAGCGCCGCGGTGTTCGACGAGGACGGCTTCTACTGCTCCGGCGACGCCCTCAAACTGGCCGACCCGAACGATCCCCAATTGGGCCTGATGTTCGACGGGCGCATCGCCGAGGACTTCAAGCTGTCGTCCGGGGTGTTCGTCAGCGTCGGCCCGCTGCGCAACCGCGCGGTGCTCGAAGGCTCGCCCTATGTGCAGGACGTGGTGGTCGCCGCGCCGGACCGTGAATGCCTGGGGCTGCTGGTATTCCCGCGCCTCTACGAATGTCGGCAGTTGGCCGGGCTGGCGGCGGAGGCCAGCGACGCCGAGATGCTGGCCAGCGCCCCGGTACGTGGCTGGTTCGCCGACTGGCTGCAGCGCCTCAATCGCGACGCCACCGGCAATGCCACGCGGCTGGAATGGATCGCCCTGATGAGCCAGGCGCCGTCCATCGACCGCGGCGAGATCACCGACAAGGGCTCGATCAACCAGCGTGCCGTGCTGCAGTGGCGCGCCGAGCAGGTCGAAGGGCTGTACCGCGGCCATGACGAGTCGATCCTGCGCGCCGAGAAAAACGCGTGAGTGGCGGCCAGTACAGCAGCTTCGCGGATGTCGCCGTCATCGAGGCACTGCGCACGCCCTGGAGCGATCTGAACGGGCCGCTGGCCCAGGTCTCGCCCATCGACCTGGGCATCAAGGTCGGCCGCGCCGTGCTGGCCCGCGCCGGGCTCGACCCGGCAGCCGTGGACAGCGTACTGGCCGGCTCCATGGCCCAGGCCAGCTTCGATGCCTACCTGCTGCCGCGGCATATCGGCCTGTACTGCGGCGTGCCGCAGCAGGTGCCGGCGCTGGCGGTGCAGCGCATCTGCGGTACCGGCCTGGAGTTGCTGCGCCAGGGTGCCATGCATCTGCAGTCTGGCGGGCAGCTGGCGCTGTGCGTGGGCAGCGAGTCGATGTCGCGCAACCCGATTGCCAGCTATGAACACCGGGCGGGCTTTCGCCTCGGCGCGCCGGTCGGCTTCAAGGATTTTCTCTGGGAAGCCCTGCTGGATCCGGCGCCGGGGGTGGACATGATCGCTACCGCCGAGCGCCTGGCCGTTGAACACGGCATCAGCCGCGAGCAGGTGGACGCCTATGCCCTTGGCAGCCACCAGCGCGCCCTGCAGGCCCGCGACAGCGGCTGGCTGGCCGAGGAGATCGTTGCCGTCGGCAATGAACGCTTCGAACTGGGCGGCTACCAGGCCCGCAGCATCGAACTGTCCAGGCGGGTAGCCGAGGTGGCGCAGGACAGCCACCCGCGGCCCACCGATGCCGAGGCGCTGGCGCGCCTGAACGCCATTCACCCCGGCGGCGTGCAAACCGCCGGCAACAGCTGCGCGGTGGTCGATGGCGCGGCAGCGGCGCTGGTCGGTCGAGCCGCCGACTGCACGCGCTCGCCCCTGGCGCTGCTGCGTGCCTCCAGCGTGGTTGGCGTGCCACCAGAGATCATGGGCATCGGTCCCGCACCGGCCATTCGGTTGTTGCTGCAGCGCAGCGGCCTGGGGCTCGATGAGATCGGCCTGCTGGAAATCAACGAGGCCCAGAGCGCTCAGGTGCTGGCGGTCAGCCAGGCGCTGGAACTGGATCCTGCGCGCCTGAACCAGCGCGGCGGCTCCATCGCCCTCGGTCATCCACTGGCGGCTACCGGCCTGCGCCTGGTGATGACCCTGGCGCGGCAACTGCGCGACGCCAATCGGCGCTACGGCATTGCCGCGGCCTGCATCGGTGGTGGGCAGGGCATGGCGCTGCTGATCGAAAACCCAGGCTATCGCGCCTGACGTCTCTACCCTTGCGAGGTTCATCATGTGGCAGTACCAGGCGCCGCTGCGCGATATGCGTTTCGTCCTCGAACACTGGCTGCAGGCGCCTGCAGCCTGGTCTGAGTTGCCGGCTTTCGCCGAGGTCGATCTGCCCCTGGCCTTGCAGGTGTTGGAGGAAGCCGCGCGCTTCAGTTCCGGTGTGTTGGCGCCGCTGAATGCCAGCGGGGATCGGCAGGGCTGCCGCTGGCAGGACGGCGAGGTCAGCACACCAGAGGGTTTCGCCGCCGCCTATCGCGCCTTTATGGAAGGCGGCTGGCCCGCGCTGGCCTGCGCTCCCGAGCACGGCGGCCAGGGCCTGCCACAGCTGCTGGACGCGGCGCTGCAGGAAATGCTCTACGCCAGCAATCATGCCTGGGCGATGTATACCGGCATCGCTCACGGTGCTTACCTGTGCCTGCAGGCTCATGCCCCGCAGCCACTCAAGGAGCGCTACCTGCCGGCCATCGTCAGCGGTGAAAGCCTGCCCACCATGTGCCTGACCGAACCCCAGGCCGGCAGCGATGTGGGCCTGTTGCGTTGCCGCGCCGAACCCCAGGACGACGGCACTTATCGCCTCTCCGGCAGCAAGCTGTTGATTTCCGGCGGCGAGCACGACCTGACCGACGGCATCCTGCACCTGGTGCTCGCGCGCCTGCCGGAGGCGCCGGCGGGCACCCGCGGCATCTCCCTGTTCCTGGTGCCCAAACGGCTGGACGACGGCAGGCGCAACGCCGTGCGTTGCGACGGCATCGAACACAAGATGGGCATCAAGGGCAGCGCCACTTGCTCGCTGAGTTTCGACGGCGCCCAGGGCTGGCTGATCGGCGAGGCGAATCGCGGCCTGGCGGCGCTGTTCGTGATGATGAACTCGGCGCGCCTGCACGTCGGTCTGCAAGGGCTCGGGCATGCCGAGGCGGCCTGGCAGAACGCCGCGGACTACGCCCGCGAACGCCGGCAGATGCGCGCGCCCAGCCGCCCAGAGGGCGTCGCCGCCGCGCCTGCCGACCCGATCCACTATCACCCGGCCATGCGCCTGGCACTGCTGCGTTTGCGTACCGTCAGCCAGGGCCTGCGCGCTATCGGTTACTGGGGCGCGCACCTGCTCGACCAGGCCGAGCACGCCGTGCTCGAAGCCGAGCGCCAACAGGCGGCGCGCCTGGCCGGGCTGCTGACGCCGGTGATCAAGGCGTTCTCTACCGATCAGGGCTTTCACCTGGCCAGCGAGGCGCTGCAGGTGTTTGGCGGCTACGGCTATATCAGCGAGTACGCCATCGAGCAGACCCTGCGCGACAGCCGTATCGCCATGATCTACGAGGGCAGCAACGAGATTCAGGCCAACGACCTGCTGCTGCGCAAGGTATTGGACGATGGTGGCGTGGCGCTGGAGGAGCTGCTGGCGGTGTTCGAGCAGGAAACGGCGGCGGGTGGCGCGTATGCCGAACAGCTGAGTGCGCTGGGCGCGAAGTTGCGTGTCTTGGTGAAAGGCATCTTCAACCAAACCGAGGGCGACGCCGAATTCCCGTACCGGATCGCCGGGGATTTTCTGCACCTGCTCGGCTGGGCGCTGCTGGCCTACGCCTGGGCGCGCTCGGCGCGCCTGGCAAATGCGCTGCTGGCGAATGATCCCTGGTATCAGGAGAAGCTCGATGGCGCGACGTTCTTCTTCAGCTATCTAATGCCGGAAAGCGATTTGCGCATCGCCCGGATCAATGTCGCGCGGGCGACGTTGGGGTTTCTGGCTTGACGGTCGCTCTCTGTTCGCCGATGTTTGGCGTGTAGAGGAAACGGCAAAAATGTGGCGGAAGCAGCCGCAAGCTGCAAGCTGCAAGCTCCAGGTTAAAAGCAGTCCGCAGTGCTCTAGCTTGTTCTTGCAGCTTGAGGCTTGAAGCTCAATGTCCGCTTCTGCCTTTTACCGGTCCACCATGCTACTCGCCGCCTCTCACAAGGCATCTTACCGATTGACCTTATGCAACAACCGCAACAACTGCGCACGCTCATCTTCGTCCAAGGCGGCGGTGGCCGCTTCGTCGCTGGCCACAGCGATGGCCTTGAGCTGGCCGAGCAGGGCGATGCCGGCCTTGGTGAGAAACACGCCATAGGCCCGCTTGTCCTGCACGCCACGTACGCGCTGGGCCAGGCCGCGGCTTTCCAGCTTGTTGAGCAGTGGCACCAGTTGCGGTGGCTCGATGGCCAGCTGGCGCGCCAGGTCGGCCTGCATTAGCCCCGGCTCGTTGTCGATGATCACCATGGCGGTGAATTGCGCCGGGCGCAGGTCGTGCTCGGCCAGGTTGCCGACCAGGTGCTGAAACACTTTCAGCTGGGCACGGCGCAGCGCGTAGCCCACCAGGGTGTCCAGCCAGCTTTCAGGCAACCCATCGCCCCCCTGGTTGGGCTGGGTCGAGGTGTCCATCTGGCTGGAGGTGTTGCTCATGGCAGGCGGCTTCTTCAGTTAAGCGAATTAAGCATTTTGCACGTCGGCGCGTTAACTGGCCAGCGCCGCTGCCGGGTGGCCGAACGAGGTCGCTGTTACGTAGAGGCGGAGCACCGGACTGTCAGGCGCGCTTCTTGGTGTCAGGCGCGCGGCTGAGCTTTTCCGCGCTGAGCTTGCGCTGGCCTTCGCCATCGACCCAGCCGGCTTCCCAGGCGGCAGCGGGCATGCTGTCAGCAAAGGGCAGGGTGTCGGAGGGGTGCCCGGCCAGCCCTGCCATATAGCCTTGCTGGTAGGCCTTGGTGAGGCTTTCCAGGCTCCAGTGTTGCGTGTTGTCGCGGTGGCTCATGAGAGGGATTCGCAAAGAGTGCTTGCAATCCATCCTAGCCAAATCCGCTCGGCTAAGCCGGGCCACCTGTCCCGGATTTATGACCATTGGTTTTTTTTGTGACGCAGTCGTCGCGGGCCAGGCCCCGGTTTCACACGGCCAGGGAGAGGATGCTGGCCTGGTAGGCGGCGGCGAAACTGTCGAAATCGCCTTCCTCGTGGGCTTCGAGTTCGGCCTGTTCCTGCAATGACTGCCGGGCGGCCTGCTCGAATTCGGCCTGCTGCTCGGCGTTCAATGGCTGGCTGCGGAAGTGCTCGGCGTGGCGCTTGCTCTGGCGCAGGGAGAATGCCGCAAAGCTTTCGCCTTTCTGCAGCTCGGTGAGTACCTGGGCCGACGGCGTCAGGCTGGCGTCGTCGACCTTGGCGCGTTGGGCAAGCAGGGCCGCGCCGTGGACGTCTGTACCCTGGCTGCGGTCGAGCAGCTCGGTAATCGCCTCGATGCCGTCGAGCAGCTCGTGGGCCCAGGTCTGCAGGACCACTGGCGCGCCATGGCGCTGCAGGTGCAGGCCGGGGCGACGACCGTCCTTGACCACCTTGAGGAAGTTGTCCGAACAGTTGCCGCATTCGCCGTTGCTCAGTTGCGGGCTATCCTGCAGGGCGCAGTAGAGCAGGAAGGCGTCAAGGAAGCGCGACTCGGCGAGGTCGATGCCCATCGGCAGGAAGGGGTTGATGTCCAGGCAGCGCGCCTCGACGTACTGCACGCCACGGGCCATCAGTGCCTGGATCGGCCGCTCGCCGCTATAGGTCACGCGCTTCGGGCGGATGTTGGAGTAGTACTCGTTTTCGATCTGCAGCACGTTGGTGTTGAGCTGCAGCCATTCGCCGTCTTTCTTGGTGCCGATGTTCACGTAGGGCGGGTAGGGCGTGCCGACTGCTTGGCGCAGGCTGTCGGTGTAGCTGGCCAGGTCGTTGTAGCAGGGCGTCAGTCCGGCCTGGGCTTCGCTCTGGTACCCCAGGTCGCTCATGCGCAGACTGGTGGCGTAGGGCAGGTACAGGGTGTCGGCGTCCAGCTCCTGGAGCTGGTGCGGGCGGCCACGCATGAAGTTCTTGTCCAGCGCCGGCGAAGCGCCGAACAGGTACATCAGCAGCCAGCTGTAGCGGCGGAAGTTGCGGATCAGCGCGATGTAGCGCGACGACTGATAGTCGCGGGCGCTGCGCTTGTCGCCTTCGGCCTGCTGCAGCAGGGCCCACAGCGGCTCCGGCAGGGAGAAGTTATAGTGGATGCCGGCGATGCACTGCATGGTCTTGCCGTAACGCAGAGCCAGGCCCTTGCGGTACACGTACTTGAGCTGGCCGATGTGCGAGCTGCCGTAACGGGCGATCGGAATGACCTCCTCTTCAGGCAGCGGGCCCGGCATCGACGGGCTCCACAGGTACTCGCCGTCGAGCTTGCTGTACACGAAGCGGTGGATGCGCTCGAGTTCGGCCAGGGTCTCGCCCGGGTCCACCGCCGTGGCGGTGATGAACTCGAGCAGGGATTCGGAATAGTCCGTGGTGATCTGCCCATTGGTCAGCGCCGAACCCAGCGCGGCCGGGTGCCCGCTCAGGGCCAGTCGGCCACTTTCATCGACGCGCAGACATTCGCGCTCGATGCCGTGCAGGCACTGGGAGAGCAGGGACAGGTTGGCATGCTCGCCGAGCAGGGCCAGACGGCGGGAGAACAGGTCGCTCAAGATTGCATTCCTTCACGCAGCGGTCGCCCCAATATGGGGGTGGACGCTGGACTCTACAAGGGGCGAATTGCTGACGTTGGTCGTCTGGCGAAGAGTGCGTGCACTCTAGCGACATGTGCCGGCGGCTTTCGAGGCCGCACGGCGCGTGATGCGCGGGCTCAGAGCCTGTTTACGATCTCGCGAGCTAGAGCGATACAAGGGGCCCCCGCAAAAAACAAGCGAGGAAGCGGAGTTTACGAGCTGTAGATGAGCATTCCGAGCTTGTTTTTAACGCAGGAACGCCGACGCGCAGCAGATCGTGAACAGGTTCTTAGAGGCAGGCGAAGGTGGCCTGGGCCTTGGCCACCAGCTTGTCGTGCTGGTGCACTTCGGCTTCGATCACCTGGGTGCGGCGGCCGGCGTGGATGACCCAGGCGCGGCAGCTCAGGTCGCCTTCTGTGACGCCACGGATGTAGTTGACCTTGCACTCCAGGGTCACGCTGCTCGGCTCGCCATCGGTCAGGCTGTGGCTGGCCTGGCCCATGGCGGTGTCGATCAGCGAGAACAGCGCGCCGCCGTGCAGCTTGCCGTGCAGGTTGCGCAGGCCGTCGTGCATGCTCAGGGCGATGATCGCCTCGCCGGCCTCGGCCTTGACGATCTTGAGGCCGAGCAGGCGCCCGAAGGCGCTGCTCTTGCCGATCTCGTCCGCGGGTTGGCTCATCGCTTACTTCCTCAGCTGTTTGGCGTTGGCGAACAGCGAAGCCATGGCGGCGTTGGCCGGAGCCGGTTTGTCCTGGCCGGAGTGACGCTCGCTGCGCGGCGCCTGGCCACCCTTGCCGCCACCCTGTCGGGCGCCACCACGAGGGCCTTCGACCTTCTCGCCCGGGGTGTCGCTCATGCGCATCGACAGGGCGATGCGGTTGCGTGGGATGTCCACTTCCATGACCTTGACCTTGACCACGTCGCCGGCCTTGACCGCCTCGTGCGGGTCCTTGATGAATTTCTCGGACAGCGCCGAGATATGCACCAGGCCGTCCTGGTGCACGCCGATATCGACGAAGGCGCCGAAGTTGGTCACGTTGGTCACCACGCCTTCGAGGATCATCCCCAACTCGAGGTCCTTGAGGGTTTCCACGCCTTCCTGGAACTCGGCGGTCTTGAACTCGGGTCGCGGGTCGCGGCCGGGTTTTTCCAACTCGCTGAGAATGTCGCCGACGGTCACCTGGCCGAAGGTTTCGTCGGTGAATTTCTTCGGATCCAGGCGTTTGAGGAAGCCCGTGTCGCCGATCAGCGAGCGGATGTCGCGGCCGGTGTCGGCGGCGATGCGCTGTACCAGGGGGTAGGTTTCCGGGTGCACCGCGGAGGCATCCAGCGGGTTGTCGCCATTCATCACGCGCAGGAAGCCGGCGGCCTGCTCGAAGGTCTTGTCGCCCAGGCGCGGAACCTTCTTCAGGGCATCACGGGTCTTGAAGGCGCCGTGGGCGTCGCGGTGGGCGACGATGTTCTGCGCCAGGGTCGCGTTGAGGCCGGAAATACGCGCGAGCAGGGCGCTGGAGGCGGTGTTGACGTCCACGCCCACGGCGTTCACGCAGTCTTCCACCACGGCGTCCAGGCTGCGCGCCAGCTTGAGCTGGGACACATCGTGCTGGTACTGGCCCACGCCGATGGATTTCGGGTCGATCTTCACCAGTTCGGCCAGCGGGTCCTGCAGGCGACGGGCGATGCTTACCGCGCCGCGCAGCGACACGTCGAGGTCAGGGAATTCCCTGGCCGCCAGTTCCGAGGCCGAGTACACCGAGGCGCCGGCTTCGCTGACCATGATCTTGGTCATCTTCAGGCCCGGGTACTTCTTGATCAGCTCGATGGCCAGCTTGTCGGTCTCGCGGCTGGCGGTGCCGTTGCCGATGGCGATCAGGTCGACGCCGTGCTTGGCGCACAGCTTGGCCAGCACGTTGAGGGTGCCGTCCCAGTCGTTGCGCGGGGCGTGCGGGTAGACGGTGGCGGTATCGAGCAGCTTGCCGGTGGCGTCGACCACCGCCACCTTGCAGCCGGTGCGTAGGCCTGGGTCGAGGCCCAGGGTCGCGCGCGGGCCGGCCGGCGCGGCGAGCAGCAGGTCGTGCAGGTTGCGGGCGAATACGCTGATCGCCTCGTCTTCCGCGCCTTCGCGCAGCTCGCCGAGCAGGTCGGTTTCCAGGTGGGTATAGAGCTTGACCTTCCAGGTCCAGCGCACCACTTCGGCCAGCCATCTGTCGGCGGCGCGGCCCTGGTTGGCGATGCCGAAGCGCTCGGCGATCATGCCCTCGCACGGGTGCAGGGTGCCGGGTAGCTCCTCACCGACCTTGAGGCTGGCAGTGAGGATGCCCTCGTTGCGGCCCCGGAAGATCGCCAGGGCACGGTGCGACGGTGCGCCCTTGAGCTTCTCGTCATGCTCGAAGTAGTCGCGGAACTTGGCGCCTTCGTTTTCCTTGCCGGCGACCACCCGGGCGCTCAGGGTGGCATTGTCCTTGAGGAAGCTGCGCAGGCTGCTGAGCAGGCTGGCGTCCTCGGCGAAGCGCTCCATGAGGATGTACTTGGCGCCTTCGAGCACTGCCTTGGTATCGGCGAAGCCTTTCTCGGCATCGATAAAGCGCGCCGCTTCGCTCTCCGGCGTCAGGCTCGGATCATTGAACAGCGCGTCGGCCAGCTCGCCAAGGCCCGCTTCCAGGGCGATCTGGCCCTTGGTGCGGCGCTTCTGCTTGTAGGGCAGATACAGGTCTTCGAGGCGGGTCTTGGTATCGGCGAGGTTGATTTCGCGGCTCAGCTCGGGGGTCAGCTTGCCCTGTTCCTCGATGCTGGCCAGGATGCTGGCGCGGCGATCGTCGAGTTCACGCAGGTAGCGCAGGCGCTCTTCCAGGTTGCGCAGCTGGGTATCGTCGAGGCTGCCGGTGACTTCCTTGCGGTAACGGGCGATGAACGGCACGGTGGAGCCTTCGTCGAGCAGGGCGACGGCGGCGGCGACCTGTTGGGGGCGCACGCCCAGTTCTTCGGCGATACGGTTGTTGATGCTGAGCATAGAAAGAAGAATCCACCTTGAAACGACTAAAACCGGCCTCGCTCATGATGAGCCGGACGATAAAACGGCACATTATAGCCACGCAAAGCTGCGCTCAGGCCATCCGTCTTTGACCGCCGTCAGACCGTGAATCAGGCGGAAGTGCGCCAATTGCGGCGAAAAATCTGCTAACAATGGACATGGCATGGTCCATACGGCCTCTGAGCCATAATGCCGCCGTTCAGCCGGGCGCATCGCGCCGCGGACTCTCGTTCAAGGAGCCTCTATGAGCAGCACTGCAGTACAACCGGTCGAAGGCGAGAAGATCCTGATTGTCGATGACGACGCCCGCCTGCGTCGTCTGCTCGAACGGTTCTTCGACGAGCAGGGCTATCGCGTGCGAGCAGTGGAGAACGTCGAGCAGATGGACCGCCTGCTGTCGCGCGAACTGTTCAACCTGGTGGTGCTCGACCTGATGCTGCCCGGCGAGGATGGCATGAGTGCCTGCCGTCGCCTGCGCGCCGCCAACAACCAGGTGCCGATCATCATGCTGACCGCCAAGGGCGACGAGGGCAGCCGCATCCAGGGTCTGGAAATCGGCGCCGACGACTACCTGGCCAAGCCCTTCAACCCCCGCGAACTGCTGGCCCGTATCAAGGCCGTGCTGCGCCGCCAGGCGCCGGTGGTGCCGGGCGCCCCGGGCAGCGAGGACGAGAGCGTCACCTTTGGTGAGTACGAGCTGTCCCTGGCCACCCGCGAGCTGAAGAAGGGCGACGAGGTGCACATGCTCACCACCGGTGAGTTCGCGGTACTCAAGGCGCTGGTGCAGCACGCCCGCGAGCCGCTGACCCGCGACAAGCTGATGAACCTGGCCCGTGGCCGGGAGTGGGATGCCCTGGAGCGCTCCATCGACGTGCAGATCTCCCGCCTGCGCCGGCTGATCGAGCCGGATCCGTCCAAGCCGCGCTATATCCAGACCGTCTGGGGCGTGGGGTATGTGTTCGTGCCGGATGGCAACAAGTAACAGGCCGGTGAGAAACGACCTGCGTTGCCACCGCGGCGTTGAGAACAGGCGAAAAAGGCTCATGTACGACTCGTACACTCCGCTCCTTCGCCTATCCTCGTCTTGTCCTGGCTTGCCTCGGCTCGGGCTCTCTGCTTCGCTCTACCTCCTGCATCCGTGCAGTCGTCGCCTAGGTTTCTCAATGGCCTGTAAGCCAATAAAGCGTATGAGGGCTGGAGACCGAACCCAGCCCTCGTTCGTTAAGCCTTCCGCCTTCAGCGTTCTGCCCCGGCACCTGTTCCTATGAAAGCTCCACTCTGGTTTCCGCAAAGCTTCTTCTCGCGCACCCTCTGGCTGGTGCTGATCGTCGTGCTGTTCTCCAAGGCGCTGACCCTCGTCTACCTGATGATGAACGAGGACGTACTGGTGGACCGTCAGTACAGCCACGGCGCCGCACTGACCTTGCGCGCCTACTGGGCGGCGAACCCCGAGGACCGCGGCAATATCGCCGAGGCTGCCGGTCTCAAGCGGGTGACCCGTGCCGAAGTGCCGGCCAGCGAGGAGCACTGGCCCTATAGCGAGATCTTCCAGCGGCAGATGCAGTCCGAGCTGGGACCGGAAACCGAAACCCGGGTCCGCGCCAAGAGCCCGCCAGCCCTCTGGGTCCATGCGCCGACCCTTGGCGAGGACTGGGTTCGCGTGCCGCTCTACCCGCACCCGTTGCGTGGCCAGCGGATCTGGAGCGTGCTGGGCTGGTTCCTGGGCATCGGCCTGTTGTCCACGGCAGCGGCATGGATCTTCGTGCGCCAGCTCAGCGCGCCGCTCAAACGCCTGGTGATCGCCGCCCGCCAGTTCGGCCAGGGCCGCAGCGTGCGGCTACCGGTCGGTGACACGCCGAGCGAAATGGCCGAGGTGTACCGCGCGTTCAACCAGATGGCCGAGGACGTCGAGCAGGCCGGGCGTGAGCGTGAGCTGATGCTGGCCGGGGTGTCCCATGACTTGCGTACGCCGCTTACCCGATTGCGGCTGTCGCTGGAGTTTCTCGACCATGATTCGGAGCTGACCGACGACATGGTGCGCGACATCGAGGACATGGACGCCATCCTCGACCAGTTCCTGGCCTTTATCCGCGACGGTCGCGACGAGCCCGTCGAGGAGCTGGTGCTGCCCGAGCTGATTCGCGAGGTGGTCGCCCCCTACAACCAGAAGAGCGAACAGGTGCGCCTGTTCCTCGAAGCGGTGCCGGCCTTTCCGCTGCGTCGGGTGTCGATCAAGCGGCTGATCGTCAACCTCATCGAGAACGCCCTGCGCTATGGCGGCAGCCCGGTGGAGATCGTCCTGTCGGTGGCCGCTGACCACAGTGCGCCCTACGTGGTGCTCAGCGTGATGGACCGAGGCGCCGGTATCGACCCGAGCGAGCTGAGCAGTATCGTCAACCCTTTCATCCGTGGCGACAGCGCTCGCGGTGGCAAGGGCGCCGGCCTGGGCCTGGCCATCGTCAAGCGCATCGCCTCGCTGCATGGCGGCAGCGTGGAGCTGCGCAACCGTACCGGCGGAGGCCTGGAAGCCCGTATCTGCCTGCCTCTGGGCTTGCTGCTGCCACGCGACGCGGCCTGATTCTCGGCTAGGCTGTTAACTCGATGCAGGCACCTGTACAGCCCTGACGGGCTGCTTCATGCTGTGCTGGCATAGCGATATGAGGTTCGTATGCCCCGCACTGCCGAGCGCTTGCCGTTCTGGACCTGGTGGTTGCCGCTACCGGTGTTCCAGCTGGCGACCCAGCTGTCGCTGACCACCCAGGTCGAGAGCGGGCTGGGCGTCCTCTATCTGCCGTTCGCCCTCGGCCTGGTGCTGGTGCTCTGGTGGGGGCCACGCGTGCTGCTAGCGCTCTATGCCAACGCGCTGCTCTCCACGCCGCTATGGGGGCTGGACTGGCACCAGGCGCCCCTGCATGCGCTCCCGGAAACCCTCGGCGTCGCCTGCTGTTACCTGCTGTTGCGCTGGCGCCCGTTCGATGCCGCCCTGCCGGACATCAGCCACGTGCTGCGCTTCATCCTGCTGGGCGTTCTGCTACCGGTGGCGCTGACCAGCCTGCTGTTGATCGGCTGCCGCGTGTTCCTCGGCGAGCTGACGATGGCGCAGTTGCCACAGCTGGTGCTGACCCTGTGGCTGGTCGACAGCCTGAGCTCACTGGTGATCGCCATCGCCCTGCTGACCTACCTCAGCCCCATGCTGCGCCGCCGTGGCTGGCTGGTGCCGGCCGAGGGCATCGCGGTGCCCCTGCTGCAGGTGCCGATGGCCTTGCGCACCTTGCCGTCGCGCTACGCGCTGCTGCCGGTGCTGGTGTGCCTGCCGCTGTTGCTGGAGCTGCTGCCGGCAACCCTGAAGATGCCGGCCGCGGGCCTGGTCATGCTGGGGCTGGCACTGGTCTGGGGCTTTTCCGGCGCGGTGTGCGGGGCGGCGGTCAGCGCCCTGGCCACCCTGGGGCTGCCGTGGGGCCAGGTGCTGACGGTCAGCAGCTGGATCGAACCGCAGCGTCTGGAGCTGCACGTCGGCATCCTGCTGTTCGTGGTGGCGGCGCTGCTGATCGGCCGCAGTCTCACCGATCTGCGCCTGGCCCTGGTGCATAGCGCGGCGGTGCAACGTCAGCTGACCCTGGCGCATTCGGCACTGGATGCCAGCCCGCTGGGCGTATTGATCGCCGACGCGCGGCAGGCGCAGCTGCCACTGATTTACTGCAACCCGGCCTTCGAGCAGATCACCGGGCGCCAAGCGGACGCCACGCTCGGGGCGAGCCTGCTCGAGCTGCTGCGTGGCGAGAAACGCCACGAAGGCCTGCATGTCCTGGAAACCGCCATCCGCCGTGAGGTGCCCGGCAATGCCGTACTGCGCCTGCAGCGCCAGGATGGTGAGGCCTTCTGGGGCGAAGTGATTCTGGCGCCGATGCGCGACGAGGAGGGCGTCAGCCACTTCATCGTCATGCAGCAGGACGTCAGCGCCCGTGAGCAACTGGCCCAGGACATGGTGCGTCAGCGCGAAACCCTGCAGCAGCAGAGCCACCTGTTCACCCAGACGGAAAACATCGCCGACCTGGGCGGCTGGTCCCTGAACATGCGCGACATGAGCATGTACTGGAGCGCCGGCTGCTTCGCCATCTACGAGCTGGATCCGAAAAGTGGCGCGCCGTCCTTCGAGGAGTCGCTGAGCCAGTTCGATGCCGCCGGCCGCGAGCTGATCGGCCGCACCCTGCAGAAGATCTACAAGGGCGAGGACCAGTTCGATATCGAGGTGCGCGCCACCACCGCCAGGGGCCGCACGCGCTGGGTGAGGTTGCTCGGGGTCGCCGAGCGCGACGGCGGCGAGCTGGTGCGCATCTACGGCGCCGCCCAGGACATCACCGCCCGGCGGCGCACCGAGCAGCAGTTGCGCGAGCGCGACGACCGCCTGCGCCTGTTCTTCGAGGCGCCGCTGATCGGCATGGCGTTGATCACCCCGACCTTCGGCTGGTCGGAGGTCAACCTCAAACTGTGCAGCATCCTCGGCCTGAGTCGTGAGCAGTTGCTCGAGTCCAGCTGGGCCGGCATCAGTTGCGCGGATGACCTGGAAGCCGAGCAACCGCTGCTCGACGAGGTGCTGGCCGGCAGCCGCGAGGGCTTCGAGCGCGACCGCAACTTCCTGCGCGCCGATGGCAGCCGGGTGCCGACACGGCTCAACCTGCGCGCGGTGCGGCGCAACGATGGCGGGGTCAGCCTGTTTCTGGTGCTGGTCGAGGACATCAGTGCGCGCTTCGAGGCAGAAGCCCGCTACCGGACCGTCGTCGAGCATGCGCCGGAGGCAATCATGCTGTACAGCGAGGAGGGCGGCATGGTCGATTTCAACGGCAACGCCCTGCGCCTGTTCGGCTATCGCCGCGAGGAGCTGCTCCATCGCCGGCCCTTCGAGCTGAGCCCGCAGTTGCAAGCCGACGGCAGGCCGTCGTCCGAGGCCGCCAAGCACTACCTCAAGGCCGCTCTGGCGGGTGAAGTGCCGGTGTTCGAATGGCTGCACTGCGACAGCAACGGCCGGGAATTCCCGTGCGAGGTGCGCCTGGTGCGCTTGCCGGGCGAGCCGATCTTGATTCGCTGCAGCGTGACGGACATTTCCGAGCGCCAGCGCTATCAGCGCGAGATCGAGCGCCTGGCCTACAGCGACGAACTGACCGGCCTGCCCAATCGTCGGCTGATGCTCGACCGCCTGCAGCACGCCATGGATCGCGAGATTCGCCAGGGCAGCCTGGGCGCGCTGCTGTTCATCGACCTCGACCATTTCAAGACGGTCAACGACAGCCTTGGCCATCTGGTCGGCGACAGCCTGCTGCGTGATGTCACCGCGCGCCTGGAGGCACAGCTGCGCAACGAAGACACCCTGGCGCGCATGGGCGGCGACGAGTTCGTGGTGCTGCTCGAGGGGCTCGACGCCAATGCCCAGTTGGCGGGCGAGCAGGCGGCGATGGTCGGCGAGCGCCTGCTCAAGAGCCTGGAGCGGCCTTGCGTGGTCGATGGCCACGAGCTGTCGATAAGTGCCAGCATCGGCATCGCCCTGCATCCATTTGGCGAGCAGAACGCCTCCGATGTGCTCAAGCAGGCGGATACCGCCATGTACCGCGCCAAGCAGGCCGGGCGCAACGCTCTGCACTTCTTCGCCCCGGAGATGCAGGCGGCCATTGACCAGCGCCTGCAGCTGCAGGGCGAGCTGCGCCAGGCGATTGCCCGCGACCAGCTGTATCTGGTATTCCAGCCGCAGCTGCAACTGGGCGATGGTCAGCTGATCGGTGCCGAGGTACTGGTGCGCTGGGCGCACCCGGAGAAGGGTGAAATCCTGCCGGGCCAGTTCATCCCGCTGGCCGAGGAAACCGGTTTGATCCAGGACATCGGCAGCTGGGTACTGGAGCGGGCATGCGCCACGCTGCAGGGCTGGTTGCCGCAATACCCCGGCGTGGTGCTGGCGGTGAACCTCAGCCCGCGGGAGCTGCGCAGCCGCGAGTGCGTCGAGCGGGTGCGCGGCTGCCTGGAGCGCCACGGCGTGCCGGCCACGGCGCTGGAGCTGGAACTCACCGAGGGCGTGCTGCTCGAGGACGTCGAGCAATGCATCGCCAACATGGGGGCGCTCAAGGCCCTTGGCGTGCGATTCTCGATCGACGACTTCGGCACCGGCTATTCCTCCCTGACCTACCTCAAGCGGCTGCCGCTGGACCGCCTGAAGATCGACCGCAGCTTCACCCAGGACCTGGGCGCCGGTGGCAATGGCAACAACGTCCTGCTGGTGGAAACCATCCTGATGATCGCCCGCAACCTGGGCCTGGAATGCGTGGCCGAGGGCATCGAAACGCCGGAGCAGCTCGAGCACCTGAAAAAACTGGGATGCGAGGTGGGCCAGGGCTACCTGCTTGGCAGGCCGATGATCGAGGCGGATTTTCTCGAGCGCCTGGCCCGGCCCCCCCCTTCCTGAGGCGTCACCAGCTCAGCGTATCGCCTTGCAAGCGCGCCTGGCGGCCGTAAGGCCAGGCGAAGTTGGCGTCGCCATGGCCGCTGGGCAGCTCGCCGTAGAGCGGAATATCGAAGGGCGCCAGGTACTCGCCGATGATGTCCTCGAGGCTGTGCTGCACGCCGCGCCGCGGGCAGTCGGTGAAACTGCCCAGGCACACTGCGGCCGGGCGGCGCTCGGCGAAGCTCTCGAACAGCTGCCAGAAGCTGCGCTCCAGGCGGTAGTAAGGCTCGCCGACGTCCTCGAGAATCAGGATGGCATCCTTCGGCAGCTGCACGCTGGCGACGGTGCCGCAGCCGCTGGCCAGGGCGGTGAGGTTGCCGCCGAGCAGCGGGCCGCTCACCGCCGTTTGCGGGCCGCTGAGATGGCGCACCGGCAACGAGTGGCTGTGGCCCTGCAGCAGATCCCACAGCGAGCGCATCGACGCCAGCCGCTCGCGTTGGCCGGCCGGCGCGGCCAGGGCCTGCAGGCCGAGGGCGGTGGCCACCGGGCCGTGGATGCCGGGCAGCTCATGGCGGGCGAAGGCGTCGAGCAGGATCGACAGGTCGGAGTAGCCGATAAGCGGGCGCGGGCTGGCATTCTGCAGCCGCGTCCAGTCGATGCCCGGCAACAGTTGCGCACTGCCGTAGCCGCCGCGCAGGCACCAGACGGCGTCGATGTCCGGCAGGCTGAAGGCTTCGTGCAGGTCGGCCAGGCGCTGCGCCGGCGTGCCCGCTAGGTAGCGATGACGGGCGCGCACGTGGCGGCCCAGGTGGTAATCGATGCCTTGCACCTCGAGCTGCGCCAGGGTGGCCTCGAAGATCTCGTCGGCGATGGCCGAGGCGGGGGCGATCAGGGCCAGGCGGCCCTTGAAGGCTGTGCTCATCCTTTACCCTTGGTGCGTGTCAGGTTGGGGCCGCCGTTCTTTTCCAGGTAGCCGATGATCATCCCGGCGACGTCCTTGCCGGTGGTCACTTCGATGCCTTCCAGGCCCGGCGAGGAGTTCACCTCCATTACCAGCGGGCCGTGGTTGGAGCGCAGGATGTCGACGCCGGCCACCGACAGGCCCATCACCTTGGCGGCGCGGATGGCGGTCATGCGTTCTTCCGGGGTGATCTTGATCAGGCTGGCGGTGCCGCCGCGGTGCAGGTTGGAACGGAACTCGCCGGGCTTGGCCTGGCGCTTCATCGCCGCGATGACCTTGTCGCCGACCACGAAGCAGCGGATGTCGGCGCCGCCGGCTTCCTTGATGTATTCCTGCACCATGATGTTCTGCTTGAGGCCCATGAAGGCCTCGATCACCGACTCGGCGGCCTTTTCGGTTTCACAGAGCACCACGCCGATGCCCTGGGTGCCTTCCAGCACCTTGATCACCAGCGGTGCGCCGTTGACCATCTGGATCAGGTCGGGAATGTCGTCCGGCGAGTGGGCGAAGCCGGTCACCGGCAGGCCGATACCGCGCCGCGAGAGCAGCTGCAGCGAGCGCAGCTTGTCCCTCGAGCGGGCGATGGCCACCGATTCGTTGAGCGGCACCACGCCCATCATCTCGAACTGGCGCAGCACCGCGCAGCCATAGAAGGTCACCGAGGCACCGATGCGCGGGATCACCGCGTCGAAGCCCTCCAGGGGCTTGCCACGGTAGTGGATCTGCGGCTTGTGGCTGGCGATGTTCATGTAGGCGCGCAGGGTGTCGATCACCACCATTTCATGGCCGCGCTGCTGCCCGGCTTCGACCAGACGACGCGTGGAATACAGGCGCGGATTGCGCGACAGCACAGCGATTTTCATTGGGCACCGGTCGGGTCGGGAAGCACGGGTTTGTCTTGCACGTAAGTGAGCGCCGGGTTGACCACCAGTTGGCCGTCGACCAGCGCTTTGGAGCCGAGCAGCATGCGATAGCGCATGGTCTTGCGGCTGGCCAGGGTGAACTCCACCGGCCACTGCAGATCACCCAGCATCAGGCTGGTACGGATCACGTAGCGGCTCTGGGCCTGGCCATTGGAACTCTTGATGGTCTTCAGCGCCACCAGGCGCGCCTCGCAGCGATGGCGGCGCTGCACCTGGGTGCCGATATAGGCAGTGAAGCGCACCCAGCGTTCGCCGTCACGCTCGAACGGCTGGATGTCGCTGGCATGCAGGCTCGAGGTGCTGGCGCCGGTGTCGATCTTGGCGCGCAGGCCGACGATGCCCAGCTCCGGCAGGTTCACCCACTCGCGCAGGCCGATCACGTTGAGGTGGTCGAATGTCTTCAAGGAAGCTGTCCGTATCTACAGGGTCGCGCATCTGGCGCGCATGGTACTGAAAATCCGCAGTGCTGCATCGCTGTCAGTGGGTGATCGGCGCCGATGCCCACGCCGTATCGGTTACACCGGGCAACCCTCTGAACTGCGGCTTGGCGAACAGGTAACCCTGCATCAGGTCGATGCCGCTGGCGGCGAGGAAGTCCCGCTCGCCCGGCGTCTCGATCCCTTCGGCGATCACCGTTACACCCAGATCGTTACATATGCCGAGGATGCCGCGCACGATGGCCTGGCGGGCGTTGTCCCTGTCGACGTTGCGAATCAGCGCCATGTCCAGCTTGATCAGGTCGGGCTGGAAATCGGCCAGCAGGTTGAGACCGGAATGGCCGGCGCCGAAGTCGTCGATGGCGGTCTTGAAGCCGAACTCCTGGTACTGGCGCAGGATGTTGGTCAGGTGCTTGCTGTCGGCCATATGGTCGCTTTCCAGGGTCTCGAAGATCAGCCGGTCGAGCGGAAAATCGTGCTGGCGCGCCGCTTCCAGGGTGCTGCGGATGCACAGTTCGGGGCGGTACACGGCATTGGGTAGAAAGTTGATCGACAGGTAGCTGGCCATGCCCAGTTGCTTGGCTTCGGCAATCGCCTGGGTGCGGCAGCGCTGATCGAAGCGGTAGCGGTTGTCGTCGTTGACGCGCTCAAGCACCGATAGCGCACCTTCACCCGCCGGCCCGCGCACCAGTGCCTCGTGGGCGAACACCTGGCGGGTGCGGATGTCGATGATCGGCTGGAAGGCGAAATTGAAGGCGAAATCCAGCTCGGTGCTGCCCTGGCAGCCACGGCATTTTTCGGGGTGGACGAGATCGCTGGGAAAGTGGGTCACCGCTGCTCCAGAATGAGGATCGCTCGGGCTTGCATGCATCGGACAATGCGCACAGGCTGGAGTGTGGAAAGAATTGCAATGAGTGAGGTAAGGGTGGCAAAGCAGGATGCCGATGACAAGGTAAGGTTAGACAAGTGGCTGTGGGCCGCGCGCTTCTACAAGACCCGCGCACTGGCCAAGGCGGCGATCGAGGGCGGCAAGGTGCACTGCCGGGGCGAGCGCTGCAAGCCGGGCAAGGAGCCCAGGGTTGGCGAGGAGTATGTGATTCGCACCGGCTTCGACGAGCGGACCGTGGTGGTGCAGGCGCTGTCGGTGGTGCGTCGCGGGGCCCCCGAGGCGCAGACCCTGTACGCCGAGACCGGTGAGAGCATCGTGCGCCGCGAGAAGGCGGCCGAGCAGCGCAAGGCCGGAGCCCTGGGCGTGCAGACCGAAGGGCGGCCGAGCAAGAAGCAGCGCCGGCAGTTGTTCTACCTGCGCGGCGGCTCGGGAGAATGGGTGGAGTAGGGCTGCCCGTCGTGGGGCAGCCCAGTGCTGGTCAGCGTCCGCTGACCACCGCGAAGGCGCCGATCACCGGCAGCCGCGCCAGGGCGCTCATCAAGGGTGCCGTCGCCCGCTCGAGGGCGGCGCTGGCGCGGTAGGCCAGGGGCGTGTAGCAGCTCCAGGCGATGCCCAGCACGCTGAGCAGCACACCGCCGACGAAGGCGTCCGCGCCCCAGTGGGCGCCGGCGACCAGGCGCGGCAGCATGCCGATCACCGCCACCGTCCACACCAGCAGGCGGCGCCAGCCGTTGACGAAGAAGCTGCAGAACATCGCCCAGATCATCAGCACCGAGGCGTGGTCGCCGGGGAAGCTGCGGCTGGCGCTGTCCTTGAGGTCCCAGCGCTCTTCCCAGGCCGGGAACATCTCGGTCAGCCGTGCACTGCCTTCGATCTGTAACGAGGGGCTCGCATGCTGCCAGCCCATGTATTCGACCAGGTCGGAAAAGCCCACGCGCATCAGCAGCATGACGATCAGCGCCAGCAGAAACGCATAGAGCCCGATGCGCACCTGGCTGGCCGGAAAGATCAGCCCGGCGCGCAGCATGATCGCCAGCATCACCATACCGACGCCGGCATCCACCGGGCGCATGCTGCCGATGGCCCAGATATGCGCCCACAGGCCAGCGGCGTGCACCGGGTCGTTGAGCAGGTGGAACAGCCACAGGTCGAACTGATTCCAGTACAGGCGGGTGACCGGCCACAGCCAACTGGCGAACAGCAGGCCGATGAGCAGGTGGCTGATGAACAGGGCGCGTGGGCGCCATTGGGCACTGAGAGCGGGATGCATGATGGCGGCTCGAAGAAAACCGCCGATTCTAGGCAGGCAGCGAGCCCGGCTGGCCCCTATCGGCGCTTCGTTCAGTCGGCGTTCAGCTGCTGCACGCCAGCCGTTCTTCGCCTGCGGCTTGGTCGGCGCCGCGTTTGCGCCTAAAATTGCCGGCCCCCAGTCCAGTGGGTGCGCCCCTGGCCTGTCTAGCATCCCTCAGCAGGCGACCCGTTATGTCCGACTTCACCCAACGCTTTATTTTCGACGACACCGATGTGCGCGGTGAACTGGTGGGGCTGTCCGGCAGCTATCAGCAGGTGCTGGCCAAGCACGATTATCCGCGCCCGGTGGCGCAACTGCTCGGTGAGCTGCTGGCCGCTGCCTCGCTGCTGGTCGGTACCCTGAAGTTCGATGGCCTGCTGGTGCTGCAGGTGCGCTCCGAAGGCCCGGTGCCGTTGTTGATGGTGGAGTGCTCCAGCGACGGTGACGTGCGGGGCATCGCCCGTTACGACGCCGAGCGCATCGCCGAGGGTGACGGCCTGCGTCAGCTGATGCCCGAGGGCGTGCTGGCGATGACCGTCGATCCCAAGCAGGGCCAGCGTTACCAGGGCATCGTGTCGCTGGACGGCGCCACCCTGGCCGACTCTCTGACCAACTATTTCGCCACCTCCGAGCAGTTGGCCACGCGTTTCTGGCTGTGCGCCGACGGCCTGCGCGCCCGCGGCCTGCTGCTCCAGCAACTGCCACCCGATCGCCTGACCGACGACGAGGAGCGCGCCGCCAGCTGGGAGCATCTGGTGACCCTCGCCGACACCCTGCAGAACGAGGAATTGCTGGGCCTGGACAACGAGACCCTGTTGCACCGCCTGTACCATCAGGAGACGGTTCGCCTGTTCGAGCCGCGTGGCATTCGCTTCCGTTGTAGTTGCTCGCGTGAACGCTCGGCCAAAGCGCTGGTCAGTTTAGGGCGGCCCGATGCCGAGCTGCTGCTCAGCGAGCATCACGGCCGCGTGGAAATCGACTGTCAGTTCTGCAACGAACGCTACGGCTTCGATGCCGCCGACATCGCTCAGCTGTTCGCTGGCGGAGGCAGTCAGCAGCCCTCCGACACCCGTCACTGAGGGCTGCCAGCAACGCGCAGGCTGTTCTGATTGGGGGCTGCACCCGCGGCCCGCTTTTCTGGCATAATCCGCGCACTTTTTTAGCTGTAGTCCTGCTCTTTGCATGACTACAAACGTTTGGAAGACTCGGCCGTTCGGCCGACGGGGACTCACATGACGCAAGCCAACAACGCTGTGTACACCGACATCAGCACTGCCCAACTGGTCGAAGAAGCCCTTCGTCGCGGTGAAGGCGAACTGGCGTCCACCGGTGCTCTGGTTGTACGCACCGGCCACCGTACCGGGCGTTCTCCGGTCGACCGCTTCATCGTCGACGAGCCGAGCACTTCGGCCGACATCGGCTGGGGCCCGATCAACCGCAAGTTTCCAGCCGACAAGTTCGATGCGCTGTGGGAGCGCGTCCAGGCGTTCTCCGATGCCCAGGACAGCTTCGTTTCCCACGTTCATGTAGGTTCCGCCGAAGCTCACTACCTGCCCGTCAAGATGACCACTGCCACCGCCTGGCAGAACCTCTTCGGCCGTCAGCTGTTCATCGAGCCGAGCCAGTACAACCCGTCCGGCAAGCAGGAGTGGCAGGTTCTCAACGTCGCCAACTTCGAATGCGTGCCTGAGCGCGACGGCACCAACTCCGACGGCTGCGTGATCATCAACTTCGCCCAGAAGAAGGTGCTGATCGCCGGCATGCGTTACGCCGGTGAGATGAAGAAAGCCATGTTCAGCGTGCAGAACTTCCTGCTGCCGGCCGCCGACGTGCTGCCGATGCACTGCGCCGCCAACATCGGCGAAGAAGGCGACGTGACCCTGTTCTTCGGCCTGTCCGGTACCGGCAAGACCACCCTGTCCGCCGATGAAAGCCGTTACCTGATCGGTGACGACGAGCACGGCTGGGGCGAGGGCGTGGTGTTCAACATCGAGGGCGGTTGCTATGCCAAGTGCATCGACCTGTCCGAGAAGAACGAGCCGGTGATCTGGAAGGCCATCAAGTTCGGCACCGTGCTGGAAAACGTGGTGCTCGACGAGCAGCGCAAGCCGGATTACACCGACGACAGCCTGACCCAGAACAGCCGCGCCGCCTACCCGCTGGAGTTCGTCGAGAAGCGCAGCGAGAAGAACCTCGGTGGCGAGCCGAATGCGGTGATCTTCCTGACCTGCGACCTGACCGGCGTACTGCCGCCGGTGTCGATCCTCAACAACGAGCAGGCCGCCTACCACTTCCTGTCCGGCTACACCGCCCTGGTCGGTTCCACCGAAATGGGTTCGGGCAGCGGCATCAAGTCGACCTTCTCCACCTGCTTCGGCGCGCCGTTCTTCCCGCGTCCGGCCGGTGTCTACGCCGAGCTGCTGATCAAGCGCATCCAGGCCTTCGGCTCCAAGGTCTACCTGGTCAACACCGGCTGGACCGGGGGTGGCTACGGCGTCGGCAAGCGTTTCAACATCCCGACCACCCGTGGCGTCATCGCCGCGATCCAGAGCGGTGCGCTGATCGGCGCCGAGACCGAGCACCTGCCAATCATCAACCTGGATGTACCGAAGTCGGTACCGGGCGTCGAGACCAACCTGCTCAACCCACGCAACACCTGGGCTGACCAGAGCGCCTACGACGAGGCCGCCAAAGGCCTGGCCAAGCTGTTCATCGACAACTTCACCAAGTTCGAAGTGAGCGATGCCATCAAGAGCGCCGGCCCGCAGCTGTAAGCTGACCTGTGCTTGCTGACAGAGCCGCCTTCGGGCGGCTTTGTCATTTATGGTGCAACACTTCTCGCAGTCCCCGGGTGGCTGTGCGCTGTGAAATGCATGCCACACAGGTTACGGTTATTGGCCATTCAGCGGTCAACGGAGTGACAGCCCATGTCCACCCTCAAACGTGTCTTCGGTTTCGATCAACTGCGCCCCGGCCAGGACGCGGTGATCAGCGCCGTGCTCGCCGGTCGTTCGGCAGCGGCGATCTTTCCCACCGGCTCGGGCAAGTCCCTGTGTTACCAGCTGCCGGCCCTGCACCTGCCCAATCTGACCCTGGTGGTGTCGCCGCTCCTGGCGTTGATGCAGGATCAGCTGGCCTTTCTGCACCGCCACGGCATCAGCGCGGCCAGCATCGATTCGGCGCAGAGCCGCGAACAGGTCAGCGAGACCATGACCAAGGCCAAGGCCGGTGAGCTGAAGATCCTGATGATCTCGGTCGAGCGCCTGAAGAACGAGCGTTTTCGCAACTTTATCAGTGAGGTGCCGATTTCCCTGCTGGTGGTCGACGAAGCCCACTGCATTTCCGAGTGGGGTCATAACTTCCGCCCGGATTACCTGAAGCTGCCGGACTACCAGCGCCAGTTCGGCATCTCTCAGGTGCTGCTGCTCACCGCCACGGCGACGCCGCCGGTGATCAAGGACATGCAGAAGAAGTTCGCCATCGCCGCCGGCGATGTGGTCACCACCGGCTTCTACCGCCCGAACCTCAATCTGCTGGTCGAGCCGGTGGCTGGCCGCGACAAGCAGCGGCGCCTCGAGCAGTGGCTGGGCGCCAAGCAGGGCGAGCCGAGCATCGTCTACGTCACCCAGCAGAAGACCGCCGAGCAGGTCGCCGAACAACTGAGCCAGCGGGGCCTGTCCGTCAGCGCCTACCATGCCGGCATGGGCCACGAGCTGCGCGAGGCGATCCAGCGCCGCTTCATGGCCGGTGAGCTGAGCTGCATCGTCGCCACCATCGCCTTTGGCATGGGCATCGACAAGCGTGACATCCGCAACGTGGTGCATTTCGATCTGCCCAAGTCGGTGGAAAACTACAGTCAGGAGATCGGCCGTGCCGGCCGTGATGGCGAGGCCTCCGACTGCCTGGTGCTGGCCAACCGCGACAGCCTCAACGTGCTGGAAAACTTCGTGTACGGCGACACGCCGGAGCTAAGCGGCATCGTCCGGGTGCTCGAGGAGATTCGCGGCAACAGCCAGGGCGGCCAGTGGCAAATGACCGTCAATGCGCTGAGCGATCACAGCAACATCCGCGCGCTGCCGCTCAAGACCCTGCTGGTGCAGCTGGAGCTGCGCGGCATCATCGCGCCGCGCTACGCCTATTTCGCCGAGTACCGCTTCAAGTACCTGGTCGAGCCGGAAGCGCTGCTGGCGCGCTTCGAGGGTGAGCGGCGGCAGTTCCTCGAGGCCATCTTCAATGCTTCCACCCGGGCCCGCACCTGGTGCACCGTGGATTTCGACGCGCTCTACAGCGGGCATCAGGCGCCGCGCGCCCGGGTGGTCAAGGCGCTGGACTACCTGCAGGAGCGCGGTTGGATCGAGCTGGAAAGCAAGCAGATGACCGACGTCTACACCGTGCTGCAGGCGGACTTCGACGCGCAAGCGCTGGCCGGCGAGCTGCACGCCTATTTCGTCGCCCAGGAGGGCAGCGAGATCCGCCGTATCCAGGCCATGCTCGCGTTGTTCGCCGGTGAGCAGTGCCTGAGTCATCGCCTGGCCCGCTATTTTGGCGACGAGCAGGCGCCCCAGCAATGCGGACACTGCTCGGTGTGCCGCGGCCAGATCGCCCAGTTGCCCGAACCGCCGGCGCTGCCGCCCCTGGCGGAGCACGACCGCAATGCCTTGTGCACGCCATTCATCGCCGCCCACCAAGCTGCACGAGGCGGCGAATGGCCCGGTAACGAATGCCTGGCACGCTTTCTCTGCGGCCTCGGCTCGCCACTGTTCACCCGCCTCAAGGCGCGGCAGATCAAGGGTTTCGCTGCGCTGGAGGATTATCCCTACGGCGAGATTCGTGCCTGGCTGGGCAACGCCTGACGGGGCGCGACTGAGGTAGGCGTCGCGCAGTGGGCCATACTGCACGGTTTCGAGCCCCGGAACCCACGCCATGACCCTTTCCCTGCCCCAGCGCCTGGCCCGCGCCCTTAATGCGCAGCCCGGCGAGCTGATCGCCGCCCTGGCCGGTTTCGCGTTGTTCTTCTGCCTGTTCAGCGGCTACTTCATGCTGCGGCCGATTCGCGAGTCGATGGGCATCCAGGCCGGGGTGGATAACCTGCAATGGCTGTTCACCGCGACCTTCGTGGTCATGCTGCTGGCGGTGCCGCTGTTCGCCTGGCTCAATTCGCGGGTGCCGCGCATCCGGTTCATCGACTGGGTCTACGGCTTCTTCTGCCTCAACCTGCTGGGCTTCGCCCTGGCGTTCAGCCTGATGGCCGACAGCCTGTGGTTGGCGCGGACGTTCTACGTGTGGATTTCGGTCTACAACCTGTTCGTGGTGTCGGTGGCCTGGAGCCTGATGGCCGATGTATTCGACGCTCCCCAGGCCAAGCGGCTGTTCGCCTTTATCGCCGCGGGCGCCAGCGTCGGTGGGCTGACCGGCCCGGCGCTGAGCGCGTTGCTGGTCGGCAGCATCGGTGCCAGCGGCCTGGCGCTGTTGGCGGCGCTGTTGCTGGCCGCTGCCCTGGCGCTCAAGCATTACCTGATGCTCTGGCGAGAGCGGGCCGGTGCCGGGCGACCGGGGGCCAGCCTGACGGAGAGTCCACGACGCCCGGTGGCGGGCAATCCGTTCAGCGGCATGACCCGGGTATTCACCTCGTCCTACCTGCTGGGCATCTGCGCCTTCGTCATCCTGCTCGCCACGGTCACCACCTTTCTGTATTTCGAGCAGGCACGGCTGGTGGCCGAGCTGTTCCCTGATCGCGACGAACAGGTACGGGTATTCGGGCTGATCGATTTCGTGGTGCAGGCCGGCGCGCTGCTGGCCCAGCTGTTCATCACCGGTCGTGTGGCTCAGCGCCTCGGCGTGCGCAGCCTGCTGGCAGCGGTGCCGATGCTGATGGGCGTGGGCTTTCTGGCCCTGGCCCTGGCGCCGACCTTCGCGGTGCTGGCCGGCTTGATGATCGTGCGGCGCATCGGCGAATACGCCTTCGTGCGGCCGGGCCGGGAGATGCTCTTCGCGCCGCTGGATGCCGAGAGCAAGTACAAGGCCAAGAACTTCATCGACACCGTGGTCTACCGCGGCGGTGATGCGCTCAGCGGCTGGGCCAAGAGCCTGATCGACCTGCTTGGCTACGGCGTGGCATTGATCGCGGTGGTCGGGGCACTCTGCGCGGCGCTCTGGGGGCTGTTGGGCTGGTACCTGGGCGGCCGGGCGGATAGGGGCGAAACCGGTACACCGGTGGCCGAGCGCGAGGTGCCGGTCAGGCGCTGATCAGCGTGCGCGCCTCGCTGAAGCAGGCTTCGGCCAGGGGCGAGCGAGGCGCGCCGCGGCGCATGATCAGGCCCAGCGGCGCCAGGGTGTGGGCGTCCTCGATGGGCGTGAGGATCAGCTCGTTGGTGAACTCGGCCAGGCCGTTGCGCAGCGGCATGATCGAACAGCACAGCCCGGCGCTGACCGCCTGCAGCAGCTGGTGAACGGCATCGGTTTCCAGCTTGGGCAGGGGCGTCAGGCCCCGAGAGCGGAAGCTGTGGTCGATCGACTGGCGAAAGTGCATGCCGGCCGACAGCAGGCCCAGGGGCAGGTCGATCAGGCTTTCCCAGCGCAGGGTGGTTTCGCTGAACTGGAAATGCCTGCGGTCGTACAGCAGGCCCATGCGCGTGGCGGCCAGTTCCAGGCTGTCGAAATGTTCGCGGTCCAGGCGATCCAGGTAGGACAGGCCTAGGTCCAACTGGTTGCTGCCCAGGCGCTCGAGAATCTGGTCGCTGCTCAGGGCGAACAGCTGAAAGCGCAGCCCCGGGTGCTGCTCGGCGAACAGGCGCACCAGCTCCATCGGGTCGAAGCCGGACAGCGGCACCACGCCCAGGCGCAGGGTGCCAACCAGTTGGCCGCGGCAGGCGGCGGCCTCGGCGTACAGGCCGTCGTGGGCGGCCATCAGGCTGCGTGCCCAGGCCAGCACGCGCTCGCCTTCGGCGGTAAAGCCTTCGAAGCGCTGACCGCGGCGTACCAGTTCCAGACCCAGCTCGTTTTCCAGGTTGCGCAGGCGCATCGACAGCGTCGGCTGGGTGACGTGGCAGCGCGCCGCGGCCTGGCCGAAATGGCGGGTTTCGTCGAGGGCGATCAGAAACTTGAGCTGCTTGATATCCATGGGCGCTCTATCCGGGGAGTGGGCGGTGCCGGGGCGGCGCGGCCGTGCGTGAAAGGTCGACGGAGCCTGGCAGCGGCATCAGGAGACGACGGTATCGTCCTGGGCCTGGGTATGGCGCTCGGCCACCCAATATTCGATCAGGTCGCGCAGCTGCGAGAGCTCCACCGGCTTGGCCATGTGGCCGTCCATGCCGGCCTGGCGGGCGCGCTCCTTGTGTTCGCTGAGAATGTGCGCAGTCAGTGCGACCACCGGCGTACGCGGGCGGCGCTCGGCGATCTCCCAGGCACGCAGCTGCTCGGTGGCGGAAAAGCCGTCCATCACCGGCATCTCGCAATCCATCAGCACCAGGTCGTAGCGCTGGGCCTTCATGGCGTTCAGGGCTTCCTCGCCATTGCTCGCCGTATCGGGCTGCAGGTTGAGCTTGCCGAGCATGCCGCGGATCACCTTGGTGGAGATGCTGTTGTCCTCGGCCACCAGAATGCGGAAGTCCTCGGGCACCTCCAGGGTCGCCGGGCTGGCCTGGGCGGGGGCGTCCGGGCCGCGCTGGCGCTGGGCGAGCTCGTCGGCCAGGGTGGCCTTGAGGGTGTAGCCGGCCACCGGCTTGGCGAGGATGCGCTTGATGCCGGCGTTGCGCGCGATGATCTTGCTCGGGGCATGGCTGATGCCGGTGAGCATGATGATCAGGATGTCGTTGTTGAGGCTCGGGTCTTCCTTGATCTTGGCGGCCAGCTGCATGCCGCTCATGCCCGGCATGTCCTGATCGAGCAGCACCACGTCGAAGTATTCGCGCATGTGCGCCCGGGTGCGCAGCAGCGCCAGCGCCTCCTTGCCCGAGGGTACGCTGCTGACGTTCATGCCCCAGGCGTTGCATTGCTGCAGTAGCACCTTGCGGCAGGTGTCGTTGTCGTCCACCACCAAGAGGCGGGTGCCTTGCAGGGTGCCATCGATATCGGTGCTCGGCTGCTGCAGGCGGGCGTCGTCCAGGGGCAGGGTCAGCCACAGGGTGGAGCCCTGGGTGCCGCCGCTCTGGATACCGAATTCGCCGCCCATCAGCAGAATCAGCTGGCGGGCGATGATCAGCCCCAGGCGGCTGCCCAGGCGGGTGGCCGAGAGGAAGTCGCGGCTCTGCAGCTCGGTGTTGAGCAGTGCGTCGCGCTCGCTGGCATTGAGCGGGTGGCCGCTGTCCTGCACGGCGAAGCGCAGGCGCGGCTGCTCGCCGCTGGTGTCGAGGGCGACCACCAGCAGGATCTCGCCCTCGCTGGTCTGCTTGAAGGCATTGTCGAGCAGGCTGAGCAGGATCTGCCGCAGGCGCGTCGGGTCGCCACTGACGATGCGCGGCACCTGGGGCTGGATGAAGCTGATCAGCTCGATCTTCTGCAGCTCGGCCTTGGCGCGGAAGATGTCCAGGCAGTCCTCGGTCAGGGCGTTGAGGTCGAACTGCACGTCGTCCAGCTCGATCTGCCCGGACTCCAGCTTGGAAATGTCGAGAATCTCGTTGATCAGGTTGAGCAGCTCGTTACCCGAGCTGTGGATGGTCTGCACGTAATCGCGCTGCTTGGCCGACAGCGGCGTGCCGAGCAGCAGCTCGGTCATGCCCAGCACGCCGTTCATGGGGGTGCGGATCTCATGGCTGATCTTGGCCAGGAATTCGGCCTTGGCCCTGAGCTCGGCGTCGGTGGCGACCAGAGCGGTGCGCGCCCGCGACGCGGCGCGTTGCAGCTGGCGCTGGTGTTCGGCCAGGGCGGCGCTGAGCACCACGCCGCTCAGCGTGGCGATGGTGAACACGCCGATCACCAGCCAGCCCGGGTCGAGCTGGTCGAAGCCGAACAGGATCGGAATGAACAGGCCGAAGCCGACGTTGAACACCACCATGGCGACGACCAGCAGGCGCGCCGACTGGTAGCCGTTGTGCCAGTGCACGCCGCTGACCAGCAGCACCGCCAGGGTGCCCAGGAACACCAGCAGGTAGACCACCGCGCTGTACCAGAGCAGCCCGGTGATGAGGATGGTCAGGCCCAGCAGTGCCGTTACCAGGGCGTGCCCCTGCAGGATCAGATTGAGCTTGCTGCGCTGCATCGGCGTGTTGCGGAAGAAGCCGAGCACGAACGCCGACAGGCAGAACGCGGCGAGCAGCGCACTGGTGTCGGCGATCAGCGACTGGTTGTAGCCCAGTTGCGGCACCCAGGCCGCCAGCAGGCCGAGGTTGGCGGCTGCGCACACCGCCAGCCCGGCATGCAGCCCGGCCAGCCACAGGCTGCATGCCGAGCGGATGTAGGCGAAGCGGATCAGGTTGTAGACCACCACCAGCAACAGCGCGCCGAGCAGGGCACCGAACAGGTAGGCCGGCTTTTCCAGGCTGACCAGCTCGGCCTCGTCGATGACCTTGAACCAGGCCATCAGCGGGTGGTTGGAGGTCATCCGCACATAGACTTCCCGGGCCTGCCCGTCGTTGGGCAGCGACATCAGGTAGGCCCGCGAGGGCAGCGGCCGCGAGCTCATGGGCATCGATTCGCCGCTGTGCACGGTCTGTTCGATCAGCGACCCGTTGAGCAGGTAATAGTCGAGAAACTGCACCCGTGGGGCGAACAGCCATAGCCAGTAGGGGGCCTGGTGCTCGGGCACGTCGAAGCGCAGCCACACGGCTTTTTCACTGGGCGGGTAGGTGAAGGCGAGGTCGTCGAGGGGCAGGAATTGATTGCGCCGGCTGCGCACCTCGTCCAGGTCCAGCCGGGCGCTGTCGTCGACGAACACCGACCAGCCGGTGGCATAGGGAGCGACCACACGCGGCGCCGCCGTGCTCGACAGGCAGACGCCGGCCAGCAGCAGGCTGACGAGTAGACCTATGGCGATCCTGAGCCGTCGCACGTGGCAATCCCTTTTAGGTTATACGGCTGAATTATAGCCAGCCGAGGTGGCACAGACTATGAAACTGAAACCCTATCCTGACAGCCAGGCCGCCCGATCGAGCGGCTGCCTGCGGTATTGCCGATGGGCGGCATCGCGCGATGCCGCCCGTCGTGTTACATCAGTTGTCGCCGCGCTCGCGGGCGATCGCCCGGTAACCGATGTCGTTACGGTGGAACATACCCTTCCAGTGAATCTTCGCGGCCAGGCGATAGGCCTGCCGCTGGGCGTCCGCCACGCTGGCGCCGATGGCGGTGGCGCACAGCACGCGGCCGCCCGCGGTCACCACCTGGTCGTCCTGCAGGGCGGTACCGGCATGGAATACCTTGCCTTCGAGCTGCGCGGCGTCGTCCAGCCCTTCGATCACATCACCCTTGGCGTAGTCGCCCGGGTAGCCGCCGGCCGCCAGCACCACGCCCACGGTGGGACGTGGGTCCCAGGTCGCTTCGACCTTGTCCAGCGCCTTGGCCAGTGCGGCCTCGACCAGCAGCACCAAGGAGCTTTCCAGGCGCACCATGATCGGCTGGGTTTCCGGATCGCCGAAGCGGCAGTTGAACTCGATGACCTTAGGCGCGCCGGCCTTGTCGATCATCAGGCCGGCGTACAGGAATCCGGTGTAGACGTTGCCTTCGGCGGCCATGCCGCGCACGGTCGGATAGATCACTTCGTCCATCACCCGCTTGTGCACCTCGGCGGTCACCACCGGTGCCGGCGAGTAGGCGCCCATGCCGCCGGTATTCGGGCCGCTGTCGGCATCGCCAACGCGCTTGTGGTCCTGGCTGGTGGCCATCGGCAGCACGTTCTGGCCGTCGACCATGACGATGAAGCTGGCTTCCTCGCCATCGAGGAATTCTTCGATCACCACGCGCGAGCCGGCGTCACCGAAAGCATTGCCGGCGAGCATGTCGCGCACGGCGTCTTCGGCTTCCTGTAGGGTCATGGCGACGATCACGCCCTTACCCGCAGCCAGGCCGTCGGCCTTGATCACGATCGGCGCGCCTTTCTCACGCAGGTAGGCCAGGGCTGGCTCGACCTCGGTGAAGTTCTGGTAGTCGGCAGTGGGGATGTTCTGCCGGGCCAGGAAATCCTTGGTGAACGCCTTGGAGCCTTCCAGCTGAGCAGCGGCGGCGGTGGGACCGAAGATGTCCAGGTCGCGGGAACGGAACAGGTCGACCACGCCCTTCACCAGCGGCGCTTCGGGGCCGACGATGGTCAGCTGCACGTTCTGCTCGGCGAAATCGGCCAGTGCCTGGATATCCAGCACGTCGATGGCGACGTTTTCACACTTGGGCTCAAAGGCGGTGCCGGCGTTGCCGGGGGCGACGAAGACCTTGGCGATGCGCTTGTCCTGCGCCACTTTCCAGGCCAGGGCGTGTTCACGACCGCCGCTGCCGATGATCAATACGTTCATGTCTCTCTCCCAATGGAGGCGGGCTGCTGGCCCGTTCGGTGGATAAGCGAAGCGTTATCCACCCTACAAATTCCGAGGTCGCGATGAAGCCGGTAGATGCTAGGCGCCCTGGGGTTCGACAAGCGGAGTTGCCTAGTGGCAATGAGCATTGGCGAAACCCAGGGCAACGACGCAGATGCCGGTTTCAGTGCGGCCGTTTTTAGTGCCTGAAATGGCGCATGCCGGTGAACACCATGGCAATCCCCGCCTCGTCGGCGGCGGCGATCACTTCGTTGTCGCGCATCGAGCCCCCCGGCTGGATCACCGCGGTGATGCCGGCCTTGGCGGCGTTGTCGATGCCGTCGCGGAACGGGAAGAAGGCGTCCGAGGCCATTACCGCGCCGGGTACCGGCAGGCCGGCGTGTTCGGCCTTGATGGCGGCGATGCGCGCGGAGTTGACGCGGCTCATCTGGCCGGCGCCAACGCCCACGGTCTGGCGGTTCTTGGCGTAGACGATGGCGTTGGACTTGACGAACTTGGCCACCTTCCAGGCGAAGATCAGGTCATGGATCTCCTGCTCGCTCGGCGCGCGCTGGGTGACGATCTTCAGGTCATCGGCGGTGATCATGCCGATATCGCGGCTCTGCACCAGCAGGCCGCCGTTGACCCGCTTGTAGTCCCAGCCCGGTGCACGCTCGGCCGGCCATTCGCCGCACGCGAGCAGGCGCACGTTGGCCTTGGCGGCGACCACTTCACGGGCGGCGTCGCTGATTCTCGGGGCGATGATCACTTCGACGAACTGGCGCTCGACGATGGCCTTGGCGGTTTCGCCGTCCAGTTCGCGGTTGAAGGCGATGATGCCGCCGAACGCCGACTCGGTGTCGGTGGCGTAGGCCAGGTCGTAGGCCTTGCGGATGCCGCCTTCGTCTTCCGGCACCACGGCGACGCCACAGGGGTTGGCGTGCTTGACGATCACGCAGGCCGGCTTGACGAAGCTCTTCACGCATTCCAGCGCGGCGTCGGTGTCGGCCACGTTGTTGAACGACAGTTCCTTGCCCTGCAGCTGCACGGCGGTGGCCACGCAGGCTTCATCGGCGTGCTCGACGTAGAACGCGGCCTTCTGGTGCGGGTTCTCGCCGTAGCGCATTTCCTGCGCCTTGATGAACTGGGTGTTGAAGGTACGCGGGAACAGGCCGCGGTCTTCGGTGGACAGGGTGTCGCGGCCCTGGTCGATGGTGCCCAGGTAGTTGGCGATCATGCCGTCGTAGGCGGCGGTGTGCTCGAAGGCCTTGAGGGCCAGGTCGAAGCGCTGGGCATAGCACAGGCCGCCCAGTTTCAGGGAGTCGATGACCGCGGCGTAGTCGCCGGCGTTGACCACGATGGCCACGTCCTTGTGGTTCTTGGCGGCCGAACGCACCATGGTCGGCCCGCCGATGTCGATGTTCTCGATGGCATCGGCCAGGTCACAGCCCGGCTTGGCGACGGTGGCGGCGAAGGGGTACAGGTTGACCGCCACCAGGTCGATCGGCTTGATGCCGTGCTCGTCCATCACCGCGCCGTCAAGGGCGCGACGGCCGAGGATGCCGCCGTGGATCTTGGGGTGCAGGGTCTTCACCCGGCCGTCCATCATTTCCGGGAAGCCGGTGTAGTCGGCCACCTCCACCGCTGCCACGCCGTTGTCCTTGAGCAGCTTGTAGGTGCCGCCGGTGGAGAGGATTTCCACGTTGAGGGCAACGAGCTCGCGGGCGAATTCGAGGATGCCGGTCTTGTCGGACACGCTGATCAGCGCACGGCGGACGGGGAGGCGGGTGGTCTGGTCGGTCATGATTTTCCTAACGGGCTACAGGCTTCAGGCTACAAGCGGCAGGCACAAGCGGCTCGGCCTGCGGCCTGGAGCCTGTGGCCTGCCGCCGCTTTAGAGGAGGTCGTACTGCTTGAGCTTCTTGCGCAGGGTGCCGCGATTCAGGCCCAACAGCTCGGAGGCCTTGGTCTGGTTGCCCTTCACGTAGTTCATGACGGTCTCCAGGAGCGGCGCTTCCACCTCGGTGAGCACCAGGTTGTAGACGTCGGTGACGTCTGCGCCCTCAAGGTGAGCGAAGTAGTTGTGCAGGGCTTTCTCGACGCTGCCGCGCAGGGTCTGGCCTTCTTCGCTCGGTGTGTTGAGGTGCTGTTTCAAACTGGTGTTGTCGCTCACGGGTGCAATCCCACTTCCTAAAGTCTCGTTCATCAGTGTCATGCGGCAGCCTCTTTTTCGTCGTTGTAGCGTTCACCGAAGAACTGGCGAACGCTTGCACATTGCGCCTCCTGGCTGTCCAGACGATTGAACTGGGCACGGAATTCGCGGGCGCCGGGCAGCGTCGCGAGGTACCAGCCCACATGCTTGCGAGCGATGCGCACACCCATCACATCGCCGTAGAAGGCGTGCAGGGCGGCCAGGTGCTCGAGCAGGATGCGTTCGATCTCGGCCAGCGCAGGGGCCGGGCAATGGGCTCCGGTGCGCAGGTAATGCTCAATTTCTCTGAAAATCCACGGACGGCCCTGGGCTGCCCGGCCGATCAGCAGGCCATCGGCACCGGTGGCGGCCAGCACCTGGGCGGCCTTCTCCGGTGAATCGATGTCGCCGTTGGCCAGTACCGGAATCGATACGGCCTGCTTGATCGCGGCGATGGTGTCGTACTCCGCTTCGCCGGTGTACAGGTCGGCGCGGGTGCGGCCGTGCACGGCCAGGGCGACGATGCCAGACTGCTCGGCAATCCGCGCGACCTCGACGCCGTTCTTGTTCTGACGGTCCCAGCCAGTGCGGATCTTCAGGGTGACCGGGACGTCGACGGCGGCGACCACCGCTTCGAGGATCGCCTGCACCAGCGGCTGATCCTTGAGCAGGGCGGAGCCCGCCGCCTTGTTGCAGACCTTCTTGGCCGGGCAGCCCATGTTGATGTCGATGATCTGGGCGCCCAGCTGCACATTGGCGCGGGCCGCCTCGGCGAGCATCTGCGGGTCACCGCCGGCGATCTGCACCGAGCGTGGCTCCGGATCGCCGCTGTGGATCATGCGCAGGCTCGACTTGCGCGTGTTCCACAGGCGCACATCGCTGGTGACCATTTCCGAGACCACCATGCCGGCGCCGAGGCGCCGGCACAGTTGCCGGAATGGCTGATCGGTGACGCCGGCCATGGGGGCCAGGATCAGTCGATTGGGCAATGTATAGGGGCCGATGCTTAGCGCCGACATAGGGCTTCCCTGCTCAAGAGACGTGCTGTTGAGACCAGTAGGAGAGTGCGAAAAGGGGGGAGATCATACCCGCTCTGAATGACCGGATAAAGGTGGTTTTGAACAAAATCTGAACAGTTGGGGTGCGCTGCCCGGTCGCATCGGCGACCGGGTGCATTGCAGACGGCCTAGGGGATAGTGCCGTTTATCAGCTCCCCGGCTTCACTCCGGCGAGTGGAAGTTGAGGCTGTAGTTCACCGCCCGGGCACCGGGGTCGAGGATGTCCAGGGCGATGTGGATGGGCGTTTGCGGCGGCATTTCCGCCTGGCCGGCCAGTTCGCCCGCCAGGTACTCGCTGGGCTTGAAGCGGCGGCTGGCAATCAGCTGGCCGTTGATATCGGCGAAACGCATTTCCAGCAGCGGAAATGGTTGCGAGAACGATGCACGATTGTAGAGGATCGCGTCTACCACCAGGGCGCCGCTGAATTCCGGGTGGCTGCGCACCACCAGGTTGCTGCTCTTGATCTGGTCGATATCGACCTTGGACGGCAGGGTGCAGCCGAGGGTCGGGCAGACCTGCTCGAACCAGGGGCGGTACTGATCCTGGCGAGCCAGTTCGGCGTAGTGATAGATCACGTATTGGCCGGCCAGCGCGGTGGCGGCCAGCAGGTTGAGCAGGCCCCAGCCGATCCAGCGGCCCCAGGGTTTGCGTGGTGGGCGCCAGTCGAGCTGCAGCGGTTCCTCTTCAAGGTCGAACAGGGCTTCGCCGCGCAGATTCGGCTCGCTGCGTGGGCGCGACTTCTGGGCGCTCTTGGGGGCCGGCAGTGGCGTGTTCGGCTCCTCGTCCTGGTGCTCGTCGGCAACCGGAGCGGGCTCGGGCTCGTCGTCGCGCTGCGCGCTCAGGCTCAAGCCTGGCTCGAGCTCGGGCTCCTCGCGGCTTGGCGCTGTAGGCTTCGAGGGCGCGAGGACGTCGCGCAGGCCGGGCGTCCTGGGCAGCGGCGGTACGGGCTCGCGCGCCTTGGCCGGCGGCGGCTGGCCGAAATCGATGCTTGGCGTCGGCCGCTCGCCCAGGGGCTCGAGCTCCAGCTTGCTGACCGGTGGGTCGTCACGCAGCAGGGCTTCGGCCCAGCGCTCGTCTTCGGTGGGCTCGTCATCGCCTTGGTCGTCGAAGCGCGGTGTTTGCCGGGTCGGCAGGTCGAGTTCGAGGAACTGGCGCGACAGCTGCTGTTCCTGGGCTTCGAGCTTGGCCAGCTCTTCGTCGAGGTCCAGATCATCGAGATCCAAGTCGTCGTGAATCCACAGCGTGCCATCGTCGGCTTTGCCGGCCGGCTTGGCAGGGGGCGGCGGTGCTGCTGCACTGTTGAGTGCGGGTGCGGGTGCGGGTGCGGGTGCGGATGGTTTTGGCGCTGCCGGGGCGGCGGCGCGCATGTCCGGAATGTGATGGCCCTGCTCGCGCAGCTGACGCGCGGCATTGAACACCTGCAGGCAGGCGCCGCAGCGTACCGAGCCCTGGGCGACGGCGAGCTGGGCCAGGTTCACGCGGAAACTGGTGCTGCAGTTCGGGCATTGGGTCACGAAGCTTTCGGTCATGCGTCATCCGACGGCCGCGGGGCGGCAAAAACGGGGCGATAGTCTAACCCAACAGATTGCAAAAGCAGCATTAAGTGCCGCGCCGCGCCAACGCGGGCACGGCACGGGCGCAGCTTAGCGGCGAACGCCGCTGATGCGCACCCAGCCGTCCTGAACGGCGGTCGGGTCGAGCTCGAAGTCGGCGGCGTAGGCGGCGCGTACCTCATCGGCCTGTTCGGCGAGGATGCCCGATAGCGCGAGGCGGCCGCCGCCCTTGACCAGGCTGGTGATCTGCGGCGCCAGGCTGACCAAGGGACCTGCGAGGATATTGGCGACCACCACGTCCGCCGGCTCCTGGGGCAGGTCGGCGGGCAGGTAGACCGGGAAGCGTTCCTCGGCGATGCCGTTGCGCCCGGCGTTGTCGCGGGAGGCTTCCAGGGCCTGGGGATCGATGTCGGTGCCCACCGCGTGCGGCGCGCCGAGCAGCAGGGCGGCGATGGCCAGGATGCCCGAGCCGCAGCCGAAATCCAGCACGCTGCAGCCTTCCAGCGGCTGGGCGTCGAGCCACTGCAGGCACAGCGAGGTGGTCGGGTGGGTACCGGTGCCGAACGCCAGGCCCGGGTCGAGCAACAGGTTGACGGCGTCCGGCTGCGGCGCTTCGTGCCAGCTCGGCACGATCCACAGGCGCTGGCCGAAACGCATCGGCGCGAAGCCGTCCATCCAGCTGCGCTCCCAGTCCTGGTCTTCGATGCGCTCGATCTGGTGCTCGGGCAGCGCGCCGTCGGTCAGCAGTTGCAGGTGGGCAACCAGCGCATCGGCGTCGGTGTCGGCCTCGAACAGGGCGAGCAGATGGGTGTGGCTCCACAGTGGCGTGGTGCCCAGATCGGGCTCGAAGATCGGCTGGTCTTCGGCATCCATGAAGGTCACGGACACCGCACCGACGTCCAGCAGGGCGTCTTCATAGGTGGGCGCCTGCTCGGGCGTGATGGCGAGGCGCAGTTGTAGCCAGGGCATGGGGAGCTCCGGTTGGGGCGGCCGCCAGCATGGCGCGGGCGGCGGCAGGGTCATGGCCAGGCAAGGGGCCTGGTGGATCAGGTGCTGACGTCCGGGTTGTCCCAGTCATCCTGGCCGTCGTTGTCGATAAGCCAGTTTAAGGCGGCGTGGCGTTCCATGACTACGCTGGGGTTCAGGCCGGCCGGCATGGGCGCCTGCTTCAGGCGGGCATTCACGCAGGCCCAGTGGTAGCGGTAGATCAGGTCGGCTTCGTCGAGGATGCTGGCGATGTCGCGCCGTTTCGCCTGCGCCATGAACGCGGCGAAATCCGGGTGCTGGGCCACGGCCTGGATGGCGAAGTCGCAGTCGATGGCATGGTCGGGAAAGTCCAGTTCCTCCACCACGCCCAGCGCCCACAGCAGTACCCAGTAGGCCTCGTACTTCCACACCATGTTGACCACATCCTGCTCGCCGCCCTCGTTGCCGAGGATGCGCGCTTCGTTGGGCGTCAGCCCGTCGATGCCGTACTGCTCCAGCAGCTCCTGGCACCAGCGGGCGGTGTCCGGCGTGTACTGGCCGGCCTGGCGGTCACAGGCCGCCTGGATGGCGATCAGGCAGGCGATGGCGCGGCGGGCGATTTCCTCGGCGCTGCGCACGCGCACCTCGCTGGCATCCTCGATCATCGGCAGGTGCTCGATATAGGGGATGCCCGCCGCCTGCAGCCGGGCGATGGAGGCCTGCTTGCGCGCTTCGGGCGTCAGGCTGGTTTGGGAAGATCCGTTCATGTCGCCATCCTTTTAGACGTTGAAATGCAAAAGGGGAGCGGCCTTGGCCGCTCCCCTTCTGGTGGTGCCGGACGCGCTTAGTGCTTGTCCATGCCCAGTTTCTTTTCCAGGTAGTGAATGTTGATCCCACCCTCGCAGAAACCCTTGTCGCGAACCAGGTCGCGGTGCAGCGGCACGTTGGTCTTGATACCGTCGACGACGATCTCGTCCAGGGCGTTGCGCATACGGGCCAGGGCCTCGTCGCGGGTCACACCGTAGGTGATCAGCTTGCCGATCAGCGAGTCGTAGTTCGGCGGAACCGAGTAGCCGCTGTACAGGTGCGAGTCGACGCGCACGCCGAAGCCGCCCGGGGCATGGAAATGCTTCACCTTGCCGGGGCAGGGCATGAAGTTGTCCGGGTCTTCGGCGTTGATGCGGCATTCCAGGGCGTGGCCCAAGAGCTTGATGTCTTCCTGCTTGTACGACAGCTTGTTGCCCGCAGCGATGCTGAGCATCTCCTTGACGATGTCGATGCCGGTGACCATCTCGGTAACCGGGTGCTCGACCTGGACGCGGGTGTTCATCTCGATGAAGTAGAAACGGCCGTCTTCATAGAGGAACTCGAAGGTGCCGGCACCGCGGTAGCCGATCTCGATGCAGGCATCGACGCAGCGCTTGAGCACTTCGGCGCGGGCCTGCTCGTCGATCAGCGGCGCCGGGGCTTCTTCCAGAACCTTCTGGTGACGGCGCTGCAGCGAGCAGTCGCGGTCGTACAGGTGGATGGCGTTGCCCTGGCCGTCGGACAGCACCTGGACTTCCACGTGGCGCGGGTTGCCGAGGAACTTCTCCAGGTAGACCATCGGGTTGCCGAACGCGGCACCGGCTTCGGTGCGGGTCAGCTTGGCCGACTTGATCAGGTCTTCTTCCTTCCACACCACGCGCATGCCGCGACCACCACCGCCACCGGCGGCCTTGATGATCACCGGGTAGCCCACTTCACGGGCGATGCGCAGGGCTTGTGCTTCGTCTTCCGGCAGCGGGCCGTCGGAGCCCGGCACCACCGGAACGCCGGCCTTGATCATGGCGTCCTTGGCAGACACCTTGTCGCCCATCAGGCGGATGGTGTCGGCTTTCGGGCCGATAAAGGCGAACCCGGAGTTTTCCACCTGCTCGGCGAAGTCGGCGTTTTCCGCGAGGAAGCCGTAGCCAGGGTGGATGGCGGTGGCACCGGTGACTTCCGCGGCGCTGATGATGGCCGGTATGTTCAGGTACGACAGATTGCCCGGCGCCGGGCCGATGCACACGGACTCGTCGGCCAGGGCCAGGTGCATCAGCTCGCGGTCGGCAGTGGAGTGCACGGCCACGGTCTTGATGCCCAGCTCCTTGCAGGCACGCAGGATGCGCAGGGCGATCTCGCCGCGGTTGGCGATCAGAACTTTTTCCAGCTTCTGCATTACGGGTTCCCCGTGCATCAGACGATGGTGAACAGCGGTTGATCGTATTCCACCGGCTGGCCGTTCTCGCCCAGGATGGATTCGATCGTGCCGCTGGTTTCGGCCTCGATGTGGTTCATCATCTTCATCGCTTCGACGATGCAGAGGATGTCGCCCTTCTTCACGGTCGAACCGACTTCAACGAAGTTGGCCGAGGTCGGCGAAGCGGCGCGGTAGAAGGTACCGACCATTGGCGAGCGGACGACGGTGCCGTTCAGTTTGGCAGCTGCCGGGGCAGCGTCAGCGGCAGCCGCAACCGGAGCGGCTGCTGCGACCGGAGCAGGGGCCGGCGCGTAGGTCGGTTGGGCGTAGGCCGGTTGCTTGCCATGACGGCTGATGCGTACGGACTCTTCGCCCTCTTTGATTTCCAGCTCGTCGATGCCGGACTCTTCCAGCAGCTCGATCAATTTTTTGACTTTGCGAATATCCATAGGTGTTCAACTCCCAGTCTGGTCAGGGTCGTTCAAGTTTGCGAATGAACCGCCGCTTGAACAGATTGTGTGAAAGTTACTGCGCTCGGTCATGCTGCGTTAAAAACCGGCTCGGATGCGAGTCCAATCAAAATGCTCATTTACAACTCGTAAACTGCGCGTTCTCGCCGTTTTTTGCCTTGCCTGACCTTCGCTCGCGACGCTTTCACATGATCTGTCTAGGCGCCGGTATCAGGTGTTTTTGCTCGCCAGTCGCTCCAGCGACGCTTCGAGCGCCAGGCGGTAGCCGGTGGCGCCGAGCCCGCAGATCACCCCTACCGCCACGTCGGAGAAGTAGGAGTGGTGCCGGAAAGGCTCACGCTTGTGCACGTTGGACAGGTGCACTTCGATGAATGGGATGCTCACCGCCAGCAATGCGTCACGTAATGCGACGCTGGTGTGAGTGAAGGCCGCCGGGTTGATGATGATGAAGTCGACGCCTTCGCCACGGGCGGCGTGGATGCGCTCGATCAGCTCGTACTCGGCGTTGCTCTGCAGGTGCAGCAGGTGATGGCCGGCTTCGCGGGCGCGCCGTTCCAGGTCGAGGTTGATCTGTTCCAGCGTGGTGGCGCCATAGGTGCCGGGCTCTCGGGTGCCGAGCAGGTTCAAATTGGGGCCGTGCAAAACCAGCAGGGTCGACATGATCCGGGCTTCCTTCTTTTTAGCTGCGCGGACTCTGCCAGAAGTGCCGTAGGGCTGTCCAGTTTTTGGGAGTAGTCAGCACGATCCATGCAGGGTTGGCCGAATATGTGACCGAATTGCCTAGAATCGTTCTCGCGCGCTGCTCAGGCGCTCGGCAAAGCCTGCCGCATCGATTTCGCCGACGACTCGCAACTCGTGCATTTCCTGCCCATTGGCGGCGAACAACTGGATCGCCGGCGGGCCGAACAGCCCATAGCGATCCAGCAGCGCGCGTTGGGCGGCGGTGCTGTCGGTCATGTCGAAACGCAGCAGCTGGTAGTCGGCCAGTTGCGCACCGATCTGCGGGGAATGGAACACTTCGCGCTCGATCTTCTTGCAGCTGATGCACCAGTCGGCGTACCAGTCGAGCAGCAGCGGCTGGCCGCTGCCCTTGGCCTGGGCCAGCGCGGCGTCCAGCTCGGCGGGGGTGCTGACCGTCTGCCAACTACCGGCGGCGCTCGCTTGAGTGCTGGCGATGCCCCCGGCCAGCGGTTGCAGGGGATCGTCGTTGCCCTTCAGGGCGCCGGTCCAGGCTGCCAGGGCGTAGACCAGCAGCCCCAGCCCGAACAGTTGGGCGAGTTTGCCGCGTGCATCTTTAGCGGTGAATTCCAGGGCGCCAAGGAACAGCGCGACGCCGGCGGCCAGCAGCCCCCACAGCGCCAGGGCGACCTGTCCCGGCAGTACGCGCTCGAGCAGCCATACCGAGACGCCCAGCAGCATCACGCCAAAGGCGTTGCGCACGGCGACCATCCAGGTGCCGGACTTGGGCAGCAGGGCGCCACCGCCTGCAGCGAAGATCACCAGCGGCGTGCCCATGCCCAGGCCCAGGGCGAACAGCTGCAGGGCGCCGCCGGCGGCATCGCCGGTGCTGCTGATATAGAGAAGCAGCGCGGTGAAGGGCGCGGTGATGCACGGCGACACGATCAGGCTGGACAACACGCCCAGGGTCGCCGCGCCGGCGATGGTGCCGCCCCTGGTCTGCGCCGCCTTGCGGTCCAGGCGCTCACGGATAAAGGCTGGCAGGCGCAGCTCGAAGACGCCGAACATGGCCACCGCGAACAGCGCGAAGAACAGCGCGAAGGGCACCAGAATCCAGGGCGATTGCAGCATGGCCTGCAGGTTGAGCTTGGCGCCGAACAGGCCCATCAGCGCGCCGAGCGCGGCGTAGCAGGCGGCCATGGGCAGCACGTAGGCCAGCGACAGCACCAGGCCGCGGCCCTTGCTCGGCCGGCCGCGCAGCACCACGCCGGAGAGGATCGGCAGCATGGGCAGCACACAAGGCGTGAAGGTCAGGGTCAGGCCGGCGGCGAACATCAGCGCCAGGTCGGCCCAGGTCCAGCTGGCTTTGCCGCTGGCTGGCGCACCGGCACCGTTGGCCTGGGCGGCAATGCCGCCATTGATGGCCAGCGTCTCGGTTTCCGGCGGGTAACACAGGCCCTTGTCGGCGCAGCCCTGGTAGGTAACGGCGAGGTTGAGCGACTTGTCGCCCGGGTTGTTCAGCGGGATGTCGATATCCAGCACTTCATAGAACACCTGCACATCGCCGAAGTACGGATCGTTCTTGTGCAGGCCTTGCGGCACCTCGACGGGGGCGCCGGCCAACTCGGCCGGTTCGACCTTGAACTTGAACTGGTGGCGATACAGGTAATAACCCTCGGCCGCGACGAAGCGCACCGTCGCCGACGTCGGCGAACTCTCGATCAGGCTGAGCCTGAAGGCCTCGCGTACCGGCAGGAAGTCAGCGCTGTTGTTCAGCGCCTGGCCCAAGGGGGCGGCATTCGGGCGGCTGTCGAACACCCCGGCGCCGGCAGGCAGGACGACGAGCAACAGCAAGAGGCAGATAAAACGTGGCATGGGCATCTCGTGGGGCATTGATCGCGCCATGATAACGGAGCCGGCGATCCCTGCCATGGGGCGTGCTGTAAGTGGTGGTTGCGCCTGGCGGATAGCGTCTGCCCTGGCGCTGTGCTGCTGCGACACAAGGACGCGTGGGGGCTTACAAAGGCTGGAAGGGGCGATGGTGTCGGCCTACCCATGTGGGAACCGGGCCATGCCCGTGACTTCTCCGGCGTGCCCGCTCCCACAGGACTGAATGAACTCGGTTAGGGCGGGTCATGTAGGTGAAACCCATCAGCCCGTGATGGCTTTTAGCTGCGCTACTTGACCCATTCTGCGCCCCGATATGGTGAGTTTCAGGACTTGCTGCTTCATCTTGGTTCATATCCTTCGCCAGCCACTCCCGCATGCCGCCGCCCGCCAAGCCCGTATTCACCGGCCTTCCCGGTATTTTCAACGCCCTGGCATGCAACCTGCTATCGAGCTCGTGCACCCATCAACGATGGGGCCGGTGGGCAGCCATGCTCACCCCACATAACCGAATCCAAGGCAAAGACGCCTGAAGCTGACAACAGCTCCAGGCGTCTTTTTTTTGGCCTGCCGTTTCTGCTGGCCAGCCTTGGGGCGTTGCAAAACCGTGATAGCGCAGCAGACAGAGGGCAGGCTATGAACTCCATCGTCACATCGATCAAGCGCGAGACCCTGATCGTCATCGGCAACGGCATGGTCGGCCACCACCTTGTCGAGCAATTGATCGCCAGTGGCGCCCTGCACCGCTATCAGGTGCACGTGTATGGCGAAGAGCGTCAGCGCGCCTATGACCGCGTGCACCTGTCCGAGTACTTCTCCGGCAAGGATGCCGAAGCCCTGGCCCTCGGCGAGGCCGATCTGTACGCCAGCAATGGCGTGCACCTGCACCTGGGCGAGCCGGTGCTGGAGATCGACCGCGAGAATCGTGAGATCGTCACCCGTAACGGTCGCCGCAGCTACGACCGTCTGGTGCTGGCCACCGGTTCCTATCCGTTCGTGCCGCCGATTCCCGGTGCCGAAGGTAACTCGCGCCTGGTCTACCGCACCCTGGACGACCTCGATGGCATCCGCACCGCCGCTACAGGCGCCCGCCGTGGCGTGGTGGTCGGCGGCGGTCTGCTCGGCCTGGAGGCGGCCAATGCGCTGAAATCCCTTGGCCTGGAAGCCCATGTGGTGGAGTTCGCGCCGCGGCTGATGCCGGTGCAGCTGGACGCCGATGGGGGTGCCGCGCTGCGGGCGCGCATCGAGGCCCTGGGCGTAGGCGTGCACCTGTCGCGCGCCACCCAGGAAATCGTCATCGGCGAGGAATACGCCTACCGCATGAATTTCAACGACGGCGAACGCCTGGAAACCGACCTGATCGTGTTCTCCGCCGGCATTCGCCCCCAGGACGCCCTGGGCCGCGCCGCCGGCCTGGACATCGCCCCCCGTGGCGGCGTGGTGGTCGACAACGACTGCCGCAGCAGCGACCCGGCGATCTATGCCATCGGTGAATGCGCGTCCTGGAACGGCACGGTATTCGGCCTGGTGGCGCCTGGCTACAGCATGGCCCGCGCCGTGGCCGCGCAACTGGCCGGCGAGCCCCATGAGCTGTTCACCGGCGCCGACATGTCGACCAAGCTCAAGCTGCTCGGCGTGGATGTCGGCTCCATCGGCGATGCCCACGCCGCCACGCCGGGCGCCAAGAGCTATCGCTACATCGACGAAGCGGGCGCCAGCTACCGCCGCCTGGTGGTCTCGGCGGATGGCCAGCGGGTCATCGGCGCCGTGCTGGTCGGCGACAACAGCTACTACGACACCCTGCTGCAGTACGCCCAGAACGGCATCAAGCTGCCGGCCGATCCGTCGAGCCTGATCCTGCCGCTGTCCGAGGGTGCGCCGACCCTGGGCGCCGATGCGTTGCCGGATACCGCGACCATCTGCTCCTGCCACAACGTCAGCAAGGGTGCGGTGTGCTGCCAGGTCGACGCCGGCATCACCGACCTCGGCGAGCTCAAGTCCATCACCAAGGCCGGCAGCGGCTGCGGCGGCTGCAGTGCGCTGCTCAAGCAGGTCTTCGAGCACGAGCTGAGCGCCCGTGGCGTGGCGGTGGACAAGAGCCTGTGCGAGCACTTCGCCCACACCCGCCAGGAACTGTACGCCATCGTCCGCGTGGAAGGCGTGCTCAGTTTCGAGGAGTTGCTGGCCAAGCATGGCCGCGGCCACACCGGCTGCGATATCTGCAAGCCGGCGGTGGGCTCGATCCTCGCGTCGTGCTGGAACCAGCCGATCACCGATCCGGCGCTGATTCCGCTGCAGGACACCAACGACACCTTCATGGCCAACATGCAGAAGAACGGCACCTACTCGGTGGTGCCGCGCATCCCCGGCGGCGAGATCACCCCGGACGGCCTGCTGGCCATCGGCGCCGTGGCGAAGAAATACGACCTCTACACCAAGATCACCGGCGGCCAGCGTATCGACCTGTTCGGCGCGCAGTTGCACGAGCTGCCGGACATCTGGGGCGAATTGATCGCCGCCGGTTTCGAGACCGGCCACGCCTACGGCAAGTCGCTGCGCACCGTGAAGTCCTGCGTGGGCAGCACCTGGTGCCGCTATGGCGTACAGGACAGCGTAGGCATGGCGCTGCGCCTGGAGGACCGCTACAAGGGCCTGCGCGCGCCGCACAAGATCAAGTTCGCGGTCAGCGGCTGCACCCGCGAGTGCGCCGAGGCGCAGAGCAAGGACATCGGCGTGATCGCCACCGACAAGGGCTGGAACCTCTACGTGTGCGGCAACGGCGGTATGCGCCCGCGCCACGCCGAACTGTTCGCCACCGACCTGGACGACGAGGCGCTGATCCGCACCATCGACCGCGTACTGATGTTCTACATCCGCACCGCCGACAAGCTGCAGCGCACCTCGGTGTGGCGCGAGTCGCTGGAGGGCGGCCTGGATTACCTCAAGGCGGTGATCCTCGACGACAGCCTCAATCTGGCCGCCGAGCTGGAGGCGCAGATGCAACTGGTGGTCGACCGCTATGAATGCGAATGGGCGGGCGCCCTCAAGGATCCGGAGAAGCTCAAGCGCTTCCGCACCTTCGTCAACGACAAGCGCGCCGACCCGGACATCCATTTCGTCAAGGAACGCGGTCAGCGTCGGCCGATTACCGCCAGCGAACTCCACCTGATTCCCGTTACCGAGGAGGTGCTCTGATGAGCCAGTCCAACGCCGTGCGTGCCCAATCACTTCCCGCCACCCACTGGCAGCCGCTGTGCCGCAGCCAGGACCTGGTCGCCAACTCCGGGGTGGTGGCCTGGCTCGACGGCGCGCAGATCGCCCTGTTTCACCTGCCCCACAGCGAAGCCGGCGAGCAGCTGTTCGCCGTGGAGAACCGCGACCCGAAATCCGGCGCCAACGTCATCGGCCGCGGCCTGATCGGCCAGATCAAGGGCGACCTGGTGATCGCCTCGCCACTCTACAAGCAGCACTTTCGCCTGCGCGACGGCACCTGCCTGGAGTACCCCGAGCAGCGCCTGCGCGTGTGGCCGGTGCGCCTCAATGGCAACACCGTGGAAATCGGCCTGGCGGCCTGAGTGTGTTTGGCGGCTGGCTAGCAGTCGCCGTTTTCAACCTGTCTGGTTCATTGAGAGAGCATCACCATGTCCTACCTGGTTCCTGCCGAATTCGTCACCAAGATGGTGGATGCCGGCGAGTCGAAGATCTTCATGTCGACCCGCGATACCCTGATCCGCGCCTTCATGGCGGGCGCCATCCTGTCCCTGGCGGCGGTCTTCGCCATTGCCGTGAGCGTCGGCACCGGCTCGCCGCTGCTCGGCGCGGTGCTGTTTCCGGTCGGTTTCGTGATGCTCTATCTGATGGGCTTCGACCTGCTTACCGGGGTGTTCATGCTCACCCCGCTGGCGCTGCTCGACCGACGTCCCGGCGTCACCGTGGGCGGCATCCTGCGCAACTGGGGCCTGGTGTTTCTCGGCAACTTCGCCGGCGCCCTGACCGTGGCCTTCATGATGGCCTTCGTGTTCACCTACGGCTTTTCCAAGGACCCCGGCCTGATCGGCGAGAGGATCTCGCACATCGGCGAAGACCGCACCCTGGGCTATGCCGAATACGGCGCGGCGGGCTGGGCGACCATCTTCCTGCGCGGCGTGCTGTGCAACTGGATGGTGTCCATGGGCGTGGTCGGCGCGATGATCTCCACCACCGTCAGCGGCAAGACCATCGCCATGTGGATGCCCATCATGCTGTTCTTCTTCATGGGCTTCGAGCACTCGGTGGTGAACATGTTCCTGTTCCCCTCGGGCATCATCCTGGGCGGTGATTTCTCGGTGATGGACTACATGATCTGGAACGAGATCCCCACCGCGCTGGGCAACCTGGTCGGCGGCCTGGCCTTTACCGGCCTGACGCTGTACACCACCCACGTCAAGACCGGCGCCAAGCGCACCTACAACTGAGATGGCCATTGCCGAACACCTGTGGACGGGCAGGAAGAACCAGCTGCAGGTCAGCGTCGGCCAGTATTCGGACCCGGGCCGCAAGCCGCGCAACCAGGACTTCCACGGCCTGTGCGTGCCCCGCGAGCCGCAACTGAGCAGCAAGGGCATCGCCATCGCCCTGGCCGATGGCATCAGCAGCAGCGACGTCAGCCATATCGCCAGTGAAACGGCGGTGGCGGCGTTTCTCTCCGATTACTTCAGTACCAGCGACGCCTGGTCGGTGAAGACCTCGGTGACCCGCGTGCTCAGCGCCACCAATGCCTGGCTGCACGCCCAGACCCGCCGCGGCCAGCACCGCTACGACATGGAACGCGGCCATGTGTGCACCTTCAGCGCCTTGGTGCTGAAATCCACCACCGCGCACCTGTTCCACGTCGGCGACACGCGCATCTACCGTCTGCGCGGTGGTGATCTGGAACCGCTGACCCGCGATCACCGCCTCTGGATCGGCGAGGGCAAGAGTTACCTGAGCCGTGCCCTGGGCATCGGGCCGCAGCTGGAAATCGACTACCAGGCGCTGGCCCTGGAGGCGGGCGACCTGTTTCTGCTGGCCACCGACGGCGTCTATGAATTCGCCGAGGCGCGCGCCATGCAACGCTGCATCGGCGCACACGGCGATGACCTGCAGCAGGCCGCCCAGGCCATCGTCGAGCAGGCCCTGGCCAATGGCAGCGACGACAACCTGACCCTGCAACTGGTGCGCATCGACAGCCTGCCGCACGCCGAGGCCGACGAGTTGCAGCACCGGCTCGGCGAGCTGCCGTGCCCGCCGATCCTGGAGGCGCGGCTGTCGTTCGATGGCTACCGCATCGTCCGTCCGCTGCATGCCAGCGCCCGCAGCCACCTGTACCTGGCCACCGACGAGAGCAGCGGCGCCAGCGTGGTGCTCAAGACCCCGGCGCTGGACCTGCAGTACGATGCCGGCTACCTCGAGCGTTTCCTCATGGAGGAGTGGATCGCCCGGCGCATCGACAGCCCCCATGTGCTCAAGGCCTGCGCGCCGACACGGCGGCGCCACTACCTGTACGCGGTCAGCGAGTTCATCGAAGGCCGGACCCTGGCGCAGTGGATGATCGACCACCCCGCGCCGGAGCTGGAAACCGTGCGCGGCATCGTCGAGCAGATCGCCCGCGGCCTGCGTGCCTTCCATCGCCTGGAAATGCTTCACCAGGACCTGCGCCCGGCCAACCTGATGATCGATGCCACCGGCACGGTGAAGATCATCGACTTCGGTGCCACCCGGGTGGCCGGGTTGCAGGAAATCGACAGCCCCCAGGCCCACGACCCGATCCTCGGCACCGCCCAATACAGCGCCCCCGAGTACTGGCTGGGCGAGCCCGGCACGGTGCGCTCTGACCTGTTCTCCCTGGCGGTGATCACCTACCAGATGCTCACCGGGCGGCTGCCCTACGGCGCCGGCATGGCGCGGGCACGAACCCGCCATGCCCAGGCACGCCTGCGTTACGCGCCCATCGGGCAGGGGCGCGAACTGCCGCCCTGGCTCGACGACGTGCTGCGCAAGGGCTGCCACCCGGACCCGCTGAAGCGCCATGAGGATCCCGACGAATTCGCCCATGCGCTGCGCCACCCCGGCCAGGCACTGCTGCGTCGCGGCCGGGTGCCGCTGCTGGAGCGCAACCCGCTGCTGTTCTGGCAGGGCAGCTGCCTGGTGCTGGCGTTGGTGGTGGTGATCTTGCTGGCCGCTCGGTGACCTGCACAAGGGGGCACAGGATTGGCGCGGACGATCGCAATGGAACGTGGCGTCACGCCATCGGTTCACTCTTTATCGGTGCTGTTCGTCGTCTGCCTGGGCAGGCGCAAAGGCCCGTCCTGCGGGCGTCACAACTGCGTAACAAGGAGAAATAATTTGTCGCAGATTGTCATATTCGCCGCTAGGGCAAACGCTCAGAATGCGCCTTCTGTTCAGCCATAAAGTGCGTGATCGTGGACTATATCCTGCAATTGACGAGCGACCCCGCTGCCTGGGTCGCACTGGCTACCCTGGTGGTCATGGAAGTGGTACTGGGCATCGACAACCTGATCTTCATTTCCATCCTCACCAACAAGCTGCCCGAGCATCAGCGCGCCAAGGCTCGCCGCCTCGGCATCGGCGCCGCGCTGGTTCTGCGCCTGGCCCTGCTGGGTACCGTGGCGTGGATCGTCAAACTGGTCGACCCGGTGATCGAGCTGTTCGGCCAGGCGTTCTCCTGGAAGGACATCATCCTGATCGCCGGTGGCCTGTTCCTGTTGTGGAAGGCCACCAAGGAAATCCACCACGCCGTCGATCCCGAGCCCGAGGGCGACATGTTCGTCGGCCGCGCGGCCACCGTCGGCTTCGGCGCGGTGATCGTGCAGATCCTGCTGCTCGACCTGGTGTTCTCGGTGGACAGCATCATCACCGCCGTGGGCATGACGCCCCACGTGCCGATCATGGTGGTCGCGGTGGTCGCGGCGGTGACCGTGATGCTGCTGGCGGCCGATCCGCTGGCACGCTTCATCAACAACAACCCGACCGTGGTGATGCTGGCGCTGGGCTTTTTGATCATGATCGGCATGACGCTGATCGCCGAAGGCTTCGGCGCCCACGTGCCGAAGGGCTACCTGTACGCGGCGATGGCCTTCTCGGCAGTCATCGAGGGCCTCAACATGCTGTCCCGTCGGGCCAAGCGCAAGGCCAACGCGCAGAGCAAGACCCCGGCGTGACGCCAACCCCGTGCGCCTGTTCCGTCAGGCGCACGGGGCGCCGTTGGTGCCCCGCTACGGTCGACTGCCCTGGCCTCCCTGGCTATCTTTCCGGCTGTTTCGGCCGTTGCATCTCTGCGCCGCGTTCGACGGGGTAATGTGATCGCTGTCACCAATCTCCAATCTGACCGACCGTCTAGCTGTCATTTAGCCATCTGCGGCGGGCCAGTCGCGGGCCGTATGGATTAGAATCCGTTCTATTGTTGGCGTCGAAAAGCTGGCAGCCGAGGCTGATCGACGCACCCCCTATTCATCCGATAGCGCCGCTGCGCGTGAGGAGCACGAGTTGATCAAACGTTGCATGCAGGCCCTGGTGCTGGGCCTTGGCCTGGTCAGTTTCGCCAGTTGGGCGGAAATGGCGCCGCTGGAAGCGATGAACATGGCCGGCCTGCAGCGCAGCCTGGGGCAGATCATGGCCAAGGACTACATGATGATCGGCTCCGACGTGAAGGTTGATGATGCCACCAGGCAGCTCAACACCAGCGTCGCGCTGTTCGAGGATCATCACGCCAAGCTCAAGGCACACCCGACCAACAGCGAGGTGCAGGCCGGCCTCGCCCAGGTCGAGGTGATCTGGACGGCCTACCGCGCCATGGTCACCGCCAAGCCGGACAAGGCTCAGGCCCCCGCCGTGCTGGCCAAGGCCGAGGAACTGGTCAAGCAGACCCAGCACGTCACTGACCTGTTCGAGAAACACAACGGCGACGCCGCTTCCCACTCGATCAACCGCAGTGGCTGGAACCGCGTGCTCACCCAGCGCACCGCGATGTTCTACATGGCCCGCGCCTGGGGCGTGCAGGCGCCGAATCTGGATGCCAACTTCGAGGCATCGGTGAAGGAGTTCGATCACATCATGAAGGAGCTGCAGGCCGCTGGCGCGCCGAACCCGGAAATCGCTGCCGCCCTGCGCAAGACCGATGCACGCTGGCAGTTCGCGGCCAAGGCTTTCGCCTCCAAGGAGTTCGTGCCGACCATCGTGGCGGTGAATGCCGAATCGATGTTCCGCCAGCTCAACGAAATGACCCGCCTGTACGCCGGCCTCAAGGGCGATCAGCTCTGATCGGCAGGCTCGCCCTGCCAACGGCGGGGCGGGCTACCTCTCTCTAGCGCTCCGCCCCTGGCGGGTGGCCGAAGTGCGCCCGATAGGCGTGGCTGAAATTGGCCGGGCTGGTGTAGCCCAGGCGATAGGCGATCTGCGCCACCTGCCACTTGCGCTGGCGCAGCAGGGTACGAGCCAGTCCCTGCGCTGCTGGCGCACGTACTGCAACATGGATTGCCCGAACACCTGGCCGAACGCACGGCGCAGGGTGGTCTCGCCGACGCCCAGTTGCTGCGCCAGCGCCTGGCTGCCAGGGGGCTGCTCCAGGCTGGCGTCGAGCAGTGGCTTGGCCAACGAAGTCGGCCGCCTCTTCGGGTTCTAGTGCTCATACCGGGCAATCCCCCGTCACGCTAACCATCGGTTACCTGGCTCGCCAGCCAGCGCGCAAGCGGTCACTGCGGCTATGCTTGTGGCACCATCATCTGCCGCTTCGGCACCGCCGTGAATCCAGGCCCCCTGTGAAGCCTCTTCGTCCGATCCTTGCGCTGTTCTGCCTGCTGCTCGGCACCTTTGCCCGGGCCGAGCCCTATCAGATCCTCACCGAGGAATGGGCGCCCTACAACTACCAGCAGGGCGACCAGCTGACCGGCATGGCCACGGATATCGTGCGGGCGATCATGACCCTGACCGGTGACGGTTTCGAGATCCTGGTGGTGCCGAGCATGCGGGCCACCCATGGGCTGACGAACCGACCCAGGACCATCATGTATTCGCTGTTCCGCACGCCGGAGCGCGAGGCGCTGTTCAAATGGGTAGGGCCTATCGCCGAGGAGTCGATCTACCCTTACCAGTTGGCGGGCACGCCAACGCCGGTGAATTCTCTCGATCAGTTGCGGCTGGCGCCGCAGATCACCACCCGGCATGCCGGGCTTATCCCGCAGGTGCTCGAGTCCCGGGGTTTCGACAATCTGGAGAAGCGTGCCACCAGCAGTCAGCAGCTCTACCGCATGCTGCTGGCCGGTCGTACCGGGATCATCGTCGGCGATACCGACGCGGGCGTGGCCTATTACAGCGCCCAGTTGGGCATCGCCCCCGGCACCCTGCGCCGAGTGCCCGTCGCGCTGTATCGCTCGGCGCTGTACATCGCCTTCAGCAAGGACAGCGACGATGGCCTGGTCGCTGCCTGGGCCGACGCGCTCGAGCAGCTGCGCCTGAGCGGCGACCTGGCGCGAATTCAGCAGCGTTACTGGCGGCCGACCACCTATGAGCCGCGATATTGAAGCTCGCCCGGCCTGGCTCCGTGACCATGACTGGTCGGCGATCCCGCTGGGTGTCCCTGAGCCATGGCCGCGTTCGCTGTGCAACGCGCTCAAGCTGATGCTCCATTCCCCGGAAAGCATGTACCTGGCCTGAGGCCGGAACTGATCTTCTTCTTACCCTGAACGGCACCCGTATCGAGCTTGCCCTCGAGATGCCCAGCCAGCCGTGCCACCTCTACGCCGATGCCAACCCGTTCGACACGGCGATCCTAAACACGGCGCTCAAGGGTGATTTCGTCGCCGTGTCATCGCCGATACCGGCACGGGCATCGAGCCCGAGCATCCCGAAGCGATCTTCGAGCTGTTCTTCACCACCAAGGAGCTGGGCAGGGGCACCGGCCTGGGCCTTTCCCAGGTGTTCGGTTTCGCCAAGCAGGCGAGATCATGGTCGACAGCGTGGTGGGCGAGGGCACCACCTTCACGCAGTAGCTGCCACGGGTCACGCCACGTCCCACGTCTCGCGCCAGGGAGGATGACCCGCAGCCACTGAGCGGCGCCCAGGGCAGCCGGGTGCTGGTGGTCGAGGACAATCCCGACGTCGGCAGCTTTGCGTCAGCGCGCTGCTCGAGCTTGGTTTCCAACCCACGCTGGCCAGTAACGCCGCTTCCCATGGGATTCAGGATGCTGCGTCACGCGGCTGAACGAATGCTTCCACGCTCAGCGCCGCTGTATTGATCCTGTACGAAATTTACCCAGCACTTCGCCGGGTGGCGCTCTGTCATAGCTGCAGGGCTAAGGATCAGGAGTGCGCCGTGATGGCCGTGAGATTGAAGAAACTGCAGGGCAGCGACATACCCGAAGCGCACAGGCACCTGGGCGATGAAGAAATCTTCCAGGTGGTTACCGCCGATGATCAGCAGCATTTCTTCGCCAGCGAGACCGAGGCCGCGGCCAAGGTCGCGCAGTTGATCGAGCGTGAGCGCGACGAGGAATCCGGCGCTTGACGGCGCTTACTGGCGGGTCAGCACCAGTGGTTTGTCCGGCCCGGGAATCTGAATCTCGGTGTCGCTGATCACTTCAAGCGGCTCGCCCTGCTGCGGAAATAGCACGGCATCGCCTTCAATGTCGCTGAACTTCATCACCGCGCCGTCGAGGCGATAACGTGCCGAGGCCGAGAAATCGTAGGTCTTGATGTGCGCCTTCTTGGTGATCTGCTGGTTGTCACCGAAGGTGAAGCTGATGGTCATCGGATAGCCATCCTGCTCGACGCTGCCGGTATACGCGCCATGGGGCAGTTGCGCAGGTGCAGGCCGGGCCTTGTAGCTATCGATCACCGCCATTTTCGCTGGGCTCACCGCAGGCGGGTTACTGCGAAATTCGTCCATGGATTTGCGGTGCTCGTAGGGCACGTAAACGGTGACGTAAGCGCCCCAGACGATAAGCCCGATCACCATCAGGCTGAACAGGTGGCCCGAGCCACGCTGCGAATTTTTCATCGTGTTATTTCCTGCGTTGCGGCGCCGGCCTTGAAGGACGCAGATTATCGCACCAGTTTTGCCGGCCTGCAGCGGGTGTCGCCAGTGGCCTGACGCATCGGGCCACTGGCGATTTCCCAGGCAGCCCTATTCGCTGTGCAGGGCCTCGCGCTGCTCGCGCACCTGATCGGCGCTGATCGGCGCCGCGGCATTGCCCCAGCTGTTGCGGATATAGGTCAGCACATCGGCGGCGTTCTCGTCCGACAGGTTCCAGGCGAAGGCGGGCATCGCCGGGCCGGTGGGCGCCGTGGCGGTGCTCACGGCGCGGTTGCCGGCCAGCACCACGCGAATCATCGAGGTGGCATCTCCGGCGTTGACCAGCGGCGCGTTGGCCAGTTTCGGGAACAGCGTGGCGATGCCTTCGCCGTTCGGCGTGTGGCAGCCCGAACAGCGATCGGCATAGATCGCACCGCCGGCTTTCATCACCGGGTCGGTGGCGGCCAGCGGCTTGGGCTTGGCGCGCTGATGGTCGAGGTCCTTGAGGTACACGGCCACCGCCATCAGGTCGTCGTCGCGCCAGTGCTGGGTGGAATGCTCGACCGCCTCGGCCATGGGGCCGGAGGCGATGTCGTAGCGGTTGGCACCGGTCTTCAGGTACTGGACGATGTCCGCCTCGCTCCAGTCGCCCAGGCCGACATGGGCGGCGCCAGTGATATTGGGCGCCATCCAGCCCTGCAGGTCGCCGCCCTGCAGGAACTCGGCGTTCTTGTCGCCACCGAGCAGGTTCTTTGGCGTGTGGCAGCTGCCGCAGTGACCCAGGCCCTGCACCAGGTAGGCGCCGCGGTTCCACTGCGCGCTCTTGTCCGCCTCGGGCGTGAATTCGCCCTCGGTGAAGTTGAGCCAGTTCCACACCTGCATGTTCAGGCGCAGGCTGAAGGGGAAGGGCAACTGGTTGGTTGCTACCTCGTTGTGCACCGGCTCGATGGTGCGCAGGTAGGCCCACAGTGCCTGGTTGTCCTCGCGGCTGACCTTGGTGTACGCCCCATAGGGCATGGCCGGATAGAGCTGCTTGCCGTCGCGGCGATGGCCGCGGGCCATGCTGGCTTCGAATTCCTCGAAGTTCCAGCGGCCGATGCCGGTTTGCTGATCCGGGGTGATGTTGGCGCCCAGCAGCTTGCCGAACGGCGTGTCGATGGCCACGCCGCCGGAGAACAGCGGCTTGCCGGGGATGGTGTGGCAGGCGGTGCAGTCGCCGAGGGTAGCGATGTAGCGGCCTTTCTCTACCAGCTCGTAGGCGTCCTGGCCGCCGACCGCCTGGGCGCCGGCGCTGACGCCGGCCAGCAGGGCGAAGCTGAGGCTGAGCAGAGTCTTCATACGCTGATCATCTCCCCGGGGCGCTTGAGGTACTGGGTGCGAATCGCGTGGGCGGCCTTGAAGGCCAGGGCACCGACGGTGCCGGTGGGGTTGTAGCCGGGGTTTTGTGGAAAGGCCGAAGCGCCGACCACGAACAGGTTGGGCACGCCCCACACCTGCAGGTGCTTGTTCACCGAGCTGGTTGCCGGGTCGGCGCCCATCACGAAGCCGCCGACCACGTGGGACGACTGGTAGGAGGTGTTCGACCAGGGCCCCTTGCGCGGGCTGGCGAACAGCATCTTGGGGTTCAGCGCCTTGGCGATCTCAGCGGTCTTGTCGGTCACGTACTGGGCCATGCGCAGGTCGTTCTCGGTGAAGTCGAAGGTGATGCGCAGCAGCGGCCGGCCATGGGGGTCCTTGTAGGTCGGGTCGAGGGACAGGTAGTTGGTGCGGGTGCTGTAGTTGCTCGCCTCGCAGCCGATGGACATGCTCGCGGCGTAGTACTGCGCCGTGGTCTTCTTCCACGCCTTGCCCCACTTGGGCGTGCCGGGCGGCACCGGGCGCGAGTTGATCGGTGCGGCGCCGATGGGCGTCACCCGGGTGCTGCCGCCACCTACAAAGCCCAGGCCGGAATGGTCGAAGTTGTCGTTGTTGAACTCGTCGATACCCATGCCGATGGCGCCGCCACCGATAAAGGGGTTGAAGTTCTTGTCGTCGAAGAACAGCTGTACGTCGTTGGCCGTCTGATAGGCGTAGTTGCGGCCGGTGGTGCCGGTGTTGCTGATCGGGTCGTAGGGCTCGCCGATGCCGGAGAGCAGCATCAGACGCACGTTCTCGAAGGTGAAGGCCGCCACCACGACGATTTCCGCCGGCTGCTCCCACCTGTCGCCATTGGCGTCGACGTAAACGATGCCGGTGGCACGCTTGCCGGTGCTGTCCTTGGTCACCTCCAGCACTTCGCAGTGGGTGTTGGCGGTGAAGTTGGGCATGCGCACCAGGGCCGGCAGCACGTTGACGATGGCGCTGGCCTTGGAATAGTTGGCGCAGCCGTAGTTGGTGCAGAAGCCGCAGAAGGTGCAGGGCCCCATCGTCACACCATACTGGTTGGTGTAGCCCTGGGAGGCCAGCGCGGACGGCACCGGGAACGGCTTGTAGCCCATGTTGCGCGCCGCTTCGGCGAACAGCGTGGGGGCGTAGGTCTGCTTGGTCGGTGGGTTGGGGTATTCCCGCGAGCGCGGGCCCTCGAAGGGGTTGCCGCCTTCGATGATCGTGCCGCCGATATTGCCGGCCTTGCCGGAGATCCCCGCGACGCGATCGAAGGCGTCGTAGTGCGGCTCCATCTCTTCCCAGGTGGTGCCCCAGTCCTGCAGGGTCAGGCCCTCGATGGCCTGGCTGCCATAACGCTCGGTCAGGTGGCTCTTGAGGCGGAACTCCTCGGGCTGGAAGCGAAAGGTGATGCCGGCCCAGTGGTTGCCGGCGCCGCCGGTGCCGTTGCCGGGGTGGAACGAGCCCCAGGTACGCATCGGCAACGCGGTTTCGCCCGGTTTGTTACGCAACGTGCAGGTGTTCTGCCGGGTGCGCAGCATCAGCTCCTGGCGCGCCACGTAGCGCAGCTCGTCGGTCACCGAGGCGATGTTGAAGTCGCTCGCCGTGTCGCGCCAGGCGCCACGCTCGAAGCCGAGTACGCGCAGGCCTTCGTCGGCGAGTTCCTTGGCGATGATCGAGCCGGCCCAGCCGAGCCCCACCACCACCACGTCGGTTGCAGGCAGTTTCTTGGCCATGCCGCTCATCCTTTGCGATTCCACGCGGAGCTGCCGATGATCGACAGCGGTACCAGATCCAGCTTTTCGTTGTGCCGGTCGATGTAGGGGCGGTAGTCGTAGCGCGCGCCGGGGAAGCCGAGCATCCTCCAACTCACCATGTCGCGATTGCCGCCGTAGATCGGGTCGGCGAAGAAGCCTTCCATGGTGTTCTGCAACACCTGGGTGAAGAACACCTTGGAGTCGATACCCTCGAAGGCGATCCCGCCCGACTCCAGCCCCTTGAGCACCTCGTCGCGCTGCTCACCGTCCAGTTCGCTGAAGCGTTTGCCAAAGGCGCTCTGGCAGTGCTTGTCCAGTTGCGCCAGGCCGAGACGATAGCGCTCGCGGGGCAGTTGCTCGGAACCTGGCTCTATGCCGGGGGCGAACGGGCCCTGCTGATAAAGGCGCTCATAGGTGCCGTAGTGGCCGGCCAGCTGGCGGTCGATGAATACCGCACAACCGGCCTCCTTGCCGCTGGGGGACAGCTCGTCCGCCGGGATCAGTTGCTCGACGATGGCCTCGATTTCACGGGCCTCATCGGCGCTCAGGAACTGCCAGCCCTTGGCGTCGTAATGCAGCGGGCCGTTATGGTCGAACGGTAGCCACTGCGGCACGCCGCTGATGGTGGCGGCCTGGGCGCTGGCGGCGACGCCGGCTGCCACTGTGGTGGCCGAGGCCTTGAGCAGCGAACGCCGGCTCAAACCCCGGGGGGCTTCTTTGGACATGTGAACTCCTCGACGCCGGACAATCCACTGCCCGGCTCAGGCTGTCTGGTAAGGAACCACCCCAGGGGCGGCAGGCGGATGCACGGGCATCCACGACGGGCGTCGAGTGTTCTGGCCCGTTACGAATATGGTTTTGCGGCCTCACGACGCGGCGTCGAAAGCGGTTCCAGGGGGCTCGTAAAAGTTCCCGCAATGCATTGCAACAAACTATTGGGTAGCGCCATGGAACTTCTTCAAAAAGTCCGACCGCGAAGCGGAGCGCGGCGTTCAGGGTTTTTTAGCCATGTGGTCAGAAGTTTTCTGGTGACTTGTGTTCAGCCTGGATGCGACAAGATGTATGGAGATATTTCGGCGTCTGCATTACCAGCCCGCGCAAGCCGCTTCTGCAGCTGTTGGTGGCACTTCGGCCCTTTCAAGTTTCCTCCGTCCAAGCCGATGAAACGGTACCCATTCTGGAGTTCCCTGCCGTGTTCAACTCTCACCTCAAACAGATCAACAAGCAGCTGGAAGCTCGCCTAGCCATGCAGGAGGAGGTAAGGGAGAACCTCGACAAGGAAATGATCATCATCGAGCTCGATGCCGAGGGCCGCATCGAGCGGGTCAACGAACTGTTTCACAGCGAGCTCGGCTATCGCGCCGGCGATGTCCTAGGCCAGTCCCTGACCCAGCTGTCGCCGCCGGAACTGGCCCGCGACCCGCACCAGTCGCGGGCACTGGCGGCGATTCGGGAGCGCCGCCATTTCAGTGGTGCGCTGCGTCTGCTAGGCAAGGATGGCCGGCACGTATGGCTGCGTTCGGTGGTGATGCCGATGAGTGATCACCAGACCGGCAGGCAGCAACTGGTGATCCACTCCAGCAACCTGACGCGCACCATCGAGGCCTCCCTGGAAAACGAGAGCCTGGTCAAGGCGCTGCTGCGTTCGACCGCGGTGATCGAGTTCAACCTCGACGGTACGGTGATCACCGCCAACGACCTGTTCCTGCGTGGCATGGGCTATACCCTGGCGCAGGTGGTCGGCAAGCACCATCGTATGTTCTGCTCTAGCGAAGAGGGCGCATCGGAAGGCTACCGGCAGTTCTGGGAACGGCTGCGCCGCGGTGAATTCGTGGTCGACCGTTTCCAGCGCATCGACAGCGCCGGTCGCGACGTCTGGTTGGAGGCGTCCTACAACCCCATCATCGATTTGCACGGCAAGCTCTACAAGGTGGTGAAGTTCGCCACTGTCATCACCGATCAGGTGCACCTGGAACAAGCCGTCGTCAAGGCCGCCAACCTGGCCTACAGCACCTCGCTGCAAACCGATGCCAGCGCCAGCAAGGGCCGCGAGGTCATCCGCGACACCGTCGAGGTGCTGCATCGCCTGGCCAGCGCGATGGAAAGCGCCACCCAGAGCATCCAGGCGTTGGATGCGCAGGGCAAGGCGGTGGAGACCATCGTCGCGGCGATCAGCGGGATTGCCGACCAGACCAACCTGCTGGCACTCAACGCCGCCATCGAAGCCGCTCGCGCCGGTGAGCAGGGCCGCGGCTTTGCCGTGGTGGCCGATGAAGTTCGCCAGCTCGCCTCGCGCACCTCGAAGTCCACCCAGGAAATCGTCGCCGTGGTGCAGCAGAACCAGCAACTGGCCTCCAGCGCCGTTGACGTGATCACCCGCAGTCGTGAGCTGGCGGAGCAGGCACTCACCTTGGCCAATGAGTCCGATGCGGTTATCCACGACATCCAGAACGACGCCGAATGCGTGGTCGCGGCGGTGAGCCAGTTCTCCAGCCAGGTGTCTACCTGACCAAGTGCCTGAGCAGCCGCCGTGGCGGCTGCTCAGGCAGCGCTCAATCCTCTGCCGGTACCGTCCAGAACAGCTGCACGCCGTCGTCGCGCCAGGCGATGGTCACGTTGTCGTTCTCGGCTATTTCATCGAGGATCCGCGACCAGTCCTCAGGGCTGTCGCCTTGGGCGCGCAGCAGCACCGCCGAACGGGAGCGCTGCGCGGCCGGGGCGTTGATGGCGCGCGAAACCCGTGCGCCCAACTGTTCATAGGAAGTGGCGGGGCTGGCATCTTGAGTCATGAGGCAGAGTCTCGGGTGGCTGTATGTACATACAGTAATCCGGGCAGTGGCCAGCTGTCACTCCCCGCTCGACGTTCTGTCGCTGCCGGTAATGGCCAGCGAATGCTCCGTGCCATAGCAGGGAAAATACAGGCTGACGCTGGTGCCTTCGCCCAGTCTGCTGGTGATCGTCATCTGGCCGTTCATGTCGGTGACGAAGCCCTTGACCATGGTCAGGCCCAGGCCTGTGCTCTTGTCGACCGCCCGGGTGGTATAGAAGGGCGCGAAGATATGCTCGAGAGCCTCCGGCGCGATGCCGGTGCCCGTATCCGCGATGCGGATCACCACGTAACGCCCGGGTTTGAAGTTGGCGTTATGGTGCGGGAAGTTGCTGCGGTCCAGTTGGGTATTGAAAGTGCTCAGGATCAGCTGGCCGCCCGCCGGCATGGCGTCCCGGGCATTGCTCACCAGGTTGATGATGGCGCTCTCGAGGTGCTGCTTGTTGGCCCTGAGGAAGCTGCTGTCGGTGGCCAGGTTGAGCTGGCAGTCGATCGGCTGGCCGGCCTCGTTGCTGATCAGCGTGCTCATGCCCAGCAGCAACTGGTTGGGATCGATGCGTTCCAGCGCCCGGGGGCGTGTGCGGGCGAACAGCAGCAGGCCTTCAGCCAGCTGCGTGACCTTGTCGGTCGCCTCACGGCACAACCCATAGCGTGCCTGCAACTGCTCCGAGCCGGCGTCCCTGATCTCCTTCTCCATCAGCGACAGGCTTATCGACAGGCTGGTCAACTGGTTGGTGAATTCATGGACGATGCCACCGCCGACCTTGCCGATCTGCTCCATCTTCTGCGCCTGGATCAGCGCATTCTGCAGGTTGTTCTGCGCCTGTTCCTGGGCCGCGTGCTGCCTAAGATCCTGCAGGCTGTTCATAAAACCGATCATGGCGCCGTCCATGCCGAACAGCGGCACGATATTGGCGAGAATCGGCACCTGGCTGCCGTCGCGCCGCTCGACGATCATGCGCAGGTTGGTGATCGGCTTCTTGCTGAGCAGCACCGCAGCCAGCGGCGACTGTTCCAGCGGCATATGCGCGCCATTCTCGCTGCGCAGGCGATAGGCGCCGGTGTACTTGATTGGCTCCTTGTCCAGATCCGGCGCCTCACCCCAGATATCCGCCGCCTTGGGGTTGTAGGCCACCAGGTTGCCCACGGCATTGCACAGGTACACACCAACCGGCAGAAACTCGATGAGCTCATGGCCGATCTTGCGCACCAGAGGTGCATCATCAGGCTGCCGCAAACCGGCGCCGGGCGGGGTATCGGCCATGGTGGCTCCGTGAGGTGTTGGGCGTAGCGTAGTCGTTTCGCAGAGCGCATGCGACAGGGTGTCGGCCGGGAAGGATGATCGGCAATGCGGCCGCTGGAAGACAAGGCCGCGCAGTTCTGCGAGGCCTTATTTGCAAGAGCTCGCAGTCGATGTCAACGCGGTGTTCAACGGGACGTGGATAAATGATGAAGTAAAGACACTCACGACACTTTCGACCGCCTTCACACCGCAGGTCCTATGTCAGCCATAACCCTCTGGCTGAACCGCGATAACACGTCTCCCTTTCCCGTATGTTCATTCCGAAAGGCTGCCCAACCCAATCGGCGACCAGCTGGTGCTGATTGGCGGCTGGAACACCTAGGAGGGTACCAGCCGCCTGGCCGCAGTGCGGTGGAAATTCGCTGCTACCCTGAGCCGCGGCTCCGTACCGATGCGGTGGCCACCATCTTCCACCACACCGAAGGCTCCGACCTGAGGCCCAGACCTACCTGTATCAGGTAGCAGATTTGATGGGCGCTTGCAGGCCGCGGCCGCTGCCACGACCGCCTGCAGCTCTACCCGCAAGATATCGATGTACGCGTGGCGTGGGCCCTGGCGAGGCTGCGAGGCGATAGCGGCTCGGCGGCGCTGAAGGCACCGGTGTCCTAGTGACCACCCGGCGGGACGAGGTGATTTAGGCGGTGAGAGGTTAATGGTCATAAATCGAATAAGGTTATGCTGCAATCGAACATGCGTTGTTGCGAAATTGTCTCATACTGCGCGTATTCATCATCTGATAAGGACTATCACATGAACGGTCATCCAAAGGACTTCAACCATGATGTCAGCTAGGCAGCAACGGCAGCTGATTGAGGCGGCCTTTCTTCCTCACGTTTGCAAGTGTAAGGCCAGCTCAGAGGGCCTTTTGACCATCCATGTGTGTGACGCCGTCAACGATGTCCTACTACTGGAGGTGTCGGATGTGTGCGCCGATGCTCTGGTGAGCTGGGAGGCAATCGACAAGTTTGCCATCGACCTGCAGCGCAACCTGAGGTGCGGGATCACGGTGACAGAAGTACCGGTTGAAGCAGTGAGGTAATGGTTTAGGCGCTGCGATAGCGGGCTTCTACTTTTACAGGTGACTCGCTCGGCGTTTTTCTACGGCTACGCTGCCCCTTTGCGACCTGCTTCAGCAGCCTTTTCATGATTATTTGCAAGTTGCCTGGATTGCTACTCGCCAATCTCCCGTTTCCTTCAATGAATGCCACATGGATGCATGACTACATATGAAGGGAATGGGCTGGCGGCTGTTCAGGGGGGCGACAGGCGAACGGGTGGGATCACTCGGCGCGTGCTTATGAGGCACTAGGGTGGAGTGATTCAGGCAAGGGGGTAAGGGCAAGCTGGGGTTGTGATCCCAGGAGGCTGCGCTTCAGATCCATCATTACCAACCTCACCAGCTGAGCGTTGCGCAACTGCTGCGCAGTAAAGACGCGACTCGTGACCAGATTGCCCTCGAGATCACGGCAAAAAATCGACAATCCCTGGGTATCGCGTTTGGCATGGATGACGAATCGCCCTGCCACTGCCTCTGTAAGCTGCTCAAGATAGAAATTCATGGTGGAACGCCCTGTTACTGCAGGTGAGAGCCGTTGCATCCCGGAATGTTCGAATTATCTTACAGCAGGTTCGTGGCGACCTGCCACCACGGCGGCCAAACCGCTAGCCGTGATGCAGCCGGTTAACCACATGAGCGTTGAAAAGCTCAGGATTACGTCTTTCCAGCTGGGTTTCTTCAGGTTGATCAGTTGGTAAAACTGAGGGATAGTCATGGTGTTTCGGCCCGGTATATCGAACAGTGTGGCTGACGCGGGTCAGTCAGTTCTATATCCATGGTTACGGGGGGCGGCGTGGTGACCGTCAACGGGGCGAAGTACTGGTGGATGTACCGAATCGCCGCTTAAGCTTCATCTTTGCCATGGTGGGGATGATGTCTCTAGGGGGCAAAGCCGGAGTTTGGACCAAAGCGAAGCGATGTCGGTCCCACGGGCTGCCTCTTCAGCCGTTTTTCTAGCGGCTGCGATGCCGGTGGTATAGGTCTCTGACGTGACGGCATGCTGGCAACACTGCGGCACCAAGCGGGCAAGCAAGGCGCCGGTGAGAAGGAGCTGGGGAGCGGCGGGGAATGCACCCTGTATGAAGCTAGCGGCACCGGTGCCGATAACGGCCGCTGCCGCCCACCGAGGACATAACGCTACTTTTTAAGGTGTGCCTCGACATCCTTTGCCATCACGCCTACTGCCTTAACAGCGGCCTTTAGCTGAGCCTCAGTGCACCCAAATTTCTTTGTCCACCAGGTGACCTCCCAGCTTTCGTTCACATTCACACGGGCCCGGTCTTGTGGGCCGCGATTACTTAGATCATCTGCCATTGGTTATGCTTCCTAGAACTAAATGTTGGATGCAAGGGCCTGAAGTCAGCACGATGAAGCGAAGCTACCTCGCTAGCTTGTCAACTTGGCCCATTTTCCGCTCCGCTGTCTTCTGCGGGTTTCTTGTTGACATGCAGTCGCGCCAGGCGTTTCAACCGTTTGGGCTCGCCAGCGGTAACCTTCTCCTGCTTGCCATCCTTGGTGCGGTACCAGGCCATCACGCCGGTGTAGGCGCCGGTTTCGCGCCTGGCGAGCTCGTCGATCAGTACGTCTGGCAACTGACTCTCCAGCTCCAGGGCTGTTGAGCCGCTGCCGTCGTGAGGCTGTGTTGAACGTTGCCGCCATGCCAGATGGTGACGGCGATGTCCTGCTTGATGCCCCTCGAGGGTGCAGGTGAGTTCGAAAATCAGCTCTGGCCGGGCCTGGCCAGGAGATAGCTGAGGGCGGCACCATTCGGTACGGGGACGGAGCGCTGGCCGGCGTAGGCGTGGCGCAGCTCCCCGAGGTTGGTGCTGCCGATGGGCTCGAGCTTCTTGGGCTGTTGACGTATCAGGTATGGGCGCCGATGTAGGCGTCGCGGTCGGCTCGCGGGTAGCGGCCCAGCGTGTCACCTCGCCTTATTACGTCGAGGTGGAAAAACAAAAGGCCTGCATCGCTGCAGGCCTTCGCTTTGTATGGTGCCGGCACCAGGAGTCGAACCCGGGACCTACTGATTACAAGTCAGTTGCTCTACCAGCTGAGCTATACCGGCTTTTGAGGGCCGCCATTATATCGATTCGTTTGCATGAGTAAAGCTGCGTAAGGCAGCTTTTTGCGGCTCTTTTCCAAGGTTCCGTTTGGGCTTATGCACAAATAGGAAGTAGCCAAGAGTTTTTTAGAAAAAGTCCTAAGCAGCCTTTTGCCGTTAAGACAAGCAGCTGTTTTGTATGGGGTTTTATGAGTGATCAAAAAATGATCAGCTTTGGCTGCGGGTTATGGGCAGTGGGCTCGCGTGGGTTGCTCAGCTTCTGTGAACAGAGTTATCCACAGATTGTGTGTGCAACTCAGGTGCGCTCGGCGAGCAGCAGCAGGTTGCGTGGGGTCAGGTGTGGTGCGCAGAACTGTCCGAGGCGCACGGCATAGCCCTGTTCCTGCAGGTAGAGCGCGCGGTCGAGCACCAGCCAGAGTTCCAGTGGGCGGCGGAACAGGCCGCGTACCAACTCCAAATTGCGCACCTCGGCCAGGCGTTGCCAGCCAGTTGCTTCCAGGCGCTGCCAGTCTCGCTCGCCAGCAGTGGACAGCTGTTTGAGTGCGGCGAGATCGCGGCAGTAGTCGGCGAAGGGCTTCTTCAGCCAAGCAGGCGGCAACGAGGGCATGGGCAGGTAGGCGTCGACGCCGCGCAGCTCGCGCTGCAGCAGGTCGAAGGCCAGGCGCCAGGCCATGGACTGGTCGCGCTGCTGGCGCACGCGGTTGCCGGCGGTCACCGTCTCGCTCATGGGCAGGGCCAGGTCGTCCAGCGAGAGGCGTAGCGGCGAGCCCTGTGCGGCTGTGGATAACGGCTGGTAGTCGGCTCTCGCCACACGGTTGTAGCAGCAGGGCGCAATGGCCAACTGGCGACAGCCCGCGGCGCTGGCCAGGTGCATCAGACGCAGGTGCAGGTCGCCGCAGGCGTGCAGGGCGACGGGGCTATGCTCGGCGTGCAGCCGGGTGGCGGCGTCAGCGGCGAGCACGTCTTGCTCGATATGCTGGGCCGTTATCCCCAGGCGCTGGCTCAGTGCGGCGCCGCTGGCGACCAGGGCCGGGTCGTACTCCAGGCAGGTCAGCTTCTGGCCGCCGTGGGCGAGCACGCGGCCCAGGTGGCCCTTGCCGGCGCACCAGTCCAGCCAGTGCTGCGGTGTCTGGGCGAAGCCCAGGCTGTCACCGAACGCGCGTATCTGCTGCCATTTGCGACCGGGAACGTCCACCGAGAAACGCGGCGGCAGATCAACCGAGGCTTGCTGGGGCAGGTCGCCGATCTGGCTCAGCTGTTCGGCTTGCAAGGCCAGTTCGGGGAAGGGCGCTGGCGCGCCGTCCAGCGCCGTTGGCTGGTTGTGGCTGGCTTCGGCCTGCGCCAGGGTGCGGCTGCGCAGCCAGGCGGCCAGTTCGGGATGCTGGCTTTCCCAGGGCAGTGTCTGGTGGGTGAATGGCCGGGGTTTCCACAGCGCCTGATGGGCGACGAGAAAGGCGTCCAGCGCTTGGAAACGCTGGAGCAGGTCGGCACCACTGAGGGGCGGGATAGATTCGGCTGAGGTCATAAGCGACTGCGACGGGGCGATTACCCCGCCGCGCTAGCGGCCCTGGCAGGCGTCGACGCGCAGCCAGCGCTCCAGGAGCTTGAAGGCGTTGATCAGCACGAAGGTGATCAGCAGGTAGAACACCCCGGCCGCGAAGAAGCCCTCGACCGGCAGGTAGGTACGCGCGTTCATGGTGCGCGCCATGCCGGTCAGCTCCAGCAGGGTCACCGTGCTGGCCAGGGCGCTGGCCTTGAGCATCAGGATCACCTCGTTGCTGTAGGCCGGCAGGCCGATGCGCGCCGCCCGCGGCAGCACGATATGCAGCATGGCCTGGGGCCGTGACATGCCCAGCGCCCGTGCGGCTTCGATTTCACCCGGCGGTACGGCCTGGATGGCGCCGCGCAGGATCTCGGCGATGTAGGCAGTGGTGTGCAGGGTCATGGTGATCACCGCGCACCAGTACGGGTCGCGCAGGTACGGCCACAGCGGGCCCTGGCGCACCGCGTCGAACTGCGCCAGGCCGTAGTAGACCAGGAACAGCTGCACCAGCAAGGGCGTGCCACGGAAGAAGAAGATGTAGCCATAGGGCACGGCGCGCACGTACCAGTGGCGCGAGGCGCGGGCGATACCGGTGGGGATGGCCAGGATCAGGCCGGTGATGACCGCCACGGCGACCAGCTCGATGGTCAGCAGGGCGCCTTGGGCCAGGCGCGGCAGCCAGGTGATGATGACGTCCCAGTTCATGCCGCACTCCGCTTGAAGCCGCGGTTGGCGCGCTTCTCGAGGAAGTGCAGGCCAATCATGGCGATGACGGTCAGGCCCAGGTAGATGAACGCGGCGACCATATAGAAGGTGAAGGGCTCCTTGCTGGCGGTCACGGCGATCTGCGAACGGCGCATCAGCTCGTTGAGGCCGATCACCGATACCAGGGCGGTGTCCTTCATCAGGATCATGAACAGGTTGCCCAGGCCGGGCAGGGCGATGCGCCACATCTGCGGCATCACCAGGCGCCAGAGGATGCGGCCCTTGGACAGGCCCAAGGCCTGGCCGGCTTCACGGTGGCCCTTGGGGATGGCCAGGATGGCGCCGCGAAACACCTCGGTGGCGTAGGCGCCGAAGCACAGGCCCAGGGCGATGACGCCGGCGGCGAAGGGCGACAGCTCGAGACTCTCGACGCCGAGCAGTTCGGCGAGGCCGCGCATGAGGCCCACGGTGCCGAAATAGATCAGCAGTACCCAGAGCAGTTCGGGCACGCCGCGAACCAGGGTCGAATAGGTGCCGCCAAGCCACTGCAGCGGCTTGTAGGGCGAGGTCTTGGCGAAGGCGCCGAGCAGGCCGAGCACCAGGCCGACGCACAGGGCGCTGAGCGCCAGCTGGACGGTCATCAGGGTGCCGGCGGCCAGGGCCGGGCCGAATCCGGAAAGATCGAAATTCATGGAAACTCAAGCGCCCACGCCGCCAGGGGCGACGCGGGCAGGCTGCTTAGTAGATGCTGAAGGGGAAGTACTTGTCGTTGATCTTCTTGTAGGTGCCGTCGGCAACGATTTCCTCGAGGGCCTTGTTCAGGCGCTCGCGCAGGGCATCACCCTTGCGCACGGCGATGCCGATCTTGTCGTTGTCGAACACCGGGTCGCCCTTGAATTCGAAGTCCTTGCCGGCGTCGCTCTTGAGCCATTCCCAGTTCACGAAGGTATCGGCCAGCACGCCGTCGACGCGGCCGGAGGCCAGGTCCAGGTAGGCGTTTTCCTGGGTGTCGTAGAGTTTCACGTCTACCACGCCGCCCATGTTGTCTTCCAGCCAGGTGCCGGCGATGGTCGCGCGCTGGGCACCGATGACCTTGCCCTTGAGGCTGTCCTTGTCGGTCTTGAAGTCAGCGCTTTTCGGGGCGATGAACTGCAGCTTGTTGGTGTAGTACGGGTTGGTGAAATCCACGGCCTGCTGGCGCTCTTCGGTGATCGACATGGAGGCGATCAGGAAGTCGAACTTCTTGGCGTTCAGGGCCGGGATGATGCCGTCCCAATCGGAGGTGACCACCTCGCACTCGGCTTTCATCTTGGCGCACAGCGCCTGGCCGATTTCCACGTCGAAGCCGCCGACCTGGCCGCTGGCGTCGATGAGGTTGAAGGGCGGGTAGGCGCCTTCGGTGCCGATCTTCAGTTTGTCAGCAGCGACGGCACTGGTGCCGAAAGCCAGGGTGGCGGCAGCTGCCAGCAGAATCTTCTTATAGCTATGCATGCGTGAGTGCTCCGTGTTTAACGATTGCTGGACATGAATTGTTTGCAGCGCGCCGACGTCGGGTTGTCGAACACCTGGTCGGGCGTCCCCTGCTCCTCCACCACACCCTGATGCAGGAACACCACCTGGCTGGAGACCTGGCGAGCGAAGCTCATTTCGTGGGTCACCAGCAGCATGGTGCGGCCTTCGTCAGCGAGCGCGCGGATCACAGTAAGCACTTCTTGTACCATTTCCGGGTCGAGGGCCGAAGTCGGTTCGTCGAACAGGATCACCTTGGGCTGCATCGCCAGGGTACGGGCGATGGCGGCACGCTGTTGCTGGCCACCGGAGAGCTGGTTCGGGTAGGCGTGGCGCTTGTCGGCGATGCCGACCTTGGCGAGCAGCGCCTCGGCGATCTCGCGGGCTTCGGCCTTGCTCTTGCCGAGCACGCGGCGCGGGGCTTCGGTGATGTTGTCCAGCACGGTCATGTGCGGCCAGAGGTTGAAGTTCTGGAACACGAAGCCGATTTCGCTGCGCAGGCGATTGATCTGGCGGTTGTCGGCCGCTACCAGCTCACCGTTCTTCTGCGCCTTGAGCTTGAGTTCTTCACCGGCCACGATGATCTGGCCCTGATGGGGATTTTCCAGCAGGTTGACGCAGCGCAGGAAGGTCGACTTGCCCGAGCCGGACGAGCCGAGAATGGAGATCACGTCACCGTCACGTGCCGTGAGGGAAATGCCCTTGAGCACTTCGAGGTCGCCATAGCGTTTGTGCAGATTGCGGATTTCCAGCGCGGGCGGGGCCTCGGCCATCAAGCAGTCCTCTTAATTCTTATGCGGATGGGATCCGTGTTCGGCAGGGCTGTGGGCAGCAAACCTAGCATAGGCACCAGGGGGCGCCAAGGTCGCTGCTGGCCCGTTGCCGTCTCGGTCGCAGGGGTGTCGCATCATCGCAGCCTGTTGTCGCCACGCTGCAAAAACGCGGACAAGCAGGCTGCAGGGTGAAAAAGACGCGCACCCTACTCATATCCGCTTCGCAATTCCAGTGCCAGTCGGCCTTTTGGCCGATCCGGGGCCTCGCGTGTCAGTTGCCGAGCATGCTCTGCACCTTGTCGCGCAGGGCATCGAGTGAAAACGGCTTGCCGATGATCGCGGTGCGGCTGGCCGGCTCGCTCTTGTCGATCTCGACGCTTTCGGCATAACCGCTGGCGTACAGCACCTTGAGGTCGGGGCGCAGCTGGCGCGCGGCAACGGCCAGCTCCTGGCCGCTCATGCCGGGCAGGCCGATGTCTGTCATCAGCAGGTCGATGGCCTCGTCGCTACGCAGGATCTGCAGCGCCTGCTGCGCTTCGCCCGCTTCGATCACGCGGTAGCCGAGCTCTTCGAGCACTTCCACGGTAAGCATGCGCACCACCTCGGAGTCTTCCACGAGAAGAATGCGCTGGCCGGCGGTCGATGCGCCTGGAGCTAGGTCTGACAACGGCGTTACCTCGATAAAGGATGGTGAAACGGCAGATCGTCTCGGCAGGCGGTTGGCCGGCCGGCGGAGAGCGTTTCCGGGCCGCGTTAGCGGCAGGCCGTCTAGCATGGCACGAATAGAGTGCGCGGGATGCATCGCAAGCGTGCCGCCCGGCTGAAAAATACGTATCCAATGGTGGCAACGGGAGCCAGGCGCCACGTTGAAAAAATAACTCGAACCCTGGGCAGTCTGCCGCGATCCAAGCGCGCGGACGACTGAGTGCCGAGCGTTGGATTAATGCCAGGCAGCGCATTACCATCCGCCGTTCGCCAGAATAACCATACCTATATCTATCTGCCCCAACACAGCCAGGGACCCGCGATGACCAACAGTTCGATCGACGAGCACAGCTTCAAGCGCATTCTCAGGCGCAACGTCGCCTTGCCGCTTGGCGTGGGGGTGATCAGCGCGATCTTCTTCGTGACCTTGATCGGCTACCTGCTCAATGTGCTGGGCTGGGTGCAGCACACCGACCGAGTGCTGAACAACGCCAGCGAAGGGCTGAGGCTGTCGATCGACCAGGAAACGGGGTTCCGCGGTTACCTGCTGTCCGGTGATGTGCGCTTCCTGCAGCCCTATGAAGTTGCCAAGCCGCGCATCCGCGCCGAGATGGAGATTCTCAACGAACTGGTGGCCGACAACCCGACGCAGGTCGATCGTCTGCGCAGCATCGCGGCGCTGCAGGACGAATGGACGGCCTTCGCCCAGAGCGCCATTGCCGCCAAGCGCGACGGCGGCAACTATATCGATCCGGTGCGCGACGGCCGCGGCAAGCAGTTGACCGATGCCATCCGTGCCGAGTATGCGGACTTCATCGCCCAGGAGCAGCGCCTGCGCAAGGAGCGCAACGACGCGGCCAGCAACACCGCCATGCTCACCATTGGCCTGTTCCTGTTGTTCACCCTGCTGTTCAGTGCCGGCCTGGCGATTTTCGGGCGGCGTGAACTGATGCGCCTGACGGACACCTACGGCGCCATCCTCAGGAAGCAGGACGAGCACAACGAGCGCCTGCAGGCCCAGGCCTGGCTGCGCAACGGCCAGACCCTGATGGCCGAGCGGCTGATCGGCCAGCAGGCCCTGCCGGTGCTGGGCCGTAACATGCTGGAGTTCCTGGCCAGCCATCTGGGCACTGTGGTGGGCGCCCTGTACGTGCGCGAGGAGCACGGCAATCTAAGGCGCGTGGCGACCTATGGGTTCAGCCGCGAGCAGGAGAATACCGAGCAGTCGTTCTACCGCGCCGAAGGGCTGGTCGGCCAGGTGGCCCATGACCGCCGCCTGCTGATCCTCGACAAGCTTCCGGCCGATTACCTGAAGGTCAGCTCCGGCCTGGGCGATGGCGCGCCGCTGGTGGTGGCCCTGCTGCCGATCACCAACGATGGCGACGTCAATGGTGTGATCGAACTGGGCTTTCTGCGCCCGCTGGGCGAGCGCGATAGCGAGTTTCTCCAGCATGCCGCGTCGAACATCGGCGCCTCGGTCGAGGCGGCCCGCTACCGTCATCGCCTGCAGGAAATTCTCGCCGAGACCCAGCAACTCAACGAAGAGCTGCAGGTTCAGCAGGAGGAACTGAAGACCGCCAACGAGGAGCTCGAAGAACAGTCGCGGGCGCTCAAGGAATCCCAGGCGCACCTGGAAACCCAGCAGGCCGAGCTGGAGCAGAGCAACGAGCAGCTGTCGATGCAGCGCGATGCCCTGGACGATCGCAACAACGCCCTGCGCGAGGCCCAGCAGCAGCTCGAGGAGCGCGCCGAGGAGCTGCAGCGCGCCAGCCGCTACAAGTCGGAATTCCTCGCCAACATGTCCCACGAGCTGCGCACGCCGCTCAACAGCTCGCTGATTCTCGCCAAGCTGCTGGCCGACAACCCCAAGGGCAACCTGGATGCCGAGCAGGTGAAGTTCGCCGACTCCATCTATTCGGCCGGCAACGATCTGCTCAACCTGATCAACGACATCCTCGACATTTCCAAGGTCGAGGCCGGCAAGCTCGACCTGCGCCCGGAGAACACCAACGTGGTGCGCCTGGCCCAGAGCCTGGAGACCACCTTCCAGCCAGTGGCCGGCGAGAAGCAATTGGGTTTCAGCGTCGAGGTCGCCGACGACGTGCCGCGCTCGCTGTACACCGACCGGCTGCGCGTCGAACAGATCCTCAAGAACCTGCTGTCCAATGCCGTCAAGTTCACCGAGCAGGGCCAGGTCAGCCTGAGTGTCAGCCGGCTCGACGAGGGCGTGGCGTTCGCCGTCCGCGACAGCGGCATCGGCATCGCCAAGGAGCAGCAGGACTACATTTTCGAGGCGTTCCGCCAGGCCGATGGCACCACCAACCGGCGCTTCGGCGGCACCGGCCTGGGCCTGTCGATTTCCCGCGATCTGGCCACGCTGCTCGGCGGCTCGATCAGCGTCTCCAGCACGCCGGGCGAGGGCAGCGTGTTTACCCTGGCGCTGCCGCTGACCTATTCGCCGAGCGATGAAGACAGCGCACTGCCGGCTGCCGAACCGCTGCCGGCGCTGGTGCGCAGCGTGGCGCCTGACGTGGCCCAGCCAGCCCCGAGTGACGTGGCGCGCAACGTGCCGACCTTCCCCGATGACCGCGGCATGTCGGTGCTCGGTGGGCGCAGCGTGCTGGTGATCGAGGACGAGCCGCAGTTCGCCCATATCCTCTACGACCTGGCCCATGAGCTGGATTACCGCTGCCTGGTCGCACACAGCGCTGAAGACGGTCTGGACCTGGCCACCTCGCACCATCCCGATGCCATTCTGCTGGACATGCGCCTGCCGGACGACTCCGGACTGTCGGTGCTGCAGCGCCTCAAGGAGAATCCCGGCACCCGGCATATCCCGGTGCACGTGATCTCCGTCGAGGACATGGCCGAGGCCGCCCTGCACATGGGGGCCGTCGGCTATGCGCTCAAGCCCGCCACCCGCGACCAGCTCAAGGGGGTGTTCAGCAAGCTCGAGGAGCGTCTGACCCAGAAGATGCGCCGCGTGCTGGTGGTCGAGGACGACAAGCTGCAGCGCGACAGCATCGCCCGGCTGATCGGCGACGACGATATCGAAATCGTCGCCGTCGAGTTCGGTGAGCAGGCGCTGGAGCAGCTACGCCAGCATATCTTCGACTGCATGATCATCGACCTGAAACTGCCGGACATGCAGGGCGACGAACTGCTGGCGCGCATGGGCAGCGAGGAAATCCGCTCCTTCCCTCCGGTGATCGTCTACACCGGCCGCAACCTGACCCGCATCGAGGAAGCCGAGCTGCTCAAGTACTCGCGCTCGATCATCATCAAGGGCGCGCGCTCGCCGGAGCGCCTGCTCGACGAGGTGACGCTGTTCCTGCATATGGTCGAGTCGGAGTTGTCCAGCGAACGGCAGAGCATGCTCAAGACCGCGCGCAGCCGCGACCGCGTGTTCGAGGGCCGGCGCCTGCTGCTGGTCGACGACGACGTGCGCAACATCTTCGCCCTCACCAGCGCCCTGGAGCACAAGGGCGCCCAGGTCGAGGTGGCGCGCAACGGCCGCGAAGCCATCGAGAAGCTCGAGGCGGTGGGCGACATCGACCTGGTGCTGATGGACGTGATGATGCCCGAGATGGACGGCTACGAAGCCACCCGGCGCATCCGCGAGAACCCGCGCTGGCGCAAGCTGCCGATCATCGCGGTGACCGCCAAGGCCATGAAGGACGATCAGGATCTGTGCATGAAGGCCGGTGCCAACGACTACCTGGCCAAGCCCATCGACCTGGATCGGCTGTTCTCGCTGATCCGCGTGTGGCTGCCGAAGCTGGAGCGCATCTGACATGTCCGACCGTACGCAGGATATCGAGCTGCGTCTGCTGATCGAGGCGATCTACCTGCAGTACAGCTACGATTTTCGCGACTACTCCGGGTCTTCACTCAAGCGCCGGATCGTGCACGCCATGCGCCAGTTCGACTGCGCGAGCATCTCCGAGCTGCAGGCGCGCATCATTCATGACTCGGCGGCGTTCATGCAGCTGCTGCAGTTTCTCACCATCCCGGTCAGCGAGATGTTCCGCGACCCGAGCTACTTCCTGGCGCTGCGCCAGGAGGTGGTGCCGTTCCTGCGCACCTACCCCTCGCTCAAGCTCTGGGTGGCTGGCTGCAGCACGGGCGAGGAGGTGTATTCCCTGGCCATCCTGCTGCACGAGGAGGGCCTGCTGGAACGCTCGATCATCTACGCGACGGACATCAACCCACACTCGCTGGACAAGGCCAAGCGCGGTATCTTCTCCATCGACAACATGCGCCTGTACAGCGAGAACTATCAGCGCGCCGGCGGCAAGGGCTCGCTGTCCGACTACTACACGGCCGCCTACGACGGCGCGCTGTTCGAGCGCTTCCTGTGCGCCAACGTGACCTTCGCCGATCACAGCCTGGCCACCGACAGCGTGTTCTCGGAAACCCAGTTCATCTCCTGTCGCAATGTACTGATCTACTTCAACAAGACCCTGCAGGACCGCGCCTTCGGGCTGTTTCACGAATCCCTCGGGCACCGCGCCTTCCTGGGGCTGGGCAGCAAGGAAAGCCTGGATTTCTCGGCCTACGCCGGACGTTTCGAGGCGCTGAACCGCCAGGAACGGGTGTTTCGCAAGTTATGAACGCACCCCTTCGCAAGCTCGAGGCGGTGGTTATCGGCGCCTCGGCCGGTGGCGTGGAAGCTTTGCTGAACCTGTTCGCAGGCTTGCCTGCCGACTACGGTTTACCGCTGGTGGTGGTGCTGCATCTGCCCGACGGCCGCGAAAGCCTGTTGCCGGATCTGTTTGCCCGGCGCCTGGCGCTGCGGGTCAAGGAAGCCCAGGACAAGGAGGCGTTGCGGGCGGGCACGCTGTACTTCGCGGCATCCGGCTATCACCTGTGCATCGAGGCCGATCGCAGCTTTTCCTACAGTCGTGAGGAGCCGCTGCATTTTTCCCGGCCCTCGATCGACTACCTGTTCGAGTCGGCTGCCGATGCCTACGGCAGCCAGTTGATGGGAGTCTTGCTGACCGGCGCCAACCAGGATGGCGCCGCCGGGTTGTACACAATAAAACAGCGGGGCGGAGTGACCGTGGTGCAGGATCCGCAGGAGGCGCAGGTTGCGACCATGCCCGAAGCGGCCCTGGCGCTGCACCAACCCGATTACCTTCTTTCTTTGCGGGGCATTCTCGCATTGCTAGCCGAACTGGACTCACGCCCATGTTGAGTAGCACCGGATGCAAACTGTTGATCGTCGATGACCTGCCGGAGAACCTGCTGGCGCTGGAGGCATTGATCCGTCGCGATGATCGCGAGGTGTTCAAGGCGCAGTGCGCCGATGACGCGCTGGTGCTGCTGCTCGAGCACGAGTTCGCCCTGGCCATTCTCGACGTGCAGATGCCCGGCATGAACGGCTTCGAGCTGGCCGAGCTGATGCGTGGCACGGAAAAGACCAAGCATATCCCCATCGTTTTCGTCAGCGCCGCTGGCCGCGAGATGAACTACGCCTTCAAGGGCTACGAGAGCGGCGCCGTGGACTTTCTCTACAAGCCGCTGGATATCCAGGCGGTGCAGAGCAAGGTGGCGGTGTTCGTCGACCTGTATCGCCAGCGCAAGGTCATGGCCCAGCAGCTCGAAGCCCTGGAGCGTGCGCGCCAGGAGCAGGATGCGCTGCTCGCCGAGCTGCGTTCGACCCAGGGCGAACTGCAGCACGCGGTACGCATGCGTGACGACTTCATGTCCATCGTCTCCCACGAACTGCGCACGCCGCTCAACGGGCTGATTCTCGACACCCAGCTGCGCAAGATGCACCTGGCCAAGGGCAACCTCACCGCGTTCAGCGAAGACAAGCTCGGTGCCATGTTCGACCGCGACGAGCGGCAGATCCACAGCCTGATCCGCCTGATCGAGGACATGCTCGACGTCTCGCGCATCCGTACCGGCAAGCTGTCGATCCGCCCGGTGGAGTTCGACCTGGCGCAGACGGTGCGCAACGTCGCCGAGAACTTCGCCCAGCAGATGGCCGTCGCCGGCTGCGATCTGCAGCTGGACAGCAACGAAGTGCTGCACGGCAGCTGGGACCAGTTCCGCATCGAGCAGGTGGTCAGCAACCTGCTCAGCAATGCCCTGCGCTATGGCGCCGGGCGGCCCATCGAAGTACGTGCCCGCTCCGACGGGAGCGGTGTCCGCATCGAGGTGCGCGACCATGGCATCGGTATTTCCCTGGAGAACCAGCACCGCATCTTCCAGCAGTTCGAGCGCGCGGTGGGCAGCGAGTCGGTGGCCGGCCTGGGCTTGGGGCTGTTCATCTCCGACCAGATCGTCAAGGCCCATGGCGGGCGTATCGAGGTGCAGAGCAGCCTGGGGCAGGGCTCGCTGTTCAGCGTCTGGCTGCCGCGCGGCAAGCGCGTAGAGATAGGTTGAACTCACCACGCCGCAAGGGTCGAAGCGAAGGTGCGGAAATAGGCAGGAGCAGGGCAATGAACGATGTGACACGAAGCGTACTGATCGTCGAGGACGATCCGCTGCTGCTCATGCTGCTGGCCGAATACCTGCAGGGCGAGGGCTACCACGTGCTGCAGGCCGACGGCGCCACCGATGCCTTCGCCATCCTCGCCACCAAGCCGCACCTGGATCTGCTGATCACCGACTTCCGCCTGCCCGGCGGCGTTTCCGGCGTGCGTATCGCCGAGCCGGCGTTGCTGCTGCGCCCGGATCTCAAGGTGATCTTTATCAGCGGCCACCCCGCTGAAGTGCGCGAGACCGGCAGCGCCTTGCTCGACTCCGCGCCACTGCTGAGCAAGCCCTTCACGCTGGAAACCCTGAGTACGCAAATTGCCCATCTGCTCGATTGAGGAGGGGGAGGAGGCGACCTGGGGTATGTCCATAAGCTCGCGGGCATGGCCCGCTCCCACGGTCGCTAACTCCGGATGGGTGAAGGCGTAAGTATGAGCCCCGGGCATCGCTTCGCTCAGCCCCGCTACGCGGCCCTAAGCTGAAACAGCTATCGAGACCGGATACCTGTGGGAGCGCGCCATGCGCGCGAACGATGGTGGGGACGCCGTCGCTGGCATGGCCAGCTCCTGCGGAACTCATCCCATGCCCGGCCGCTATCTATCCCTTTCCCCATGCCGGGGAGCGCTATTTACCGGGTATCGATTCGCTCGGCACGTATGAGGGCGTTCAGCGATTCTCCGGCGCAGGCTTGCCCGGCTCCTCGATAGGCCGCTGCGGGCTGAACGGGCTATCCGGGTCATCGACGATGGAGCCTGGATCCTCGTTACCCGGATCGTTGATGGGCGTCTCGTGCGGCTCGGCGGGCGGCTGCTTCGGATCGTTGGCGGCATTCATGGTGATATCGAGGTGCATGGTTGGCTCCGGCTGCGTAAGGCCCGCTGCTGTCGCGCGGGCAATGTCATGTGGAGCGCAGGGGGAGGGCGCGCGTTCAGCGTATCCGCCAGGCGGAAATGTCACCTCTATTTACGCTTGTAGCTCCTGGTGCCGCTGCTGGTCATGCGGTGGTACTGCCCGTCTCGCGGGCCGGTACGGAGCGTTCCGCTGCCACAGGGGCAGTCGCTGGCGATATTGCCGGTGGCTCGCAGTGCCGTGCTGCCTGCGCCCCCGGTGCTCGGCGCTGCAGTTGCGCTTGCTGCCGCTGATCGATCCGTCGCTACAGAGAAACAACGGACCATCGCAGCGGGCGACATCGCCTTTGCTGCCCGAGCAGAGGGTGTTGGCGGCATTGCCCAGCAATGGCAGCCTCGGCTGGCACCAACACTCCGATCAGGCGAATGCTCATGGGTGCGGCTCCAGCCGGGAAACGCGAGGGCAGGGGTAAATTCCAGGCAATAAAAAACCGGCTCAAGGCCGGTTCTTTAATTTCTCGGGTTGTGTTGGCACCACCTGAGAAGGAAGGTGGTGCCCAGGGACGGAATCGAACCGCCGACACGGGGATTTTCAATCCCCTGCTCTACCGACTGAGCTACCTGGGCAACGGCGCGTATTAAACGGTTTTAGCCTTGGGGTGTCAAACCTTTTTTGGAAAATATTTAAATATTCCGGGCGCTTACGTCTCAGGCCGCTATTCGCTGGGCGGCACGTAGCCGTCGGCCTTGGCGTAATCCTCGCCGGAGAGGAACTTGTCCATCTCGGCCTGCAGGAATTTGCGGTCTTCGGCGTTCATCATGTTCAGGCGACGCTCGTTGATCAGCAGGGTCTGGTGCTTCTGCCATTCATCCCAGGCCTGCCTGGAGACGTTCTGGAAGATGTCCTCGCCCTTGGCGCCAGGGTAGGGCGCGCGGTCGAGACCGGGGAGTTCCTGTTTGTGCTTGCGGCACATCACGGTACGGGTCATGCCATTTCTCCTGTATGCAGTGCGTCGGCCGCGCGTTTGAGCAGCTTCTTGACCGGGGCAGCGAGGCCCAGGCGCGGCGGGGTGGCGAGGTTATACCAGAGCCAGTCGGCCTCGGCCACGTAGCCGGGCACGCCGTCGGCCTCGATCAGCCAGGGATCGATGGCCAACTGGAAATGGCTGAAGGTATGGGTGATTTGATCGAGTTGGCGGCGCTCGCCAAGACCCAGCTGGTGCTGTGTGGCAAGCGCGTCCAAGGCGTCGAGGTCATCGAGTTCCGGCAGGCTCCACAGGCCGCCCCAGAGGCCGGTGGAGGGCCGCCGGTAGAGCAGCACGGCGCCGTCGCGGCTGAGCAGCAGCGGCATCAGGGTGCGTTTCTGGGGCAGTTCCTTGCGCGGCTTGGCGATCGGATAGCGGATCTCCAGGCCGAGCAGGTGCGCCTCGCAGCCACTCTGCACCGGGCACAGCAGGCAGGTGGGCTTGCTGCGCGTACAGAGCGTGGCGCCTAGATCCATCATCGCCTGGGTGTAATGGTTGACGCGCTCCTCGGGCAGAAAGCGCTCGGCCACCGCCCACAGCTGCCTGGCCACCTTGGGCTCGCCCGGATAGCCTTCCTGGGCCACGAAGCGGGCCAGTACGCGTTTGACGTTGCCGTCGAGAATCGGCGCGCGCAGGCCCATGCTCAGGCTGGCGATGGCGCCGGCGGTGGAACGGCCGATGCCCGGCAGTTCGGTGAGGGCTTCGACGCTGCGTGGGAATTGGCCGCCGTGCTCGGCCATGACGATCTGCGCGGTCTTCTGCAGGTTGCGGGCGCGGGAGTAGTAGCCCAGGCCGGTCCACAGGTGCAGCACTTCGTCTTCCGGTGCTTCGGCCAGGTCGCGCACGGTGGGCAGGGCGGTCATGAAGCGGTCGAAGTAGCCGAGCACGGTGCTGACCTGGGTCTGCTGCAGCATGATCTCCGAGACCCACACGCGGTAGGGCGTGATGTTCTGCTGCCAGGGCAGGTCCTTGCGGCCGTGCAGGTCGTACCAGCGCAGCACGGCGCTGGAGAATTGCTCGGGGGTCATCGGTTGAACAGGCCCTTGAGTGCGTCTTTGAGTTCCGGGCTGACCTTGTCGCCGAGTTTCTCTTCGAGCTTTTCGTTGATGCGATCGCCGGCCAGCTTGGCGGCCACCTTGCCCATGCCTTCCTGATCCAGGCGGCAGGCCTTGGCGCCCAGTTCCAGTGGGCCGCGGCAGTGCAGCGGCCAGGCGATGCCGACGTAGCGGCGATTGACCTCGCAGGCCGGATCCGGCATTTCGCGCTGGTCGCCTTCGATGGTGATGCCGACGCGGTAGTCCAGGCCCAACACGCGCAGGTCGACGTCACCGTTGCCGGCCACGCTCAGGCCGGGAATGCGCGCCTGCAGGTCGGGGTTGTTGGCCACGCCGTTGCGGATGCTCAGGCTACCCTGCAGGCGCTCGAAAGGCGTGTCGTTGCTGCGTGGCTCGCCGCTCAGCTGCTTGCGGTTGAGGGTAGAGATGCCGCGGCACAGCTGTTGCTCCAGGTTGGCGTCGACCAGCACGCCATCCTCGAGCATGAAGCTGGCAGTGCCGTTGAGGGCATCGACCCAGGCCTTCTGGCTATTGCCGCTGGTGGTCAGTTCGCTGGTCAGGTCGAGCAGGCCCTTGAGGGGCGAAGGGCGCTGTTCGTCCTTGAGGAAGGGCTCCACCGGTATGCCGTTCAGCTGGGTGCGCAGGCTGAGTACCGGTACGGCGGGGCGCACGTCGGCATCGGCCCTGATGGCGAAGCTGCCGTTGCCGAGTTTACCGCGCAGCTCTTCCAGGTTCAGCGCGCCGCCCTGGCTGCGAGCCTTGAGACTGACATCGCTGAGCGCCTGCTTTTGCAGGGTCAGCTGGTCGAGGGTCAGGTTGGCCTGCAGGTCGAGTTTGCGCAGGGCGGGAATCGGCAGCACTTCGCTGGAGCTCCATGCCTGTTGGGTCGGTGCGTTGGGCACCGGCGTGGTGCCGGCCTGGCCGGCGTTGGCGACGGTCTCACGCACTTCGGCCTTGCGCGCCGAGTCGGCGTCCTTCTTGTCCTTGCTCGCGGGCGGCAGGTAGCGGTCGAGGTCGAGCTTGTCGCCCTTGAGTTGTACGCGCAGCGCCTGCTTGGCGAAGTCGGCCATGGCAAGCTTGCCGGTAAAGGTGCTGTCGTCCAGCTTGAGGGTCAGCTCGTCCAGCGACAGGCTGTTGGCGGTGCCGCCCAGCTGGGTGACCAGTTCGAATTGTGCCAGGGTTTTCTCGTCGCTCATCGGCGGCAGCTTCTGGCCGAGGCTGGCGAGGAATTCACGCAGGTTGACCGGTGCCACGGACAGGCCACCGGACAGCTTGGGCTCGCTCTGCAGGTCACGTACTTTCACTTCACCCAGGGCGCGCAGCTGGTTGGCGGACAGCTTGAGGCCGTTCCATTCGGCGACCTGGGCCGCCAGGTCGACCAGCAATTGGCCCTGGGCGGCGTAGGTGAGGGTCTGGCCATTGAACGGCTCGCCGGACGCCTCGCCGGACAGGCGCGCGTCTTCGAGCTGGTAGCGCTTGAGGGCACGGTCGAAGCGCAGCTCGCCCTGCAGTTCGGTGCGCGCACGCATCACCGGCTGGTTGCTGCCAAAGAAGGCGCTGAGCTTGATCGGCACGCCGGCGCCTTCGCGAATGGCACCAGTGGTGAGCTGGATGCTCTCTGCGCTGAATTGCTGGCCCTTCTGGGCGTCGCGGTAGTCCACCCGGGCACCGTTGACGATCAGGCTGTCGATATCCAGCTTGATCGGCTGGCTGCCGCTTTCCTGGGCGGGCTCGCCTTGCGGCTGCGATGCATCATTGGCGGCAGTCTGCTCGGCCGACGTTTCGCCCGGCTTGGCCGCCGGTCGGCCGACGTCTTCCCAGTTGCCGTGGCCGTTCTCGTCGCGCTGCAGGTCGAGGTTCAGGCCATCGACGCGGATATCGCTCATCTGCACTTCCTTGCGCAGCAGCGGCAGCACGCGCACCGACAGGCCGAGCAGGCGCAGGTTGGCGAACGGCTTGTCCGGCGTGCTGGCGCTGGCCAGGGTGGCGTCGGTCAGCTCCAGGCCCAGCCAGGGGAACAGGCTCCAGCCGATATCGCCGTTGAGGGTCAGCTCGAGGTTGGCCTTGTCCCGCGCCAGCTGGCGGATTTCATCCTTGTAATCGTTGGGGTCGAACAGGTGAGTCAGGGCAAAGCCCAACGCCACGATGATCAGCAGTAGTCCGAGGAAGAACAGACCCAGGATTTTGCCGAGCGCTTTCATGGACGAGTCCTATGCAGTGACGAGAATTTGAATCCGCGAGTATAACGCCCAGGGCGCACCCGCGGCTAAAGGCTTCGGGCAACCCGCTCGGCGATGGCCAGGCTGGCGGTCAGGCCTGGCGATTCGATGCCGAACAGATTCACCAGTCCTGGTAGACCATGGTCGGCGGTGGTTTGCAGCACGAAATCTTCGGCAATTTGCCCGGGGCCGCTGAGCTTGGGCCGCACGCCGGCATAACCAGGGACCAGGCGAGTGCTGTCCAGCGCCGGGTAATAGCGGGCCACGGCCTGGGCGAAGCGCTCATGCAGGCGTTCATCGACCTGATAGTCGAGGCGGTCGATGTAGCGTGTATCCGGGCCGAAGCGCAGCTGGCCGGCCATGTCCAGTGTGGCGTGGATGCCCAGGCCGCTGGTGTTGGCCTCCGGCATCGGATAGATGAGATGACTGAAGGGCGATCGACCGCTGTAGGTGAAGTAGTTGCCCTGACACAGGTGCAGGGACGGTATGCCCCGCGGCTCGAGGCCCTGGGTACGCTCGGCCAGCGTCTGGGCGAACAGCCCGGCGGCGTTGACCACTCGCTGGGCCTTGAGGGTGAAAGGCTCGCCGCCGCTGGTGCCGTCGACCCGCCAGCCGTCGCGTTCGCGCGCCAGGCTGTTTACCCGGGTGTGCAGCACCAGCTGCGCGCCCTGGCTTTCGGCGCATGCCAGAAGCGACTGCAGGAAAGCATGACTGTCGATGATTCCGGTGTCGGGCGAGAACAGCGCGGCCACGCCCCGCACGGCGGGTTCGAGGCGCTTCAGCGCTGCGCCGTCGAGCGCCTGAAGTGCATGTACGCCACAGGTCTGGGCATTGCCGGCCAGCACGGCGAGTTGATTGCGCTCCGCTTCGTCGACGGCCACCAGCAGCTTGCCGATTCGCCGGTGCGGCACCTGCCAGCGCGTGCACCAGGCGTACAGGCGCTCGCGGCCTTCCAGACACAGCTCGGCTTTCAGCGAGCCGGGCGGATAATAGAGGCCGGCGTGGATCACCTCCGAGTTGCGGCTGGAGGTATGGCTGCCTATCAGCGCTTCCTGCTCGAGGATAAGCGTGCTGCGTTCCGGCGCTGCCAGCCTGGCGGCGCAGGCCAGGCCCAGGGCGCCAGCGCCGATGATCAGGGTGTCGATGCTGTCCATGATGCTCCTGTGCCCTGGCGGTTAGAATCTGCAAGCTTCGCGCAACGCAATCGTCATGGCCAGTCGTTAAGGTGCGTGCTCGCGGCAGTGTGTTCGGCGAGCTGTTGATGACCGGTCGTCGCCAAAAAACGCAGCCAAAGGTGAGAAATGGGCGACAGATCCATAAAAGAGCTGCCTGGAAGGTTGCGCAAGCACCATGGCGATGTGACACAATGCCGCGGGGAGCTAGCGGTCAGCTAGAGCGAATGGATTCTCCCCGTACTCACTCGTTGTTTGGCTGCGCTTCTTCTCGAAGCGTCGCCAGTAAAGACCTGTTTGCCAACCTAATCAGAGAAGAAAACATGACTGACGCCACCGTGCAAAACGGTGCTTCGGCGACGCCTGCATTCCTGTCCAAGGAACGCATCATCGCCAAGCCCGGTTTCAACCGCTGGCTGGTTCCGCCAGCTGCCCTCGCCATCCACCTGTGCATCGGCATGGCCTACGGGTTCTCCGTATTCTGGCTGCCACTGTCCAAGGCCATCGGTATCACCGCGCCAGTGGCGTGTGCGCCGGACATCGGGTTCTTCGAGCAGATCTTCGCCAGCAACTGCGACTGGCAGATCTCCATGCTGGGCTGGATCTACACCCTGTTCTTCGTGTTCCTGGGTTGCGCGGCTGCCGTATGGGGTGGCTGGCTGGAGCATGCAGGCCCGCGTAAGGCTGGCCTGGTTTCGGCGGTGTGCTGGTGTGGTGGTCTGCTGATCTCCGCGTTGGGTATCTATACCCACCAGATCTGGCTGATGTGGGTCGGTTCCGGTGTGATCGGTGGTATCGGTCTGGGCCTGGGCTACATCTCCCCGGTATCGACGCTGATCAAGTGGTTCCCGGACAAGCGCGGCATGGCGACCGGTATGGCCATCATGGGCTTCGGTGGCGGCGCGATGGTCGGTGCGCCCCTGGCGGCAGCGCTGATGGGCCACTTTGCCAGTGAAACCAGCGTCGGCGTATGGCAGAGCTTCGTGGTCATGGCGGTGATCTACTTCATCTTCATGGTCGGTGGCGCACTGGCCTACCGCGTTCCGCCAACCGGCTGGAAGCCTGCAGGCTGGGTCGCTCCGGCTGCCAAGGCCAACAACGCGATGATCACCAAGGGCCACGTCCACGTGAACACCGCGTGGAAAACCCCGCAATTCTGGTTGGTCTGGGCCGTACTGTGCCTGAACGTATCGGCCGGTATCGGCATCATCGGCATGGCCTCGCCCATGCTGCAGGAAGTCTTCGGCGGCAAGCTGATCGGCCTGAACGTGCCATTCAGCGAGCTGAACGCCGCGCAGCTGGGCCAGATCGCCGCCATCGCGGCCGGCTTCACCGGTCTGCTGAGCCTGTTCAACATCGGTGGTCGTTTCTTCTGGGCTTCGTTCTCCGACCTGATCGGCCGCAAGGCGACCTACTTCGTGTTCTTCGCGCTGGGCTTCACCCTCTACGCGCTGGTTCCGTGGACCGGTCACCTGGGCAGCATCGCCCTGTTCGTGTTCGCCTTCTGCCTGATCCTGTCCATGTACGGCGGTGGCTTCGCGACCGTTCCGGCTTACCTGGCCGACCTGTTCGGTACCCAGATGGTCGGTGCGATCCACGGTCGCCTGCTGACTGCCTGGGCCTTCGCCGGCGTGCTGGGTCCGGTGCTGGTCAACTACCTGCGTGAGTATCAGCTGAGCATCGGCGTCGAGCGCGCTGCCGCTTACGACATCACCCTGTACATCCTCGCCGGCCTGCTGGTGCTGGGCTTCATCTGCAACCTGCTGGTCCGCCCTGTGGATCCGAAATACTTCATGACCGATGCAGAGCTGGCCGCCGAGCGCGCCCATGGCGAGAAATCCAAGCCGTCCGCTGCCGAACTGGAGTGGGCTGCCGATCCGTCGAGCAAGCCGCTGGTGATCGCTGCCTGGCTGGCCGTGGGTATCCCACTGGCCTGGGGCGTTTGGATCACCCTGCAGAAGACCGTCGTTCTGTTCCAGTAACAGACTCCGGTTTCAACAATCCCGCCGACGCCTCGCGCGTCCGCGGGATTTTTTATGCGCGTCTTTTAATAAGGTCGCAAGGGCGAGCCCATTTCGACTGCGACCTCGGCATTTTTGCCGGACGGCTTTATAGCTTTGCCGCTTATCAGCCTATAATGTTCGCCCTTTCGCCCAACGATTTTGTGGAGCAGGTGATGGCCGAACGTACGGCATCCGTCGAGCGCAATACCCTGGAGACCCAGATCAAGGTCTCGATCAATCTGGATGGCAGCGGCAAGGCCAGCTTCGATACCGGTGTACCGTTCTTCGAGCACATGCTCGACCAGATCGCCCGCCATGGCTTGATCGACCTGGATATCTACTGCAAGGGTGACCTGCACATCGACGCTCACCACACCGTCGAAGACGTCGGCATCACCCTCGGCCAGGCGTTCGCCAGGGCCGTCGGCGACAAGAAGGGCATGACCCGTTACGGCCATTCCTACGTGCCGCTGGACGAAGCGCTGTCGCGCGTGGTGATCGACTTCTCCGGTCGCCCGGGCCTGCAGATGCACGTGCCGTTCACCCGTGCGGTGGTCGGCGGCTTCGATGTCGACCTGTTCCAGGAATTCTTCCAGGGCTTCGTCAACCACGCCCAGGTCAGCCTGCACATCGACAACCTGCGCGGTGTGAACACCCACCACCAGATCGAGACCGTGTTCAAGGCTTTCGGTCGCGCCCTGCGTATGGCGGTCGAACTCGACCCGCGCATGGCCGGGCAGATGCCGTCGACCAAGGGCGTGCTCTGATGCAGACGGTAGCCGTCATCGACTACGGCATGGGCAACCTGCATTCGGTGTCCAAGGCCCTCGAGCACGTGGGCGCTGGTCGTGTGCTGGTGACCAGCGATGCCCAGGTGATCCGTGAAGCCGACCGCGTGGTGTTTCCCGGGGTCGGCGCGATCCGCGACTGCATGGCCGAGATCCGGCGCCTGGGCTTCGACGAACTGGTTCGCGAAGTCAGTCAGGACCGTCCGTTTCTCGGTATCTGCGTGGGCATGCAAGCGCTGCTCGAGCGCAGTGAAGAGAACGACGGGGTCGACTGCATCGGTCTGTTTCCCGGCCAGGTGCGCTTCTTCGGCAAGGACATGGTCGAGGACGGCGAGCCGCTGAAAGTCCCCCATATGGGCTGGAACGAGGTGAGCCAGGCAGTCAAGCATCCGCTGTGGCACAACATCCCCGAGCAGGCGCGTTTCTACTTCGTGCACAGCTACTACATCGAGGCGGCCAAGGCGCAGCAGGTGGTTGGCCGTGGCCATTACGGCAAGGACTTCGCCGCGGCCCTGGCCGACGGCTCGCGCTTCGCCGTGCAGTTCCACCCGGAGAAGAGCCACACCCATGGCCTGCAGCTGCTGCAGAACTTCGCCGCCTGGGATGGCCGCTGGTAGATGGCACGGCTCAAGAGCCCGGTGCTGACGCTCACGCCCGAGCAGGAGAGCGATGCGGTGCACAAGCTGCAGCGCTTTCTGAGCGCGCGCTTCGAACTGCAGCTGGGCTCCTTCGAGGTGCTGGAACTGCTCGAACTGTTCAGCCGCGATATCGCCCCGCATTACTACAACCGAGCGGTCAATGACGCGCACAGCCTGTTGCGCGAGCGCTTCGAAAGTCTCGAAGTCGACCTGTGGGCGCTCGAGAAAGACTGATTTCAGCTACGGCTGACTGAACTAGATAAGGTGTGCAGATGCTGATTATCCCCGCTATCGACCTCAAGGACGGCGCCTGCGTGCGTCTGCGCCAGGGCCGCATGGAAGACTCCACGGTGTTCTCCGATGACCCGGTGAGCATGGCCGCCAAGTGGGTCGAGGGGGGCTGCCGCCGTCTGCACCTGGTCGACCTCAATGGCGCCTTCGAAGGCCAGCCGGTCAATGGCGAGGTGGTCACCGCCATCGCCAGGCGCTACCCGACCTTGCCGATCCAGATCGGTGGCGGCATCCGCTCGCTGGAAACCATCGAGCACTACGTCAAGGCGGGCGTCAGCTACGTGATCATCGGCACCAAGGCGGTGAAGGATCCGCAATTCGTCACCGACGCCTGCAAGGCCTTCCCGGGCAAGGTCATCGTCGGCCTGGACGCCAAGGACGGTTTCGTCGCCACCGACGGCTGGGCCGAAGTCAGCAGCGTGCAGGCCACCGACCTGGCCAGGCGTTTCGAGGCCGATGGCGTCTCGGCGATCGTCTACACCGATATCGCCAAGGACGGCATGATGCAGGGCTGCAACGTCGAAGCCACCGCCGCGCTGGCGGCCGCCAGCCGCATCCCGGTGATCGCCTCCGGCGGCATCCACAACCTGGGCGATATCGAGAAGTTGCTGCTGGCCCGCGCGCCTGGCATCGTCGGCGCCATCACTGGCCGCGCGATCTACGAAGGCACCCTGGACGTGGCCGAGGCGCAGGCGTTCTGCGATGCAGCTGCAAGCGGCAAGCCACAGGCGGCAAGATAAAGCGCTGCCCGCTCAGGCTTCTGCTTGCAGCCTGAGGCTTGCAGCTTGCAGCTGTTTTTCGGAGAAAAAGCATGGCATTGGCTAAACGCATCATCCCCTGTCTGGACGTGGACAACGGCCGTGTGGTCAAGGGCGTCAAGTTCGAGAACATCCGCGATGCCGGGGACCCGGTGGAGATCGCCCGACGCTACGACGAGCAGGGTGCCGACGAGATCACCTTTCTCGATATCACCGCCAGCGTCGATGGCCGCGACACCACGCTGCACACCGTCGAGCGCATGGCCAGCCAGGTGTTCATCCCGCTGACCGTGGGCGGCGGCGTGCGCAGCGTGGCGGACATCCGCAACCTGCTCAACGCCGGTGCCGACAAGGTGTCGATCAACACCGCCGCGGTGTTCACCCCCGAGTTCGTCGGCGAGGCGGCCTCGCGCTTCGGTTCGCAGTGCATCGTGGTGGCCATCGACGCCAAGCAGGTGTCCGGCCCGGGCGAAGCACCGCGTTGGGAAATCTTCACCCACGGTGGCCGCAAGCCGACCGGGCTGGACGCCGTGCAGTGGGCGATGAAGATGGAAGGGCTAGGCGCCGGCGAAATCCTGCTCACCAGCATGGATCAGGACGGCGTCAAGAGCGGCTATGACCTGGGCGTGACCCGCGCCATCAGCGAGGCGGTCGGCATTCCGGTGATCGCTTCCGGCGGCGTCGGCAACCTGCAGCACCTGGCCGATGGCATCATCGAGGGCAAGGCCGCCGCGGTGCTGGCGGCGAGCATCTTCCACTTCGGCGAGTACACCGTGCCCGAGGCCAAGGCCTATATGGCCAGCCGCGGCATCGTCATGCGCTGAGAGGCTGGTGGGGGCGCTGCTCCCAAGTTGGTGCAATTGCCCTTTTGGATGCCCGCTAATGGCGCTAAGCTAGCATCCGTGTGACAAGGATCGGGTCAAGCAAGAGCGTCTAGCTCGCCACTTCTGCCCAACCGCCCGGTCACGCCGGGCGCTACCTTTCCGGCCGCCCGTCAACGCTTTGAATGACAGGTAGTCCAGTACATGTGCAAACGTCTGTGGTTGGCAGCGGCAAGTGCCCTGCTCTTGATGGCATCGGCGGCACGCGCCGAAATCGACCCGAACTACAACGTGGTGTTGCTGACGGAAAACTTCCCGCCGTACAACATGGCGATCAACGGCAAGAACTTCGCCCAGGAAGACAACGTTGATGGCATCGCCGTCGACGTGGTGCGTGAAATGTTCAAGCGCGCCGGCATCAAGTACAGCCTGACCTTGCGCTTTCCCTGGGATCGCATCTACAAGCTGGCGCTGGAGAAACCCGACTACGGCGTGTTCGTGACCGCGCGCTTGCCCGAGCGCGAGGCGCTGTTCAAGTGGGTCGGCCCCATCGGCCCGGACGACTGGGTGCTGCTGGCCCGCGGTGACAGCAAGCTGGTGGTGAACAACCTGCAGCAGGCCAGGCAGTATCGCATTGGCGCCTACAAGGGCGACGCCATCGCCGAGCACCTCGAGAAGGAGGGCCTGCAGCCCGTGACCTCGCTGCGCGACCAGGAGAATGCCAAGAAGCTGATGGCCGGGCAGATCGACCTGTGGGCCACCGGTGACCCGGCAGGCCGCTACCTGGCGCGCCAGGAAGGCGTCAGCGGGCTGAAGACCGTGCTGCGTTTCAACAGCGCGCAGCTGTATCTGGCCCTCAACAAGGAGGTGCCGGACGAGGTGGTACAGAAGCTGCAATCGGAACTGGACAAGATGCGCGCTGAGGGGATCGTCGACAGTATCCTCAACAGCTATCTTTAGCCCTGAGCGTTAGAAGGGCACGCCAAGTCGCTGAGGGGCGCTGGCGTGGCGATGATTCGGCGTTCATGCTGCCGCGTACTCCGTGCGTAAGGCAGCCACCGCCAGGACGGGGGTGGTGCGAAGTTCGGCAGGAGGCCGCCAACCATAATCATAACCACGTGGCGGGGACGACAGATGTTGAACACATTGAAGATCATTGCACTAATCGGACTGACCTTGGTTGCTTGTGCGACCCGGGCCGAACTGCCCGCCGATTACAAGGTGGTGCTGCTGACCGAGAACTTCCCGCCGTTCAACATGGCGGTGGACGACAAGAACTTCGCCCGTGACGATGGCATCGACGGTATCAACGCCGAGATCGTCCGCGAGATGTTCAAGCGCGCCGGCATCAAATACAGCCTGACCCTGCGCTTTCCGTGGGATCGCCTGTACAAGCTGACCCTCGACAAGCCCAACTACGGGCTGTTCTCCACCACCTTCACCCCCGAGCGCCAGCCGCTGTTCAAATGGGTTGGCCCGTTGGCCAAGACCGGCTGGGTGCTGCTCTCGGCGCCGGGTAATAACCTGACCGTGAAGAGCCTCAAGGACGCCGGACAGTACACCGTCGGCGCCTACAAGAACGACGCGGTGAGCCAGCACCTGGAAAGCCAGGGCCTGGCGCCGGTCAATGCCCTGCGTGACCAGGAGAACGTCAAGAAGCTCACCAGTGGCAAGATCGACCTGTGGGCCACCACCGACCCGGTCGGCCGTTACCTGGCCAAGCAGGAGGGCGTCAGCGGGCTGAATACCGTGCTGCGCTTCAACGAGGCGGAGCTGTACCTGGCCTTGAACAAGGACACCCCGGACGAGGTGGTGCAGCGCCTGCAAAAGGCCCTCGACGAGATGCGTAACGAAGGCTTCATCGACGAGATGACCAACAACTACCTGTAAGCTGCGCCAGGCAAAGCCGGCACGGCTGATCGCTGTGGTGGGCTTTCTTTCGGTTCTTCTTGGAATCTCGGGAGAGTCAGTCTTGATACCGGACTGGCAAGTTTGAGTGCGTATCACTTAGCACCATCCTTTACCGCGTCTGCTGAACCTTTGTGTTGCGCCCCTTACGGGCGCCACACCTTTATTCGCTCCGCTCACCCTTCGGGCCAGCCTGCGGCTGTTACTGCGCTTCGCTACGTTTCTCTGCTTGCCCAAGAAAGGTGTGCCAAAGAAGGGCACCCCGACATCCGGGTTTCGCTGCGCGAAACTTGATTCGCTTTGCTCACCCTGCGGGCCAGCCTTCGGCTGTTACTCCGCTTCGCTGCGTTTCCTCGCTCCGGCGCCGCTCCGGGGGCCGGCTTACATGGGCCATCCCTGGCCCATTAAGCGGGGCCGCCATCGGTATGTCGCCGCGTCCATGCGGCTCGTCCCCCTACACGACACCTCCACTACTCGCTGCGCTCGCCCTACGGGCCAGCCTTCGGCTGTTACTCCGCTTCGCTACGTTTCGGCCTCCTGACGGGACCGGAGCGCGAGCTTGCGAGATTTCCACGGGCTCAAGCTCGGCGGCGTCTGTTTTTGCTTTTGCTCTCGAGCTGCGATCGTACAGGCGACGCCCAATTCCCCTTCAGGAGGCCGATTGGAATCGCCACGTAAGGGTTGAGCGACATGGATGTCGCGAGAGCTGCGATGGGCCAGGGATGGCACTTCGCAGCGTGCCCCTGGAGTGGTGATGGAATGAGGGAACCCCGGCGCAGCCGGGGCCGTATGTAGGGGTGTGTTTCTTTGCTTACTTTCTTTGCACAAGCAAAGAAAGTGAGGCGCCCGTAAGGGGCGATACCCATACGGCCAGGCGGCGTGCTAACGGAGAGTGCCAAGTCAGCGGCAGCTAACACTTATTGCCAGTCCGGTCTCAACCAAGCATTCCCCAAAAATGCGAGGAACCTTCCTTTTGCCCATCGCAAGGCCTGCAGTATGGGCGCGGCGCTGCCCATGGCCAACAAAAAGCCCCGGTGCAGCTTCCTGCGCCGGGGCTTTTGAGGGCGGCCGATGATTAGTCGGCGCGGGTGACGTTCAGGCCCTTGAGCAGGTTCAGGGCCTGGCTCAGCTGGTAGTCGTCGTCCTGCGGGCGGGCCGCCTTGCCGGGTGCGCCCTGGCTTGGCCGGTCGGCGCCGCCGTTGCCGTTGCCCAGGTGACCTTGCAGGTCGGCTTCCTTGAGGCTTGGGTCGTCGCTTTCGCGGGTCAGCTTGGCGCGCGCCACCTCGACGTCCGGGACGATGCCCTGGGCCTGGATGGAGCGGCCGTTGGGCGTGAAGTACAGCGCGGTGGTGATCTTCAGGGCGCGGTCGTTGTTCAGCGGCAGCACGGTCTGTACCGAGCCCTTGCCGAAGCTGTCGGTGCCCATGACGATGCCACGCTTGTGGTCCTGCAGGGCGCCGGCGACGATCTCCGAGGCCGAGGCGCTGCCGCCGTTGATCAGTACCACCAGCGGCACGCCTTCGCTGGCGTCCAGCGGGTCGGCGGAGAAGCGCAGCTCCGAGTTGGGGATGCGTCCCTTGGTGTAGACGATCAGGCCCTTCTTGAGGAAGTGGTCGGCCACTTCCACGGCCGACTGCAGCACGCCGCCCGGGTTGTTGCGCAGGTCGAGCACCAGGCCGCTGAGCTTCTTGCCGTTTTCCTTGCGCAGCTTGTTCAGGGCCTTGCCGACTTCCTCGCCGGTGTTGACCTGGAACTGGGTGACGCGGATGTAGCCATAGCCCGGGTCGATCATCTGACTGCGCACGCTGGTGACCTTGATCACTGCGCGGGTCAGCTCGACGTCGAACGGCTTGCCGCCTTCACGCACCAGGGTCAGGACGATCTTGCTGCCGGCCTTGCCGCGCATCTTCTCCACGGCTTCCATCATCGACTGGCCCTTGGTGGGCTTGCCATCGATCTTGACGATCAGGTCGCCGGGGTGGATGCCGGCCTTGGAGGCCGGCGTGTCATCGATGGGCGAAACCACCTTGATGAAGCCGTCTTCGGTGCCCACTTCGATACCCAGGCCGCCGAACTCACCGCTGGTGCTTTCCTGCAGCTCGGCGAAGGCTTTCGGGTCGAGGTAGGCCGAATGCGGGTCGAGGTTGCTGAGCATGCCCTTGATGGCGTTCTCCAGCAGTTCCTTGTCGGTGACCGGCTCGACGTAGGCGGCCTTGATGCGGTCCATCACCTCGGCGAAGGTGCGCAGCTCGTCCAGTGGCAGCGGGGCTGCATTCTGGTCGGCGGCCGGCGGCGGGCTGATCGGAGCCTGGTCGGCATGCAGCACAGGTGCGCCACCGAGCAGGGCAATCGCCAGGGCCAGGGAGGTGAGGCGGGACAGATGCGGCATTCGAACTAACTCCTACGACAATGAGGTGGCGCTTATCCTTGCGCCCGACACCATTGGGCCGGATCGCTGGCGCGGCCCTGCTGGCGAATCGCGAAATACAGTGCTGGGGTGTCCTGGCCGCCGCTGGTGCCGACGGTGGCGATGGGGTCCCCGGCCTTGACGATGTCTCCGGCGTCCTTGAGCAGGCTCTGGTTGTGCCCGTACAGGGTCAGGTAACCGTTGCCATGGTCGAGAATGACCAGAAGCCCTGAACCGCGCAACCAGTCTGCGAACACCACGCGACCGCCATGCACGGCGCGTACCTGGCTGCCGGCGGTGGCGCCGATCAGCACGCCGTCCCACTTAGTCCGAGCGTCTTCGCCCCGTGGGGTTCCATATCTTGCAACCAGGCGGCCGTTGACGGGCCAGGGCAACTTGCCCTTGGCGTTGGCGAACGGGCCGCCGTAGGTAGCGCCGGAGCTGACCAACGGAGCGCTTTCGGCGCGCTTGCCGGTGGCTGCCGGGGTGCTGGGCTTCTCCCGCGCAGCGGCCAGTTCGCGCTGGCGCTGCGCCTCGGCTTCGCGGGCCTGGCGGGCCAGGGTCTGCTCGATGGTCCTGAGCACGCGGCCGAGTTCGGCCTGCTCCTGCTCCCGGGCCCTGAGGCGCTGATCGCGGGCGGCGTAATCCTTGTTCAGCTTGGCCAAGGCCTGCTGGCGCTCCTTGCGCACCTCGGCCAGCTGGGCGCTACGGCTGTCCAGCTCGCCTTTCTGCGCCTGCAGTTGCTGCTGGTGATGGCTGATGTCCTGCTCGACGTTGGCCAGTTGCCGCAGCGTCTCGTTGAAGGCCGTCAGCTGGGCCATGCGCGCTTCGGCGAGGTAATCGTAGTAGGTCAGGGTGCGGGAGAATTTTTCCGGGTTCTGCTGGTTAAGGAGTAGCTTGATGTACTCCTGACGCCCGCCCTGATAGGCCGCGCGGGCCTGGATGCCGATCAGCCGTTGCTGTTCAAGGCGCGCGCCCTGGAGTTTTTTTTTCTCCTGATCGAGGCGCTTGAGCTCTTCTTCGCTTTCCTGCAGCTCTTCGCGCAGGCCCTTGACCTGGTTCTCCAGCTCGCCCATCTCGGTTTCGGTGGTCTTGAGCTGTTTCTGCACGCCGGACTTTTCCTGCTGCAGCTGCTCCAGCAGTTTCTTCAATTCGGCGACGTCGGCGCGTGCCGCATCCAGCTGCTTTTGCGTGTCGGCTTTCTGATCGGCGAAAGCCGGTGCCAGCAGGCTGGTCATGAGAATAAAGGTGAGGACACGGAGCATGGTGCAGGCGGTACCTGGCAGGGAACCGGCTTAGTATGCCCTTGGTTCCTGGTAAAAAAAACGTTCTGATCGCGAATGGCGACCCAAGGTGGCAGGCGGTCGACCGGTGGGGCAGCGCTGTTGCGCCGCCCCGTGCGCCCGGTCGGGTCGCGCCTGGGGCTCAGCCGAGCGTGACGATGCTGGTGCCGGTCATTTCCTCTGGAATCGGCAGGCCCATCAGGGTCAGCAGGGTGGGCGCCACGTCGGCCAGCACGCCGCCCTCGCGGATGCTCACCTGGCGCTTGCCGACATAGATGAAGGGGACCGGCTCGCAGGTGTGCGCGGTGTGCGCCTGGCCGGTGCATTCGTCCTGCATCTGCTCGACGTTGCCGTGGTCGGCGGTGATCAGCGCTTCGCCACCGACCTTGTCCAGCGCCTCGACGATGCGGCCCATGCAGGTGTCCAGGCATTCCACCGCCGCGACCGCCGCCTCGAACACGCCGGTGTGGCCGACCATGTCGCCGTTGGCGTAGTTGACCACGATCACATCGAAGCGCTGGTTCTCGATGGCGTCGACGATCCTGTCGGTCACCTCGGGGGCGTTCATCTGGGGCTGCAGGTCGTAGGTGGCGACGTTCGGCGAGGGGATCAGGATGCGCTCTTCACCCGGGAACGGCTCTTCACGGCCGCCGGAGAAGAAGAAGGTGACGTGGGCGTATTTCTCGGTCTCGGCGATGCGCAGCTGGGTCTTGCCGTTGTTGGCCAGGTACTCGCCGAACACGTTGACCAGCGGCTCGGGCTTGAAGGCGCTGGGCGTATCGATGCTCGCCGCATATTGGGTGAGCATGATGAAGCCGGCGGTCTGTGGCACACGGGCGCGCTCGAAAGCATCGAAGCCCGGCTCGACGAAGGCGCGGGTCAGTTCGCGGGCGCGGTCGGCGCGGAAGTTCATGAACACCACGGCGTCGCCATCCTCGACCCGAACCGGCTCGCCGATGCGGGTGGCTTTCACGAACTCGTCGCTCTCGTCGCGGGCATAGGCGGCTTGCAGGCCGGCCAGGGCGGTGTCGGCCTGGTACTGGCTCTGGCCGTCGGCGATCAGGTTGTAGGCCTGGGCCACGCGGTCCCAGCGGTTGTCACGGTCCATGGCGAAGTAACGGCCGATCAGCGAGGCGATGCGGCCCTTGCCGAGCCTGGCGAAGGTGGCGTCGAGCAGTTCGATGGAACTCTGGGCGCTTTTCGGCGCGGTGTCACGGCCGTCGAGAAAGGCGTGCAGGTAGATCTTCTCGGCACCGCGGCGCGCGGCCAGCTCGGCCATGGCCACCAGATGATCCTGGTGGCTGTGCACGCCGCCATCGGACAGCAGGCCGAGGATATGCACGGCCTTGCCGGCGCCCACCGCCTTGTCCACGGCGCTGGTGATGGCCGGGTTCTCGAAGAACTCGCCGTCGCGGATCGCCTTGGTCACCCGGGTGAAATCCTGATACACCACGCGGCCGGCGCCGAGGTTCATGTGGCCGACCTCGGAGTTGCCCATCTGCCCGTCCGGCAGGCCGACGTCCATGCCACTGCCGGAAATCAACCCGTGGGGCTGGGTGGCGCGCAGGCGGTCGTAGACCGGCGTGTTGGCGGCGAAAATGGCGTTGTGCTCGGGGGTATCGCTGTGGCCGAAGCCGTCGAGAATGACCAGAACCAGGGGTTTGGGCGCTGCGCTCATACGGGGCTCGCTCTGCTGGGGGACGCAATGAAGGCCGGCGACGGGCGCATGCTCGCCCGCGGCGGTCCGGAGGCGGTCGCCCGGGGAGACGACCTACTGAAATCGGTCTGACATTCTACGGCCCCGGAAAGATCCCGTCACCGCCGTGCGGCCTTTGGTGGACTCACCGGGCTGTGTATACTGGCCGGCATTTTACCGTCCCGGAACCGCGTGATGCTTGCCAACCTCATTGAATTCGCCACCAACCACTTCATCCTCAGCGGCCTGTTCGTCATCATTCTTGCGCTGCTGATCTTCACCGAGCTGAGCAAGGGCGGCAAAAGCCTGAGCAGCCGTGAGGTGACGGCGCTGATCAACCGCGACGAAGGCGTGGTGGTCGACATCCGCAGCAAGAAGGATTTCGACACCGGCCATATCGTCGGTGCCCTGAACATCCCCAACGACAAGCTGGCCTCGCGCCTGGCCGAACTCGAGAAGCACAAGGCCAAGACCATCATCGTCGTCGACGCCCTGGGCCAGCAGGCCGGCACCGCCGCCCGCGAGCTGCAGAAGGCCGGTTTCACCGCTGCGCGCCTGGGCGGCGGCATCGCTACCTGGCGTGGCGACAACCTGCCCGTGGTGAAGTGACATGGCCAAGGTCGTCATCTACTCCAGCGACTGGTGCCCCTACTGCATCCGCGCCAAGCAGCTGTTGAACAGCAAAAGCGTATCGTTCGACGAGATCCGCGTCGACGGCAAGCCGGACGTGCGCGCCGAGATGACCCGCAAGGCCGGCCGCACCTCGGTGCCGCAGATCTGGATCGGTGATACCCATGTGGGTGGCTGCGACGATCTGTTTGCCCTGGAGCGGGCCGGCAAGCTCGATGCGCTGCTCAGTGCCTGATCGATTTAGAACCTTCCTTTACGTCCATACAGCAGAAGGCTTTGCCCCATGACCGAACAAGCTAACGGCGCCGCCCAAGGCGAACAGACTCCCCAGTTCTCCCTGCAGCGCATCTACGTGCGTGACCTGTCCTTCGAAGCGCCGAAGAGCCCCGAGATCTTCCGCCAGGAGTGGACGCCGAGCGTCTCCATGGACCTCAACACCCGGCAGAAAGCCCTGGAAGGCGACTTCCACGAAGTGGTGCTGACTCTGTCGGTGACCGTGAAGAACGGTGAAGAAACCGCCTTCATCGCCGAAGTGCAGCAGGCCGGCATCTTCCTGATCAAGGGTCTGGACGCCGCCTCCATGAGCCACACCCTGGGCGCGTTCTGCCCGAACATCCTGTTCCCGTACGCCCGTGAAACCCTGGACAGCCTGGTGGTACGCGGCTCGTTCCCGGCGCTGATGCTGGCCCCGGTGAACTTCGACGCCCTGTACGCCCAGGAACTGCAGCGTCAGCAGGCCAACTGAGGCCGCTGTCGTCGCAAGAGAAAACGCCCTTCGGGGCGTTTTTTATTGGCTGGGTTTCGTAGCCTGCGGTTGAGCGTAGCGATACCCAGGGATGATGTTGCGGGTAACGCTCCATCGACACTGGGCTACCAAACGCCATCAGCCCATGGCGAAGCCCTGCTGGCGCCAGGCTTCGTAGACGGCCACGGCCACGGTGTTGGACAGGTTCAGGCTGCGGCAGCCTTCGCGCATCGGCAGGCGCACGCGTTGCGCCTCGGGCAGGGCATCGCGGATCTCGGCCGGCAGGCCGCGGCTCTCCGGGCCGAACAGAAAGGCATCGCCCGGCTGGTAGGCCACTTCATGGAAGGGCTGCGAGCCCTTGGTGGTGAAGGCGAACACCCGCGGCTGGCCGAGGCTCTCCAGGCATGCCTCCAGGCTGCCGTGGCGCTTGAGCGGCGCATACTCGTGGTAATCCAGCCCGGCGCGGCGCAGGCGCTTGTCGTCCAGTTCGAAGCCCAGCGGCTCGACCAGGTGCAGGTGGCAGCCGCTGTTGGCGCAAAGCCTGATAACGTTGCCGGTGTTGGGCGGAATTTCCGGTTGAAAAAGGATCACATGAAACATGCACGGCTCCAGGCCAGAAGACGGACGCCATTCTACGCCGGATAAGCCGCCAAGGCCGCGTCCCTGGGTGCGGGTGATCGGCTCGCTGGCGATCTTCGGCTTTCTGATCGGCCTGATGATCGGCCGGCTGTTTCACCCGGAGGCCATGCACCTCAAGGCCGTCGAGGTCCAGGAGGAGCAACTGCTGCTGTGGTTCAACGTCGAGCCGCAGGTGCAGGTCAGCGATGCCCATGGCACCTTCGCGCTGCGCTTCGAGGGGCTGGGCCGTGAGCGCCAGGGCCAGTTGCAGATCGCCGGGCGCGCCGCCAACTGGCGTGTGGTGCGCGAAGGGCGAGAGCTGGAGGTGCGCGTGGTGGCGGCTCGCCCGTTGCGCGCTGAAATGAATGCCGAGAAGGTCGAAGGCCGCTGGCGCCTGACGGTTCGTCTGGCGCCGCGCTAGGAAGAAAAGAGGGAGTTCCCGGCCTGCCTGTACCAGGGCTCCCGAAGAAAAGGGGGATGGTCTGATCTGCCTGTATCAGAGTCCCCGAAGAAAGAAGGGAGTTCCCGGCCTGCCTGTACCAGGGCTCCCAAAGAAAGAGGGGAATCCCCGGCCTGCCTGTACCAAGGTCCCCGAAACTGGGTTGTCAGTACCATTGCAGGGGGCGTGCCAGTTTTCTTTAATTCGCTGCAGGGCCCGTGGAATATGGGTTGCAGCGGTTGTGGCGAGATTTTTGACCCTTTGGCGTGCCGCCGCGCATGTTCCGCTCGGGTGCATGGCTGCACCTGTCGTGCGCTGATGGCGTGCATTCTTTGGGTTGCCGGAGGCATCAGAGCCGCCCGCAGAGCAAGTGTGGGAGCGGGCCATGCCCGCGAACGGCGGTGGCCTGGACGGCACTGGTCTTAATGAATCAACAGGTGACTGGTTCTATTGGTATCGGTGGCGACTATGCCGCGGGCAGGTACTAGGCGTCCCGCCCGCTCCCACAAAGCCCAGCCTCACATCACTCATGCTCAACGCGCGGTAGCCCGGGTCGAGCGCAGCGATACCCAGGTAGCTTCCCTCGGTTTCGCGTCGCTCAACCACAGGCTACGGGGCTGATGGCGGGCATTTGTCGTGTTGCGGGAAGATCCAGAACTGCCTGCGCACAGGTGTGGGAGCGCGCCATGCGCGCGAACGGCGGTGGTGGGGGCGGCACAAGTCTCGATTACTCGGCACGGTAGCTGGTTCCTGTTGGTGTCGGTGGTGACTATGTCGCGGGCATGAACCAGGCGTCCCCCGCCCGCTCCCACAACACCCACTTCTGCGGTGCCGCCACAGTAGTAATGCAAGTGGCTGTTGCTGCTTTCAGGAAACGATAAACCGGCCCCCATAAAAAACGCCGCGCCCCGATCGGGGCGCGGCGTTCCTGTTGTTGCAGCTACGGCTTAGTTGTCGTCGCTGTCGTCGTCTTCGCCGCCGCCAACATTCATGCCCAGCTCCTTGATCTTGCGGGTCAGGGTGTTGCGCCCCCAGCCGAGCAGCAGCGCGGCGTCGCGGCGGCGGCCGGCGGTGTGCTTGAGGGCGGTCTCGATCATGATCCGTTCGAAGGCCGGCACTGCGGTGTCGAGCAGGTTCGACTGGCCGCGGCCCAGGGCCAGGTCGGCCCACTGGCGCAGCGCCTGTTCCCAGTTGCTGACCGGTGCGTTGTCCTGGGGCTGGACCAGCAGTTCCGGCGGCAGGTCATCGACATGCACTTCGCGACCCGAGGCCATCACGGTGATCCACCGGCAGGTGTTCTCCAGTTGGCGCACGTTGCCGGGCCACGGCAGTTGCTGCAGGTAATCCTCGGTTTCGCTCTTGAGCAGCTTGGGCTCGACCGAAAGCTCCGTGGCCGCGCGGCTGAGGAAATGGCGGGCGAGGGTGGGAATGTCTTCGCGACGGTCCGACAGGCGCGGGATATGGATACGGATCACGTTGAGGCGATGAAACAGGTCTTCGCGAAACTTGCCGGCGGTCACCAGGCTTTCCAGGTTCTGGTGGGTGGCGGCGATGATGCGCACGTCGACCTTGACCGGCGTATGACCGCCGACCCGGTAGAACTCGCCATCGGCCAGCACGCGCAGCAGGCGGGTCTGGGTGTCGGCCGGCATGTCGCCGATCTCGTCGAGGAACAGGGTGCCGCCGTCGGCCTGCTCGAAGCGCCCGCGACGCTGGTTGGCCGCGCCGGTGAAGGCGCCTTTCTCGTGGCCGAACAGCTCGGATTCCATCAGGTCCTTGGGGATGGCCGCCATGTTCAGCGCGATGAACGGCGAGGCCGCCCGCGGGCTGTGGCGGTGCAGGGCGTGGGCGACCAGCTCTTTACCCGTACCCGATTCGCCGTTGATCAATACGGTGATATTGGAATGGCTGAGGCGGCCGATGGCGCGGAACACCTCCTGCATCGCCGGCGCTTCACCGATGATCTCCGGGGTGCGCGCCTGGGTGGCCGGCACGTGCAGGCCCTGCTGCTCCTTGGCGTGCTGGTTGGCACGCTTGACCAGCGACACCGCTTCGTCCACGTCGAAGGGCTTGGGCAGGTATTCGAAGGCGCCGCCCTGGTACGACGCCACGGCGCTGTCCAGATCGGAATGGGCGGTCATGATGATCACCGGCAGGCGCGGGTGCATTTCGCGGATGCTCGACAGCAGCTCCAGGCCGCTGGAGCCCGGCATGCGGATATCGGAAATGATCACGTCCGGCTGCTGACGGGCGAGGCGGCCCAGCACGCCATCGGCGCTGTCGAAACTCTGGGTGCTCATGCCTTCCTGTTGCAAGGCCTTTTCCAGGACCCAGCGGATGGAGCGGTCGTCGTCAACGATCCATACGGTTTCACTGCGGCTCATGTCGGAGTTGCTCCTTGTTCCAGCGGCAGAAAGATCGAGAACACGGTCTGCCCGGGATGGCTCTCGCATTCGATCAGGCCTTGATGCTGACTGATGATGTTCTGGGTGATCGCCAGGCCCAGGCCGGTGCCGTCGGCACGCCCGCTGACCATGGGATAGAAGATGGTTTCCTGCAGTTCCGGCGGGATGCCCGGGCCGTTGTCGATGATCTCGATCTTGGTCACCAGGCGGTGGCGGATGTAGCCGATGGTGAACTGACGCAGGGTGCGCGTGCGCAGGGTGATGCGGCCCGGACGCAGCTCGGGTTTGGCGGCCAGCGCCTGCATGGCGTTGCGCACGATGTTGAGCACGGCCTGGATCATCTGCTCGCGGTCGATGATCAGGTCGGGAATGCTCGGATCGTAGTCGCGCACCAGCACCACGCTGCCCTGGCTTTCCGCTTCCACCAGGCTGGCGACGCGCTCGAGCACCTCGTGCACGTTGGTGATCGCCAGGGACGGCAGCTTGTTGGAGCCGAGCATGCGGTCGACCAGGTTACGCAGGCGGTCGGACTCCTCGATAATCACGTTGGTGTAATCCTTGAGGCTCTCTTCCGGCAGTTCGCGGGCCAGCAACTGGGCGGCGCCACGAATGCCGCCCAGGGGGTTCTTGATCTCGTGGGCCAGGCCGCGCACCAGCAGCTTGGTGGTTTCCTGCTTGGACAGCTGGGCCTCTTCCTTGGTGATGCGCAGCAGCCGGTCGCGCGGGTGCACCTCGAGCAGCAACATGGTTTCGCCGCGGCTGAGCACCGGTGTCACCGCGTAGTCCACGGTCAGGCTCTGGCCGGTCTGGGTGGTCAGCACCGCCTCACGCTTGTTGAACGGATGCGCCTCGGCCACCGCCTGGCGCAGGGCACCGAGGGCTTCGCGGGTTTCGGTGAACAGTTCGCTGATGAACTGGCCATGGCTGCGCTGGCCGCTGACCGCCAGGAGCATTTCGGCAGCGGGGTTCATGTATTCCAGGCGCAGGTCGGCGTTGAGCAACAGGGTCGCCGTGGTCAGGTTGTCGAGCAGCAGGCGATGCAGGGCGTCGTTGATGATCATCGCACTGCGCCCATTGGTGTGCAGGGTGCCTGGGGTACGGCAGGGCCGTTGTCTGGCAACGTGGCGCAGCGCGGCAAGTCTCGTTGCGGGTTTGGGCCAGCCAAAAGTCGTTCCTCGTGCGGTGGGGCAGAACGGCCGGCGAGCAGGAACTTGGTCCGGATCGCGGCGGTGACGGAGAAAATGCAAGAAGCAAACCAAAGCCCCGCAAAGAAGCGCAGGCGGTGATAAAACCCCGGAATCGGCTTCCTTTCGGCGCAACGGCCTTGGCGAGCGTGTGCCAATTTGGGACGAGTATAGAAATCGGTGCGTCGATGCGCACCTTAATGGTGCAAGTGAGTGGCGGACGAATCGAGGCCGGGCAGACCTGGAGCCTGCTCACAATCTTTTAGCGGCATTGAAGAGGCTCCCCAAGGCATAGGCGGACATTGAGCTTCAGGCCGCGAGCCTCAAGCTGCAAGAAGAAGCTAGAGCACTGCGGACTGCTTTTAACTTGTGCTTGGGGCTTGCAGCTTGCGGCTGCTCCCGCCACGTTGCAGGGAAAGCGCAGACGTCGAGCCGAAAGATCATGAACAGGCTCTTAAAGGAAGGGCAGGATGCTGATGATGCCCTCGTCTTCTTCCTTGGGTTTGTCTTCGATCGGGCACTCGGGGCGTACGCCGTAATCGTCCTTCTCGCACGGGCGTACCTTGCGCTTCTGGGCCAGGGACACGCGCTTCATGTGGAAGGGCTGGCTGGGCGTGCGCTCGACGATGATGCCGCCTTCGGTAATGATCTCCACGGCGATCTGGTGGGTGCCGCGGTCGATGTTCTCCAGGGGAAACACCGGGCTGCGCCCGACGCTGCCGTAGGGCTGGCCGTCGAGCAGCAGGCGGTAGCTGTGGCCGGGGTGCAGGGCCGGCTCGGCATTGACGGTGACGATCAGGTTGCCGGCATTGTCGTTGATGGTCGCGTCGGGCTGCGGGATGGTGATGCGCAGCAGCTCGTAGCTGAGGATCGGCCCGCTGGAAGTGGCGGGCGCTGGCGGTGACAGGCGGCGGGTCTGTGGCGGCTCGATGCGATTGGAGGGCGCCATCTGCACCTGGGTGGCATTGCCGTCGCGGGGGCTGTCGGTGAATACCCGGTTACCCTCGGCGTCCACATAGGTGTAGACCTGGGCAACGCTTGGCAGGGCGATCAGCAGCAGGGCGAAGAGCAGCGTGCGCATGGTACTCAGTTACCCCGGGCCGGGCTGTTGGTGCTGACCCGCTGCACCGTGAAGGTGCGCGTCTCGCTCTGCTGGACAATGCGCTCGCCCTGCATCACGGCAACCGCCAGGCTGTGCTCGCCGCGGTCCACTTCGCTCAGTTGCAGGCGCGGCACGTTGCTCGGCTGCCCGTAGGGCTTGCCGTCGAGCAGCAGGCGCAGGGTATGCCCGGGGCCCAGGCGCGGCTCGATGGTCACGCCCACGGAAAAGGTGCCGTTGTTGGCGCGCAGCGCTTCCTCGCTGGGCAGGTCGCGCAGTTCGAGAATCTGGTAGGGATTGCTCGGCAGTTCGCTCAGGCGCGGTTCACTCGTGCTGGTGGTGGGCGGCGTCGGCTGGCTGCTGGTGTTGATCGGCTTGAGCTCGACGCTTTCGGCCTGGGTGCCTTCCGGCGGCTGGTTGGTGAACACCGTGTTGCCGTTGGCGTCGGTGTATTTGTAGATCTGCGCGCTGACCGGCAGGGCCAGGATCAGCAGCAGGCAAGCGAGCGTGCGGCGCATCGGGCCGGTCTCCGCAGTAAATGATGTCGATAGCCTTGCATCGCTTCGCCGTGCTGGCAAGCGCGCCGCGTCAGGGATTTGCACTGGCTCCGAAAAATAGCCGGCATAAAAATGGTTCTTCGTACGGTTTGCGGAAAGTGTGGGTTGGCACCGGACTGGCAATTAAGTGTTCGCTGTCGATGACTTGGCACTCTCCGTTATCCCGCCGCCTGGCCTGGTAGGTTTCGCCCCTTACGGGCGAGTCACTTTCTCTTGCTTGCCCAAGAGAAAGTAACCAAAGAGAAGGGCACCCCACCATCCGGCCCCGGCTGCGCCGGGGTTCCCTCGCTCCATCACCACTCCAGGGGCACGCTGCGAAGGGCCATCCCTGGCCCATCGCAGCTCTCGCGACATCCATGTCGCTCATGGCTACCCGCCCGGCCCCTTACGTGGCGATTCCACTCGGCCTCCTGAAGGGGACTTGGGCGTCGTCTGTGAGATCGCAGCTCAAGAGCAAAAGCAGACGCTGCCGAACTTGAGTTTGTGGAAATCTTGCAAGCTCGCGCTCCGGTCCCGTCAGGAGGCCGAGTGGAGGTGTCGTGTAGGGGAGCGAGCCGCATGGATGCGGCGAGAGGCTTAATGGGCCAGGGATGGCCCATGTAAGCCGGCCCCCGGAGCGGCGCCGGAATGAGGGAAGTTTCGCGCAGCGAAACCCGGATGTCGGGGTGCCCTTCTTTGGCACACCTTTCTTGGGCAAGCAAGAAAGGTGTGGCGCCCGTAAGGGGCGCAACACATAGGTTCCGTAAACGCGGTAATGGATAGTGCTAAATCAGCAGTGATACGCACACAAAATTGCCAGTCCGGTGTCAACCAGGCACTCCCCCCTAAAATGCAAAGAACCTAAAAAGTCGCCGGAAGCCATTTTTGATGTCGCTTGCGACGGCCCGCAGGGTGGTCGCCAGGAATGGCAGGCCATAAAAAAACCTCCCCGGCAGAACCGGGGAGGTTTTCGTTACGCTGGCAAGCAGCGTGGCCTGCTTAGACGCTGTAGTACAGGTCGTATTCCAGCGGGTGTACGAAGGTGCGTACCTTGATTTCTTCTTCCGATTTCAGCTCGATGTAGGCATCGATGAAGTCGTCGGAGAACACGCCGCCCTTGGTCAGGAACGCGCGGCCCTTGTCCAGCTCTTCCAGGGCTTCTTTCAGGCTGCCGCATACCTGCGGGATCAGCTTGCCTTCTTCCGGCGGCAGGTCGTACAGGTTCTTGTCGGCCGCGTCGCCAGGGTGGATCTTGTTCTGGATGCCGTCGATACCGGCCATCAGCAGTGCTGCGAAGGCCAGGTAGGGGTTGGCAGCCGGATCCGGGAAGCGCGCTTCGATACGGCGAGCTTTCGGGCTCGACACGTACGGGATGCGGATCGATGCGGAACGGTTGCGAGCCGAGTAGGCCAGCATGACCGGGGCTTCGAAGCCCGGTACCAGGCGCTTGTAGGAGTTGGTCGATGGGTTGGTGAAGCCGTTCAGGGCCTTGCCGTGCTTGATGATGCCACCGATGAAGTACAGGGCGGTCTCGGACAGACCGGCATAGCCTTCGCCTGCGAAGGTGTTCTTGCCGTCCTTGGAGATCGACATGTGTACGTGCATGCCCGAACCGTTGTCGCCGTACAGGGGCTTGGGCATGAAGGTGGCGGTCTTGCCGTAGGCGTCGGCCACGTTGTGCACGCAGTACTTGAGGGTCTGAACTTCGTCAGCCTTGGCGACCAGGGTGTTGAACTTCACGCCGATTTCGTTCTGACCGGCAGTGGCCACTTCGTGGTGGTGAACTTCGACGACCAGGCCCATCTCTTCCATGGCATTACACATGGCAGTACGGATTTCGTGGTCGTGGTCGCACGGCGGAACCGGGAAGTAGCCACCTTTGACGGCTGGACGGTGGCCCTTGTTGCCGCCTTCCACGTCCTGATCGGTCATCCAGGAACCTTGCTCGGAATAGATCTTGAACATGGAGCCGGAGATGTCGGACTTGAACTTCACTTCGTCGAAGATGAAGAACTCGGGCTCCGGGCCCACGAATACGGTGTCACCCAGGCCGGTGCCCTTGAGGAACTCTTCGGCACGCTTGGCGATGGAGCGCGGGTCGCGGTCGTAGCCTTGCATGGTGCTCGGCTCGATGATGTCGCAGACCAGGATCAGGGTCGGCTCTTCGGTGAACGGATCCAGCACGGCGGTTTCGTCGACCGGCATCAGGATCATGTCGGAGGCTTCGATGCCTTTCCAGCCATGGATGGAGGAGCCGTCGAACATCTTGCCGTGCTCGAAGAAGTCTTCGTCCAGGGCGTCACGGGCCGGCATGGTCACGTGGTGCTGCTTACCTTTGGTATCGGTGAAGCGCAGGTCTACCCACTTCACGTCGTGTTCTTTGATCAGTTGAACAGCCTTAGACATGTTGTCCTCCAGGTGGATAGGGTCTTCGTTGACCCTTCTTTGAGTTCGTGACGCCGGGCCAGATAGTCTGCCAGGACACCCTGCCTCACAAGGGAGCAATATGCATGCCAGTGCCCCGTGATGGACGCGTGCCCTGAAAATCAGCGCTGTAGCGGGTATTGATGGCACAAAACGAATCGTCACAGCCCTTTATTGGTGCGATTTAATAGGCTTGTGTTCAATATTGGTGCAGTGGCAGATTGTTTGCGGATTTTTGATCAAAGGTTGAGCAATTTCCTTTATAATCCGCGCCCCTGTTTTTCAGGCTCTGGCCCCCAACATTTGCTCCCATGAAACTGATCGTCAAAGTCTTCCCGGAAATCACCATCAAGAGCCCGCCGGTTCGCAAGAACTTCATCCGGCAGTTGGCCAAGAACATCCGCGTGGTGTTGCGTGATCTCGACCCGCAGCTGCAGGTCACCGGTGTCTGGGACAATCTGGAAGTGAAGACCGAGGTGGCCGAGCCCAAGGTCTTGCAGGAAATCATCGAGCGCCTGAGCTGCGTGCCGGGCATCGTTCACTTCCTGCAGATCGACGAATACCCGCTCGGCGACTTCGACGATATCGTCGCCAAGTGCAAGCTGCATTATGGCGAACTGCTGAACGGCAAGATCTTCTCGGTGCGTTGCAAGCGCGGCGGCCGCCACGCCTTCTCCTCCATCGACGTGGAACGCTACGTCGGCAGCCAGCTGCGCCAGCAGTGCGGCGCCGCCGGTATCGACCTGAAGAAGCCCCAGGTCGAGGTGCGCATCGAGATCCGCGACCAGCGCCTGTACGTCATTCATCACCAGCATCCCGGCCTGGGCGGTTACCCCCTGGGCTCGCTGGAGCAGACCCTGGTACTGATGAGCGGTGGTTTCGACTCCACCGTGGCGGCCTACCAGATCATGCGCCGCGGCCTGATGAGCCACTTCTGCTTCTTCAACCTCGGCGGCCGTGCCCACGAGCTGGGGGTGATGGAAGTCGCCCACTACCTGTGGAAGAAGTACGGCAGCAGCCAGCGCGTGCTGTTCATCAGCGTGCCGTTCGAAGAAGTGCTCGGCGAGATTCTCGGCAAGGTCGACAACAGCTACATGGGCGTGACCCTCAAGCGCATGATGCTGCGCGCCGCCAGCCGCCTGGCCGAGCGCCTGCAGATCGACGCCCTGGTGACCGGCGAGGCGATCAGCCAGGTGTCCAGCCAGACCCTGCCGAACCTCTCGGTGATCGACTCGGTCACCGACAAGCTGGTGCTGCGCCCGCTGATCACCAGCCACAAGCAGGACATCATCGATACCGCGGAGCAGATCGGCACCGCCGAGTTCGCCCGCCACATGCCCGAATACTGCGGCGTGATCTCGGTGAACCCGACCACCAAGGCCAAGCCCCACCGCGTCGTCCATGAAGAAGAACAGTTCGACATGGCGATTCTCGAGCGCGCCCTCGAGCGCGCGCGCCTGATCGCCATCGACCGGGTGATCGAGGAGCTGGGTCAGGACGTGCAGGTCGAGGAAGTCGCCCAGGCCTTGCCGGGCCAGGTGGTGATCGACATTCGCCACCCCGACCAGGCCGAAGACGAGCCGCTGGAGATCGAGGGTGTGGAAGTCCAGGCGCTGCCGTTCTACGCCATCAACAACCGTTTCAAGGAGCTGGACGAGAACCGCCAGTACCTCCTTTATTGCGACAGGGGCGTGATGAGCCGCCTGCATGCCCATCACCTGCTGAGCGAGGGGCATGCCAATGTGCGCGTTTATCGTCCGGCATAAGACGCCCGGGCTCAATGGCGGCAGTATCCGCCATCGCCCTCCCGACCCGATTGGCGGCGAGTTTGCCGCCACACAGCGTTAACAGACTGCCTTTACCCTTAATCCCGATTTTTCGCGTTGGGCCCTGAAGCAACTGCCGGGTAGCCCGACCCAACCTACGAGACCACTACTGTGATCGAGAATCTACGCAACATCGCCATCATCGCCCACGTTGACCATGGCAAGACCACCCTGGTCGACGCCCTGCTGCGTCAGTCCGGCACCCTGGAGCGCAGCGAGCTCAACGACGAGCGCGTGATGGACAGCAACGACCAGGAAAAAGAGCGCGGCATCACCATTCTGGCCAAGAACACCGCCATCAAGTGGAACGACTACCGCATCAACATCGTCGACACCCCCGGCCACGCCGACTTCGGCGGTGAAGTCGAGCGCGTGATGTCGATGGTCGACTCCGTGCTGCTGGTCGTCGACGCCCAGGACGGCCCGATGCCGCAAACCCGCTTCGTGACCAAGAAGGCCTTCGAAGCCGGCCTGCGTCCGATCGTGGTGATCAACAAGATCGACCGTCCGGGCGCGCGCCCTGACTGGGTCATGGACCAGATCTTCGACCTGTTCGACAACCTCGGTGCCACCGAAGAGCAGCTGGACTTCCAGGTGGTCTACGCCAGCGCCCTGAACGGCATCGCCGGTCTGGACCACACCGACATGGCCGAAGACCTGACCCCGCTGTACCAGGCCATCGTCGACCACGTCCCGGCGCCGAACGTCGACGTCGACGGCCCGTTCCAGATGCAGATCTCGGCACTGGACTACAACAGCTTCCTGGGCATCATCGGCGTTGGCCGTATCGCCCGTGGCCGCGTCAAGCCGAACACCCCGGTCACCGCCATCGATACCGAAGGCAAGAAGCGTAACGGCCGTATCCTCAAGCTGATGGGCCACCACGGCCTGCACCGCGTGGACGTCGAAGAAGCCACCGCCGGCGACATCGTCTGCGTCAGCGGCATGGACGAGCTGTTCATCTCCGACACCCTGTGCGACCAGAACAACGTCGAGGCCATGAAGCCGCTGACCGTCGACGAGCCGACCGTTTCCATGACCTTCCAGGTCAACGATTCGCCGTTCTGCGGCAAGGAAGGCAAGTTCGTCACCAGCCGCAACATCAAGGAGCGCCTGGACAAGGAGCTGCTGTACAACGTGGCCCTGCGTGTCGAAGAAGGCGACTCGGCCGACAAGTTCAAGGTCTCCGGCCGTGGTGAGCTGCACCTGTCGGTACTGATCGAGAACATGCGCCGCGAAGGCTTCGAAATGGGCGTTGGTCGTCCGGAAGTGATCATCCGTGAAGTGGGCGGCGTGAAACACGAGCCGTACGAGAACGTCACCATCGACATCCCGGAAGAATCCCAGGGCAAGGTCATGGAAGAAATGGGTCTGCGTAAAGGCGACCTGAGCAACATGGTGCCGGACGGCAAGGGTCGCGTACGCCTGGAATACAACATCCCGGCTCGCGGTCTGATCGGCTTCCGTAACGCCTTCCTGACCCTGACCAACGGCGCAGGCATCCTGACCTCGATCTTCGACCGTTACGACGTGATGAAGTCGGGCCACATGAGCGGCCGCCAGAACGGCGTACTGGTGTCGATCGACACCGGCAAGGCGCTGACCTACTCCCTGGAAACCCTGCAGGCGCGCGGCAAGCTGTTCGTCGAGCACGGGCAGGAAGTCTACAACGGTCAGATCATCGGCCTGAACAGCCGTGACAACGACCTGGGCGTCAACCCAACCAAAGGCAAGAAGCTCGACAACATGCGTGCTTCGGGTAAGGACGAAACCATCGCCCTGGTGCCGCCGGTTCGCTTCACCCTGGAGCAGGCCCTGGAATTCATCCAGGACGATGAATTGTGCGAAGTGACTCCAAAGTCCATTCGCCTGCGTAAAAAGATTTTGGACGAAGGCGAGCGCACCCGCGCTGCCAAGAAAGCCAAGAACTGATCCGGTTCTAGCTGACTAGAAAGCCCCCGTCGGTTCACGCCTGCGGGGGCTTTTTTGTGGGCGTTGCCGATGGGGGCAGCGTCGCCACTATCGAGCATCTTTTGCCGGTTGCCAGAAACCATCCGCTTTTGCGTTGTCTGTGCCGATGCGTAGGCGAGCCGCCGGGTTCGGCTTGATGTTCACCTGCCACATTTGTGATCGACTGCATCATCCAAGCGGTGCGCGCAGCCCCTATAGGGCACCTCTAAAAACTATCTGCGTTGTCACCGCGGCGTTAAAAACAGGCTCAAAATGCTCATTTACAACACGTAAACTCCGCTTTTTCGCCTGTTTTTGCCTTGCGCTGACTGCCTCGCCAACGTTTTTAGAGGTGCCCTATAATTCGCGCTCTGCCAGGCCCGTGCCCGGCATGGATGATCTTCTCTTCAAGGATTCGAGCGCATGCAGTGGATTTTCATGCTGATCGGGCTGGTACTCGGTGCCCTGGTGCTGGGCGCCGTGAGTGGCGAGGCGATGGCCGGCGCGCTTCTGGGCGCCGTCGTGGGGCTGGCGGTAGGGCAGGCGATCGCGCTGCGGGCGCTGAGGCTTCAGCACGAGGCGCTGCGCAAGTCGCTGGCAGGACTGATCGAGCGCTTCAACCAGGGCACGGGCGATCTGCATGAGCGCCTGCTGCGCCTGGAAACGGGCGCGCAGCCGCAAACCGATGTCGCGGCCGAGCCCCATGAAGAGCCACCTGCGCAGGCTGTTGTCGAGCAAGCCGTTGCGGCGCCGGTCGAACTAGCCGCGCAGCCTGAGTGGGAACTCGAATGGGTATTGCCCGCCGCCTCGCCTGGCGAGCCACCGGTGCAGGCGAGCCCGGAGCCCGTCCTCGAGCAGCCTGACGTACCGCCTGTCTCGGCGGCTGCGCGGGTCACCGAGCCGACAGCGCCCGGGCTTCTCGAGCGCGGCATCACCGCTGCCCGGGCCTGGCTGCTGGGCGGTAATACCGTGCTACGCGTGGGCCTGGTGCTGCTCTTTCTGGGCCTGGCGTTCCTGCTGCGCTATGCCTCCGAACGGGTGGTGGTCGCCATCGAGTTGCGCTACGCCGGGGTGGCGCTGGCGGCGATTGCACTGCTGGCGCTGGGCTGGTGGCTGCGTCGGCGGCGCCCGGCCTATGCCTTGCTGATGCAGGGCGGTGGTATCGCCGTGTTGTACCTGACGGTGTTCGCGGCCATGCGCCTGCATCCCTTGCTCACGCCGCAAGTCGCGATGGTGCTGCTGGTGGTGGTGACGCTCTGTTCCGCCGTGCTGGCCATCCTGCAGGACGCCCGCGGCCTCGCTGCGGCAGCAGCGCTTGGCGGCTTCGCGGCGCCGATCCTGGCCTCCAGCGGTGGCGGCAGCCATGTTGCGCTGTTCAGCTATTTCGCCCTGCTCAATGCCGGGATCTTCGCCATCGCCTGGTTCAAGGCCTGGCGCGAACTCAACCTGATCGGTTTCGTCGGCACCTTTGGTATCGGTCTGGCCTGGGGCCTGCGCTCCTACACTCCGGAACTGTGGCTCAGCACCCAGGCTTTCCTGCTGCTGTTCTTCCTGATGTACGTGGCCATCGGCCTGCTGTTCGCCCGTCGCCGCCTGCTTGAGGCGTCGAGCGAACCGGAAAACGATTCCCGCCAGGCCCTGCTCAAGTGGTCGGCGCGCCAGGCAGGTTACGTGGATGGCAGCGTACTGTTCGGTACGCCTCTGGTGGGCTTCGGGCTGCAGTACGCGGTGGTTCAGCACCTGCCCTTCGGCCCTGCGTTCAGCGCGTTGGCCATGGGCCTGCTGTACATGGCGCTGGCCCGGGTGCTGGTTAACCGTGCGCCGGGACGTGCCGTGCTGCTGATGGAAACCTGCCTGGCGCTGGGCGTGATCTTCGCCACCCTGGCCATTCCGCTGGGGCTGGACGCCCGCTGGACCTCCGCTGCCTGGGCGGTCGAAGGCGCTGGCTTGTACTGGCTGGCGCTGCGTCAGCAGCGTCTGTTCGCGCGGCTGTTCGCCCTGCTGCTGCAAGTGGCCGCCGCAGCGGCCTATTTGTGGGAGGTGCGCTTCGGTTACGACACCTTGCTCACGGGCTCGGCGCTTGGCGCGCTGATGCTGGCTGTGGCGCTGCTGTTCAGCTTCCTGCAGCTGCGCGGGGCGGGAGACGGCGTGGCAGATCGTGAGCGCAAGCTTCAGCCGGCCCTGGCCTATGGCGGCCTGGCCTTCCTCTACCTGCTGGCTCCGCTGTGCTTCGGGCCTTACGCCACGGCCGCCGCCTGGGCCGTGGCCGGCGCCGCGACGCTGTTCGCCGGGTTGTCGCTGGGCGCACGCAGCCTGCTGACTGGCGCTTTCGTGGTGCAGGTTCTGGGCGGTATGGTCTACCTGACCTTCAGCGACGGTCTCTATCAGGCGCTGGTCGACGAAACCCAGCGACCGCTCGCCCACCTGACGTTCTGGGCGCCGGTGCTGCTGGCGCTGGCGGGCCTGTTCTGCGCCTGGCGCCTGCACCTTGCCGGGCGCGTGAGCCGCGCCGATCTGCGGCCGATGGCAGTGCAGGAGCTGTCTCATATGGCGCTGTGCTGGTTTGCCGCCTGGTGGCTGCTGGCAGCGTTCAGCGAGATTACGCGTTTCGTGCCGGACCCGTTGCAAGCCCATGTGTTCCTGCTGGTCGCGGTCGCCAGCCTGGCCGTCACCAGCCTGTTCGCCCTGCACCAGCGCTGGCCGGCACTGGCGGTGCTCAGCCTGGCGCTGGTGCCGCTGGGCTTCGCCGCCGTGCTGTTCGCCTGGCACCTGGGCTATCACCCGCTGGCAGACCTTGGCTGGCTGGCCTGGCCAGCGCTGTTCAGCGTGCATTTGCTCATGCTGCGGCGCGTTGCGGGGCTGGCGCCCGAGGTGCTGGTGCGCATCAGCCATGTGCTCGGCTGCTGGCTGCTATTGGGCGTGGTGGCGCTGGAGTTGCGCTTCCTGTTCGCTGCCCTGGCCGACCACTACAACGCCTGGCGCTGGATGGGCTGGGTGCTGGTGCCGTGCGCCTTCCTGATGCTGATGAGCGTGCGCCGGGCGCTGCCCTGGCCGATTGCGGCCTATCCCCGGGAGTACCGCAGCTATGCGGCGTTGCCAATCGCCGTTCTTCTGCTGGGATGGTTCTGGCTGGTCAATCTGCTCAGTGACGGCTCCGCCGAGCCGCTGCCGTATGTACCGCTGATCAACCCGCTGGAGCTGGGCATGCTGATCGTACTCTTCGCCGTACAGCGCTGGGCCCAGGACGGCCTGGCCGTGCTGGCGATCAGGCCGGAGCAACTGCGCCAGGCTGCCCAGGTAGTGATTGGCGCTTCGTCGTTCGCGCTGTTGACCATGATGGTCTGCCGTACCGCCGTCCATTGGGGGCAGGTGCCGTTCCAGGCCGATGCGCTGGCGGGATCGCAGCTGGTGCAGGCCGGCCTGTCCATCGTCTGGACGCTGATCGCCCTGGGCCTGACCATCACCGGCCATCTGCGCGTGCGGCGTGATCTGTGGATGGTCGGCGCGGCGCTGATCGGTGTGGTTGTCGTTAAGCTGTTCTTCGTCGATCTGGGCAACAGCGGCAGCCTGGAACGGATCATTTCCTTCATCGGCGTCGGCGTACTCCTGCTGGTGGTGGGCTATTTCGCGCCGCTGCCGCCACGCCGAGAAGCCAGGGCGCAGGTGGCGGCATGAGGCTGAATATCGCGTTGGCGCTGCTCATGCTGGGCACGCCTCTGGTTGCCGCGGCCGAGCTTTCGGAACGCCCCCAGGACTATGCCGTGACCGTGCCGCTGACCCTGAGCGGAGAGGGTCCCTGGTATCGGATGCAGTTGCCGATGGAGGCCCAGCTCGCCGCCCGGCACGCCGACTTTCGCGACCTGCGCCTGTTCAACGGCGAAGGCGAGCGGCTGGCCTACAGCCTGATTCCCGGTGCCGAGCGCTTTGCCGAGAGCCAGCAGCGTGCCGATCTGCGGCTGTTCCCACTGCATGGCCCGGCAGGGCACCGCGACGCCGTGCCGACCCTTCGTGTGCAGCGTGGCGATGATGGCTCGATCATCGAACTCGCCGAGCCGGCCGCCACTACCGAGGTGTTGCGCGGCTGGTTGCTGGACGCCAGCGCCACCGACTTTTCGCTGCAGCGCCTGTACCTGGAGTGGCAGGCCGAGAGCGAAGGCTTCCAGCGCTTCAGCATCGAGGCCAGTGACGACCTGGATCATTGGCGGCCAGTGGGCGAGAGGCAGGTCGCCCGGCTGAGCTTCAACGGCGAGCGCATCGACAAGCGCGAAGTGGAGCTGCCGACTATCCGGGCGCGCTACCTGCGCCTGCTGTGGCTGGCGCCGGAGCAGGCCGCCAACCTCAGCGCTGCCAGCGTCAGCGGCACGCGCAGTACGGCCGAACCGGCTGCGCTGATCTGGTCGGCTGCGCTGAAGGGGCAGGCGGATGAGCAGGGCGTCATCTGGACCCTGCCGCTGGCCTTGCCACTGGAGCGCGTACGCATCGACATCGAGCAGGCCAACAGCCTGGCTCCGGTGGTGCTGCAGGGGCGGCGCGACAGCAAGGCGCCATGGGTGCCGCTGGCGAACTCGGTGCTCTACCGACTGCCTGGTAATGGTCACGAGCTGGTGCAGGATCAGCTCGAGCTGCCGCCCTTGCCGGTCAGCCAGTTGCGCTTGCAGGTCGACAGCCGTGGCGGCGGTCTGGGGTCGAGCGAGCCGCGGATGCACCTCGCCATGCGCGCCACCGAGCTGCTGTTCCTGGTGCGCGGCAGTCCGCCCTATCAGTTGGCCCTTGGCCGGGAGGATGCCCAGGCGGGGAGCCTGCCCGTGACCACCCTGGTGCCCGGCTTCGATGCGCAGCGCCTGGCGGGTATGGACCAGGCTGTCATCGATGGTCAGATTGCGCAGGCCGAGATAACGCCCGCTGCTAGAACGGCGGAGCCCGGCTTCGACTGGAAGCGCGCCGGTTTGTGGACGGTGCTGCTGGTCGGTGTCGGCGTGCTGGTGCTGATGGCGCTCAGCGTGCTGCGTGCGTCCCGCGGACGCTCATGAGCGCAAGCGCAGCCGCGGCTAACGCTGCGGCGGGCCGTCAGGCCGCTTCGGCAGGCGCGTCCAGCACCAGCTCCTGGATCGCCTCGCCGACCTGCTCGAACAGCTTGCCGGCTTCGGCATCCTCATCGAGGGCTTCGGCGCAGGCGAGGATCACCAGGGCGTCGTCACCTTGCGGGTTGGCGATGCCCATATGGCAGGCGCGGTGCTGCTGGGTGCCGGTCTTCTGGACGAAGGGCAGCTGTTCACTCAGGCCGGCCTCCAGGCGATAGGCCTCGTAGCCGCCCAGGCCCATGATGTCGTAGAGCCGCTCGGTGCTCGCGTCGGACAGCAGCTCGCCTTTGGCCAGTTTGCCGAACAGCTGGCCGTAGGCGACCAGTGTCGCGCTGTTCACGCCGGTTTCGTAGTAGCGCCGGTAGGCTTCGTCGAGGTCGCGGGTCTCGAGCTGATCGGCTTTCATGTCCAGGGCATTGGCCACTGCTTCGACGCGCTTCGGGCCGAGCGGCGCGGCGGCGATTTCGACGATCTGGCGATTCTCCAGTGAGCGGGCGTCGGGGTGCAGTTGCCCGTACAGCTCGCGGCGCACGTCGAGCAGGCGGGTCACCTTGCCGAAGTCGCCGCCGGCGGCTGCCGCGATGCGCTCGTTAATGCGCTCTAGGCCGGCTGCGCGAATCAGCATGTCGGCGGCGGTGTTGTCGCTCTCCTGCAGCATCTCGCGCAGCAGTTCGCCGACGCTGTAACGGGCGCCGGCGTCTTCCCACACCAGGCCGCCGGAGCCGTCGACCCGGTCGCCTTCCTCCAGGGTGATCGGCTGGTCGAGCTGCAGCTTGCCGTCGTCGACCTCCTGCAGCACGGCGATGGCGATCGCCGCCTTGGTGGCCGAGGCCAGGTACCAGCTGCGATCGGCCTGGTGGTTCAGCTCGCTGCCGTCGGCAGGGCGCAGCAGATAGACGCCCAGCCTGCCGGGGGAGGCCTCGTCCAGTTCGCGCAACCGCTCGGCCAGCGCCTCGAAACCTGCGTCGCGCTGGGGCGTCGCCCATAGCCAGAGCGACAGTGCCGCGCAGCCGAGCAGGGCGAGGCCTGCGAACAGGGTTTTCATGGGCAATCCCTCAGTTGAGTGCATCACGGGTGAGTACGCCGGAAGCCGTCAGTGCTTCGCCCACCTGGCGCAAGGCGCGTTCGGCCTTGGCCAACGACGGTTCGCCTTCCACGCAGGCGACGATCAGCACCGGCTCGGCAGTGCCGCGCTCGGGCGTCTGGATCAGCCCCGAGTCGCAGATGCGTGCGCGTTGGGTGCCGGTCTTGTGGGCGAGGCGGGCGTCTTCCGGCAGTCCGGCGATCAGGCGCTGGGTGCCGGTCTTGACCCGGCCCATCACCTCGAGCAGGTAGGCGGTCTGCTCGTTGCCCAGCGCCTGGCCGGTGGCCAGCCGTTCGAGCAACTCGCCATAGGCCGAGAGCGTGGCGGCGTTGAGATTGCTGCGGTAATAGGCGGCGTAGGCCTCGCCTAGGCTGATCGGTGCCAGCGCCGAGCGCGGTACGCCGAGCAGGCTGGCCAGCCGATCCAGGCGCGCGTCATCCTGGCGCGCCTGGCGCAGGCGCAGCAGGTCGCGGCCGCCCAGCTGTGTGGCGGCCGGGTGCAGTTCGGCATAGATATGCCGGCGCACGTCGCCCAGGGTGGTGATCGGCTCGAAGCCCTCGGGCACCAGTTCGCGAACCAGGCCATTCAAGGCATCCAGGCCGACCAGGCGAATCAGCCGGTCGGTGGCGGTGTTGTCGCTGTAGATGATCATCTGCTCGAGCAGGAAGCGCACGCTCAGGCGCTCGCCGGGGCCGTACTGGTTGGTGCTGCCGGCGCCGTCGACGAAGTCGTTGGCGACAAGGGCCAGGCGCGTGTCGAGCCCCCAGTCGCCCCGTTCGACACCGCGCAGCACGGCGATGGCCACCGGTACCTTGATGCCGGAGGCCATGTACCACAGGCGCTCGGCCTGCAGGGTCACCGCCAGGTTGCTGTGCAGGTCCTTGACGTACACGCCGAGCTCGCCGTTCTGCTTGGCGGCTATCGCCTGCAGACGTTCGAGCAGCGGCTCCTGCCAGTCAGGCCGCCTGGTGTCGGCCGTGGCGGTGCCTGCCAGCATTGCGCCGAGGGCGACGAGCAGGAAGCTGGCGAACAGTTGGGAGCGCATGTGAATCCTCCGGGTGGCGGTACGGGCCGGTGTGGAGGATTCGAGGCATCAGTCAAGCGAGGTGTTCAGGCAGGCGGGTAACCAGACGTTGCAGCCTTATTTGGGTCGCCAGGCGCAATAGCCGGGACGCGGGCCGATCCTGGGGTGGTTGCGGCAGGTATCCGGGCGGCGCTCATAGATGGTGCACAGCCGGGTCTTGCGGTCCAGGTAATAGCAGTCGTTGTTGCTCATGCGCGTCAGGGTGAAGATCCCGGACTTCTGGTTGAAGCGCTCGACCAGCCCGTCTTTCTGCAGGCGCTTGGCAATGTTGCGCGGCGGCTCGCCGCGCTCGAACTCGTCGACCACGCCGATGCGGATAAGGTCATTGAGGCGCACCTCGACCGGCAACTGACAGCAGCTGGAAATGCAGCTATGGCACATGTCGGCGGTATAGCGCGCCCAGGTATCGAGGCGGTCTATTTCCGCGGCGGCGATCAGGTTGCTTTTCATCTCGGAGGGTTTTCGCGTGGTTGGCGGCGCGCGATCATAGCGATGTTGCGAAAATTGTGAACAGCTATCCGCCGGCTGGCTTTCTTTGCGCCCACCGCTACGGTAACCACGAGGCAATAAAAACCTGCTGAAAATGTGATGAATTGCAGTATTGTAGCGGCGAAAATTCTTGCCCTACCTGTCTGCACCCCTCAGTGGCTCGCGGCGCGGGTTGACTCTAGGCTGCCAGGTGCCCGGTCCTGGCCTCTTTCCTGAGCCTGTTGCAATGGATGCGTCCGCCTTGCTTGCCTCCCTCTCGCGTTGCGCTGCATCGCGTCTGGCCCTTTCTCGCCGCCAGGCGGGCAGGGTGGCAGCATGAATTCGTGCCTGGTCAATGCCTGGCGTCTGGATTTTGCCGTACTGCTGACCGTAGTGGTCTGCGTGGGCGGCGTGCTGCTGGCCCGCTGGGTGATCAACCAGCGCGATTTCCCGGGGCGCGACACCTTCATCCTTATGCAGCTGGCGAGCATGTGGTGGATGGCCATGGCCGGCCTGGAGGTCGCCTCCGTGGCACCCGCCTGCAAGATGCTCTGGGCCACCATGTCGTGGCCGGGCATCATCAGCGTGCCGACCTTCTGGGCGGTGTTTCTCTGGCAGTACGTGAGCAGCGTGCGCAAGCCGCTGAGCCGCCGTTCGATGCTGGGCATGATCCTCGTGCCGCTGCTGATCTGGCTGATGGTGCTGAGCAACCCCTGGCACGGGCTGTTCTATGGCGCCGCCACCGGGCCGGTGTCCGACGAGCCGGGGGCGCCTATCCATTACGACCACGGCCCGTTGTTCTACGCCACGGCGGTGTACGTCTACCTGTTCATGAGCTTCAGCCTGGGCGTGGTGCTGCGCGCCGCCTTGATCAGCCATGGCGTGCACCGGCGCCATTACCTGGCGTTCGTGCTGGTCACCGCGGTGCCCTGGTCGGCCAACATCGCCTACGTCGGTTTCGGTTTCGTGGTGTTCGGCGTCGACCCGACGCCGTTCAGTTTCGTCTTTACCCTGGCAGCCTTTTCCTGGCTGATCCTCGGGGTGCGGTTGTTCGACATGGTGCCGGTCGCCCGCCACCTGCTACTCGAGGCGCTGCCCGATCCGGTGATGGTGATCGATACCCAGTGGCGGGTGATCGAGGCCAACCAGGCAGCCCTCAAGCTCGGCGGGCTCGAGCGTGACTGGCAGGGGCGCAGGCTGCAGGACTGGCCGGGCTTCGGCAGCGACCTGCAGGCGCAGCTGGTCGAGCAGGGTGAGCTGCGCGAGCCGCTGCTGATCCAGAGCGAGGCGGATCACTACTTCGAAGTACGCATGCGGCCCATCGAGCGCTTGACCCGCCACGGCATTCTGGTGCTGGGCCAACTGCTCTACCTGCGCGACGTCACCCAGCGGCAGCGCGCCAAGCTCAAGCTCGCCGAGGCGCTGGCGCTGAGCGAGGAGCGCCTGCGCACCATCAGCAGCCTGCACGAGCAGCTGCGCGAACAGGCCCTCTGCGACCCCTTGACCGGACTCTACAACCGCCGCTACCTGGACGAACTGTTCGGCCGCGAGCTGGCTCGGGCCCGGCGCGAGAGAACGCCGCTGGCCCTGGCGCTGATCGACCTCGACCACTTCAAGCGGCTCAACGACGAGTACGGGCACCTGGATGGCGACGACGTGCTCAGGAACGTGGCCCAGTATCTGCTGGTGAACTTGCGCAGTTCCGATACGGTCTTTCGTATCGGCGGCGAAGAGTTCCTGCTCATTCTCCCCGGTGCCGATGCCCGTGAAGCGACCAAACGCCTCGAGGCCATCTGCCAGGGACTGGCGCAAAAACCCATCGAAACCCGCAGTGGCCTGCGCCACGTGACCCTCTCGGCCGGCCTGGCGTTGTGGCCCGAGCAGGGCAAGGCGCTCGACGAGCTGTTGCAGGCTGCCGATGCCGCCTTGTACGAAGCCAAACGTCGCGGACGTAACCGCGTGTGCAGCCTGCTGCCGCGCGTTGCCCCAAAGGCGGCTGAGGCACCCGTTCCTGGAAAGGGTTAAACTCCTTTCGATTACCTTCCTTCCCGGAGTCCTTCATGTCCCGCGTTACCCTGAGTCGTTACCTCATCGAGCAGACCCGTAGTCAAAACACCCCGGCCGATCTGCGCTTCCTGATCGAAGTGGTGGCGCGTGCATGCAAGGAAATCAGCCATGCCGTTTCCAAGGGCGCCCTGGGCGGCGTGCTGGGCAGCATGGGCACCGAAAACGTGCAGGGCGAAGTGCAGAAGAAGCTCGACGTGATTTCCAACGACATCCTGCTCGAAGCCAACGAGTGGGGCGGTCACCTGGCCGGCATGGCCTCCGAGGAAATGGACAACGCCTACCAGATCCCCGGCAAGTACCCCAAGGGTGCCTACCTGCTGGTGTTCGACCCGCTGGACGGCTCCTCGAACATCGACGTCAACGTCTCGGTCGGCACCATCTTCTCGGTGCTGCGCTGCCCCAGCGAATACCTGAGCCAGAACGAAAGCCTCAATGAAAAGGCCTTCCAGCAGCCGGGTACCCAGCAGGTCGCCGCCGGCTACGCCATCTACGGCCCGCAGACCATGCTGATCCTGACCCTGGGCAACGGCGTCAAGGGCTTCACCCTGGACCGCGAACTGGGCAGTTTCGTGCTCACCCACGACAACATCAGCGTGCCGCAAAGCACCGCCGAATTCGCCATCAACATGTCCAACCAGCGCCATTGGGAAGCCCCGGTCAAGCGCTACGTGGACGAGCTGCTGGCTGGCAAGGAAGGCCCGCTGGGCAAGAACTACAACATGCGCTGGATCGCCTCGATGGTCGCCGACGTGCACCGCATCCTGACCCGCGGTGGCCTGTTCATGTACCCGCGTGACAGCCGTGAGCCGGACAAGGCCGGCAAGCTGCGCCTGATGTACGAGGCCAACCCGATGTCGTTCATCATCGAGCAGGCCGGTGGCGCCGCCACCGACGGCGTGCAGCGCATCCTCGACATCCAGCCCGACTCCCTGCACCAGCGCGTGCCGGTGTTTCTGGGTTCCAAGGAAGAAGTCGAGCGCGTCACCGGCTACCATAAGGCCTGACCCATGGCGCCCTGGCAGCCGTTGCTCGACTGGTGGTTCGGCCCCGCGGGCACGGCCGTGCAGAGCGCTGCCGAGAAGCAGCGGCTGTGGTTCGGCAAGCGTGACGAGCAGGATGCCGAAGCCAGCAATCGCTTTGGCGTGTTGGTCGAGCAGGCGTTGGCTGGCGAGCTGCAGGGCTGGTCGGCAGACCCGCGTGGCTGGCTGGCCCATGTGCTGTTGCTCGACCAACTGCCGCGCATGATCCACCGCGACACACCGCTGGCTTTTGCCGGTGATGCTCGCGCTCGCGAACTGGCGGAAGAAGGCATCATCCAGGGTTGGGATCGGGCGCTGTCGCCCCTGCAGCGGGTGTTCATCTACCTGGTGCTCGAGCATGCCGAGGATCCCCATCGGCAGACCCGCGCCGTGCAGCTATTCGGCGAACTCGCCGAAGGGGCTGGCGATGCCGAGCGCGAGCTGTTCGCCGGCTTTCTCGACTACGCCCTGCGGCACCAGCAGGTCATCCAGCGCTTCGGGCGCTTCCCCCATCGCAACGAGGTTCTCGGGCGCGCCAGCAGCGCGGACGAGTTGCGCTTTCTCGCGGAACCGGGCTCGCGCTTCTGACGTCGAACCGGCATCCGGCACTCACAGACCACGGAGATATCCCATGCGCCTGCGCTTTCTCGCGCTGCTGGCGGGCTGCGTCATGCTGGCCGCCTGCGGCAAGGTCAACCAGGAAAACTATGCCAAGCTCTATTCGGGGATGAACAAGGCCGAGGTGGAGGCTCTGCTGGGCAAACCGAGCGAATGCTCCGGCGCGCTGGGCATGTCCAGCTGCACCTGGGGCGATCAGGTGACTTTCATCAGTGTCCAGTACGCCGGTGACAAGGTGATCATGTTTTCTGCAAAAGGATTGAAGTGATGAACAAACGTACCCTGGGTGTGATGGCGCTGGGCGCCTCGCTGCTGGTCGGCTGCGCCAATTCCGGCACCGGCGAGGCGCCGCCGAAGACCGTCGAATCCGTCGACCTCGAGCGCTATCAGGGCACCTGGTACGAGGTGGCGCGCCTGCCGATGTTCTTCCAGCGCAACTGCGTGGAGTCCGAAGCCCACTACGGCTTGCAGGACGACGGCAGCGTATCGGTCACCAACCGCTGCCGCGAGGCCGATGGCCAGTGGTCCCAGGTCCAGGGGCGCGCCGTGCCCCAGGTCGAAGGCAAGACCGACAAGCTGTGGGTGACCTTCGACAATTGGTTCAGCCGCCTGCTGCCCGGCGTGAGCAAGGGCGAGTACTGGGTGCTGGACCTGGACGACGACTACCAGACCGCCCTGGTCGGCCATCCGAACCGCACGTACCTGTGGCTGTTGTCGCGTACCCCGACGATTTCCAACGAGGTGCGCGATGAGCTGCTGTCCGTGGCCCGTGCCCAGGGGTATGACACCCGCGAGCTGATCTGGCGCGACGGCGCCAAGCCGGCGCAGTGAAATCCGCTCGGTAGTCTGGGGCGTTCTCCCCCAGGCTACCGAGTCTCTTCTTCTCTCATTGCCAATCCAGCCGTGCGAGTTTCCACTCGCCGTCGTCCTGCCACCATTCCAGCTTCACGGCGTAATGCCGGGCGCTGTCGGGGATCAGCCCTTCGGCACCGGTCAGGCCCACCTGCGCATCCGTATAGCCCTTGTCGCGGTAGGTCGCATCCACGCGGCTGTCCTTGCTCAGGGCCAGTACCTTGACGGTGTTGTGACGCAGGAACAGCAGCGTCATGGTGCGCTTGGCCCAGTCCCGATCATTGGCCTGCTGGGCACGAAACTCCTTGTGCAGCTGGTCGAGCACTGCCGCGGTCCTCTTCGCTTCGAGGTTGTCCTGCAGTTGCTGTACGGCGGCTTCCAGCCTGGCCTGTGGATCGTCTTTGGCGCCGCAGCCACTCAGCAACAAGCCGAGCAGCAACAGTGCTGCTGCAAATTTCCGTATCGACATGCCGAATTTCCTTTTCATGGTTATGATGCCCGAACGAGCGCAGTAGCCCGCGACGCGCGAGCGGCCCGAGCCTATCTCAATCTTCCTCAGGAGGGCACCATGCAGACGCTGTATCCGGAGATCAAACCGTACGCCCGTCATGAGCTGGCGGTAGACGCCCCGCACGTGCTCTACGTCGATGAGAGCGGCTCGGCGGATGGTCTGCCGGTGCTGTTCGTGCATGGCGGCCCCGGGGGCGGGTGCGACGCGGCCAGCCGCCGCTACTTCGACCCGACCCTGTACCGCATCGTCACCTTCGACCAGCGCGGCTGCGGCCGCTCCACGCCCCACGCCAGCCTGGAGAACAACACCACCTGGGATCTGGTCGCCGACATGGAGCGTATCCGCGAGCACCTGGGTATCGACAGGTGGGTGCTGTTCGGCGGCTCCTGGGGCTCGACCCTGTCGCTGGCCTACGCCCAGGCCCACCCGGATCGCGTACAGGCGCTGATCCTGCGTGGCATCTTCCTGTGCCGCCCCCAGGAGTTCAAATGGTTCTACCAGGAGGGCGCCAGCCGCCTGTTCCCCGATTACTGGCAGGATTACCTCGCGCCCATCCCGGCCGAAGAGCAGGGCGATCTGATGCAGGCCTTCTACAAGCGCCTGACCGGCGCCGACCAGATCGCCCAGATGCACGCCGCCAAGGCCTGGTCGTGCTGGGAAGGGCGTACCGCCACCCTGCGGCCCAACCCGCAGGTGGTCGAGCGTTTCGCCGAGAGCCTGCGCGCGCTGTCGATCGCCCGTATCGAGTGCCATTACTTCGTCAACGATGCCTTTCTGGAGCCCAACCAGCTGCTGCGCGACATGCCGAAGATCGCCCACCTGCCGGGCATCATCGTGCATGGCCGCTACGACGCCATCTGCCCGCTGGACAACGCCTGGGCACTGCATCAGGCATGGCCCAACAGCGAGCTGCAGATCATCCGCGAGGCAGGCCATTCGGCCGCCGAGCCAGGTATCGCCGACGCCCTGGTGCGCGCCGCCGACGAGATCGCTCACCGCCTGCTCGACCTGGCGCCGGACGAAGCATGAAGGCGCTGCTGCAACGGGTTTCCAGCGCCCGCGTGGATGCCGCCGGCGAGACCGTCGGCGCCATCGACCAGGGCCTGCTGGTGCTGGTCGGCGTCGAGCCTCAGGACACTGAAGCCAGCTGCGCCAAGGTGCTGCACAAGCTGCTCAACTACCGGGTGTTCAGCGACGCGGCGGGCAAGATGAACCTGTCGCTCAAGGACATCGGTGGCGGCCTGTTGCTGGTTTCCCAGTTCACCCTGGCCGCCGATACCCGCAGCGGCCTGCGTCCTGGTTTCTCCACCGCCGCGCCACCCGCCCTGGGCGAAGCGCTGTTCGACCATCTGCTCGAGCAGGCACGGGCGCAACACTCCCAGGTGGCCAGCGGGCGTTTCGGTGCCGACATGCAGGTGCACCTGGTCAATGACGGCCCGGTGACCTTCCTGCTGGAAACCTGATCGAGGCCGCTCACTGGCCTGCTTCTTGCTTCCCGAGTCGCGGCGTGTGCTGCCTTTGTCGCTGATCCGGCGCGTATCTCTCGCCATCGGTGGCGATCACGGTTAGCATGCCGCGCCGCCTTTATCGAAGGGCCAGCCGTCTGCACCGTACGGGTGCATGAGCCTGGGCCGGCCCCATAATCGTTTGCCTTCAGGAGCAAGAATGAAAAAGCTTGTCGCCTCACTGCTGTTATCCGTCTGCGCCTTCACCAGCCTCGCCCAGGCTGGCGTCATCGACGACGCGGTCAAGCGCGGGACCCTGCGCGTGGGCATGGACCCGACCTACATGCCCTTCGAGATGACCAACAAGCGCGGCGAGATCATCGGCTTCGAAGTCGACCTGCTCAAGGCGATGACCAAGGCGATGGGCGTCAAGCTGGAGCTGGTGTCCACCTCCTACGATGGCATCATCCCGGCCCTGCTGACCGACAAGTTCGACATGATCGGCTCGGGCATGACCCTGACCCAGGAGCGCAACCTGCGCATCAACTTCTCCGAGCCCTTCATCGTGGTTGGCCAGACCCTGCTGATCCGCAAGGAGCTGGCCGACAAGGTCAAGAGCTACAAGGATCTGAACAGCGCCGACTACCGCATCACCTCGAAGATCGGCACCACCGGCGAGATGGTCGCCAAGAAGCTGATCGCCCAAGCCAAGTACAGCGGCTTCGACAACGAGCAGGAAGCGGTGATGGACGTGGTCAACGGCAAGGCCGATGCCTTCATCTACGACGCGCCGTACAACGTCGTGGCGGTGAACAAGGCCGGTGCCGGCAAGCTGGTGTTCCTCGACGAGCCGTTCACCTTCGAGCCCCTGGCGTTCGGCCTGAAGAAGGGCGACCACGACAGCCTCAACTGGATCAACAACTGGCTGCACCAGATCCGCGAAGACGGTACCTACGATCGGATCCACGCCAAGTGGTTCAAGAGCACTAACTGGCTGAAAGAAATGGAGTAAGCGGAACCTGCCCACGATCTGCTGCGCGTCGGTCTTGCTGCGTTGAAAACAGGCTCGGAAAGCCGCTTGCGGCTAACGCACTTCAGTGCGGCTCCGAATGGAGCGAGCGAAGCGAGTAATGCTCATGTACACCAGTACAGTCGCCCGCGACTCCGACCGTTCCTCGCCTATTTTCGCCTTGCATGACTCTAGCTCGCGAGCTCGTGAAACAGGTTCCCGCTTCATCTGGCTACACCCGGCGCGCGGCTAGTCCGCGCGCCGTCATGTTGGCAACTCAACGGGTAGACACTCACCGTGGCTAAACAGAAGAAAGCCCAGTGGCCCTGGCACCTGCTGACCGGGCTGATCCTGGTCGTGGGCATCCTGGCGATCTGGTATTCCACCTCGCTGATCTCCTACGAATGGCGCTGGAATCGCGTTCCCCAGTACTTCGCCTACCACGCCGAAGAAGCGCAGCGGGCGGCCGACCATGGCCGTGTCGAGAGCATCAGCCGCCAGGGCGACGACGCCCTCGTCACCCTGCTCGGTGAAAGCGGCGAACAGCAGCAGCTCAGCGTGGCCGGCGACAGCCTGCAGCTCAGCGAAGGCGACGACGTTGCCGAGGGCGATGTCATCGGCGTCAATCGTCACTGGGCGGCGGGGCCGCTGCTCTGGGGCCTCTGGACCACCCTGTGGATCTCCGTGGCAGCGGGCGTGTTCGGCCTGCTGATCGGCCTGGTCACCGGCCTGTGCCGGCTCTCGGCCAACCCGACGCTGCGCCACCTGTCGACGCTCTACGTCGAGCTGGTGCGCGGCACGCCGCTGCTGGTGCAGATCTTCATCTTCTACTTCTTTATCGGCACGGTGCTCGACCTGTCCCGCGAGTTCGCCGGTGTGGCGGCGCTGGCCTTGTTCACCGGCGCCTATGTCGGCGAGATCGTCCGTGCCGGCGTGCAGTCCATCGTTCGCGGCCAGGATGAAGCGGCCCGCTCCCTGGGCCTCAGCGCGGCGCAGTCGATGCGCCACGTGATCCTGCCCCAGGCGTTCAAGCGTGTGCTGCCGCCGTTGGCCGGGCAGTTCATCAGCCTGGTCAAGGACACCTCGCTGGTCTCGGTGATCGCCATCACCGAGCTGACCAAGAGCGGTCGCGAAGCCATCACCACCTCGTTCTCCACGTTCGAGATCTGGTTCTGCGTCGCGGCCCTGTACCTGGTGATCAACCTGCCGCTGTCGCAGATCGCCAACCGCCTGGAACGGAGGCTCGCGCAAAGTGATTGAAGTCCGTGATCTGATCAAGGTGTTCGACGCCCGTGGCCAGCATGTACGTGCCGTCGACGGCGTGACCACCCAGGTGGCACGCGGCGAGGTGCTGGTGGTGATCGGCCCGTCCGGCTCCGGCAAGTCGACCTTCCTGCGCTGCCTCAACGGCCTGGAAGAGCTGGACGAAGGTTCGGTGAGCATCGACGGCCTGGATCTCGCCAACCCCAGGACCGACATCAACGCCTACCGCCGTGAGGTCGGCATGGTGTTCCAGCACTTCAACCTGTTCCCGCACATGACCGTGCTGGAGAACCTGTGCCTGGCGCAGAAAGTCGTGCGCAAGCGCGGCAAGGCCGAGCGTGAAGCCAAGGCCCGCGCCCTGCTCGACAAGGTCGGCATCGGCCAGAAGGCCGGTGAGTTTCCGTCGCGCCTGTCCGGCGGCCAGCAGCAGCGCGTGGCCATCGCCCGTGCCCTGTGCATGGACCCCAAGGTCATGCTGTTCGACGAGCCCACGTCGGCCCTCGACCCGGAAATGGTCGGCGAGGTGCTCGACGTGATGAAGCAGCTGGCCGTGGAGGGCATGACCATGGTCTGCGTCACCCACGAGATGGGCTTTGCCCGTGAAGTGGCCGACCGGGTGCTGTTCTTCGATCACGGCAAGCTGCTCGAAGACGCGCCGCCGGCCGAGTTCTTCGCTCGGCCGAAGGATCCGCGGGCACAGGCATTTTTGCGCCAGGTGCTGTAGCAAAACAGGCCTGGGGCGCTTTAAGGCAGAAGCGGACATTGAGCTTCAAGCCGCAAGCCTCAAGCTGCAAGAAGAAGCTAGAGCACTGCGGACTGCTTCTAACTTGTAGCTTGTAGCTTGTAGCTTGTAGCTTGTAGCTTGTAGCTTGGGGCTTGGGGCTTGGGGCTTGGGGCTTGGGGCTTGGGGCTTGCAGCTTGCGGCCGCTCCCGCCACATTGTGCCCCCTCAGGTGCCGCGTCGAACACGCATTGCCCCGCCAGATTTCCAGAACCATTCAGGTCTGCCCCAGTCCCAATGTTCTCCCTTCCACACGAGGACGTTAAGGCGTGAAAACCGTTCTAGCCCTGTTGGCCGCTGCCATCACCCTGCCGGCGATGGCCGACCAGCCGACTCTCTACGGTCGCTACGAATACATTCAGCTTCCCCAACTCGGCCAGACCCTCAAGGCCAAGATGGACACCGGTGCCATGACCGCCTCGCTGTCGGCCCGCGACATCGAGCAGTTCCAGCGTGATGGCGAGGACTGGGTGCGTTTCCGCCTGGCCGTCGACGATGCTGACGAGCAACTCTTCGAAAAGCCCCTGGCCCGCGTCACCGAGATCAAGAATCGCGCGGAGGAAGGCAGCTCCGCCAAGCCGTCCTATTCCGCGCGCCCGGTGGTCAACATGGACATCTGCCTGGGCGAAGAGAAGCGCACCATCGAGGTCAACCTCACCGATCGCAGCCATTTCGATTACCCGTTGCTGATCGGCGCCAGTGCCATCCGCAAGCTGGATGCAGCCATCGATCCCTCCAACCGCTACACCGCCGAACAACCCAACTGCTGATTGGCACGGGCTGCGCCTTGCTTTCGCGCAGTTCGGTGCGATTCTTGCCTCGAAATGGCACATTGCTACGGCGTCCTTGGACCGTGGCGCGTTTCGAGGTGACGTATGTGGGGATTGCTCAAACCGGGTATACGCGTGCTGGAGCGCGTGAGTTTCGCCCGCAAGTTCCAGTTGCTGTTCGTGCTGTTCGTCATTCCCCTGGGTTACGCGCTCTGGGTGATGACGAGCACCAATCTGGAGCGCATCGAGGTGCTGCGCAGCGAGGTAGACGGCATGCACGGTGTGCAGGCACTGGGCGCGGTCGAGCAGGAGCTGCACCAACAGCGTTTCCTGCTGGCACGCTGGAAGGGCAACGACAAGGCAGCCGAGGCGCTGTTGCGCGAGCGTAGCGGCAAGCTTGGCGAGGCCCTGGAAGCCGCCGCCGAACAGGTAAAGCTGACGCCGAGCGAGGAAACCGGCCCGCAGCTCGACGCCCTGCAGGCCTCGGTGGCTGACCTGGATCTTGCCGTGCTGGGTAAAATGGCCCTACTCGACGCCCTCGAGCGTTACCAAAAAACACTGTCCCTGCTCACGGTGCTACGTGAGCAAGTCGCCACCGACAGCGGCCTGATCCTCGATCCATTCCTCGACACCTACCTGATGATGGAGCAGATGACCCAGACCCTGCCGCGTCTGTCGGACAACCTGGGCAACTTCGCCAGCCAGGGGTACGGCTCGCTGGTGGCGCAGCATTTCACCCTGCAGAACCGCGTGGCGGTGCGTGACCTGCGCCGCTCCCTGGAACAAGCTGGTGCACAGATCGCCAAGTCGCGCACCGCTTTGCAGCAGGCTTCGCCGCGGGCCATGCAAACCCTGCAGCAGCCCTACGCCCAGGTCGAGGAGGGGTTGCAGGCCTTTCTCGCCGAGGTCGACCGCGACATGTTCGAAGCCAGCCCCATGGTGCTGCAGCCGGCGCAGTTCGTGCAGCAGGTGCAAGGGCTGCAGGAACGGGTGAGCGTCCTGCGTAAGGCGGTGTACGGGCAGTTCAATGCCAATATCGGCGACTATCAGGACGACGCCCGTCAGGACATGCTGCACACCACGCTGATTTTCGCCGTGCTCACCCTGCTGGCGCTGTACCTGCTGCTATGCCTCAACGCCTCCATCCGCCGCAGCACCGCCGGCATCATCCAGGCGGCCGAAGGCCTGCGTGACGGCGACCTGCGGGTGCGCATGCAGGTGCATGGAGCCGACGATCTGGCGGCGATCTCCACGGCCCTGAATACCGCCGTCGCCCAGTTGCGCGATTCCATGCAGGGCGTCGGCCAGGAAGGGCAGAGCCTCGACGAGACCGTGCGTAACCTGGGGAGCCAGGCCGCGGGCTCATTGAATGCGGTCGAGCAACAGCAGGCGCAGATGAGCCAGATCGCCACGGCCGCCACGCAGATGGCGGCCACCGCCCAGAGCGTGGCGCAGAGCTGCGAGCAGGCCGCCCAGGAAGCCGGGCAGACCCGCGAGATTGCCAACCAGAGCAACCAGCGCAGTGCCCGCACCAGTGCCAGCATGCGCGAGCTCAGCGAGCGCCTGGCGGGCAGCGCGCAGACCCTGCAGAAGCTGCGTCAGCAGACCGAACAGATCACCCGGGTGGTCGACGTGATCAAGGGCATCGCCGAGCAGACCAATCTGCTGGCGCTCAACGCTGCCATCGAGGCGGCCCGAGCCGGCGAGCAGGGCCGCGGCTTCGCGGTGGTCGCCGACGAAGTGCGCTCCTTGTCACAGCGCACCCAGAATTCCACAGCCGAGATCGCCCAGACCGTCGGCGACCTGCACAAGGTGGTGGGTCAATCCGTCGCCGAGATGGAGCAGGCGATGCACCAGGCCGAAGGCGATGTGGGCAACGTGCTGGCGATGAGTGCGGACCTCGACGGTATCGTCGAGTCCGTGCAGCGCGTCAGCGATCGCCTGGCGCAGATCGCCACCGCTGCCGAGCAGCAGGCGGCGACCGCCGACGAGGTGAGCGGCAATATCCAGCAGGTCGATCAGGCCGCCAGTGAATTGCTTAGCGGTGCACGGATGGTCAGCGATGCCTGTGAACAACTGCGCCGTGGCAGCGAAACCCTATCGCGCAACACCGGCCGTTTCCGGGTGGAATAAGCGCGGGGACGGTGGCTGATCAATAAATGAACGATCCCTTTCAGGCCTGGATTTCAGTGGCCTGGAAGGGATGATCTTCAGGTTGTCCACAGGCTCATGCACGCGCATTGTGCATGAATGCTCCTGCTCTTCCGCTGCCGTCTTTCACCCTGCTCCAGCCCGTGAAGTCAAGCAATACAGCAGGTTGAATGCTTGTGGATTGGGCTGGTCAATAACTGATCAAATGCCGGAATACCACTGACGGCGTGGCTTTCATGGTTCGATACCAGTCTTATCCACAGATTCTTCCACGACTATTGTGTATAGCGCAGCGGTTTGCGCAGCGAGTTACCGAGATGTCCGCACCTCACCGTGGGGAACCGGGTTTTTGTAGCCGCCCAGCATTGAACAGTAAATGATCAGCACGCCAGATGCCCCGGATGTCGTGGCCTACAGCCTCCCATGCAAAGCTTATCCACATAGTGTTCCACGCAAGTTGTGCATTGTCCCCAGCGCTTCGACGTACTTGCCTGTCTTGACAAATTCTTTTGATGACAGTGACTTGTCGCGAATTTCATCTGTGAATAAATGGCTGCTCAAATAATGATCGGCCTGCCGAAAGCCGCATTTTCAGGGGCGCACAGCGCTTCACTCCAAGCTTATCCACAGAACGATCCACCTGTTTTGTGCATGAGTGGGGGCGCTTGTGCGCTATTGACGCTGACCACGGCCTCGCGCAGGCTCCGCAACCCACGTGTGCTGCAAGGATGCCAACCATGGCGACCATCCTGATCGTCGAAGATGAAGCCGCAATCGCCGACACCCTGGTCTACGCCCTGCAGGCAGAGGGCTTTACCACGCGCTGGTCGACGCTCGGCGGCGAGGCGCTGGCACTGCTGGAGCGCGAGGCCTGCGACCTGGTGATTCTCGACGTCGGCTTGCCCGATATCAGCGGTTTCGAGGCCTGCAAGCGGCTGCGGCGCTTTTCCGAAGTGCCAGTGATGTTCCTGACTGCCCGCAACGACGAGATCGATCGCGTTGTCGGGCTGGAGATCGGCGCCGATGATTACGTGGTCAAGCCCTTCAGCCCCCGTGAGGTGGCGGCGCGGGTCAAGGCCATTCTCAAGCGCGTGGCGCCCCGCGAGCCTGTCGCCAGGCCCAGCGAAGGCCCGTTTCGCCTCGACAGCGAGCGGGTGCGCATCGACTACCACGGCCAGCCCCTGAGCCTGACCCGCCTCGAATTCCAGTTGCTGCACTGCCTGCTCGGCCAGCCCGAGCGGGTGTTCAGCCGCGAACAGTTGCTCGATGCCCTGGGCGTGGCGGCCGATGCCGGCTACGAGCGCAATATCGACAGCCATATCAAGAGTCTACGCGCCAAGCTGCGCCAGGTCGCGCCCCAGGCCGAGCCGATCCAGACCCATCGCGGGCTGGGTTACAGCCTGCGCCTCGAATAGCGCCATGCCCAGCCTTCAGGAGACCTGCTGATGCCGCTCGGAGTCCGTATCTTTCTGGCCTACTTCCTGTTCGTCGGGCTGTCCGGCTGGTTCGTGCTGAGCACGGTGATGGACGAGATCCGCCCGGGTGTGCGCCAGTCCACCGAGGAAACCCTGGTCGATACCGCGCACCTGCTGGCCGTGCTGCTGCGCGAGGAGGTGCGCGACGGCCGCCTCGCCCAGGGGCAACTGCCCGAATTGCTCAAGGCCTACGGCCAGCGCCAGCCCGGCGCGCAGATCTGGGGCGTGGCGAAGAATCAGGTCAACCACCGCATCTACGTCACCGACGCCAATGGCATCGTGCTGCTCGACTCCAGCGGCCTCGCGGTAGGGCAGGACTACTCGCGCTGGAACGATGTCTACCTGACCCTGCGCGGCCGCTACGGCGTGCGCTCGACCCGGGAGGACCCGAACGATCCGGACTCCTCGGTGATGTATGTGGCGGCGCCGATCATCGACGGCGAGCGCATTCTCGGCGTGGTGTCGGTGGCCAAGCCCAATCGTACGCTGCAGCCATATATCGAGCGCTCGCAGCGGCGCCTCGGCTGGTTGGGTGCCGGGCTGATCGGCCTGGGCCTGCTGGTTGGCGGCTTGCTCAGCTGGTGGCTCAGCGGCTCGCTACGCCGCCTGACCCGTTATGCACAGGCGGTCAGCGAAGGCCAGCGGGCCGAGCTGCCCCAGGTACGTGGCGGCGAACTCGGGCAACTGGCCCAGGCGGTGGAGCGCATGCGCACCGAACTGGAAGGCAAGGCCTACGTCGAGCGCTACGTGCACACCCTGACCCATGAGCTGAAGAGCCCGCTGGCGGCGATTCGTGGCGCCGCCGAGCTGCTGGAGGCCGAGATGCCCGAGGCCCAGCGCCAGCGTTTCGTGGCCAATATCGGCGAAGAGGGCGAGCGCCTGCAGAACCTGGTCGAGCGCCTGCTGCACCTGGCGCAGGTCGAGCAGCGCCAGGGCCTTGAGGAGTGCGTCGCCGTGCCGCTGCACGCCATGATCGACGAGCTGGTGCAGGCCCAGATGGCGCGCATCGAACAACGTCAGGTGCAGGTGGATAACCGGGTGGATGCCGCGCAGACGCTGTTCGGCGAGCGTTTCCTGCTGCGCCAGGCGCTGAGCAACCTGCTCGACAACGCGCTGGACTTCACTCCGCCTGATGGGCTGATCCGCTTTGCCTGCGAGGCTGATGGCGAGTCGCTGCAACTGCGCCTGTTCAATCAGGGGCCGGCGGTTCCCGACTACGCCATGGCGCGTCTCACCGAGCGCTTCTATTCCCTGGCGCGCCCGGCCACCGGGCGCAAGAGCACCGGCCTGGGCCTCAACTTCGTGCAAGAAGTGGCCAACCTGCATGGCGCGACTCTGAGCATCGCCAACGTCGAGGGCGGCGTGGAAGTGCGCTTGAGCTTCACGCGTTGAGCGCCGTGGCTGCGACCTCGATCTCGCTGGCGGCGACCTGTCGCAAACGCGATGCGTACAGATGGCCGGACTTTGGCTATTCTGAAGCCTTTCGCCAATCTACCGGGACAGGAAGAAAACGCGCATGAAAAAGACCGTGGCCGAAGTACTGAAGAGCAAGCCGATTTCCAACGTGTATAGCGTCACCCCCGACAGCAGTGTGTTCGCGGCGATGAAACTGATGGCCGAGAAGGGCATTGGCGCCCTGGTGGTGCTCGAGGGCGAGCGACTGGCCGGCATCGTCAGCGAGCGTGACTACGTGCGCAAGGTCGCGGTGCAGGAACGCTCGCCAGCCAATCTGAAAGTCAGCGACATCATGACCGGCAAGGTCATTACCGTGACGCCGGGCGAAGATGCCCGGCATTGCATGGAACTGATGACCAATGGTCGTCTGCGCCACCTGCCGGTGGTCAGTGAGGGGCGGCTGGTCGGCCTACTGTCCATCGGCGACCTGGTCAAGGACATCATCAGCCACCAGGAAAACCTGATCCAGCACCTGGAGCAGTACATCCGCGGCGAATAGGCGACGACAGCGCCCGCAGCCATCCAGCCCGGCGGGTGACGCCCGCCGGGCTCCTCATAATTCCCACATAAACTCCATCCGCGCTCCATGCTGCCTCCACCGGGCCTGGCCAGACTGCGTGCATCCCAACTGCACGGAGCGCTGTGCCATGAACCGAAGCCTGCTGTTCAAACTGGGCACCATTGCCCTGCTGATTCTGCTGTTGATGATTCCCCTGTTGTTGATCGATGGCCTGGTGGGCGAGCGCCAGGCTGCGCGCGATGACGTACTGCGCGATATCGCCCGCAGCTCCAGCTATGCCCAGCAGATCACCGGGCCGATCATGGTGGTGCCGTATCGCAAGAAGGTACTGACCTGGAAAACCCGCAAGGACAGCGACGAGCGTTACCAGGAGGAGTCGATCGAGCAGGGCCGCCTGTACTTTTTGCCCGAGCGTTTCAGCCTTGACGGCGACGTGCGTACTGAGCTGCGTTACCGCGGCATCTACCAGGCGCGCCTGTATCACAGCGATAGTCAGGTCAGTGGCGAGTTCAAGGTGCCGGCCAACTACGGCATCAGCGATGTCGAGGCCTATTGGTTCGGCGAGCCCTTCATCGCCGTGGGCATCAGCGATGTGCGCGGCATCGGCAACCACCTCAAGCTGCAGCTCAATGGCGCCAGCCTGAGTTTCGAGCCGGGCAGCGGCGATGACAATTTCGGCAGCGGCGTACATGTGACGCTGCCGGCGCGCGACAGCCGCATTGAGCAGGCCTACCGCTTTGCGTTCGACCTGAAGCTGCAGGGCACCGACCAGTTGAGCATCACCCCGGTCGGTCGCGAGAGCCAGGTCAGCCTGCGTTCGGACTGGCCGCACCCGAGTTTCATCGGTGAGTTCCTGCCCAGTCAGCGCGAGGTGACCGAGCAGGGCTTCACCGCCAAATGGCAGATCAGCTTCTTCGCCACCGACATGCAGGACGCCCTGAGCAGCTGCGTCAGCGGCTCCTGCGCCGCCATGCAGAGCCGTGCGCTCGGGGTCAGCTTCATCGATCCGGTGGACCAGTACCTCAAGGCCGATCGGGCGATCAAGTATGCGCTGCTGTTCATCACCTTGACCTTCGCCGTGTTCTTTCTCTTCGAAGTGCTCAAGCGCATGGCCGTGCACCCGGTGCAGTACGCCCTGGTGGGCCTGTCCATGGCGCTGTTCTACCTGCTGTTGCTGTCGCTCTCCGAGCACCTGGGCTTTGCCGTGGCCTACGGCCTGTCGGCCCTGGGCTGCGTGGCATTGAACGGCTTCTACGTCAGCAGCGTGCTGCGCAGTTGGCTGCGCGGCGCCGCGTTCGGTGGCTTGCTGGCGGCCCTGTACGGGCTGCTCTACGGCCTGCTCAGTGCCGAGGACTACGCCCTGCTGATGGGCTCGTTGCTGGTATTCGGCGTGCTGGGCTGCGTGATGGTGCTGACCCGCAAGCTCGATTGGTACGGCGTTGGCCGCCCGACCACCAGCGCAACCATCGCTTCCTGACCCTTGCCGGGGCGTGCCAGGCGCACGCCCCATGGAGATCGCCATGCGCGCCTTATTGCAATTCTCTGCCTGTTTCTCTCTCGGCCTGTGCATCGCCGCTGTGCTGCTGATCGCCATGATGTTCGTCGGCCGCTTCGACTGGATCGAACTCATGATGCTCAGCGGCTGGCCATTCGCTCAGCTGGGGCTGCAACTGTTGCCCGACCCTTTCTGGGACACCTTGACCGGGGTGACCGATGCCGCGGCCAACAGCTCGGTGCAATCGTTCCTGCAACTGTGCGTGGCCGTGGCGCAGATCGCCCTGCTGTTCGCCCTGGGTTTCTTTCGCCTGTGGTACCGGCGATGAGCGGGCGGCTCGGCTTGCGCGAGGAGCGCCGTGCCGGACGGCAACTGGCGCGTTTTATCGCTGAGCTGTTTCCCGCGCCGGCGCCACTTGGCAGCGATGGCCGACGGTCGCCGGAGCAGGTCTCGCACACGCCGTCATAGACCTGGATCAATGGTTAGGCGGCCTGGCCTCTCTAGAATCGCCGGCTCTGTTTTTCCGCGAGCCCGTTTCACCATGTCCAACCCACCGTTTCGCCCCGAACTGCTGTCACCCGCCGGCAGCCTGAAGAACATGCGCTACGCCTTCGCCTATGGCGCCGATGCGGTGTACGCCGGGCAGCCGCGCTACAGCCTGCGGGTGCGCAACAACGAGTTCGACCACGCCAACCTGGCCCAGGGCATTCGCGAGGCCCGGGTGCTGGGCAAGCGTTTCTACGTGGTGGTCAACATCGCCCCGCACAACGCCAAACTGAAGACCTTTCTCGATGACCTGCAGCCGGTGATCGACATGGCGCCGGACGCGCTGATCATGTCCGACCCCGGGCTGATCATGCTGGTGCGCGGCCGTTATCCACAGATGCCCATTCACCTTTCGGTGCAGGCCAACGCGGTGAACTGGGCCAGCGTGGCATTCTGGCAGGGGCAGGGCCTGGAGCGGGTGATCCTGTCGCGGGAACTGTCCCTCGGCGAAATCGAGGAAATCCGCACCCAGGTGCCGGATATGGAACTGGAAGTGTTCGTCCATGGCGCGCTGTGCATGGCCTATTCGGGGCGCTGCCTGCTGTCCGGCTACCTCAACCGTCGCGACCCCAACCAGGGCGCCTGCACCAATGCCTGTCGCTGGCAATACGACGTCAAGGCGGCTGACGAGAACGAGCTGGGTGAGATCGTCCACCAGGCCCCGACGCTAGGCATCGGTGCGCCGAGCGAGCAGGTGTTCGTGCTCGAGGATGGCGAGCGGCAGATGCCGGTATTCGAGGACGAGCACGGCACCTACATCATGAATTCCCGGGATTTGCGCGCCGTGCAGCACGTCGAGCGGCTGGTGAAGATGGGCGTGCATTCGCTGAAGATCGAAGGGCGCACCAAATCCCATTACTACTGCGCGCGCACTGCTCAGGTGTATCGCCAGGCCATCGACGATGCCGTGGCGGGCCGGCCCTTCGATCGCGGCCTGATGGACAGCCTGGAATCGCTCGCCCATCGCGGCTACACCGAGGGCTTCCTGCGCCGCCATGTGCATGACGAGTACCAGAATTATGGGCACGGCAGCTCGCTGTCCGATCGCCAGCAGTTCGTCGGCGAACTGAGCGGCGAGCGCCATGGAGGGTTGGCCGAGGTGCGCGTGAAGAATCGCTTTGCCGTCGGCGACGGCATGGAGCTGATGACGCCGAAGGGCAATCTGCGCTTTACCCTGGAGCACCTGGAAAACCGCGCCGGCGAGCCGATGGGCGTGGCGCCCGGCGATGGCCATGTGGTCTACCTGCCAGTGCCGCCCGAGGTGGATCTGCGTTTTGCGCTGCTGATGCGCGATCTTTGAGTTCCCGGATATCGCTTCGCTCAACCCAGGCCACGGTTTTGCGTTGTCCTTAGATTCGTTGCCTGGGTTAGCCGCAGGCGTAACCGGGGACGTTATGCGCCTAGAGCGAAGGCCCCTGCAACCGCTGCCGCCAGCTTTTCAGCCGCTGCTCCAGCGCCCGCAGGCTGTCGGCCTGCTGCTTGCGTGCGCGGCTGAACAGGATCAGCGCCAGCTCGGCGGTCACCAGGGCGTCGGCGCTGGCGTGGTGGCGCTGGCCGACCTGCAGGCCGAAATGCCCGGTCCAGTCATCCAGGCCGCCGTTGCGGATCTGCGCATGGGGGCAGAGCATGGGCGCCAGTTCGGCAACGTCGTAGAAGGGGTGGCGCAGGCGCAGGTTGAGGGTGTCCTTGAGGGCGCGGGCCAGCATGCGCTGGTCGAAGCCTGCGTGAAAGGCCAGCAGCGGACTGTCGCCGAGAAACTCCATGAATGCCAGCAGTGCTTCGGCCGGCTCGATGCCGGCGGCGATGTCGCTGGGCGCCAGGCCGTGGATCAGCACGCTGGCACTGACGGTGTGGCCGTCGCGGTGCAGGGTGCAGTCGAACTGTTCACCGAGCTGGATGGCACCGCCGTCGATGACCACCGCGCCAATCGACAGCACCTCGTCGCGCCTCATGTCCAGGCCGCTGGTTTCCAGGTCCAGCACCACCAGGCGTTGCTGGGCCAGGGGCGTGTCGTCCGCCGGTCGCGGTGCCGGCAGGGCGTCACGGCGTTGCTGCTGGTCGGCGGGCAAGGTGTTGCGGCGGCGGGTCAGCCAGGCGAGTGCGTTCATAGTTGGTAGCGTAGCCCCAGGCTGGTTTGCAGACGCTGGGCCTGACGAAAGGATTCACGCAGGATGCGCCGATCCAGATGATTGAGGCTGTCGGGGTCGAGGCGGTTGGAGTACGGCTGGCCCTGGCGTGCCTGCAACTGATGCTGCTGCAGGCGCGTCTGCTGGATGAAGTGGTAGGCCTCCTCGTAGGCGGCGCCGTCCAGCTTGTCGATCACCCCGCGCTCGCTCAGCTCGCGCAGGCGCTGCTGGGTGTTGCAGGCCTTGATGCCGTTGGCCAGGGCCAGCAGCCGTGCGCCGTCGACGAAGGGCGTGAGGCCCTGGGACTTGAGGTCCAGGGTGTCCTTGTCGGTACCACGCCGGGCCACCACGAAATCCCGGAAGCGGCCTACCGGCGGACGCTGGCGCAAGGCGTTCTCGGCCATCATGCGCTGGAACAGGCGGTTGTCGGCGATCTGCCCGAGCAGTTCGTCACGCAGGGTTTCGCAGCCGCTGGCATCGCCCCACACGGTGCGCAGGTCGAAGTAGATGGTCGAGGCCAGCAGGTTTTCCGGCGAGGCCTCGCGCACGAAGCCGGCGAAGCGCCGTGACCACTCCTGGCGCGACAGGCACAGCTGCGGGTTGCCGGCCATGATGTCGCCCTTGCACAGGGTGAAGCCGCAGCGTGCCAGGTGCCCATTGATCTCCATGGCCAGCGGCAGCAGGCGCCCGCGGATCTCGGCGGCCTGCACGTTGCTCTCGGCCTCGAAGAGGATGCCATTGTCCTGGTCGGTGTGCAGGGTCTGCTCGCGCCGGCCTTCGCTGCCGAAGCATAGCCAGGTGAACGGCACGCCGGGGTCGCCCAGGTCTTCGATGGTCAGCTCGATCACCCGGCACACGGTGTGGTCGTTGAGCAGGGTGACGATATGGGTGATCTGGCTGGCGCTGGCGCCGTGGGCAAGCATGCGGTCGACCAGCTGGCGGATGTCTTCGCGCAGCGCGGCGAGGGTTTCCACCCGGCCGGCATGGCGAATGGTGCGGGCCAGGTGTACCAGGTCGACGCGCTGCAGGGAGAACAGGTCGCGCTCGGACACCACGCCGCACAGCTTGCCCTGTTCCACCAGGCAGACATGGGCGATATGCCGCTCGGTCATGGCGATGGCGGCGTCGAAGGCGCTGGCGCTCGGCGGCAGGTGGAAAGGCGGCTGGGTCATCAGGCTGCAGATCGGCTGGTCGAGGGCGCTGCCGTCGGCCACCGCCCGGCGCAGGTCGCGCAGGGTGAAGATGCCCTGGGGACGCAGGCCCGGGTCGACGATCACGATGCTGCCGACCTGCTGCTCGTGCATCAGCCGCACCGCGTCGCGCAGCGGCATTTGCGGCGCGCAGGCAATCGGTTGGCGCATGGCCAGCTCGCCCAGGCGGGTATCGAGCGAATACTGCGAGCCAAGGGTTTCCACGGCGCGCATCTGCACCTGCTGGTTGACCTGGTCGAGCAGGCTGCTGACGCCGCGCAGGGCGAAGTCACGCAGGGGCGCGGACTGGGCGAACAGGCGGGTAAAGGCGGCCTTGTCGAGCAGCAGGCAGAAGGTGTCTTCGGCGGCCAGGTGGGCGGTGCGGGTGGCGCGCTCGCCGATCAGCGCGGCCATGGGAAAGCATTCGCCCCTGGTGATCTCGAAAGTGGTTTCCGTGCCGCGCCGCGCCGAATGCGGGCGCTGCCCATGCACGCGGCCCTGCTTGACGATGTACAGGTGCTCCACCGGGCCGTCGTCCGGGTGGATGATCACCTCGTCTTCAGCGTAGAAACGCAGTTGGCAGTGCTCGACCAGGTAGGCGAGGTGCGCGCTGTCCATCTGGTTGAACGGCGGGAATTTCTGCAGAAACTCCATGGTGCCATGGACGTTCTGGCGTACCGCTGTCTTGCCGGCCTGGACGAAATCGTCGGCTGCTTTCATCGCGCGCGTTCCTTTTGTTCTTGTAGCGGCATGGTGGCGAGCCGTGCCGTGAATCGACATAGGACGTAAGTCTAGGCCAAGGGTTTGACGGGTGAATATGCCGGCCGGCGGTGAACCTCTCAGGTCTATTGGCGTCCTGATGTGTCTGAGACGCGTTTTTCAGATAGTCATCCCTTCCAGGCACAGAGGAGACATCCCCTATGAGTGGCAGCATCCTGCGTCACGCCGTGGCGCTCGGCACCTGCATCCTGTTGAGTTGCGGCGTCGCCAGCGCACAACAGAAGCCCGTCGAACTGATCGGCATCAACGTCGCGGGCGCGGGATTCGCCAGCTCGGTGCTGCCCGGCAAGCACGGCACCAACTTCTTCTTCCCGCCCAAGGGTTACTACGAGAAGTGGCAGCAGAAGGGCATCAGCTGGGTGCGCTTCTCCTTCATTTGGGAGCGCCTGCAACCGCAGGCCAATGGCGAGTTCGACGAGACCTACGCCAAGCTGATCGACAAGACCCTCGATGAAGCGCAGCAGGCCGGCATCGAGCTGATGCTCGACGTGCACAACTATGGCCGTTACTACGGCAAGGTGATCGGCACCGACGACGTGCCGATTTCTGCCTACCGGAACCTGATGGAGCGCATCGCCAAGCGCTGGGGCAACCACCCGGCCGTGTATGCCTACGACCTGATGAACGAGCCCTACGGCGCGGCCAACACGTTCTGGCCGCAACTGGCCCAGGCCGGTATCGACGGCGTGCGCAAACATGATTCGCAGAACGAGATCTATGTCGAAGGCGCCGAGTATTCCTCGGCACTGCGCTGGCCCAAGCTCAACGACAACCTGCTCGACCTGAAGGACCCGGCCGACAAGCTGATCTACTCGGCGCACATGTACATCGACCCGGATGCCAGCGGCAGTTACAAGACCGCCCTGGCGCCCAACCTGGATCCGCAGATCGGCATCAAGCGCCTGGAGCCCTTCGTCAACTGGTTGATCGAGCACAACAAGAAGGGCCATATCGGCGAGTTCGGCGTGCCGGCCGACGACGAGAGCGGCCTGGTGGCCCTGGACCAGACGCTCGCCTACCTGCAGAAACATTGCATTCCGTTCACCTACTGGGCCGCTGGGCCGTCGTGGGGCAAGCACAAGCTGTCCATCGAGCCGGTCAAGGGTGTGGATCGCCCGCAATGGGCGGTGCTGCAGAAGTACCTGGGGGGCGGCAACTGCACCAGCATCGGGCCGGGAACCTGATGCACGGGTTGATGCTCTGATCAGCGTGGCGACGCTCCAGTCGCCGCCATCGCCTCCCACGCCGGACCTGATTAAGGACGCACGCATGACAAACCGCAATCTATGGGTGGATTACGCCAAGGCCATCGGCATCCTCCTGGTGGTCTATGGCCATGTGGTGCGCGGCTTGCTCAACGGCGGCATCATCACCGAGAACGTAGACTTTCACTGGCTGGTGGACAGCATCATCTACAGCTTCCACATGCCGCTGTTCTTCTTTCTGTCCGGGCTGTTCTTCTGGCATTCGCTGAACAACCGCGGCGGTGCCGGGCTGTTCTGCAACAAGATAGACACCATTTTCTACCCTTTCGTGCTCTGGTCGCTGCTGCAGGGCAGCATCGAAGTGGTGCTGGCGCGCTATACCAACGGCGGCGTCGGCATGGGCGAGGTGCTGGCGCTGCTGTGGTCGCCACGGGCGCAATTCTGGTTCCTGTATGCGCTGTTCGCCGCGTTCTGCCTGGCGATCCTGCTGTACCGCAGTTTCTCGACGCGGGCCTTCCTGCCGTTGCTGGTACTCAGTGCACTGTTCTACCTGCTCCAGCAGTGGACGCCCCGTGTCGCCGCGCTGGTGTTCCTGGCGCAGAACTTCGTGTTCTTCGCCCTGGGCATCTGGTTCAACCAGATCCGCGGCAGCATCGAGCCCCGTGCATCGGCCGTGGCGCTCGGCAGCGGCCTGGCCTTCGTGGTGGCGCAGTACCTGTTCCACGGCCCGCTGGGCCTGACCTACGCGGATCGCGGCGCGGCGTCGCTGGTGGTGGCCTTTATCGGCATCCTGTTCACCGTCAGCCTGTGCATGGTGCTGGCGCGCCGGCCAATGGGCTGGGTGCTGACCCTGGGCGCGCTGTCGATGCCGATCTTCCTGATGCACATCCTGGCCGGCAGTGGCGCGCGGGTGATTCTCAGCAAGTTCCTGGGCATCAACGACGACATCCTGCACATCGTCCTGGGCTGCCTGGCCGGTGTGCTGCTGCCGATCATCGCCGCGAAGATCCTCGAGGCGCTGGGCATCAACTGGCTGTACGAAATGCCCAAACGCTTTTCGGTTTATCGCTGGCAGCAACGTCGCGTGGTGCCACAGCCGGCAAGATAAGAACCTGGGTGTCGCTGCGCTCGACCACAGGCTACGGAGCGATTCCGTAGCCCGGCGTCGAGCGACGCGACGCCCGGGATGGCGCCGGCTCTGCTGGCCATAAAAGAAAAACCGCCTCTCGGCGGTTTTCTTTTGCTTGACCGCTTAGCGCGCCAGGCTGGCCTTCAGCTCCCGACGACGGCGGTGCAGCACCGGCTCGGTGTAGCCGTTGGGCTGCCTGGCGCCTTCGAGCACCAGTTCCACGGCTGCCTGGAAGGCGATGTTGCCGTCGAATGCCGGCGCCATCGGGCGATACAGCGGGTCACCGGCATTCTGCCGATCCACCACCGGGGCCATGCGCTTGAGGCTTTCCAGCACCTGCGCCTCGCTGACCACGCCGTGGCGCAGCCAGTTGGCCAGCAGCTGGCTGGAGATGCGCAGGGTGGCACGGTCTTCCATCAGGCCGATGTCGTTGATGTCCGGCACCTTGGAGCAGCCAACGCCCTGGTCGATCCAGCGCACCACATAGCCGAGGATGCCCTGGGCATTGTTGTCCAGCTCGTTGCGGATTTCCTCGGCACTCCAGTCGGTACTCGGCGCCAGCGGGATGGCAAGGATTTCATCCAGCGAGGCCGGCGTGCGCTTGGCCAGTTCGGCCTGGCGGGCGAACACGTCGACCTTGTGGTAATGCAGCGCATGCAGGGTGGCGGCGGTCGGCGAGGGCACCCAGGCGGTGTTGGCGCCGGCCAGCGGGTGGCCGATCTTCTGTTCGAGCATGGCGGCCATCAGGTCGGGCATCGCCCACATGCCCTTGCCGATCTGCGCGCGACCCTGCAGGCCGCTGGCCAGGCCGACGTCGACGTTGTTGTTCTCGTAGGCGCTGATCCATTTCTCGCTCTTCATGGCGGCCTTGCGCACCATGGCGCCGGCTTCCATGGAGGTGTGGATCTCGTCGCCGGTGCGGTCGAGAAACCCGGTGTTGATGAACACCACGCGCTCGCTGGCGGCGGCGATGCAGGCCTTGAGGTTGACGGTGGTGCGCCGCTCCTCGTCCATGATGCCGACCTTCAGGGTATTGCGCGCCAGGCCCAGCACCTGCTCGACACGGCCGAATAGCTCGCTGGTGAAGGCCACTTCCTCAGGGCCGTGCATCTTCGGTTTGACGATGTACACCGAGCCGGTGCGGCTGTTGGCGCGGCTGCTGTTGCCGTTGAGGTTGTGCAGCGCGGCGAGACTGGTGCACAGCGCATCGAGAATGCCTTCGGGCAATTCGTTGCCGTTGGCGTCGAGCACCGCCGGGTTGGTCATCAGGTGGCCGACATTGCGCACGAACAGCAGGCTGCGCCCGTGCAAGGTCAGCTCGCCGCCGTTCGGGCGGGTGTAGACGCGATCCGGGTTCATGGTGCGGGTGAAGGTACTGCCGCCCTTGCTGACCGTTTCGCTGAGGTCGCCCTTCATCAAGCCCAGCCAGTTGCGGTAGACCAGGGTCTTGTCGTCGGCATCCACCGCGGCCACCGAGTCTTCGCAGTCCATGATGGTGGTCAGCGCCGACTCCATCAGCACGTCCTTCACCCCAGCGGCATCGGTGCTGCCGATCGGGCTGGCGGCGTCGATCTGGATCTCGAAATGCAGGCCGTGGTGCTTGAGCAGGATGGCGATCGGCGCCCCGGCTTCGCCCTGGAAGCCGACCAGCTGGTCGGCATCGCGCAACCCGCTGATATCGCCATTGGCCAGGGTGACCAGCAGCTTGTCGCCCTCGATGCGGTAGCCGCTGACCTCGGCGTGGGAGCCGGTGGCCAGCGGCGCGCTTTCATCGAGAAAGGCGCGCGCGGCGGCGATCACCTTGTCGCCGCGTACCCGGTTGTAACCCTGGCCCTTTTCGGCGCCGCCTCTCTCGCTGATCGCGTCGGTGCCGTACAGCGCGTCGTACAGCGAGCCCCAGCGGGCGTTGCTGGCATTGAGGGCGAAGCGGGCGTTCATCACCGGCACCACCAACTGCGGGCCGGCCATGCGGGCGATCTCGTCATCGACGTTTTCGGTGCTGGCTTGTACCTGCTCAGGCTGCGGCTGCAGATAGCCGATCTGCTCCAGGAAGGCCTTGTAGGCCGCAGCATCGTGGGGCTTGCCGGCGCGCTCGCGGTGCCAGCCGTCGATCTGCGCCTGCAGTTGGTCGCGCTTGTCGAGCAGGGCACGGTTCTCTGGCGCCAGATCGCGGAACACGGCGTCAGCGCCGGCCCAGAAGGCATCGGCTGTCACGCCGCTGCCGGGAATGGCTTGGTTGTTGATGAAATCGAACAACACCTTGGCGACCTGCAGGCCACCGACTCGAACACGCTCAGTCATCTCTCGCCTCTCTGCTTCGCTTAGCCTGTGTAACGGCGGGAACCCTCGATGCTGCGCAGGCAGACCGCCTCGGGGCCGTGGTCAACGGCTGCCCGCGTTGCTGCGGTGTGTCTGGAGGTGCTTCGTGAGCGGGGTTTTCCACAACCAGCAGGACTGGGTTTGGGTTCATGTAGTGGTTTTCGCCAGATACTACATGAACAAATCGGGAAAAACAGTCCAGAAATGATCGACGCGACCTTGGTCGTATTCTGCGCCGCCACTTGCCCTGGAGAGCTGCCTATACTTCAGGGCACCTATAAGGATCACCACCATGCCCACACGCATCGCCACCGCCGCGGATCTGGATGACCTGGTACCGCTGTTCGCCGCTTACCTGGACTTCTACGGCGTCGGCAAACCCGAGCGCCAGGTCCGTGCATTTCTGGCCGAGCGCCTGGAGCGCGACGATTCGACTCTGCTGATCGCCCGGGACGATGGGGCGAACGCCCAGGGCTTCGTGCAACTCTATCCCCTGTATGACTCGCTGGCGCTGCGCCCCTGTTTGCTGCTCAGTGACCTGTACGTGGCCGAGCAGGCGCGTCGCCAGGGCGTCGGTGAGCAGTTGCTGGAAGCAGCCCGCCAGCACGGGCTGCGCGTTGGCGCCTGCGGGCTGCAGCTGGAAACCGCGCGAACCAACCAGGCCGCGCAGTCGCTCTACGAGCGCCTGGGCTACGTGCGCGATGCGATCTACCTGACCTACCGGCTCGACCTGAGTTGAGCGCCAACGACGAGGACATGAGCATGGATCATCTGATACTGACCGTTATCGCCCAGGACCAGCCGGGCCTGGTCGAGCGCGTCGCCCAGTGCGTGGCCAGGCACGGCGGCAACTGGCTGGAGAGCCGTATGTCGCGGATGGCCGGCCAGTTCGCCGGCATCCTGCGGGTGGACGTGCCGGCGGCCTCCCATGGTGCGCTGATGGAAGCCCTGAACGAACTCGGCGCCCAGGGCATTCGGGTGCAGCTCGCCTCGGCCGGCGCCGAGCCGGACTGCACCTGGAAGTCGATCCACCTCGACCTGCTGGGCAACGACCGCGCCGGTATCGTGCGCGATATCACCCGGTTGCTGGCGGCCAATGGCGTCAACCTGGAAAACCTGGTCACCGAGGTGACCGCCGCGCCCATGAGCGGCGAGCCGCTGTTCCACGCCCAGGCCACCCTGGCGGTGCCGGAAGGTCTGCCGCTGAGTACCCTGCAGACCTCACTGGAAGGCCTGGCTGACGACCTGATGGTCGAGCTCAAGCTGCGTATGGAGGACTAGCTATCGGCACGCCTCTAGCGGCGCGTTATCGAGATGATGCAAACCACAAGGCCGCCCATCGGGCGGCCTTGTGGTTGCAGGGCTAGCGGATCACCACTGGTAGTCGAGGCTGGCAATCACGCTACGCGGGTCGCCGTAATAGCAGTAGAAACCGTCGCAGGTGGCCAGGTATTCCTTGTCGAACAGGTTCTTGGCATTGAGGGCCACGCTGGCGCCTTGCAGCGCGTTGCTGAATTTGCCGAGGTCGTAGCGTACTGCGGCGTCGTAGACGGTGTAGGAGCGGGTATGGCCGTATGACTTGTCACCCGCAGATGTGACGCTGCCGACTGCGATGTTGTTTGTTTCACCGATATAGCGTGCGCCAAAGCCAATGCCCGCACCCATCAAGGCTCCGTCGTTCCAGGTGTAGTCTGCCCAGATCGATGCCTGGTTTTCTGGGGTCAGCGGCAATGGACGATTCTTGTCCAGCGGATCGCCAACTTTGGTCATCTTGCTGTTGGCGTAGGTGTAGGCCGCGGTAAGTTTCAGGTTGTCACTGATGTTGCCGACCGCTTCCAGTTCGAACCCACGTACTCGCACTTCACCCACTGGGGCGGTAATGCCCGCAGTACTGGTCGAGATGATGTCCTGACGGGTCAGGTCGTAGGCCGCTGCGGTAAACAGCATGTCGCTGCCGGGTGGCTGGTACTTGATGCCCAGCTCATACTGCTTGCCGGTACTTGGACGATAGGTCTTACCTGTCAAGAAGGTTCCACCTGCTTCCGATTGGAAGGATTCGGCATAGGAAATATAAGGTGTGAAGCCTGCATCAAATACGTAGCTCAATGCGGCGTTGCCACTGAAGGCGCTATCGCGACGGTTATCGCTGGCGTTCCAGTTATAGAACCGGGAGTTGGTTCTTACTTTGTCCCAACGTCCGCCGAGAGCGAGGCGCCAGTTGTCCAGTGCCAGCTGATCCTGAATATACAGCCCGGTACTGCGCCGTTTCTGGTTGTAGTCCTGGAAGGCGCTGTAGGCAACGCCGCTGAAATCCTGGCCATAGATCGGCGTGATGATGTTGCTGGTTGGCGCTTCGCCGAACAGCCACTGGTAGTTGGTGTTGACGCGTTGGTAGTCCAGGCCCAACAGCAACGTGTGCTTGAGCACGCCGGTGTCGAAGTCGGCCTGCAAGTTGTTATCCAGCGCGAACTGGCTGACGTCTTCGTTGACTACGTTGGCCCCGCGACGGACCGTTCCATCCGCTGCCACCGCTTCGTCCGGACCGTTTGGCCAATACATCCCCCCCGCCGTAATGCTCTGGAATTCCAGGTCGCTCTTGGTGTAGCGCAGGTTTTGGCGGAACTGCCAGACGTCGTCGATGCGGTGCTCGAAGGCATAGCCCAGGGCGTAATACGTCTTGTCGTAGAACTCCCAGTCCGGATCGCCGAGGTTCTTGTGGTAATCCACCTTGCCTGCCGGGGTGGCCAGCTTGGTGCCTTGCAGCGGCAGGAACTGGCTGGTGGTGCCGGTATCGTCGCGGTTGAACTGGCTGAGCAAGGTCAGCCGGGTGTCGTCGGCAATGTTCCAGGTCAGGCTCGGGGCGATGTTGAAGCGCTGATCGTCGATGTGTTCGATCGCCGTACCGCTGTCGCGCAGTACGCCGCCGACGCGGTACAGGAAACGGCCGTCTTCATCGACGCGGCCGGTGCTGTCGAAACTGATCTGCTTGTGCTGGAAGGTGCCGATCTGCAATTGAACCTGGTGGCTGTCGAGTGCTTCCGGGCGCCGGCTGACCATATCCAGCAGGCCACCTGGCGGGGTCTGCCCATAGACCGATGAGGCCGGCCCGCGCAGCAGGGCGACGCGCTCCAGGTTCCAGGTTTCCAGCTTGGGCATCACGTAGGTGCCCTTGGGCAGCGGCAGGCCGTCGAGCATCTGGATGGGCTCGAAGCCACGAATCTTCATCCATTCGGCGCGGCTGTCGCTGCCGTAGCTGCTGGCAATCACCCCGGGCATGTAGCGCACTGCATCATCGAGGTTCTGCACCTTGCGATCCTGCATCTGCTGGCGGGTCGCCACGGAGATCGAGCGCGGCGCCTCGGCAATCGAGGTGTCGGTCTTGCTGCCGGCGGCGGTGCGTGTTGCCAGGTAGCCGGTGGCCGGGCCCCAGGCGCTTTCTACAGCGCTACTGGCGCTGACGGTGGTTTCCGGCAGTGCCAGCGCGGCGTTGTCCGGCACCGGCTGCACACTGTAGGTGCCCGCGGCGCCTGGCACCAGCATCAGGCCACTGCCGGCCAGCGCCTGGCGGAGTGCACCGACGGTGTCGAATTCGCCCTGCACGGGTTGGGCGCGTTTACCGGCGGTCAGGCCGGGGTCGATGCTCAGCACCACACCGGCCTGGCTGGCGATCTGGTTCAAGGCGTTGGCCAGCGGGGCGGCGGGCACCCGATAGCTGCGCACGGCGTCAGCCGACTGGGCCAGGCACAAAGCCGGCAGGCTGGCCAGCGCCATGGCGGCAACCAGCATGCTCGGGCGGAACGGGGTACGGCTGAACATCGGCATCGCGAACGGCTCCTGGGAAAATGTCTGATTTCCTATTGCCGAAGCCGAGGGCGAAAAGTGATAGGGCCAGCGCAAAATTTTTTACCAGGACTTTTCTGCCTGCGGCACCACGCGAATCCACCAGTCGCCATAGCGCTGCACCCGCACCGGCAGGCTGGCGGGGATGGCCGCCAGGGCCAGGTCAGGGTTACGCAGGGGGAAACTGCCGCTGATACGCAGGTCGGCGATGCCGGCATCGACACCCAGATAGCCGCTGTGGTACTCGCCCAGGCGCTCCAGCAACTCGGCCAGGCGTACGTTTTCCACTACCAGCATGCCGTGCATCCAGGCATCGGCGGCGACCGGTGCGACCAGGCTGGCACCAAGGCCCTCGCGGGTCATCAGCACCTGTTGCCCCTGCTCGATCACCCGCTCATCCGCGGCGTACTGCGGATGCGCGGCCACGGCCGACTGCAGCACGATCAGGCGTGTGCCCTGGTCTTCCTCGCGGACCAGAAAACGTGTGCCCAGGGCGCGCAGGGTGCCCTGTTCGGTCTCGACCAGAAATGGCCGCGGATCACCGTGGGCGGTCTCCACGAGAATCTCGCCGCTGCGCAGGAACAGGCGGCGTGCATCGGCCGTGAAAACGATGTCCACGGCGCTGCGGCTGTTCAGGCGCAGCCGGCTGCGGTCGGCCAGTTGCAGCTCGCGCTGTTCGCCGGCGGCGGTTCTTTCATCGGCCAGCCAGTCGCTCAGCGGGCGCTGCTGGTTGAGCAGGCCGAGGCCGAGCAGGCTGGCCAGCAGCACGCCGAGCAGGCCACCGAGGCTGCGCCGCTGCGTGTTACGTTTCGGGTGCCTGAGCAGGGCCTTGCGGGCGGCCGGAACCGCTGCCACGGCCAGTTGCTGATCGAGGCCGGTCAGTTGCTTCCAGGCGCGCACATGCTCGGGGTCGGCGGCCAGCCAGCGTTGGAACTCGCGTTTTTCCCGCGCGCTGGTGATGCCCGAATCCAGGCGCAGCTGCCACTCGATGGCGGCCTCCAGCACCCGATTGCTGACCGGCACGGACGCGCCACTCATGCCGTCGGCGCTCCATACAGGGCGACGTAGCACTGGCGGGCCGCCTGGGCGAGGTATTGACGGACCCGCGGTACCGAAACACCCAGACGCTGGGCGATTTCGGCGTGGCCGAGCCCGTCCAGGCGATTGTAGAGAAAGGCGCTGCGTGCCTTGAATGTCAAGGTGCCGAGCAGGCGGTCGATCTCGTGCAGGGCTTCGAGCATCAGGGCCTGCTCCTCCGGGCTGGCATGCACGGCCTCGGGCCCGTGACTCAGCGCTTCGAGGTAGGCGCGTTCCACGGCGTTGCGGCGGAAGTGGTCGATCAGCAGCCCGCGGGCGATGGTGCCGAGCAGGGCACGCGGTTCACGCAGGTGCTGCAGGTCGGGTTTGCCGAGCAGGCGGACGAAGGTGTCCTGGCTCAGGTCTTCGGCCCGCTGCGGGCAGGCCAGGCTTTTGCGCAGCCAGCCGAGCAGCCAATCGCGATGGTCGCGATAGAGCTGGCCCGTCAGTTGCTGATGCGTGGATTCCCCGACCGACACAGGTGGCTCCGCAAATAAGGGAGAAATAAAGCAATAATTATTCGCATATGATTGCAGGATGCGACTACGCACTGCAATCGCTGATGGTCGGTTTCGTGGACAAGGTGCCGTCTCAACCCGTCGCCAGCCTGCGCATGCGCAGAGGCTGGCGACGGCTAACCGCGGCCTAGCGCTTGCGCAGCGTCAGCCAGGCGTCGACGCTGTATACCGCCAGGCCCGCCCAGATGAACAGGAAGGAAATGAGTTTCGCCGGGTCGAAATGCTCGCCGAACACGAACACGGCCAGCAGCAGTACCAGGGTCGGCGCGATGTACTGCAAAAAGCCCAGTGTCGCGAACGGCAGGTGGCGAGCGGCGGCGTTGAAGCACACCAGCGGGATCAGCGTCACCGGGCCGGCAGCCATCAGCCAAAGCGCTTCGCTGGTGGTCCAGAACGCCGGCTGGCTGCTCATGGCTGCCGGGTGAAAGAGGATCCAGCCGATGGCCAGGGGCAGCAGTATCCAGGTTTCCACCACCAGGCCCGGCAGTGCGGCGACCGGCGCTTTCTTGCGGATCAGCCCATAGCTGGCAAAGCTCAGTGCCAGGGCCAGCGATACCCAGGGCAGGCTGCCCACCTGCCACAGTTGCTGAGCCACGCCGGCGGCTGCCAGGGCGACCGCCACCCACTGCAGGCGACGCAACCGCTCACCGAGAAGCAGCATGCCGAGCAGCACGTTGACCAGTGGGTTGATGTAGTAGCCCAGGCTCGCCTCGAGCATGCGCTCGTTGTTCACCGCCCAGACGTAGATCAGCCAGTTGCCGGCGATCAGCGCACCACTGACGGCCAGCACCGCGAAGCGCCTGGGGTGGTCGAGCAGTTCACGCAGCCAGCCCGGGTGCTTCCATACGAGCAGCAGCAGGGCGCCGAAGAGGGCGGACCAGATGGCGCGGTGAACGATGATTTCCAGGGAGGGAACGGCCTGGATCGCCTTGAAGTACATCGGGAACAGACCCCAGATGACGTAGGCGGAAAGGCCCAGGATGTAGCCGCGGCGCAGATCTGCGGTGGCCATGTAAGTCCTTAGTGAGGCAGTAGCAGGATGCATCATTCTAGTGCGCAGTTGTCTGCGCGTTCAGCTTTTTGTTATCGGCGTGGCTGACTCAGAACAGCTTCAGCGGCTCTTCTTCCAGCGCCGCGATCTGCTCGCGCAGCATAAGGATCTGCTCGCCCCAGTAGCGCTCGCTGCCGAACCAGGGAAAGCTCTGCGGGAAGGCTGGATCGTCCCAGCGGCGTGCCAGCCAGGCGCTGTAATGCATCAGGCGCAAGGAGCGAAAACCTTCGATCAGCGGCAGCTCGCGCGGGTTGAAGTCGTGAAACTCCTGATAACCGTCGACCAGCTCGGCGATCTGCCCGAGGCGCTCATGGCGTTCGCCGGCCAGCATCATCCACAGGTCCTGAATCGCCGGGCCCATGCGGCAGTCATCCAGGTCGACCATGTGATAGGTCTCGTCGCGGCACAGCAGGTTCCCCGGGTGGCAGTCGCCGTGCAGACGAATGGCTTTTGCCGGATTTTCTGCGAACAGCTGATCCAGGCGCTTGAGCAGGTCACGCGCCACCGACTCGTAGGCGGGCAACAGGCTCCTGGGGATGAAGTTGCCGTCCAGCAGGGTCGCCAGGGAGGCATGGCCGAAGTTGTCGACCCGCAGGGTTTCGCGGTGTTCGAACGGGCGCAGCGAGCCGACCGCATGCAGACGGCCGAGCAACTGGCCGAGGCGATAGAGCTGATCCAGATTGCCGGGCTCCGGGGCTCGCCCGCCGCGCCGCGGAAACAGCGAGAAGCGAAAGCCGGCGTGCTCGAAGAGGGTTTCGCCGTCGCGCTGCAGCGGCGCCACCACCGGAACCTCGCAGTCGGCCAGTTCGGCAGTGAAGCTGTGTTCCTCGCGGATCGCCTCGTCGCTCCAGCGATCCGGGCGGTAGAACTTGGCGATCAGCGGCGTCTCGGCCTCGATGCCCACCTGATAGACGCGGTTTTCGTAGCTGTTGAGGGCCAGCACGCGGGCATCGCTGAGGTAGCCCAGGCTCTCCACGGCATCCAGAACCAGATCGGGGGTGAGGGCGGCGAAAGGATGGGTCATGGGCGGCTCCTGCGGTTGGCCGCAGAGTGTAACGCCTCGACGGCGGGCACCGGCATTATTCGCTAGACCTGGGTACCCAGCAGCACCTGGGTGGCGGCGAACTGGGCGCGCACCGCGCTGCCCACCACCAGGCCCTGAGCCGTGAGCTGCTCGGCAGAAGCCTGGGCGCACAGCGTCTGGCCGTTGGGCAGGGCGATGCGTACCTCGCAGGGGCCGTCGGCGTCGAGCATTATCTGCTCGACGCGCCCGAGCAGTTCGTTGAGCTGTGGATCGGCGGCTTCGGCCACGGCGCTGAGCTGCAGCCAGCCGGCCTTGATCAGCACCAGCAGCGCCACGCCCGGCTGCAGTTGCAGGTGCGCGGTGCTGCTGCGGGTGATCTGCGCCTGGATCAGCGCGCCGCCGGGCAACTCGACGTCGACCCGATCGTTTCCGCCCTGTGGATGGATCGCCCGCACCCGGCCGCTGAGCTGGTTGCGCGCGCTGGTACGCAGCATCAGGCGGCCCAGCATCTGCAGGTCGGCGTCATCGTCGGCGGCCTGCAGCAGGTCGGCCTGAATCGCCTGCAGGCGCTGGTGCAGGTGCAACAGGCGCTCACCCGTCGAGGTGAGTCGTGCGCCACCGCCGCCCTTGCCACCGACGCTGCGGGCCACCAGGGGCTGGTCGGCCAGGTTGTTGAGTTCGTCGATGGCGTCCCAGGCCGCCTTGTAGCTCATGCCGGCAGCCTTGGCCGCACGGGTGATCGAGCCTTGTGCGGCGATCTGTTCGAGCAGGGCGATACGCTGCGGGCGGCGGGTAACGTGCTGGGCGAGAGACGAAAGGGTGGACATGGCAGGGGCGGCGATCAGTACGACGGCCGGTCACTGTGCGCGACGGCCCCGGCCTCGTCAATGATCGCCCGGTGCCGGCGTGCGCGCCAGGCAGTAGACATCCACACGCAACGCGCCCGCACGGATCAGCAGACGTGCCAGTTGCTGGGCCGTGGCGCCGGTGGTCAGCACGTCGTCGACCAGTGCCAGGTGCAGGCCATTTGGCCGCGCGCTGGGCGACAGCGTAAAGGCGCCGCGCAGGTTGCGCCGGCGTGCAGCGGCATCCAGTTTCTGCTGGGCGGGTGGGTCGCCGATACGCAGCAGCCAGTCGCTGCGCGGGGCGATCTGCAGCGCGCGGCTGAGCACCTCGGCGAGCATCTGCGCCTGGTTGAAGCCGCGTTGGCGCTGGCGCTTCGGCGACAGCGGCACGGGCAGCAGCAGGTCTGGCCTGGGTAGCCCTTCGTTGAATGCGTGGGCCAGGTGCCGCGCGAGCAGGTCGCCGAGCAGGCGACCGATGGGCCAGCGCGCCTGGTGCTTGAAGCGGTTGATCAGCGCATCGACGGGGAAACCATAGCCCCACGGCGCCTCGACCCGGCTGAACGGTGGCGGCCGTTTCAGGCAGTTGCCGCAGGTCAGGCCATCGACCGCCAGCGGCAGGGCGCAAACCTGGCAATGGGCGCCGAGCCAGGGCAACTCGGCCTCGCAGCCGGCGCATAGCGGCAGGGGCGTATCGACCCGCTCGTCACACAGCAAGCAGGTTTGTTTTATTTTTAACCAATTGTAAACCTTGAGTATTGGGGGTGGTTGACAGTGCATGGGGCTTCCTTAACTATGCCGCACATCCGTGTTGGGTCTGTTTCGACTGTAGCAGGCCGCCTGTAGATAAGGACTTGCCCCCATGAGCGCCAGTACCGCCATCACCCTGCGTCACGATTGGAGCCTGAATGAAGTTCGGGCGCTGTTCGAGCAACCCTTCAACGACCTGCTGTTCCAGGCCCAGACCGTGCACCGCGCGCACTTCGACGCCAACCGCGTGCAGGTCTCGACCCTGCTGTCGATCAAGACCGGCGCCTGCCCGGAAGACTGCAAGTACTGCCCGCAATCGGGGCACTACAACACCGGCCTGGACAAGCAGAAGCTGATGGAAGTGCAGAAGGTGCTGGAGGCGGCCGCCGAGGCCAAGGCCATCGGCTCGACGCGGTTCTGCATGGGCGCGGCGTGGAAGCATCCGTCCGCCAAGGACATGCCCTACGTGCTGAAGATGGTCGAGGGGGTGAAAGCCCTGGGCCTGGAAACCTGCATGACCCTGGGCAAGCTCGACAGGGAGCAGACCGCCGCCCTGGCAGAAGCGGGGCTGGATTACTACAACCACAACCTCGACACCTCGCCGGAGTTCTACGGCAGCATCATCACCACCCGCACCTACAGCGAGCGCCTGCAAACCCTGGCCTACGTGCGCGAGGCCGGCATGAAGATCTGCTCCGGCGGCATCCTTGGCATGGGCGAGTCGCTGGACGACCGCGCCGGCCTGCTGATCCAGCTCGCCAACCTGCCGGAGCACCCGGAGTCGGTGCCGATCAACATGCTGGTCAAGGTCGAGGGTACGCCGCTGGCCAACGAGGAGGACGTCGACCCCTTCGACTTCATCCGCATGCTGGCGGTGGCGCGCATCATGATGCCCAAGTCCCACGTGCGCCTGTCCGCCGGCCGCGAGGCGATGAACGAGCAGATGCAGGCCCTGGCCTTTTTCGCCGGCGCCAACTCGATCTTCTACGGCGAGAAGCTGCTGACCACTGCCAACCCCCAGGCCGACAAGGACATGCAACTGTTCGCCCGCCTCGGCATTCAGCCCGAAGCGCGGGAAGAACATGCCGACGAGGTGCACCAGGCCGCCATCGAGCAGGCGCTGGTCGAGCAGCGTGACTCGCGGCTGTTCTACGACGCCGCCGTTTAACAGGGCTACGGGCCACCAGCGGCAGGCTGCAAGTCAGTTCTGCTCGCCTGAAGCCTGGAGCTTGCCGCCTGGAGCCGCTTCCATGTCTTTCGATCTTGCCGCTCGCCTGGCCGAGCGCCGTGCTGCCGATCTGTATCGCCAGCGCCCCCTGTTGGGCAGCCCCCAGGGACCGCTGGTGGAGATGGATGGCCGCCGGTTGCTGGCCTTCTGCTCCAACGATTACCTGGGCCTGGCCAATCACCCGCAGGTGGTCGAAGCCTGGCGTGCCGGCGCCCAGCGCTGGGGCGTCGGCGGTGGCGCCTCGCATCTGGTGATCGGCCACAGTACGCCGCACCATGAACTGGAAGAAGCCCTGGCCGACTTCACTGGGCGGCCGCGGGCGCTGCTGTTCTCCACCGGTTACATGGCCAACCTGGGTGCAGTCACCGCACTGGTGGGCAAGGGCGACACGGTGCTCGAGGATCGTCTCAACCACGCTTCGCTGCTGGACGCCGGTCTGCTCAGCGGCGCGCGTTTCTCGCGCTACCTGCACAATGACGCGCAAAGCCTTGCCAGCCGCCTGGCCAAGGCCGAGGGCAATACTCTGGTGGTCTGCGACGGCGTGTTCAGCATGGACGGCGATGTTGCCGACCTGCCGGCGCTGTGTGCCGAAGCGCGGCGCCGGCAGGCCTGGGTGATGGTCGATGATGCCCACGGCTTCGGCACCCTGGGCGCCACCGGCGGCGGTGTGGTCGAGCAGTTCGGCCTGGGCCTGGACGAGGTGCCGGTGCTGGTCGGCACCCTGGGCAAGGCGTTCGGTACCGCGGGTGCCTTCGTGGCGGGCAGTGAGGCGCTGATCGACACCCTGGTGCAGTTCGCCCGGCCCTATATCTACACCACCAGCCAGCCACCGGCGCTGGCCTGCGCCACCCTCAAGAGTCTCGAACTGCTGCGCAGCGAGCATTGGCGCCGTGAGCACCTGGCGGCGCTGATCGGTCGATTCCGTGAGGGGGCTGCGAGCATCGGGCTGACGTTGATGGACAGCAGCACCGCGATCCAGCCGATCCTGATCGGCGACAGCGCCCGTGCCATGGCCCTGTCCCGGGCCTTGCGCGAGCACGGCCTGCTGGTCACCGCGATTCGTCCGCCCACCGTTGCGGCGGGCAGCGCGCGCCTGCGGGTCACCCTGTCCGCCGCCCATGAGCCGGCCCAGGTGGATCACCTGCTCGACGCCCTGGCCCAGTGCTGGGCGCAGCTACCCGGGGAGCCCGCGTGATGGCTCAGCCGCTGATTCTGCTAACCGGTTGGGGCCTCGGCAGTGCGCCGCTGGTGCCGTTGGCCGAGGCGCTGGCCGGCCATTTTCGGGTGCGCATCGAAGCCTTGCCGGCGTTCGAACGGGCTGACATCGAGCTTAGCCTGGAGGCGCTCGACGACCGTTTGCCCCGTGGCGTCTGGCTGGGTGGCTGGTCCCTGGGTGGCATGCTCGCCACCTTGCTGGCGGCGCGCCGCGGCGTGGAGTGCCCGGGCCTGCTGACCCTGGCCAGCAATGCCCGGTTCACCGTCAGCGAGGCCTGGCCCACAGCGATGCCGGCAGCCACCTTCGCGGCCTTTCGCGAGGCCTATGCCCTGAACCCCACCGCCACGCTCAAGCGTTTCGCCATGCTCTGCAGCCAGGGTGCCGTCGATTTTCGCGGTCTGTCCCGCCGCTTGCTGGAACAGGCCAATGGTGCCGATTCCCTGGCCGGCCTGGATCTGCTTGCCGCACTCGACACACGAGCGGCGCTGCAGCAGTTCACCGGGCCCCAACTGCATCTGTTCGCAGCTGACGATGCCTTGGTGCCCGTGGCGACTGCGGCGGCCATCCAGGCGCTACAGCCGGCCGCTACGGTGCGCCGTGTCGAGGGCGCGAGCCATGCCCTGGTGGTCGAACAGGTGGGCGAGGTGGTGGCTGCGGTCGAGCGCTTTCTGGAGGTGCAAAAATGAGTGCGCTGCCGGACAAACGTCGGGTAGCCGCATCCTTTTCCAGGGCCGCCGACACCTATGACAGCGTGGCACAACTGCAGCGCGACGTCGGCCGGCAGTTGCTGGGGTATCTGCCGCCGGTCCTGCAGCCGCAGCGTTGGCTCGACCTGGGCTGTGGCACGGGGTTTTTCAGCCGTGGGCTGAGGGACCGCTATCCGCGCAGCCAAGGCATTGCCATGGATATCGCCGAGGGCATGGTGCAGCACGCCCGGCATGCGGGTGGGGCCCAGACTTTCGTGGCCGGCGATGCCGAGCAGCTGCCGCTGCGCGATGGCAGTTGCGACCTGGTCTTCTCCAGCCTGGCGCTGCAGTGGTGCGCGGACTTCGCCGCCGTACTCGGCGAGGCGCACCGGGTGCTGCGGCCTGGCGGTGTGCTGGCGTTCAACAGCCTGTGCGTCGGCACCTTGCAGGAGCTGCGCGACAGCTGGCAGGCCGTGGACGGTTTCGTGCACGTGAATCGCTTTCGCCGCGCCGAGGACTATCAGTTGCTATGCGCCGGTAGCGGCTTGCGCGTGGAGCGATTGCAGGTGTGTGCCCATCGCCTGCATTACCCGGACCTGCGCAGCCTGACCCATGGCCTCAAGGCCCTCGGCGCCCACAACCTCAATGACGGTCGTCCGGCCGGGCTGACCGGCCGCGCACGGCTGCGTGCCCTGGCCGATGCCTACGAGCAGCGGCGCCAGCCCGAGGGGCTGCCGTGCACCTACCAGGTCATCTACGGCGTACTGCAAAAGGAGCCTCGACCATGAGCGCCGCCTATTTCGTCACCGGTACCGATACCGAAATCGGCAAGACCACCATCGCGGCCGGCCTTCTTCACGCCGCGCGCGTTGCCGGGTTGTCGACAGCGGCGGCCAAACCGATTGCCTCCGGCTGCCAGCTCACTGCCGAGGGGCTGCGCAACGATGATGCCCTGGCGCTACTTGCCCAGTGCAGCCTGCCGTTGCGTTATGAGGAGGTGAATCCGCTGGCGTTCGCGCCGGCCATCGCGCCCCACCTGGCGGCTCGCGATGCCGGCGTGTCGCTCGAGGTGCCGGCGCTGCAAGCGGCTGTTCGGACGATTCTCGACAAGGGCGCGGATTTCACCCTGGTCGAGGGCGCCGGTGGCTGGCGCGTGCCGCTGGGCGGCATGGCCACGCTGGCCGATCTGGCCCGGGCCTTGAGCATTCCGGTGATTCTGGTGGTGGGGGTGCGGCTGGGCTGCATCAACCACGCGCTGCTGAGCGCCGACGCGATCGTCGCCGACGGCCTGACCCTGGCCGGCTGGGTGGCCAACGGCGTGGATCCGCACGTCACGCGCCTGGAGGATAACCTCGCCACGCTCGCCGAGCGGCTTGCGGCCCCTTGCATCGGGCAGGTGCCTTTCCTGCCATCGGTTTGCGCCGAGCAGGTCGCGCGGCACCTCGATTTATCGCGATTGATGCTATGAACGCCAACTCTTGCATCATTTTTGGCTGTACATCTTTTGACCGGCTTCTGGTTAAATGCACGCTATAAAGTTCCTGCAGCAGGAGACGTCCCATGCAGATCTCGTCCACCAGCGCATTCAACGCTGGTATCAATACCATCCAGTCCGGCCAGCGCCGGGTCGACCAGGCCGCCGGTGAAATCGCCAGCGCGCCGGTCACTGCCGAGCGTGCCCAGGCCAACGAGCCCTCCGCAGCCCGTGCCGACATCGCCGAGAACATGGTCGAGATGCGCGTTGGCCAATACGAAGCCCAGGCTGGCGCTCGTGTCGTGCAGACAGCGGACAAGGTGCTGGGCACCTTGATCGACGTCACCGCCTAATCCCAGCTTTTTTCGGGTACCTCTAATAGGCGAGGCAGTCAGCGCTATACCGACGGCGGCCCCACAAAAATAGGCGAAAAAGCGACCGCGGTCGCGCTCGACTTTAGGTGTTGTGAATCAGCATTCTGCTTGCTCGCATCCGAGCCTGTTTTAACGCGGTGCTGATAACGCAGATAGTTAGGTGCCCGTTCGGGGCGCTCGACTCCGGAGGGAGCTCGACATGCAGGTTGCCGGTTTCTCCTCCACCTATTCATTTGCCTCTGCGGCTGTTCCCCGTCCCATCGAATCCGCCAGTTCGCCCGATCTCGCCCGGGCGTCTTTCGCACCCGTTGCCGCCAGTACTGAAACCGATTCCTCCAAAGCAGCCACCTCTCAAGAAGAGCAGGACAAGCCGCAGGACGCCTCGACCGACGCCCCTGCCACGGGCACTGGCAAACCAGGCGAGCCGCGCACGGCCCAGGAAGAGCAGAAGCTGCAACTGGTCATTGCCGAACTGGCCAACCGTGACCGCGAAGTGCGTAGCCACGAACAGGCCCATGCTGCCGTTGGCGGCGTACATGCCGGAGCGCCTACCTACACCTATACCCGCGGTCCGGATGGCAAGCGCTATGCCTCCGGCGGTGAGGTGAGCATCGATGTCGGCGCGGTCGCCAATGACCCGCAGGCCACCCTGACCAAGATGGAAATCGTCATTCGTGCGGCGCTGGCGCCTGCCGAGCCTTCCGCCCAGGATCGCAGCGTGGCCAGCCAGGCCCAGGCGCAGATGGCAGTGGCGCGCGCCGAGCTGGCGGCCATGCAGCGCAGCGAGGCAGAAGCCCCCCAAGCCTCTGCCGACGAAGACGCCGAAAAAAGCGACGACCCGTCGGTCACATCCGATGCCTCCACGAGTCCGTTCGCGCTTGCGGGCATCAGCCTCTATGCCGCGTCCGCGAACGAGCAGCGGCCATCCGGGTTGCTCGATCTTCACGCTTGAGCGCCCATACGCGGCCTTGACAGTCATTGGGCGTAAACGTATGTTTCAAACATGTGTTTGAGAGGAGCGATCTTCTCCCCATGCCCATTCTGCAAACGACCGCCCCCCGGCCATCCCAAACAAAAGAGACCACCCGCAGAGGTACCCGCTATGCCTGATTACAAGGCCCCCTTGCGCGATATCCGTTTCGTACGTGACGAGCTGCTCGGTTATGACGCGCACTACCAGAGCCTGCCCGGCTGCCAGGACGCCACGCCAGACATGGTCGACGCGATTCTCGAAGAAGGCGCCAAGTTCTGCGAGCAGGTGCTCTCTCCGCTGAACCGCGTCGGCGACACCGAAGGCTGCACCTGGAGCGAATCCGGCGTGAAGACGCCGACCGGCTTCAAGGAAGCCTACAAGCAGTTCGTGGAAGGCGGCTGGCCGAGCCTGGCTCATGATGTGGAGCATGGTGGTCAGGGCCTGCCTGAATCGCTGGGCCTGGCGGTCAGCGAGATGGTCGGCACCGCCAACTGGTCGTGGGGCATGTACCCGGGCCTGTCCCATGGTGCGATGAACACCATTTCCGCCCACGGCACCGCCGAGCAGCAGCACACCTACCTGACCAAGCTGGTATCCGGCGAGTGGACCGGCACCATGTGCCTGACCGAACCGCATTGCGGTACCGACCTGGGCATGCTGCGCACCAAGGCCGAGCCCCAGGCCGATGGCTCCTACAGCATTTCCGGCACCAAGATCTTCATCTCCGCCGGTGAGCACGACATGGCCGACAACATCGTCCATATCGTCCTGGCTCGCCTGCCCGATGCGCCGGCCGGCACCAAGGGGATTTCCCTGTTCATCGTGCCCAAGTTCCTGCCCGGTGCCGACGGTGGCGTGGGCGAGCGCAATGGCGTGAGCTGCGGCTCCATCGAGCACAAGATGGGCATCCACGGCAACGCCACCTGCGTGATGAACTTCGATTCGGCCACCGGCTTCCTGATCGGCCCGCCGAACAAGGGCCTGAATTGCATGTTCACCTTCATGAACACCGCACGCCTGGGTACCGCGCTGCAGGGCCTGGCCCATGCCGAACTGGGTTTCCAGGGCGCCATCAAGTACGCCCGCGAGCGTCTGCAGATGCGTTCGCTGACCGGCCCGAAAGCACCGGACAAGGCCGCCGACCCGATCATCGTGCACCCGGACGTGCGCCGCATGCTGCTGACCATGAAGGCCTTCGCCGAGGGCAACCGGGCGATGGTCTACTTCACCGCCAAGCAGGTGGACATCGTCAAGTACGCCCAGGACGAGGAGCAGAAGAAAGCGGCCGATGGCCTGCTGGCCTTCCTGACCCCGATCGCCAAGGCGTTCATGACCGAAGTGGGCTTCGAATCCGCTTCCCACGGCATGCAGGTGTACGGTGGTCACGGCTTCATCAGCGAGTGGGGCATGGAGCAGAACCTGCGCGACTGCCGCATCGCCATGATGTACGAAGGCACCACCGGGGTTCAGGCCCTCGACCTGCTGGGCCGCAAGGTGCTGATGACCCAGGGCGAAGCGCTCAAGGGCTTCACCAAGATCGTCCACAAGTTCTGCCAGGCCAACGAAGGTAACGAGGCGCTCAAGGCGTTCGTCGGGCCGCTGGCCGCGCTCAACAAGGAGTGGGGCGAAGTCACCATGAAGATCGGTATGGCCGCCATGAAGGATCGTGAGGAAGTCGGTGCCGCCTCGGTCGACTACCTGATGTATTCCGGTTATGCCTGCCTGGCCTACTTCTGGGCCGACATGGCACGCGTGGCGGCCGAGAAGATCGCCGCCGGTGAAGGTGACCAGGCGTTCTACAAGGCCAAGCTGCAGACCGCGCAGTTCTACTACGCACGCATCCTGCCGCGCACCCGTACCCACGTGGCGGCCATGCTGTCCGGTGCCAGCAACCTGATGGACATGAGCGAAGAGGACTTCGCCCTCAGCTACTGATCGGGCGAGTGGCAATCGAACCGCGGCCTGGTGCCGCGGTTTTTTGTGCCCCTGGGTATACCGGACAGGCGCGGCGTGCGTCGGCAGCCAATTACAGGCAAAATGCCAGTCTCTTTTTTCGGTCACTGCGGAGCTCGCCTTGCCGCGTCTCGTCGCGTTGCGCTTGGGACATTTTCTGCCGGCATTGCTGCTGCTCGGCGGCGGTTTGCTGGCCGCGACCCTGCCGACCCTGACCGAATTCTTCACCTCGCTGTTCAACGTGTTGCCCACCTCGTTGCTGCTGCTCGGCGGCACCTTCTGCATGGTCTACGGCCGTCAGCGCGAGCTGTTCATGTTGCTGGTGCTGTACCTGGGCTACTTCCTGCTCGACGAGCAGGCCGACTACTACCGTGAGTTCGGCCGGGTGCGCGATGACGCGGCGCTGGTGTTTCACCTCAGCAGCCTGTTGCTGCCGGCGCTCTATGGCCTGTTCGCGCTGTGGCGCGAGCGTACCCACCTGATCCAGGACCTGGTCGCCCGGGCGGCCGTCCTGCTGGCGGTCGGCGGTGTGGCAGCGGCGTTGGCGCGGCGTTATCCCCAGGGCCTGGAACAGTGGCTTTCGGTGATCCGCTGGCCGTCCCTGCATGCCGAGTGGATGAGCCTGGTGCAGCTGGCCTACCCGGTGTTCCTGCTGGTGATCATCGCGCTGCTGATCCAGTACCTGCGTACGCCGCGGCCGGTGCATGCCGTGCAGTTGGTCGGTGCGCTGGCACTGTTCTGGATGCTGCCCAATACCTTCATCCAGCCCCATGCGCTGCAGGTGATGTCCAGCGTGGTAATGCTGATGATCGTGGTCGGCGTGGCTCACGAGGCCTATCAGATGGCCTTTCGCGACGAGTTGACCGGGCTGCCCGGGCGCCGTGCGTTGAACGAGCGCCTGCAGCGCCTGGGGCGCAATTACGTGATCGCCATGGCCGACGTCGATCACTTCAAGCGATTCAACGACACCCATGGCCATGACGTCGGCGATCAGGTGCTGCGTGTGGTTGCCGGCCAGCTGCGCAAGGTGGGTGGTGGTGGCAAGGTGTATCGCTACGGCGGCGAGGAATTCACCCTGGTATTCGCCGGCAAGGACATCGAACAGTGCATGCCGCATCTGGAGGCGATACGCCAGGCGGTCGAGGGTTATCAGATCCAGCTACGCGATCGTCAGCAACGCCCGGCCGACGACAAGGTTGGGCGCCAGCGCCGGGCGGGCTCTGGAGCGTCCCAGGTGTCGGTGACGGTGAGCATCGGCGTGGCCCAGCCCAGCGACGCGCATCGCAGCGTGGAGGAGGTGCTCAAGGCCGCCGACAAGGCGCTCTATGGCGCCAAGAGTGCGGGGCGCAACTGCGTGAGCAGCCAGGTGCAGCGCCGCCGCGGGGCGGTCAAGCTGAAGGCCGATCCAGGCTGACCAATCAGTGGCTGATCGGTCACGACACGACCCTATGTGTCTGAAAAGTTGTTGGGCTAGACTCGGCTTCTGACCGTGCTTCCGAGGATTTCCCATGGCCGACTACAAAGCTCCCTTGCGTGATATGCGCTTCGTGCTCAACGAGGTTTTCCAGGTTTCCAGACTCTGGGCGCAGTTGCCTGCCCTGGCCGAAGTGGTCGACGAGGAAACCGCCAACGCGATCCTCGAGGAAGCGGGCAAGATCACTGCCGGCATGATCGCGCCGTTGAACCGCGCCAGCGATGAAGAGGGCTGCACCTGGGCCGATACCGAGGTGCGCACGCCCGCTGGTTTCATCGAAGCCTACAAGGCCTACGCCGAGGGCGGCTGGGTCGGCGTGGGCGGCGACCCGCAGTTCGGCGGCATGGGCATGCCCAAGGTGATTTCCGCCCAGGTCGAGGAGATGGTCAACTCGTCCAGCCTGTCGTTCGGCCTCTATCCGATGCTCACCGCCGGCGCTTGCCTGTCGATCAACGCCCACGCCAGCGAAGAACTCAAGCAGGCCTACCTGCCGAACATGTACGCCGGCACCTGGGCAGGCTCGATGTGCCTGACCGAGCCCCATGCTGGTACTGACCTGGGCATCATTCGCACCAAGGCCGAGCCCCAGGCCGACGGCAGCTACAAGGTCAGCGGCACCAAGATCTTCATCACCGGCGGCGAGCACGACCTGACCGAGAACATCATCCACCTGGTGCTGGCCAAGCTGCCGGACGCACCGGCCGGGCCCAAGGGCATTTCGCTGTTTCTGGTGCCCAAGTTCATGGTCAATGCCGACGGCTCGCTGGGCGAGCGCAACGCGGTGTCCTGCGGCTCGATCGAGCACAAGATGGGCATCAAGGCGTCGAGCACCTGCGTGATGAACTTCGACGGTGCCACCGGCTACATCATCGATGCGCCGAACCGCGGCCTGGCGGCGATGTTCACCATGATGAACTACGAGCGCCTGGGCGTTGGCATTCAGGGCCTGTCCACCGGCGAGCGCTCCTACCAGAGCGCCATCGAGTACGCCCGCGAGCGCATCCAGAGTCGTGCACCGACCGGTGCGGTGGCCAAGGACAAGGCGGCCGACCCGATCATCGTGCACCCGGACGTGCGCCGCATGCTGCTGACCATGAAGGCGCTCAACGAAGGTGGCCGCGCCTTCTCCAGTTACGTGGCCCTGCAGCTCGACACCGCCAAGTTCAGCGAGGAGCCTGCTACCCGCAAGCGCGCCGAAGAGCTGGTGGCGCTGCTGACCCCGGTGGCCAAGGCGTTTCTCACCGACCTCGGGTTGGAAACCACCATCCACGGCCAGCAGGTATTCGGTGGCCACGGCTACGTGCGCGAATGGGGTCAGGAGCAGCTGGTGCGCGACTGCCGCATCACGCAGATCTACGAGGGCACCAACGGCATCCAGGCGCTGGATCTGGTCGGCCGCAAGATCGTCGGCAGCGGTGGCGCGTTCTGCCGGCATTTCACCGAGGAGGTGCGGGCCTTCGCCAGCGATGCCGCGTTGGCCGAGGAATTCCGGGCGCCGCTGCTGGAAGCCGTGGAGATTCTGGAGACCCAGACCGAGGCGTTGCTCGAACGAGCACGGCTCAACCCGAATGAAATCGGCGCCGCCTCCGTGGAGTACCTGCACCTGTTCGGCTACACCGCCTACGCCTACATGTGGGCGATGATGGCCAAGACTGCCCAGGGCAAGGAGGGGCAGGATGATTTCTATGCCGGCAAGCTGGGCACCGCGCGTTTCTACTTCGCCCGCCTGTTGCCGCGCATCCATTCGCTCAACGCGTCGGTGAGCGCGGGCAGCGACAGCCTCTACCTGCTTGCGGCCGAGCAATTCTAGGGTGCGAGGCGCGTGTAGGCGATTGCTTACACGCGGTTCTGCCTTTGCCCACTATTGGCCTTTGAGCGTCAGGCGTAATCTTCACTTCAAGGACTTAGCGCAGGAAGCGCGCTGAAGCAGACAGGGATATGTGGGAAGGTGCCAGGATGGCGCTCTGATCAAGGATGTCAGAATAGAGTCTGTAAACCCCGCCTCGGCGGGGTTTTCTTTTTGCGCGCCGAAAATGCGCGTGCGTCGCGGCGGCAAGAGCCCGGTTGGGCCCTTGCGATGGTCCGGCGTTATGCGGTCTTTTCCACCCAGGCGGCAAAGGTGTCGATGTACTTCTGCAGGAAGGGCCTGATGCTGTCGCTGAGCTGGCCGCTTTCGTCGAAGAAGTTGCCCGCACCGCCCAGGTAGGCTTCCGGCTGCTGCAGCAGCGGCATGTCGAGGAACACCAGCGCCTGGCGCAGCTGGTGGTTGGCGCCGAAGCCACCGATGGCGCCAGGCGAGGCGCTGACCACACCGGCCGGTTTGCCGCTCAGGGCGCTCTGCCCGTAAGGGCGCGAGGCGACGTCCACGGCATTCTTCATCGGCGCGGGAATCGAGCGGTTGTATTCAGGGGTCACGAACAGCACGGCGTCCGCGGCTTTGAGCGCGTTGCGAAAGGTGGTGTAGGCGGCCGGAGCCGGATCGACGTCGATGTCTTCGTTGTAAAGCGGCAGCTCGCCGATTTCGACGATCTGCAGTTTCAGGTTCTGCGGGGCCAGGTCGGCCAGGGCTAGAGCCAGCTTGCGGTTGATCGACGCCTTGCGCAGGCTGCCGACCAGTACGGCCACATTGTAGGTTTTGCTCATCGAAGCTCTCCTGAAAGGGGTGGAGCAGTTATAGACAGGGCCAGCACACTATAGACGCCGCACGGCGATGCGAAAGTAGCCGGGGCCATCTAGCTGGCGTCATGGCGGCGCCGGTCGGGCGATTTTTCTTGAACCGGATGTCGCCAGCGCCAGTCGATTGTGGGGTATCGCCCAGCTGGGCCCACTATAGGACTACCATCATGGATCTGATCCGCATTCTGATCGCCATTCTTCTCCCGCCGCTGGGGGTTTTCCTGCAGGTCGGCTTCGCTGGCGCCTTCTGGTTGAACATCCTGCTGACGTTGCTCGGTTATTTTCCGGGCATCATTCACGCGGTGTATATCATCGCCAAACGCTGAGTTCCCGCTTCCTTGAAACCGCGCTTCGGCGCGGTTTTTTGTTGCCTGAAATTCGCAGGTCTCTTCGCATGCTGTACGACAACTTGCTCGAGTCGTCTTTTTCTGCCGCGCGTTTTGAAGGCTATCTAAGCGGGTAACAGGCTATTTTGTGGCGGATCGATGTGCTGCCCGATGGTCGGCGGTGGAGGGTATCCATCGTTCCGTATTCAAATTAAGGTGATGTTTTATATCGATTTATTTGTGATTTTCGTCCGGCTATGGATGCATCGTAATGGCATTTGCACATGTCATATGGAGGAAATTTTCTTCGTTACCGCTTCTTGACAGCGTTTTGGATTGGCGCAATTATCCGTCCATTCGCTGTATGACAACATACATCGAGCCACTCAAAATAATCACAAGATCCAAGGCGCGTTCATGAAGATCACCCAGGTCAACGTCGAGGTTTTCACCTATCCCACCCGCCGCAGCGTCGATGCGGCCGGCCATGCCCACCCGGGCGAAGAGTCCCTGGCCAGGATGGCCATGCTGCGCATCGCCACCGAAGACGGCGTTGAAGGCTATGCCTTTGGCGCGCCCGAGCTGATTCGCCCGCACGTCATCGACAGCTTCGTGCGCAAGGTGCTGGTCGGCCAGAACGCCCTGGATCGCGAGAAGATCTGGCAGGATCTCGCCCACTGGCAGCGCGGCAGCGCCAGTCAGTTGACCGACCGCGCCCTGGCGCTGGTCGAGCAGGCGCTATGGGATTGGGCAGGGCGCAGGTTCAAGCAGCCGGTGCACAAGCTGATTGGCGGCTACCGCGACAAGGTGCTCGCCTACGGCTCCACCATGTGCGGCGACGACCTGCCAGGCGGCCTGTCGACGCCGGAAGAATACGGCCGCTTCGCCGAGCAACTGGTCGCCCGTGGTTACAAGGCGATCAAGCTGCACACCTGGATGCCGCCGATCTCCTTCGCGCCGGATCCGAAGATGGACGTGCGCGCCTGCGCCGCGGTGCGCGAGGCGGTTGGCCCGGATATCGCCCTGATGCTCGATGGCTACCACTGGTACAGCCGCACCGACGCCCTGTACATCGGGCGTGAGCTGGAGAAACTGGATTTCGCCTGGTTCGAGGAGCCGATGATGGAAGAGTCCGCCGAGTCCTACGCCTGGCTGGCGGCCAACCTCGACATCCCGGTGCTGGGCCCTGAGTCGCTCGGCGGTAAGTACATGAGCCGTGCCAGCTGGGTCGGGCAGGGCGCCTGCGACATCCTGCGCGCCGGCGTGGCCGGGGTCGGTGGTATCGCGCCGTGCCTGAAGGTCGCTCACCTGGCCGAAGCCTATGGCATGCATTGCGAGATCCATGGCAACGGCGCCGCCAATCTGGCGGTGGTCGGGGCGATCAAGAATTGCGACTGGTACGAGCGCGGCCTGCTGCACCCCTTCCTCGAGTACGACGACGTGCCGGCCTACCTGAACAGCATCGTCGACCCGATGGACCGCGACGGCTACGTGCAGCTGCCGGATCGCCCGGGCCTGGGCGAGGACATCAACTTCGCCTACATCGAGACCAACACCGTCGACCGCTACTGATACATCGCTGCGCAGCCGAACGCGGCTGCGCTGTTCTGAGAGTCGAATAACTATAAGAAGGCTATCTCATGATCAAACCACTTCCCCATCTGCTGGCGGGCCTGCTGGCGGGCCTGCTGGCCGCTACCCTGGCTCTGGGCTCCGTGACCACGGCGCAGGCCAAGACACCCGCCGATCAGCTCATCGTCGGCATGAGCATGATCAACCTGTTGTCCCTCGACCCGGCGGCCGCCACCGGCCTGGACGTGTCCGAGGTCAACGCCAACCTGTACGACATGCTGCTGGTGCAGGACGCCGCCGCGCCGGACAACCTGGTGCCGGCCCTGGCCGAACGCTGGGAAATCAGCGATGACCACAAGACCCTGACCTTTCACCTGCGCAGCGGCGTCAAGTTCCATTCCGGCAACGAGCTGACCGCCAGGGACGTGATCTGGTCGCTGCAGCGCGTGCTCAAGCTCAACCTGGCCCTCGCCTCGACCTGGAAGGCCTATGGCTTCACCGCCGATAACGTCGAGCAGCAGATCCGCGCCCCCGATGACCACACCGTGGTGATCGAGCTGGCGCGCCCGACCGACCCCATGCTGCTGCTCAACACCCTGGCCACCTCGCCCAGTGCCTTCATTCTCGACAAGAAAGAAGTGCTCAAGCATGCCAAGAATGGCGACATGGGCGGTGCCTGGCTGACCACCAACGCGGCGGGCAGCGGGCCCTTCGTGCTCAACGCCTGGCGCGCCAACGACGTGATCCTGATGACCCGCTTCGAGGACTACTGGGATGGCCCGGCCAAGCTCAAGCGCGTGGTGATGCGCAACATGACCGAGTCGCAGTCCCTGCGCCTGATGGTCGAGCGCGGTGACCTGGACATCGCCCGCGGCATGTCCGCCCCGGACATCACCGCCCTGAGCAGCTCGGAAAAGGTCAAGACCCAGACCGTGCAGCGCGGTACGCTCTATTACGTGGCGCTGAGCACCAAGCAGCCGATGTTCGCCGACGCCCGCGTGCGCAAGGCGGTTCGCTCGCTGATCGACTACCAGGGCATCAACGATGTGGTGATGCCGCACTACGGCACCCTCAACCAACGCCCGATGCCGCTCGGCCTACCGGCGCGCCTGGATGATCCGGGCTACCGCCTGAACGTCGAGGAGGCCAGGAAGCTGCTCGCCGAAGCCGGTTACCCGGACGGTTTCCAGACCACCATTCGCGTGCTCGCCGAGCCGCCGTTCATCAATATCGCTTCCAGCCTGCAGTCGACCCTGGCCCAGGCCGGGATCAAGGCGCGCATCGTCACCGGGACCGGCACCCAGGTCTATGGCTCCATGCGCGAGCGTACCTTCGGAATCATCGTTGGGCGCGGTGGCGGTGGCGCCGAGCGGCACCCCCATTCCAGCCTGCGCACCCTGGTCTACAACCCGGACAACCGTGACGAAGCCAAGCTGAGCAACTTCCAGGGCTGGCGTACCTCGTTCTACAGCCCCGAGCTGAACGCGTTGATCGAGCAGGCCGAGGTGGAGCCGGACAAGCAGAGGCAGATGGAGCTGTACCACCGGTTCCAGAACCTCTACGACGAGCAGGTCGGCGCCATCATGCCGATCTCGCAAATGACCGACACCGTGGTGATCTACCACGACGTGGTCGGCTACGTCGGCCACAGCGCGGCGACCACGCGCTACAAGGATGTGCACAAGGATCGTTAAGCGGCGGGCGGCCCCGGCCGCCTTTGCTGACACGAACTCGCTGCGATCAATCGGGAGCTCCATATGTTTGCTTCGACTGCGTCTTTCTTCGGCACGCGGATGGGCGGCACCTCACGCCGTTTCGGGGCGGTGCTGATGACCCTGCTGGGCCTCCTGGCCATGACCTTCTTCATCGGCCGGGTGATGCCCCTCGACCCGGTGCTGGCGGTGGTCGGCCCGGATGCCGACAGCTCCACCTACGACCAGGTCTATCAGGCCATGGGCCTCGACCGGCCGCTGCTGGTGCAGTTCGGCTACTACCTGCGCGACCTGGCCCAGGGCAATTTCGGCAATGCGTTGCTCACCGGCCATCCGGTGATCGAGGACATCGCCCGGGTATTCCCGGCGACCATCGAACTGGCCACCCTGGCGATCATCTTCGGTGTGGTGCTCGGCCTGCCGCTGGGTGTTTTCGCTGCCGCCAACCAGGGCCGCATGGGCGATCACCTGGCCCGCGTGGTCACCCTGTTCGGTTACTCCACGCCGATCTTCTGGCTGGGCATGATGGGCCTGCTGGTGTTCTACGCCTGGCTCGGCTGGGCCGGCGGGGCAGGGCGCATCGATCTGGCCTACGACGGCATGGTGCCCTCGGTGACCGGCATGCTGCTGATCGACAGCGCCCTTGCTGGCGACTGGGAGGCCTTCTCCAGCGCGCTCAAGCACATCCTCCTGCCGGCGCTGATCCTGGGCCTCAACTCGGTGGCCTACATCAGCCGCATGACCCGCAGCTTCATGCTCGAGCAGCTGTCCCAGGAGTACATCCTCACCGCCCGGGTCAAGGGCCTGCCGCGGCGCAAGGTGATCTGGGGCCATGCCTTTCGCAACATCCTGGTGCAGCTGCTCACCGTGGTGGCGCTGGCCTACGGCTCGCTGCTCGAAGGTGCGGTGCTGATCGAGACGGTGTTCGCCTGGCCCGGTTTCGGCCAGTACCTGACCAGCAGCCTGCTGCTCGGTGACATGAATGCGGTGATGGGCTGCGTGCTGGTGATCGGCTTCATCTTCGTCGGCCTCAACCTGCTCAGCGATGCGCTGTACAAGGTGTTCGATCCGCGCACCCGTTGACCTGATACCCAATTAATCGATTGCAGCCCTTCAATAATTACAAAATAGGGATATCCGCATGAAATCGTTTCGCTCCACCGTGCTGGGCACGGTGCTCGGTGCGCTGCTGTGCGCCGCTCCACTGCTGGGCCAGGCCAAGACACCAGACGATCAGCTGATCGTCGGCATGAGCATGGCCAACCTGTTTTCCATCGACCCGGCCAACGCCCCGGGGCTGGATGCCTCGGGCATCAACGCCAACCTCTACGACACCCTGATCCTGCGCAAGGACGGCAGCCCGGACGAGCACGTGCCACAACTGGCCGAGCGCTGGGAAGTCAGCGAGGACGGCCGCCAGCTGACGTTCCACCTGCGCGGCGACGCGCGCTTTCATTCCGGCAACCCGGTGACCGCCGAAGACGTGGCCTGGTCGCTGTACCGCGTGCTCAAGCTCAACTACGGCCTGGCCACCACCTGGAAAGCCTACGGCTACACCCTGGACAATATTGGGCAACTGATCCGCGCCGAGAACGATTCGACGCTGATCATCGACCTGCCGCAGCCCACCGACCCGCTGCTGCTGATCGACACCCTGGCCACTTCGCCAAGCGCCGTGGTGCTGGATCGCAAGACCGTGCTCGAGCACGAGAAGAATGGCGACCTGGGCGCGGCCTGGCTGGTGACCAACGAAGCCGGCAGCGGCCCTTTCACGCTCAGTTCCTGGCGTGCCAACGACACCCTGGTGATGAGCGCCTTCGCCGATTACTGGGGTGGCGCCAGCAAGCTCAAGCGCGTGCTGATCCGCCATATCACCGAGTCGCAGTCGCTGCGCCTGATGCTCGAGCGCGGTGATCTGGACATGGGCTACGGCATGGCCGCCTCCGACCTCCAGGCGCTGGCCGCCAAGGGCCAGATGCAGATCCAGACCCTGCCGCGCGGCACCATGTACTACGTGGCGATGAGCATGAAGTCGGCGCCGTTCGAGGACATCCGCGTGCGCAAGGCCGTGCGCTCGCTGATCGACTACCAGGGCCTCGACAAGGTGGTGATGCCCTATTACGGCACGCTCAACCAGCAGCCGATGCAGCTGGGCCTGGAGGCGCGCCTGCCGGACCCGGGCTACCAGCTGGACGTCGAGGCCGCCAAGCGGCTGCTGGCCGAGGCCGGCCACCCGCAGGGCTTCAAGACCACCATCCGCACCCTGGCCGAGCCGCCTTTCGTGAATATCGCCGCCAGCCTGCAATCGACCCTGGCCCAGGCCGGCATCCAGGCGAGCATCATCACCGGTACCGGCAACCAGGTGTACGGCGCCATGCGTGCACGCAACTTCGAGATCATCGTGGCCCGCGGCGCCGAGCGCTATCCGCACCCTTACTTCAGCCTGCGCACCTTCGTCTACAACCCGGACAACCGCGATGACGCCGGTATCGCCAACTTCCAGGGCTGGCGCGCGGCCTTCCAGGACGCCGAGCTCAACGGCCTGATCGACAGGCTCGGCGTGGAGCGTGACGAGGCCGCCAAGCTGAGCATGTACCACCGCGTGCAGCAGCGTTACGACCAGCTGGCGGGGCCGATCATGATGATCTCGCAGATGACCGATCCGGTGGTCAGCGCGGCTGACGTCAAGGGATTCCAGGGGGCCGACGCCGAGGCGACGCGTTACCTGGGTGTGTACAAGCAGCGTTGAACGATCAGGCGCCGCCCGGCGCCCGCTACCGAGCGAACCGAGTCACGGAGGCATACGATGATTGCCAACATCTCTTCATCTTCATCCATCAAGCGGGCGAACGGCCAGGTGCCGGTTTCCGCGTTCCAGGCGTTCTGCCTGAGCAGCGTACGGGTGATGCAGCACCTGCTGCGCAACCCCATGACGCTGATGGGCTCCACGGTGGTCATGCTGCTGATTCTGGTGGCGGCCTTCGCACCGTGGATCGCCACCCACGACCCGATCGTGCAGAACCTCGGCAACGCCCTGCAGGCGCCGAGCGCGGCGCACTGGTTCGGCACCGACGAGTTCGGCCGCGACGTGTTCAGCCGACTGGTGTACGGCTCGCGTATCACCCTGTACATCATTGCCCTGGTGACCATCATCGTCGGCCCGATCGGCCTGCTGGTCGGCACCGTCTCCGGTTACTTCGGCGGCTTCGTCGACGCGCTGTTCATGCGTATCACCGACATCTTCATCTCGTTTCCCAGCCTGGTCCTGGCGCTGGCCTTCATCGCCGCTCTCGGCCCGGGCCTGGAGCATGCGGTGATCGCCATCGCGCTGACCTCCTGGCCGCCCATCGCACGCCTGGCCCGGGCGGAAACCCTGTCGCTGCGCAACGCCGACTTCGTGGTCGCCGTGCAGCTGCAGGGCGCCTCGTCGCCGCGCATCATCCTGCGCCACATCATGCCCATGTGCCTGTCGTCGGTGATCATCCGCCTGACCATGAACATGGCCAGCATCATCCTCACCGCCGCCGCCCTGGGCTTTCTCGGCCTCGGTGCCCAGGCGCCGCTGCCGGAGTGGGGCGCGATGATCTCCACCGGGCGCCGCTACATGCTCGAGTGCTGGTGGCTGGTAGCCGTTCCGGGGGCGACCATCATGCTGGTCAGTCTGGCGTTCAATCTGTTGGGTGACGGTCTGCGCGACGTCCTCGACCCGCGCAGCAATTAAGGAGGCAGCATGTCTGCGATCAAACTCGACGTGCAGGATCTCTGCGTGCGCTTCACCAGTGGCCGCAAGGAGGTCGACGCGGTGCGCAACGTCTCCTTCAGCCTGGGCCGCGAAAAGCTGGCCATCGTCGGCGAGTCCGGCTCGGGCAAGTCCACCGTGGGCCGCAGCCTGCTGCGCCTGCACCCGGCCAGCGCGCGAATCACCGCCAAGGCCATGACCCTGGGCGACGTCGACCTGCTGACCGCCAGCGAGAAACAGGTGCAGGCGGTTCGCGGCAAGCGCATCTCGATGATCATGCAGGACCCCAAGTACTCGCTGAACCCGGTGGTGCGGGTCGGCGAGCAGATCGCCGAGGCCTACCTGGCGCACCACCGCGCCAGCAAGGCCGAGGCCCGCGAGCGGGTGCTGGACATGCTCGACAAGGTGCATATCCGTGATCCGCAACGGGTGTACGGCCTGTATCCGCACGAAGTCTCGGGCGGCATGGCGCAGCGCATCATGATCGCCATGATGGTGATCACCGACCCCGACATCATCGTAGCCGACGAGCCGACTTCGGCGCTCGACGTCTCGGTGCGCCGCCAGGTGCTCAGCGTGCTCGACGAGCTGGTCAGCCAGCGCGACCTGGGGCTGATCCTGATCAGCCACGACCTCAACATGGTGCGCAGCTTCTGCGACCGCGTGCTGGTGATGTACGCCGGCCGTGTGGTCGAGGCGCTGGACGCCGCTGACCTGGACAACGCCAGGCATCCCTACACCCAGGGCCTGCTGGCTGCATTGCCAAGCATCGACCGCCCCCGTCCGCGCCTGCCCAATCTGCAGCGCGATCCCCTCTGGCTGACCCACTGAGGAGCATCCCATGGCCATGATCGAAGTGGATTCACTCAACCTCAGTTTCGGTGACAGCGCCGCGCGCAGTCAGGTGCTCTACGACGTCGCCCTGCGCGTCGAGGAGGGCGAGTCGTTCGGCCTGGTCGGCGAGTCCGGCTCGGGCAAGACCACGGTGCTGCGCTGCCTGGCCGGGCAGTACCGGCACTGGGAAGGGCAACTGCGCATCGCCGGGCGCGGTTTGCGCCACAAGCTGGACCTGGCGCATTTCCGTCAGGTGCAGATGGTCTTCCAGGACCCCTACGGCTCGCTGCACCCGCGGCACACCATCGACTCGGCGCTCAGCGAACCGCTGGCCGTGCATGGCATCGGCAACCGCGCGGATCGGGTCACCACGATTCTCAACAAGGTCGGCCTCAACGACAGCTTCCGCTATCGCTATCCCCATCAGTTGTCCGGTGGCCAGCGCCAGCGCGTGGCCATCGCCCGTGCCTTGATTCTCGAGCCGCGTGTGCTGCTGCTCGACGAGCCGACTTCGGCGCTGGACGTGTCCGTGCAGGCGGAGATCCTCAACCTGCTCTCCGATCTGCGCGAGCAGGAAGGCCTGACCTACCTGATGGTTACCCATGACCTGGGCGTGGTCGCCCACCTCTGCGATCGCGTGGCGGTGATGCAGCACGGGCGCATCGTCGAAACCCTCGACACCGCGCTGCTGGGGCAGAACCGTGCCGAGCACGCCTACACCCAGTTGCTGGTCGATGCCAGCCGCGACATCGGCGCCGTCGCACCGCCCTGATGGGGCAATACCCGAGCGCTCAGGCGAAGGCCTGACGCGCCCCACCGCGTCTTAGCGCGTTTGCTGCAAGACCTCTGAAACGGGCCCTCGGGCTCGCGGCACGGGCTCGCCTGCGCGGTGGTTTTACCTGGAATCCGAACATGCGGGCATGGCGCTGCAGGGCGGCGCTTTGCCAGAAAACCGGGCAACACAAACTCAACCCATAGAAAACAATAAGAAGGTCACCACGATGAACAAGAACACACTCACGCTGCGTCTGCTCGCCTGCCTGCTGTCCACTGCCGCCGCCGGCAGTGCATGGGCCGACAGCGCCTCGATCAACTACCGCCACCAGTACCTGGACGACGACCGCATGCATGCCGACCGGGTCAAGCTGTCATACCGCATGGACAACGGTTGGGGGTTCGAAGGGGAGCTCAAGTACCGCACCGCCGGTGATCGCAAGGACGTCGCCTTCGACAACATGGTGTCGAGCGGCCACGAGCTGACCACCAGCTACCAGTACAAGCCCAACGCGGTATCGACCTGGCAGCCGGCCATCCAGCTGGAAAGCACCGAGAACGGCACCACCTACAAATTCGGCGTGCGCTACACCCACAGGCTCAACGACCAGTTCTACGTCGCCGCCCGCTATCGCTTCGACGCCCTGAAGCTGAACCGCGACCGCATCGACGAAGACGTGCCGGACCGCGGCTCCGACAACCGCAACACCCAGCGATACGAGGGCTGGTTGGGCTACACCCCGGCCGGCAGGCTGTCGTACGAATACCAGTACATCCACTTCAAGACCGACTATATCCGCTACGACAACAAGAAGAGCGACTACGAACAGAACCTGGTGGTGAAGTACAAGTGGGACAAGTCCTGGGCACCGTTCTTCGAGATCGGCGATATCCGCGTCAGCCCCACCGAGGATGACCGTCAGATGCGCTGGCGTGTCGGGGTGCAGTACAACTTCATGTAAACCTGTTCAAGGTCTTAAGCTCAGGTTCGTCGATTTTGGCAGCTGAGTGGCGGGAGCAGCCGCGAGGCGCTCCCACAATGAATCAGGCGTAGGGTGGACGACGCTTCTCCCGTCCACCGCCCTGCGATCCCATGGTGGACAAAAAGAGCGTTGTCCACCCTACATAGGGAACGGCTGCTTTTGCCTTGTAGCAGCTTCTTTCATGTCGTCTAAAAAGATCGTGGACAGGCTCCAAGAAGAAACTGACCACCGCAAACCAACGCCGGGGCTTGGCCATAGCCCCGGCGTTGGTATTTTTGGGATATGCCAGGTGGTCATGGGGGCATGATCGGCGCCGGGTCGGGGCTCCTGTCTGATTGCATGCGCCCCACCCGTAGGCGCGCCGCCCCGGCGCGAAGCAATGGCGGCCATTCAGCGTTACCGGCGTTTGCGGCGCGATTCATTCTGCCGCGAGGGCGACTCGCCCCGCGCCTGCTCAGGCGCGGCGCTGGGCCTTGAGCAGGCGCTCGCGGCTGTTGATCAGGTGCAACTGCATGGCCGCCCGGGCGCAGTCGACGTCGCCGCGGGCAATGGACTCGTAGATCATCTCGTGCTCGAGGCTGAGGTTTTCCTTGTAGGCCTCGCCGTCCTCATGGGCCTTGTAGGCCGAGTTGAACTTGTTGCGCGGGATCTGCTTGGCGCCCAGGTGCTTCATGATATCGAGCAGGTGCGGGTTCTCGGCCGCCTTGGCGATCTTGATATGGAACTGGAAGTCCGCACTGATCGGCAGGCCCGCCGGCAGCTGCACGGCGCCTTGCTGGATGGCATCCAGCGCCACGCGAATCTCCTGCAGCGACTCGGGCGTGCGCCGCTGCGCCGCCAGGCCAACCGCCGCCACCTCCAGGCTCATGCGCAACTCCAGCAGCTCCAGCACGTCCTCGGCGGTACTGATGGTCGCCGGGCCAAGCTTGAGCTCGGGCGCTGCCGGCATGTCGCACACGAAGGTGCCGACACCACGACGCGTTTCCACCAGGCCCGCCACCTGCAAGCGCGACAGCGCATCGCGCACCACGGTACGGCTGACCCCTTCGGCGCGCATGATATCCAGCTCGGCCGGCAGCTTCTCGCCACGCTTGAGCGTGCCGTCGCGCATGTGCTGGGAAATCTTCGCAACCAGGTCTTCAGCCAGGCGGCTGCGCTGCTTGCGCGGGGGGAGCGTCCAAATCGGATTGTCCTGCATCATCGATCCGTTGTTGTTTCGTTATCGGCGTACGACCGCAATGCTGGCGATTTGGTCGCATCGAATGACAGGGGGTGATAGTAGCAGTAGCGAGGGGAGATGCACTTGTTAAGGCTTGATGCTTTCGCCTTCATCAATAAAGTTGAGAGGCGCCTGACTACCTGTTATGGCAGCCAGCACCTGTCTACTGAGTCACTTCCAGCAATCAGCAACCGATGCCGTTCCTGTCTTCGATTTGACTCCCGCCTGGTTCAGACCGAGGTTTGCACATTTGCTATCACGCCTCTGCGCTCCTTTCGCGGTAGCAGTTAGAGTATAGGTCGAGGCAGTCACATCCCCGATAGTCAGCGTGTAAAACCCGCTGGGTGAATCATCTTTCATACCCAACTTTGCTGCTGTATCGGCATATGAGTTGTTCTGAGCAAAGAAGCGCTCCTGGCGAGCAGCCGCATCATTGAGCATTGCCATGCCCTCGGTGCGGTTGCCTCGCAGCACATATTCCTGATAACTCGGGTAAGCGATGGCCGCGAGTATGCCGATGATTGCTACCGTGATCATCAGCTCGATCAGCGTGAAGCCAGTTTCCTGATGTCGCATCTCATGTCCTTCCTATAGGGCCGGTAGCGCCGGCCCCTTGGTTAATCAAGGGCTGGTAGTGGTTTCCGGGATTACACGCCAGGACTGTCTGCCAATCGAGCCAGGCCCTGGGCTGACGCCGAGGCATTTGCCATCCGGACCTATCAAACAGGCGCCTGTACCTTCGTTCCCACCTGGGTTATTCACAATAATGAAGCCACCTGCGCCGCCCGATGTACCGGAAACCACAGAGCCATTATTACTATCCGAAGCGTCCACTTTCCCGTCACCATTAAGGTCGAATACGTTGAATTTCGTACGGCTGCCAGTGGCGGGGTTCAGTCCGTAGTAAAAGCCGTCTACGCCTGATGCGCAGGGGTCACTGTTCGGTGTACGGGTCGCGACAATAAGTGCTTCACCGAAAACGATCATCTTGTCGACGATCCTTTCCCCTCTCAGCGTGTCGCCAACCTTGAGATCCAGAAACCACCCGTACTTTCCGGTGCTTCCCGATGCACCCGTATTCCAGTTGATTGCGGTTTCACTGATCATGCGTACTGTCTGCGATGTAGTAACTCCGGCATTGGTAAAGGTCGCCGTGGTTGACGAAATACTCTGGGCCTGCAGATTCGAGCGAGCGAGAGCAGGCGTGCTGGTTGCGCTTTGTCCAATTGTCTGACGATCCCACACACCATATAGGGTCTGCAACGCCGTGCTTGTCTTGTCAGTACTCTCGTAATACTTGCCTGTGCCGAAAATGATGATGTAGCCCTGTTTGGACGGGTGTCGCACTACAGAAGGAACTGTCGTTATGGGCTGCACTACGCCGTCTGCGCTTTTCGCGGTATACAGCGGGGTTCCCCGAAGGATACTCGCATGTTGGCGGCACTGGCTGTTGTACTCTTGTTCAGATTGCTATTAGTCGAGTCGTACAGATCGAATCGCCACAGGTTGCCGAGTAGGTCTCCGGCGTACGCATAGTCAGCGTTACCGTCACTGTTGTTGTCGACGAGCAAAGGCGTTGAAAGCCCGTTGGCTGTATTGGCAGTGCCTTGTGCATCAAGCCTTCTGATCAGTGCGCCCGTCTGGATGTTCAGTGAGAACAACACCGCTTTTCCACTGGTTGAGTTCGGGCTGTCGTATCCGTTGCCGAAGACCGCTGCCCAGGTACCGTTGTGTAGGCGAGCGATGGTTGGAGTACCTATGCCGTAGCCCATGTCACTGGGGCGACAGGTAGCGATATTTTGCGCCGTACACAGTCCGGTTCCGTCCGCATTCAGCTTGCTGCCGATACTGTCGGTATTGAATTCCCACAGCAGTTTGATTGCATCTGGGTCGGTTACATCGAGAGCAAATATTTCCCGGCCGCCAGCACCTAGTGTCGCGACCAGCACGGTGCGCCATGCTCCACCAAAGTAAACATCGTCGACGACAATGGAACCATCTACATAGAACTTATGGTTATCACTGGTTTTGCTGGCATAGTCAGTGGCCGTATAACTTGGCAATTTTGCAATGATTGCAGTAGGTACGAACGCGAATTTCTCTACGCCAGTAGCCGCATCGAAAGCATGCAGCATGCCGTCGTTGGCACCCACATAAACTTGAGCGCGGCGAGTTTGGGCTTTGAAGGCAGCGTATGTGCCAGCGCTGCCATCATAGGAGTCTGCCACGTAGCTGAGCTTCTGTGGCTGGGCCACGACTACCGGGCTTGAGCCGACAATGTCGCCGAGCTTGGGTGCGTTGCTGCGCAAGGTTGCGCAGCCAGTGAGGCTCGAGCAACTTTCGCCCCGAATGACACTTACTCGAGCTGCGCCATAGTTATCGGTGGTGCCACTGGCGTTTTTGTTGAGCTCTGTCTGCAGATTGACCCCGTTAAACGTTTTATCCGCCAGATTGCTCCAATTGAAGGTCTGCATCTTGGAGGCGGCAGTGCCTCCTGCCAGATTGATATTACGAGAGGCTGGTATTTTCTCGCTGGCTTTCCAGGCAATCGTCCTAACGCCGGTAGCTGAGACATTTTCTTTTATCAGGTCGCCAGACCAGTTCTCGATATCGAAGGTCGTTCTGTAAACTGCCTGTGCCGTGGACGTAGAGCCACTCACTGGCTCACGCCCAGCTGCCGGGCGAGATACCGAAGCATTTCGCTGCGAGAGATCATTGAAGGCCTTGGCCAGTTGATCCTTCAGCGTCAACGCGTTAGTAACCAGGAAATAGTTATCAGGCACACCATCCCCTGTGGTATCCCAGTTGGCGGCAGTAGTGCCATATTTGGCCGCGTACCAAAGTGGATCCTTGAGAATCGTAGCCCCGATACCTGTAGCGGTGAACTGACGATCCGCTGTAGGTGGCAAACCTGTGCACTCGGAGCTGTTTTGGTTGGCGATGCACCAACCTGCCGGTCTGCCGGGTGGAGTGTTAAGGCGATAGGAGGTCTGGCCGTCACAGTCACTTCGTTGGCCGCTATTGCTTATACCGTCGCGCAGGTCACATATTTCCAAGTAAAGGCCGTCAGCGTTTGTGCCTGAAATGGTGTAACCCATATGTTGCTTGGCGCCACCCGCAGCATATTCGGATTTCAGATTTACGTTCAGCTTGCCCGCGTTATCGACCGCCAGAGTATAGAGCGCAATCGCATCCATATCGAAGTCAGCGCCTTGTTCGCTATCCTCCCAATTGATGCGGAACTCTGCATAAGGGTTGCCATTGTTCACTGTAGGATCGGAATTTGTTGGTGAGGTGTTTGCGATCTTCTGAACATAGAAGTCGACCAGTTGGTTGGTAGCCTGGTATTGGTTCGCTGCCGGGTTTTGCACCGACTTCGCAAACGGTACAAGCGTGATTTTATTTTCCCCCACCGGGAATTCGATTTTGGGAAATGGCGAGGCCAACGCGACGGCATAGGTCAGCAACGGCTTAGAGCCGCCAATATTGTTATTGGCTCCAAAACGTGCGACACCTGCCGAGTAATAGGTGCCCTGTTTGCCAGGCTCTTCAGGCGCCAAGCCACGAATGCTGGCTAGTGTGTCGATTGTTTTCTGCGTCGGCGCGCTATCCGCGGTGGTGCCGGACTCGCCAATAAATACCGATGTTCCGTGTAGCCCTTCGGTTGCGCCGATTGCATTCGTTTCAGTGCTGACGTTGAAACTGCTGATAGAGCTGGGATTGCCAGTACCCGTTACCGTGGTAGTCCAATTACTGCCAGGCAATTTCCAGTCATAGTTAGGATTGATGTCGCTGAGCACTGTCATTGCCGGAACAGAACAGCTCGGGCGGCCAGCACCTGTAGGGGCTGCGGCATACGGCGGAACCCAATCGGGTTTGGCAAGACCAAGGCTGGAGTCAGGCGTCGTACCCGAATAGTCATATTCGCTGGTGGGCGCAGTTGCTCCAGCAAAATAGCGCATTGCTTCGTACATCATCTCGGCGGTGGGTGTGCCCCACATATAGCATGGGTCAGCACTGAGATTAGAGGTTGGGTTCATGTTGTAAGTGCAGCGATCAGTATTGTACTCATAACTGTTGTAATTGAAGCCATACGTGCGCAGGCGGTTGATATTGTCGACAATGCCGCTGACGTTGGTGCTGGCTGTCCCGCAGTTTCCGTTCAGGCAAAACTGACCGGTGCTGGTGGTTAATTCACGTGCGAAACTCTGTACGTTCGTTCTGAGAGTGCCACCGTTAAAGTGCTGCTTGTAAGAGCCCGTCAATAGACCGAACAGCATTCTTTCTGTCTGGCCATAGTCGTGAAGAATACCGGTTGGCTTGTAGTTGCCATTGGTATATATAGCGCAGTTTGATTCCCGTAGTGCTGCCCTGGATGTGGTGGTTGATCCTGATCTTGTGTCGTTAGGGCAGGTGAGCACCTGAATGTTGTAGTCTGTACGTGTCGAGGCATCGGCGGTTTCTCCAGGAACTTGCCAGTATAAACCCCAGTTATCGCCGCCATCACCTTCCTCATGGCGGAAGGTGATATCGTAGACTCCTGCGTTCAGTGCAATTGTTTGGGAGCGGGTGTCTGTGCCCGAGCCGTTGCTCCCATGACCACCGTACCAGCCAAAAGTGCTGGTCCCAATTGTTACATCAACAGCATCGTCGCCATCGATGGAAAATTTATAATTTCCATTTTTGGGTATAATTATTTTTCCTTCAATTCGCGTGATGTAAAAATCGTGGGTGCATGTTTGGCCGCCGGTGGTTCTCACTCCTGCGAATGGATTATTATTGGAACCAGTGGTGTAAATTTGATCAATGCTCTTGATTCCGCAGCGGCGCGAGGTTGTCCCGTCATTCGTGAACAAAGAATCCATGCCGGCTTTGTTGTTTGGGTGTGTGCCGTTTGCTTTTGCCCACGTTGTAATCTGCAGGTTTGAGAGGTTAGCAGCAGGAACAAGTGCCCAGCCGTTTTTAGGTCCGGCATTGAGACAGGTAATTCTTGAGCCTCCGGCATTAACGCATTCATCACCAGCCACCGGACGTTCGATAGACACCCAGTTCCATGCTCGAAGCGGCGTGTTAGTCATTACTCGCAGCTTTGGTATAGCGTTATCAGATAAGGAGGCAGCGGCAATAAGATGCCGGTAGCCTGTGCTCGGGGCTGATAAAGGCGCGAAATCACTTATGTTATAGCCATCGACAGCCTGACTCGTGTATTCCTTTCCCCAGGTATGGGCATCCTGAGGAATGAATGCGCCTTGAAGTACAGTCTCGGATGCGCTATCAGTGCTTCGATAGCCACCGTAGAGGACCTTCCGAAGAGCGTCCATACGGGACGTGGCCAAGTAGTTGAGGAAGTCTCCACTCCAAGCGTTGGAGCATTGTTTACCTGTCGCACCGGTGCCTGTTGATACAGGTTCGAATCTGCTGTTCTGATAGGTATAACAGACTTTGGAATTGAAGTAGCCGTAATAGTCTATTACTGAGGTTGTGACGTTGTTGACGGTTTTGGTTCGATAGCCCTTGTAGCCGATGTCGATAACGCCATCACCATCCAGATCCGAACTATCGTTATAGGCTTCATAGTAGAGTTTGTGATCACGTCCCATGACAAGCATGTTAAGCGGTGGTACGGACGCGCTGACGAAAATCGGGCTCTGCGCGGGTGCAGCGAGTATATTCGCTGAAAACAAAGAGACGCCCAGAGCAAGGCTGGCGATAAGTGTGTTGTTCATGGGGTGCTCCGGGTTAGTCGGTATAAAGGCGGACGACAACCGACCGCAGGCAAATGACATCTATCGTGCAGCTTGCGGCTGCACTCGAAGCGCTGGAATTGTAGGCTTGGCTGTTTATTTCATAGTATTTGGCCGTGACCCCGCCGCCGCTTCTGCTCCCGCTTGCTGCGCCATAGGTTGGGTCGATAGCCTGGCTCTCTGCAGCGCCTGCGCCGGTATCTCTGATATACCAGTGCACATTTCTGGACATTGCTGTCGCACCATCCACCCCGCTATAGGCATGTGCAGTGCTGAAGTCAGTGGTGTAAGTAGTCGCTACACCTTTGATACAGGGGATACTGCCGCACGAGTCCAGTGGGCTGGCGGATAGTGCGATGCGCCGCTCACCTTCACGCAGCCCCGCCTCGGCCGCGTTGAACAAGCGTTTGCTTTCGATGGTATTGGCAGTTATGCGTGCCTCCAATGTCGACTCACGCATGCTCGAGATGGCTAAAGCCGTGATGATCAGCAGTAGAATCAAGGCAATGAACAGCGCAGCGCCCCGCTGTTGTCTGGCTTTAAAGTGATAGCGGCTCATGGCATCTGATTCCGTAGCATTACCGTATTCCTGATGATCTGGTACGCACGCCCATTAGTGGGGGTGTTTGCCTCAGAGCCATACCATTCTTTGTAGGTTTTGAACGCTGCATCTTGGCTGATGTTTTCCAGCGATGTATTCATCAATGCCGAGTACCGCACTGTGCGAATGGACTCGCTGGCAGCTGGCTCTGCCTTGTAGCTACTTATTGTTCTGCTGCCTGCGGCGCTAACACCATAGTCAAAGCGAAAATCTTCTATACCTTCGATAAGAGTGCCGCTTTGTGCAGTATCGGATGCACTGCTACTGCAAATTAATTGACGAGCATTATTAATGCTGAGCTTCTCAACGAAAGATACCGCCGGGGTTGTGTAGGGGGTGACGATAACACTCGCGTTTGCAGGGCGACCATTACCTAAACAGTCAACCTCTGCTGGGTCTCTCGGCTGGAATCTAATACAGATGGTTTTTGCGTCAACCCGCTTTATGACTTCTCCAACGTTGAATGCGCATCCGGTAGGCGTGTCCGTCAATGCAGGGAATGCCGTATCCATGCTATCCGTTGGCTCACGGCGATACCCTGTTTTTGCCAAGTGCTGTTCAAGTATCTGCATCGTGAACCGGCCGTTTTCCTGGTTCTCGGCCTGGCCTTGTTGAAACAGGTAGTTTTTCTTGTTATCGATGTAAATCTGGGTCACGCCGAGAATGAGAAAGCTACTGATCGCCATGGCGACCATCAGCTCGATCAAGGACAAACCTGCCTGCTGTTTCTTGTTCATCATCTGCCTCTAGAGCTCGCTGCGCAGCCGGTAACGGCAGATTGTCAGATCGGAGTCGGATGCAGCATTGCTATCGAGGCATTCGCCGCTTTTGACTTTCCAAGCCAGCTGAATCTCTATCGCCGATCCATTCGAGCTGCAGGTGCCAACCGCAGCCGAGCGGCAAACATAGAACTCACTGTTGAGAATATCGCTAGCCCCTGGAAGTCGCCTGGCTGCCTCTCTGGCCCAACAGGCCAGTTGCCGCGATGCGATTGTCGAGGTCGTAGCGCAGTTCGCATCCGTTACTGCACCGAAGTCCGCGCCCTTGGCCTTGTAATAGCCTGAAGTGGACTTGGGCAGGCCGTTGGCGCCAAGGGTCTCATTGAGGTTGGCTCGCATAAGCTCCAGCAGATCATCGGCCAGCATTGCGGCTGTGTTTCTCTGCACGGAGTCTTGCGTATAGCCGATGGCACGCCCCTGCAAGGCAATCATGCCAAGGATGCCGATGGTGATGAGAAGGAAGGTGACCAACACTTCGATCATGCTAAAGCCGGTCTGGCGCCTGCGGTTCTTCATGATGTGCAGCTCGTTAATGCGACTGTGTTATTCGCCGCGGTCTTGCCACGCTGTGAGAGGCGGCTGGAGCCTGTTATGGCGACGGCTACCTCATAACCATTGGCAAAGTCGGTGCCGCTGCAGAGCGTAAACTTCGCCGCAGCCGATGCCGTGCCGTCGGGTCTGAACGCCACGCTCGTCGGGTTCGCCGAAACGTTCACGGTGTTGGCGGTGAACGAGCGCAGCGTCGTCGTGGTATTGCCGCTGGTAATACTTGCTGCCCAGACGCCTTGCGTATTGCTGAACGTTACGATGGTGCGGCGCGTCACCGCTTCGCTACGCGCGTAGGCCAGCAAGCTTTGCAGCTCGGCACTGTCCCCCTGAACACGGTTGTTCTTAATCAGGGATGAAAAACTGGGCAGTGCGATTGCAGCGAAAATACCCAATAGGGCAACCACGACCATGAGCTCAATGAGCGTAAAGCCCAGTTGATGGCGATATTTCGGCATGAAAAGATTCCCGAATCCTGAGCCTGCATTTTCGCTTTGCTGCTGAGGGCTTGTCTTAATCCCGTAGACAGACGGATATCCGAAGTGGATGACCGGTTTATAGAGATAGGGCGGGTCGCTCAGGACGACTCGGCTATGCAGCAGGCATTGCCTTCGCTAGGCCTGGCCTGGCGAACACGGCCCTGACGATTTAGGACTAGGTGCCAGCTCGCTATCCCCCCATCACACAATGCGAAGCGCCCGTTACTGGTCGGACTGGTGCCATTCGGATGATAGGTAATAGATTTATCCTGCCTGCTCCAACAGAGGTTTTTTCTTGTGTTCAGCTGGTGCCAGTGTAGCGGCGCATCGTCTGCACTCTTCAGTACCAGCCAATTGCTGCTCCAATCACCATCGCAAATAATCCCGTCCGAGGAACCGCATAGTATGTAGGGGCGATTATTAGTGACGGCATGCATCCTGGTTTGAGATAGATGCGAAAGAAGCAAATTACGCAGTGCTTCGTCTTGATTTTTTTGAATGATGCTGCGTAATTCCGGAATTGCTAGGCTCACTACAATGCTGAGTACTGTCAGAGTGACCAGCAGATCCACTAACCCTACAGCTTTCTGTTGATCTCTATTCATGATGCACCTCCCTATGCGCGTATCATTAGCGGCCTTCCTGGCTGCTTTTTCTGTTTACACCCTCAGGTGTCACTGTCAAGGCATGCCGTCAGGCGATGGGGTGGGTTGTGCGTACGGATGTAATCGTTATCGGCGGTGGGATCATCGGGTTGTTATCGGCGTATCTGCTGGCGGGCGCGGGCAAGCGGGTCACGCTGGTGGATCGCGGGCCGGTCGGGGGAGAGGCGTCCTGGGCGGGGGGCGGAATTGTTTCGCCGCTTTACCCGTGGCGCTATAGCCAGGCGGTAACGGCCCTGGCGCACTGGTCGCAGGATTACTATCCGGGCTTTGGCGAGCGCCTGCTGGCGACCACTGGCATTGATCCCGAAGTGCATGTCACAGGGCTGTACTGGCTGGATCTGGACGACCAGGCCGAAGCGCTGGCCTGGGCGCAACGAGCGAGGCGGCCGCTGCATGAGGTGCCTGTCGAGTCCGCCTATGCCCAGGTCCCTGTACTGGGTGAAGGATTCGAGCGCGCCATTTATATGCCCGGCGTGGCCAATGTGCGTAACCCGCGGCTGGTCAAGGCGCTGCGAGCCGCCCTGCAGAATTTGCCGAACGTTACGCTGCTTGAACACAGCCCGGTGTTGCAGTTTGTCCGTGATGACGAGCGCATAATCGGGGTTCGTACCGCTGAGGGCGAGATGCTGGCCGAGCAGGTGGTTGTCGCTGCTGGAGCCTGGAGCGGGGAGGTTCTGCAGAGCCTCGGGCTGGCGCTGCCCGTGGAGCCGGTCAAGGGGCAGATGATCCTGTTCAAGTGCGCCGAAGACTTCCTGCCGAGCATGGTACTGGCTGGCGGGCGTTATGCGATTCCGCGGCGCGACGGGCACATCCTGGTGGGCAGTACGCTGGAGCATGCCGGCTTCGACAAGACACCAACCGATGAGGCGTTGGCCAGCCTGCGGGCTTCTGCCGAGACGCTGCTACCGGCGTTGCGCGATGCCGAGGTGGTGGGCCACTGGGCCGGACTGCGCCCCGGCTCCCCCGAGGGCATTCCGTTTATTGGTGAGGTGCCGAAGCATCCGGGCTTGTGGCTGAATTGCGGGCATTACCGCAATGGGCTGGTGCTGGCGCCGGCATCCTGCCAGTTGCTGGCGGATCTGATGTTGGGACGCGAGCCGATCATCGACCCGGCACCGTACTCACCGGCGGGGCGCTTGCAGTAAGGGGCGAACTGCCAGATCGCAAGCACCTGGGTATCGCTTCGCTCAACCGCAGGCTACGGTCTCAGTCGATGCCCAGTTTCTTGAGGCGATAGCGCATCGAGCGGAAGCTCAGGCCCAGGCGCTGCGCTGCTGCCGTGCGGTTCCAGCGGGTTTCTTCCAGGGCCTGCATGATCAGCTTGCGTTCGACGTCTTCCAGGTAATCCTCGATATTGTCGATCTGCGCCAGGCTGGCGTCGCCGTTCTCACCAGCCGGCGCGGCGTCCGCCAGGCGCAGGTCGTTGGCGCAGATCACGTCGCCTTCGCACAGGGTGTAGGCGCGCTCCAGCATGTTTTCCAATTCGCGCACGTTGCCGGGGAAGCGGTAGCTCTTGAGCTTCTCCAGCGCCGGGCCGTCGAGCTTGACCGGTGGCAGGCCGATGCCTTCGTTGAGGCGCTTGAGCATCACGTCGGCCAGCAGGGGAATGTCCTCGCGGCGCTCGCGCAGCGGCGGTACGCGCAGCTCGATGACGTTGAGGCGGTAGTAGAGATCCTGGCGGAAGCGGCCGGCCGCCACTTCGGCGGCCAGGTCCTTGTGGGTGGCGCAGAGGATGCGGGTGTCGACCACCACTTCCTGCTGGCCGCCAACGGCGCGGATGGCCTTTTCCTGAATGGCGCGCAGCAGCTTGACCTGCATGGTCAGCGGCAGGTCGGCCACTTCATCGAGGAACAGGCTGCCGCCATTGGCGGCCTGGAACAGGCCCTGTTTGTCTTCGACGGCGCCGGTGAAGCTGCCCTTCTTGTGGCCGAAGAATTCGCTTTCCATCAGCTCGGAGGGAATCGCGCCGCAGTTGACCGGCACGAAGGCACGCTCGCGGCGCGGGCCCTGTTCGTGGATCAGCCGGGCGACCAGTTCCTTGCCGCTGCCCGACTCCCCGCTGATGTACACCGGCGCCTGGCTGCGCGCGAGCTTCTGGATCTGCCCGCGCAGCGCGCGCATCGGTGGCGACTCGCCCAGCAGGCGGCTGCTGCCCGGTGCTTCGCCTTCCTCGGCGGCATGCAGGCGCAGGGCGGTGTTCACCAGTTCGCGCAGGCGGCCCAGGTCGACCGGCTTGGTCAGGAAGTCGAAGGCGCCGGCCTTGAGGGCGTTGATCGCCGTGTCGACGCTGCCGAACGCGGTGATCATCGCCACCGGCGTTTGCGGATGGCGCTGCTGGATATGCTGCACGATGTCCAGGCCGCTGCCGTCGGGCAGGCGCATGTCGGTCAGGCACAGGTCGAACGGCTCCTTGGCCAGCCACTCGCGTGCTTCCTTGACGTTGCGGGCGCTGCGGGTGTCGAGTTTCATGCGCCCGAGGGTGATCTCCAGCAGTTCGCGGATATCGGGTTCGTCGTCGACAATCAGGGCTCTCTGGCGATTCATCAGGTCGTTCAGCTCAGTTTTCGCGGATGCGCGAAGGTGATACGGAAGCAGGCGCCGCCGCCTTCGCGTGGTTGATAGTGAAG